>WSXW01000004.1 GCA_009773495.1 Bacillota bacterium
CTTCCCCCCCTAGGGGGGGAAGGGAGAAGGAAACACGACAGGACGCTATGCACAAATTAGCTGCCACTCTATGCAATTCTTACTTGCCAAACACAGACTAAGTGTTTCCTCTTCGCCAACCTTGTCTCTTAAATACCGCAAGCCCCTAGAGAGAACCTCATACAGGTAACGCGAAAGAACTGGCTCCGCTTCGCCAGCAAGCAGAGGGCCAGTTCTATGCTCGCGATCATTGCCTAATCCCTTTAGGCCTTCGACAATGGCCAGGTTGACGACTTGTTCGTATAGGCCGGATGGAAGGTACATGTATATGAGCTCCCTTCTACCACCATGTTCAGATAGCCTGAAACGTTCATGCAATGGGTGACTAAGGCTATATCAGCTATGCAAATGCGGTCAGGTTTGTGTTAAGAGATCAACTGTGTGGAAGGCTGGCGCGGGAACAGTGGGTTCTGCCCCCCTTGTTACATGACTCTTTTGGACTGTCATAGTTGAGTATTAGAGCAAAATACCGGCTATTACCGCCGTAGATAGACTCTTAAAGTCAAGTTGGTCGCATCCGCTCCTTACAATAATAGCTAGTACTTAGTTCTCTAGATTGCGATACTTCCCTTTGTCGAATTTTGACAGGCTTTGTCACATGGTAGAGTTTTCTAAAGACTCCTATAAACTACTATGGCTCTTAAGCGCATTGCTCAAGAGCCCCAAAAGATAATCCTTTACGCCTATCTAACAGAAAATAGCGGGTGGGTGTTAGGCAAGTATATTCCCCCTGAATTGATATTCTGCTCTAATCCTCGTCGTGTATATCTTCGTTATCCCCCTGCTATTCCCGGTTCCTAACTCTACAGCTCCCAACTTGGCAACCCTGATGGCCACTGTGGATGAATACAGAAAGACGGCTCTTGAGGAGCGGCCTCAAGAGCCTAGGTACTTGTGCTTTTGTGTACCTAAGATGATGATTTACCAAGCACTTGCTCCTTATTAAAGACTTCTAGCCCCTCAGAGGGTTGCTGCGCCCACTAGACATGAGGCTTAGTTTACTTGTCCGCCCCACCTACTCTAGCCCCTGTCCCATCTAAGATGACATTCGCTAGCCGCATAGCCTCATGCTGACTAGACTTAAAGTAATCGGATGTCAGTTCTAGATTCTGTCTTCTGAGATGACGCTTTAGATCTCCATACGCAGATTTAAAAAACTGATACGTTAGATCTTTTTCTTTGCGGCCCCACACAAGAAGCACGGGAAAGGCTGTAATTATTGCTGTATATCCTACTGTCTTTGTCAGTATGTAGTCCTTTGGGTTATCCCACTCCGTGGGGAACGTGTCTCGTACAGCCGTAAAGAGGTTAAGGAGTATCTTATAGATCATCTCGTCCTGATCTCTTAGGAAGTAGCCCCTTAAGGGTTTATTACTGTCTGGCCTAAGAGCCTCAAGCCCTTGGCCTTTGATAATCGAGAGGTCCTCTGCGGAGTTGGCAGAGATAAGATGCATTAGAGGTTTTATAAAGCTTGCTTGAGATAGCGATGCCAATTCCTCTTGTTTCTTACCTAACATCTTAAGTCGTCTATAAAAGGGAGAATCGGGACTTGTATTAAATAGCCTCGCGATTTCATGACATGTTTTTTGCGGGCTCCTAGTTTGAGATAGGGCAAAGAGGTCGTATATGAGCGATTGATTTACCTTCACTTGGGTGCTGTTTATTGTAGAGAATACATACGCCTTCTCCTCCGCAGTAAGATCAAACATTATAACTACCGGGAGTTTGAATGACTTCAATTCAGAGGAACCGCTCAGCCCTGCAAGTCTGTGCTGGCCATCAATTACTTCGCCCAGCATCACATTATCTGCAATCTCAAAGAACGCTTCTTCACCATGCTCCCAATAATGACCTTCGCTAGACTCTACAGATAGCACAATGGGAGTAGGAAACACTGCGTCAGGTAGCACAGAGTATTCCCTGATCTCTTTTATTCTTTTGTCAGAAAGGTATCGCTGGGGTCCACCGAATGTTTCGCCATCCACAGGGTTGTAGTCTCTTTGGCTAATAGTGCACTTGCTTACGAGGTATTCGGCTGGAAGAACGGCCATGAAGAAGCTACCTATTGGCTGTTCAACTTGCATAAGTCTCACCTTCATACTCTGTTGCCCTCCTCATCCTGCTGTGGTACTCGAGACAACCGCATTCCGAGATTAGCTACGTTCGCATTATCCGTCTCGTAATGATCTTGCACAAAATCTGTGGCATTCGGATCTGGTAGCACCCTGAGGAGCTCTTGAGCCACTAGGGTATGATTCAGAAGACTGGCGCTTCTACGAGTCCACCAGTGGGACCCGCATAAGCCGGTTGATGCGAGCATAAGCATCAGCACCACCATGCTCGACAGCTGGTCGGATTTGAACCCGCCACAGAGGAAACTTACTGCAGCCCCAGCGGATAAGTTCGCGCCCGATAGTAACAGTTCGTAGACTTCGAACTTCTGTCGCACGAGTAGTTCCACCTTCTCCCTGGCTAAGGAGAGTTCGCTTGCTCTCACTTGCACGAAGAAGTCGTCTCTGTATTTGTTGGGGTATTTGTTTGCCATACTGTAGGTCGTATAACTCCGGCCCACAGCTGCACTCTGACCTGTTTTATTGTCTTGACAGACTGTGCTTTGTTCCATTTCTCAGCCTCCCACTTCTGGCTCCATATTTCGGTGTTTACGTTAAAGATGCCTGGACTTTGGAATCAATCCTTTGTCTACTGGTCAGTCTATTAGCTGTCACTGGTATCAGTGCTGCCTAAAGGCCTCAACGATCGCATCCCCTAGCCTAGTCGCCGTTTCCTCGTCAACCTCCATTTGGATTGTCCTGAAAACACGTTCCAGTACCTTTTTCTCTGTCTGGCTCAAGTGACTCATCAGATTGAGGGCCATATAGCTAGTCCCACCGCTCACTGTTCCAAGTATTATGTCGAGTTTATGAAAGATATCGTACTGACGTTCAAGTTCCTCTTCAGAGTCTGGCGTCAGGTATGAGAGACTATTTTTAACTTCCTTTATCTTCTTCGTCACGGCTCCCCGCCTTGATGGAGATATGTACCCAGAGGCTAGACCCGCGTCTAAGTGCTGAATCGTCTCCTCTGCGTGTCTGAAATCCAGAGCATGCTGACTCCTTTCATTTGACGCCTGCCTCAATTGTTTAGTAATTTCCGCTGTCAAACCTGACAGCTTCTCATGTAACGCAACATACTCTTCGTTACGCTCGAAGTCATCGCGCCTTGAGTTAGGAATAATTCTACTCGAGAGAATGTGTATTTCACCCTGTACCCATCCATTAAAACGTGGGTCTTTAAATGCTCCACTAACCGTCTGGTGATCCCCTACCAGGATATTACCCTTCCGAAAGCGCAGGCCTCTAAGTCTACTTTCCACAATTGCTCCAGAATAGGAAGCTTCCGCATACCAGACAACGGCAAGCAGGTCACCATTCGTGGAACAGATAGGCACCACATTTACACCAGTGATGGCATCCTTGAGCCGTCTACTTTTATCAACCAAATACTTGTCAGCATATGGCTTAAACACCTGCCTCGGGCTGCCTGAAGTTTGGATCCAAATATTGTAATGAGAAAATACATGCCCCTTTTCTTTGGCCTTGTCGGTAATCTCCTTGGCCCAACTAAACTCCTGAGTGTTAAAAGACACTGGCGAAGATTGAGCAAGAAAATCATAGACGTCATCTGAAGCTAGCAGACCACTGTCAGTCCTAACGCCACTAAGCTCGACTCGAAAGTAATGCTCGTCCATCGGAGCCGGCGACACCTGAGTTGTAATTACACGGTTTAACAATTCCGTAATGTCTATGGATTGGTCATGACTTGGCACCAACAGATCTCTCAACCTCAGAGCGTCAAAACTGATCTCCGTCTTTTTTGCTTCCCCAAAATGGGAGCTAGTGAACACCAGCCGATCTGCGTAGCTCAGTCCTGCAAGCCGTCCGATACCCCTAAAGCCGCGATTCAGCTCACTGCGTTTCCTTGAATTTCCGATATCAGCCAAGGCAGCCACTGCACTTTCTACCGCTAATCCCACCCCGTTATCATCAATGCTAATATTGCGACCTGCTTGATTGATAGTTATTAGAATTTTCTCTTCTCCTGGTCTGAGGAGTCCGGTCTCATAGGCCTCATCAAATGAGTCTACGGAATTCTGGATGTACTCCCTGAAAACATCCATCGGATTAATGTACATTCCGGTGGTTAGCGATTCTAACGTGAACTTGCCAATAGCTATGTTCATATTACCTCTCCCAACAGGCCCCTAACCTGACTAATAAGCTCATATACCGTATTTGCCAGCAAATGTTGCCCCATACTGTCTTGTAACTGGGACACTACGTGCTCTGTTAGGGCAGCTGAACTCTTACCCAGGACAAGCCGCATGGTCTCTGTGTCTAGACTGAGGAAGGCGCACATTGCCTCTTTTCTTTGCCCCTCTGACAAAATGTCCACTGCGCAGTATCTTAAATAGAGGCGCGACATCTGAAGATAGTGATACAGATTCGGCTCCTTCCGAAATACATGAGCCAATGATTTTAGACGCCCGTCTTTATCCTCAGAACTCAACCAAATATGATACATCAGGTCCCTAAATCCGTCATGTCCAAAGAAGCGGTAAAAGGCTAAGTGAGCTGCTGTATTTGCAGTTTTTGAACCTGCAAGCATTTCAACCAGTTGCTGATAAAAGACGGGGAATTCCTCCGTGATGTAGCCTTTTATTCCTGCAGCAGTGGGTGACTTCTGATCAAACCCACCGAGTAGCTGAAGGACGCGGTTATCTGTCAAGTAGTGCAAAAATAACTTCTGCTGTAGGTGACTCTTTAAACCAAGCAGGACCTCTGGCACCAGAGGTCTATTTATATTGCTGAGGAACTCGTCCTTTTCCTCGCCAAGCATACGAAATAAGCGTTGCCATTCTATCCATTGCTCCCGATTCTGCTGCCATATCCTCAGCCTCTCGGTTCTTTCGCTTTCGCTCTCGTTTTTCTTATTCTCGACAAAATGTCCTCTAGCCACGATGAGCGACTCAGGCATGGCCAGGATCTCCATGTAGTCATCTACATCCAGCCCGAAAGCCGCAAGAAAAAACTTCCTTGAAACCATCCCTTTACCCTGCGTTGGGATCAACATACACTGGACGGCTCGTAGGTACTTCTTAGACCAATTCGACCCTATGTAGCCCCGTTGCCTATCAGCAAGGGGTATGTACCGCATGGGGAAAGAGAAGATGCTGACCGGTTTTCCACTGGTAGTCTCATTATTAATACTATCCTGCAGATCCACCGTGAAGCGCATGCGTTGATATAAGTCCTCAGGGGTATCAGCTGCATATGTGGTGCCTTTCCCCGTGAAGGTCTCGCTATTGTACAGAATATAATTGGACAATGTAGTCACTCCGTGCTTAACGCACAGCCGGATTGCCCTCTCATATTTCTGCTGGTCTTCAACATGGTCGAATGCTATTCGGGCAGGCTTCAGAGCGATCTCTCCTAGTCTTCGTGCTTTATGCTCGTTCAATAGGTTAGCATCGAGCCCCTGATTAAAGTCTACATACCGATTCACGGTCTTACCAGTCTTCGGATTAGTATAGGTGGCTCCTTTGCTAAAACCAGCAGCTTTTATGTCATCGATAATTTGATCGAAGCACTCTGAACGTAGAACATTGTTATCTATTAATAGCAGGTCCTTTTTAGAACCAAATCTGCTACTAATCTGTTCTATCTTGGTCTTAATATCGATATACGGTACATACTCGGGCTCAAGTGTTTGCACGGCACAAAAACCACACCGCATCCCACACCCCTTGGTTGCGTAGAGGAAGTATGCATCGTGATTGGTATAAACGTATTGATTTTTAATATCATCCAAAATTGAGTAGTCCGGGGTCATGGTGTCAATGATATCGCTGTCCTCGTAACCGAGTAATCCTTGTCGATTAAGTAGGCCAGTAATTGGAGTCACACCAGTTTCTTCAAGGATCTTATCTGGCATTAGCGTCGCAGCAATGCCGCCTACAAAGACATTCTGCTTCTCCTTAACAACCTCAAGCGCATATTTGATAGTCCTAACTGTTTCAGCCCACTCAAATGTGAACATGCTTGTTACGTAAACTCTGTCCCATCTCTTCCCCTGATACGCCTCAGGGAGTCTGCCCTTAGCAAAACGGACATAGTCTCCCCTAACATTTCTATGATAGTAAGCCAATTTCATTAGGCCTAAGGGTGGATACTTGTTTTTGTAAGCTGGTTCTAGTAGTAAAATATCTGCCATCGTTATTCCCCCTAGGATCTTTGGTCTACCTTAAAAGAAAATACACAGAGCCAGGTTAGCCATAATCTACATTAAGCTAGAGGACGCTATTTATTTTTTATAATTAGCGTAAGGATACCAGAAGACCGACCAAATGTCGATCCTTGACGTACCTCCTAAAATGGTGAAGCCAGAATCCTTTGTGACACAAATGACAAAATCGTTTTATGTAGATTATCCTTGTCAGTAAAGACCAAGGAGAGCCCGTCATCTCCTTCGCCAGCAATAAAATCATCGAGCACAGTTTTTATGAGGTCATCCATTCCTCTGTCAGCGAGCGTCTCGGCTAGTTGAATAATAGACTCAGGCCTAGACAACACCTCGTAGGAGTCACTCTCCTTCACTGCAATCGCCTTGAGAACCGTCTGTTGATTCTTTGTCAATGAGTGAGACCAGAATAAAGCATCTCTGCTAACGGTAACCTTTTCCTCTGTAGAATGACCTAAGGCTACGCATAGCATAAAAAGATCACCATGCTGGGCAAAGACCTTCTTACGGTTACCTGTCTCTTGAGTGAGCTCCTTATAGATTGCGTGATACTTTTTACCCACTTTAACACGAATGTTATCCACGGGTTACACCCTCCTTCTGAAGCCCCCTAAAGCTCTCCACAGACATCTCCTTAGCCACAGTCTGGCCCGCGACCTTAGAGTCAAGGTAGTAGACTCTCCCCCATTTCCCCGAATCCTTGAGGAAGCGGCTTTCCTTCTCCGTAAACTCCGTTGCTGTCGCCAACATAATCCACTGTGGCGTCACCTGAGGAATGTAGCTCAATAAGTTATCCCGATGCTCAGGGGAGAGCCGTCCAAACGGGGTGTCCATGAACAGTGGTATCTCAAGGCTAGCTGCACCTCCTGCAACCTGAGCTAGTGCTAGTATAAAGGATAAAGACACAATTTGGCGTTGCCCTGCTGATACATTCGCCAAAAACTCCCTGTCTCTCCAGTCCAGTACCTCTAGAGTGTATTGCTCGTCCAACTTCACTGCACGCAGAACCCCTCTTCCCTGAGAATCGAGCATTTTAGCCATATTGTGAGATGCTTTTTCCTCAAGTTGTGCACGCATTTCATCCGTAAAACGCTTAATCAAGGTTTTGAACGTCTGTTTAGCTTCAGCAACTACCTGACGTTGATATGATAACTCAAGATGTTGCTTAGATTCCCGCTCTAGTGGACCTAACTGGCGATCAACTGCGGCCAGCTGATCTCGCACCGCCTCGAGCTCAGAACCCTGCACGGAAACCTCATGATCCAGTGATGCAATCGACGCTTGGATGGTCGCCCGTGCCTTGTTGATGCCGCTGAAATCACTGTCCGGGAGACCATCAAGCTCTTCCGCAAACTCAGCCAGCTCCTGGCGTATTTGGTCTGATTCAGCATCAACGGTTCCTACCTGTCTGAGGACCTCCATAATAACGTCTTGCCCATTCTTGGCTGCCTCCTGGCTCGCGCCGAGGTCGCCAAATAAGCCCATGATAGCTTGTTGTGTCTGCTGAGTAGGTACCTGTGTCTCCCATGCCTTAAGCAGATGATACTCCGGCGAGTTCATCCTAATGGGTCTGCCGCACAGGCATTTCATTTCGTTAAGGAGACGATCAATCAGCTCACGCTTCAAGTCAGAGGGTACTTGACCCTTCTCTCTCTTAAAGTCTATTTCAACATAGAGCTGAGTTAGAAGGTCTCTAGACAAAACTAAACCCCCAAATGATAGCCCTTCAACCATCCGATGTTTAAGCAAATTGCCATGCTGTCTTAGAGTCTCTAGCCTATTCTCTAGTGTTTTGCGTTTCTCTAGTAGGGTCACTTTATCCTTGAAACGGTCAAGCTCATGATCTATTAGCCTTAGATGCTCTTCTGCCGTCTCTCTCTCATCTTCCTTTTGAGTGAGGTCATTCTCCAATGTTACTTCACTTTGTAGTAGCTCATCGCGCATCTGAAGTTTTTTGCGATACTCCCCCGTGGAGACTTTCTCGAGCTCTTTAGTGATCTTAGCATCAAGCAATTTTACCGCTTCTTCAGCTTTAAATAACTCATCAATTCTCAATAGGCTTTTGATACCCCTTGCGATCTCCTTACGTTGAATCGTCGTTGCCTTAGTCAATCTCTCAATTCGCTCCCCGTCAAACAGAAAATAGTCCTTAACTCTTCTATCCAAAATCTGTGCTATAAGTGCATTTATATCATCAGCGCAGTCATGATCTAATACTTTTGTATTCCCTGTAACGTCCTTAATATAAAGACACAAGCCAGCATCTTCTTCATTAACGATACCATCATCACTGAGTATTCCATACAACTTACGAGTCATCTCGTACTGCATGTTATCATGTGCAAATCTCACCTTGACATAAGCTTCTGTGCCTTGCCTGCCATCCTCTTCTAACGCAACAAGATTCACTAGGTAGAGTCGTTTGGCATCGAAGCTATCCGCCTGGTCGTAATTCTTGTCTTGGTCTAATACCCGTTCCCCGAACAGAGCAAACATCAAGGCTCGAAATAAGCCGGTCTTACCACGTCCATTATCACCATATATTACCGTAACGTTTGTTTCATCCTGCATGCTCGCACCTGCAAACTCCAGAGTCTGTTTCCCGTAAAACTGTCTAAAGTTCTTTAACTCAATTGACTGAAGTCTCATTTGAGGCCTCCTTAATAAGCTTAGACAGGTCTCTTCCGAGCTTTTGTGCTAGTGATTCCGATGACAAGTCCTCAGTTTGCGCGGATTTAATAGCATGCATAACTACGTTGCGTACAACTGCCTTCTCTGACGCCAGCATAAAACTAATCCGTTCATTTAAATTACTCATATGTCTCTTCCTCCTGCTCTTTGTCTTGCGTTGACCTATAGACGTCCCAAGGACGTAGTTCCAAAAGCTCAAGGGCGTTATAGTAAAGCAACGTCTGAAATACCACGTCCCTCGCCTCGAATTCGTTCTCCGCCGCAGAAGAGAATTCTACAAAACGGGGCATCTCTTTCCGTAACAAGGTGACGGCGATATCTACCATGCCGTCGGAGATGCTGCGTCTGGGACAGGTAACTACAAAGTCGTGCACTATCGCACGTTCTTTTCCCGGATGCTTTCTCAAAATCCTACCCCTTCTTTGAACAAATTCCCTAGGATTAGAGGTACTAGCAACGAAGTAGGCCTCCTTTGTAGCGGGTATGTTCACTCCCTCATCAAGGCATTTAATTGCTACAAGAAGCTGAATGTGCCCATTATTGAACTGGTCTAAAAGGGCCAACCGCTCATCGTTAGGAACGGTATGAATAAAGCTATGTACACGCAGGCCGATATTTGACAGTGCCCGCACATATTTGTCGGCCTCGCCTGGAGCGACATAGACTATACAGTGTCGCACGCTTTCGCCACCTTGCTGAGCGATCTGTTTGTTCAAAAGATCAAGTAGCATAGGCAATTTAGCAGCGGCTTTTGACACGATGTTTGCCCTTTTTCGTAGAACTGACTGTAAGTACTCAGTGTCAATACTCTTCTCCGCTGAGGCCATTAACTGCCTGATGAGCCTCGTTAGCTGTGTATATTTATTAAATTCACTATCACTAAGGGTTACCAAGTGAGGGATGAACCTATATGGGGTAAGAAATGTACCAATAGCAACCTCTAGTGGCATTTCTGCAACTGTCTTGCCGAAATAGCCTCTAATTTCTTGTGAGCCAGTTTCGTCAAACCATCGGTCTGGCGTTGCTGAAAGCCCTATCCTGTACTGATAGGACTCTAGGAGGGCATTCTTCAAGTGTCGTGACCCGAGATAATGCACCTCATCAGCGATGAGTAGTGTGTATCCCCTTGCCTTCGACACCACTTTGATAAAGTTGCTTGCTGAGGCAGTTTTGTGGGTAGTTATTAGGACTAAGCTGTCTCTACCCCCATTATTGAAATCCTGAATCCGAGACTTAGCCAGTTGTAGCCAACTGGTCGCACTATCCCTGCAGAGGAGAGGCACAAACCCAAACTTCTTTGCTTCTTCATTCCATTGGTCAACCAGGTGATTGAAAGGGGCGGCGACAATAATTAGTAACGAACCACGCTCTCCATGCGCTCTTACCGCTGCCGCCAGGGAAGTAAAGGTCTTGCCAGTGCCCGTCGCCATCTCAAAAAGACCTCGGCACCCGTTGGAAAACCAGTTGTCTATTCCTTTCTGTTGAAAGTCATACAGTTGTACGTTACTTGGGACTCGGATGGCTTTAGGCTGGGGTCGGTCAGGTTCGGTATACGGTCTGCTACTGGTATTACGCAATCTACATATCTCGTGCTTAATAGCTTCTGACATATCGTACATATGGAAGAAGTCGTTCCGACCACTCCACAAGGCATCAAACCGCTGCCCGTGAGACTGAACATATCCATCCTGACCAGGGTTCCAAGAACAAAATACTGAAAAACTCTCTCCATTAGATAATCCATGAATAGAATCATTATAAGAGCCATGAATTGCAACTTTATCACCGGCCGCATCCTCAAAAACGGCAAACTTATCATGGTAATCCCCAATTCGGTTTTTTGGAACCGCAAACTTAAACGTCACTATCCCATCAGCAACTAGCCATGCTAACGCATTCCTTGTGTCCTCCCTCAACGTCACCTCAAGGTCATCAACATGCCTTTTGAGGGTTTCATAGACCTGCGCGCTTCTGGATGCCTCGTCAGCAAGGACAAATGCGTCCCAATCAGACTTTTCAATATGAGGTGACGTCACAATGAAAGCTCGCCCGCCATTCTCCGCAAACTTCGCTAAGCCTTGAACCGCCTCACGCAACCAACCAGACGTAAAATAGCCCACTCCCCGCTTATATATAACGGATTCTGACAAGAGTGGGCAGAATAGTTCATTAACCAAGTGGCAGTGAGATGAATCGTACACATGATCAATATTGAGATGGCTTAACAATCTTATTCCCCCCTTAGGGTTGTAACAAGGATCTCGTCACCCTGCTCATAGACAAGACCTTGGCCGAGATGACTTCGCCGTGGACGAAAGTCCAGTTCATCCAATTTTTTATCCAATAACGTCTTTTTAGCTGCACCACCAAAATATTTATTTAGGATGTAGGCAATAACGCCTTCATCATCTTCAATCCCCAGGATGTTAGGGTAGTCGATAATTACAGATTGGCGAACCCCCAACAGAAGGATAAAATCAAGGTCGGAAAGAAAACACTTTAGAATATCTTCAGTCCAGGGGATACCACCACTAAGAGGAGGCAACTTTTCAGTTGTAAGAATGTCTCTTCTTACTAGACCCAGTGGTGTTTCGCGACTTCGCAGTTCTCCTAAAACATCAACCACCCAATCTTCTAGAGCGACCTCTTTCTCGTCTGTCCAGTCCACAACTGCACGATGGACATACTCTGGAGTAGCACCTCGTTCGAGCAACAATACGTCGTTTTGTGCTAATGCATTATCCAATGCCACAGCGGTCCAACCACGTTTTTGTACAAACTCCCGAGTCAGCTGTTCCTTAAACACTGAGGTTCCTAGAGAGGCCAGGTACCTATTGAGGATGCCCCTATGGCTCTGTCCCGCGTCAGCTTCACCGCCTACTAAACCGACATGTGGAAAACGACGGAAAGTAAATCTGTCATTACAAAAATCAGACATAAGTCCATACAACAGATATTCGTTATGTATACCTAGACGAAGGCATGTGGCCTTTTTTTCAGAAAATAGAGCGCGTATAGAAATGTCATCACCTGTAGCTTTGAGTTTAGACATGAGTGCAACACTTAAGTCCAGCACTTTTGGCTCTAGGTGCTGATACTCATCAATAAGCCCATAGACCCCTTTATCTACACGGATAATGCGCGGGGTTCGGGACAAAGTCTGAGTCAGTTGCGAATCCTTCCACCCACGTACGTGAAGGAACTCTTCTTGTAGCGTAACCAGGGGCAAAGGTCCATGTCTATCTAGGTGGGCGCTTAGGATTTCCCCATAAGATTGAATTGACGACTGCGTTATTGGGTAAACCCTTGGACACTTAGGTAGGAAAAATCTATCTGAATAAAACAGCCTAAGACATGAGTAGAGCGCATGCTCATTTGTAACGCCAGCAGAGTACAGACTCTCACGGAACTCCAAGTAGGCAGCCCTAGATGAAAGTTGAGGAACTCCCTTTCTGAACTGCGTAATAATCCATTCCGCGATAGGAGCAATATCATCGGGGGACGCTGTTATCCTGTCCCGGGTTGTATAAACGCCCCATCCCCAGAGGAGGATATCAGGGTTTCTTAGGAGAGCAGATACATAAGCGTGCTCATTGGGGAAAGCATCTGGCGCCACAACGTCAAGCCTGTGTTTAATTGCTTGGAAGTTCTTGTACAAGGCAACGCCGTTGGCATCCGCAATGGTCTCGCGAAAAACCTTTAGGGCAAGTTTCGTTTTTGACCCGGCTATTACCATTTCGCCGTTAGTGAGTCTAAACAAAACGTGTTTCTCTGCTAATCCAATAAGTACTGGAATTGCCGCACTTCCCAATCGTCTGAGGTCAACGAAAGCTGACGCTTCGGCCTGGAGGCCTTGGACCGTTAAGATGCAATCCTGACAGTGTTCTTCAAGATAATCTCTAAAATCACTTAACAACTGGTCAGTTCCATGCTGAGTTAAAGAGGTCGCAATGCCAGTGTCCGGGTCAACATACACTCCGTACAACTCTAATATTTCAGAGACAAGCAAAACACACCCACCAAGCTGAATATCCACAAGATTCAAGTAACTAAGCAACTCAAATCGTGTTTTGTGTAAGTCATAGGCTAGGAGCCCACAGACCAATGCATGCCGACAGGCGAGTTCCGCTAGAGCCTTATTGTACAGCTGGCAGGCCCACGCTCTTGTTACCCCTAAATGTTCCGCCATGTTCTGAAAAGTGGACTTTTGGCCTTGCGAAGACAGCCCTGCCCTGAGCTTCAAAATATAAGCATAAGAATCCTCATTATAGTCAACGGGGGTATTCACAAGAGACTCGCACTCAGCGACGAGGCTGGCAAAGTTTTCAGTAATCTCTTGGTGCTTTGATAGTTTTGATAAAAAATCGAAAAGACTACGTATTGTCCTCTGCGATACATTTTGGATCCTTAGGTCACTCAGTGTAACAGGGAGTTGGTCGGCAGAGGTATCGGGAGAAGCTATCAAGACACTATCAAGTCCATCACCGCATAATGATTCAGGAAAGAAATAGCGTAAAGGAATACTAAGGTATTGGGTACTTACTCTGGCAAAGCTGCCTTCTAAAAACAAGAGCCCGGACAACGATTCTACTCCAGCGAAGAGATTCGTCCATTCTTTAAGCCTAGACACGAATTTGGACACATGTCTTACACCGACGCCTTTAATAGCATGTAGATATGATGTTAAATCCTGTAGAGGCAAGTCTGCCCACGTATACTTTCCCTCGCTATGTAAACGCACTAATACTATGTTAGTATCTGGAAACAGATCAGCATGAAGTGGCAGTCGCATAAGAGCCTCAGGGATGGCCATTCCTTCGTAAGCACCACCTCGCATTATCGCAGTCTTGTTCTGGTTCATGTAGGTATCCAAATTCTTTGCAAACTTCGCTACAACTTTGGGCCCAACACCGCCAAATGAATATAGCAGGGAATCTAGGTCAGCCGGCAACTGACCCCAATTCTGATATCCGCGTTTATGAAGGTGACGTATTACATTCTGACAACCGGGTAGGTCCTCTAACTTGATGGGTGCATGCATTGTTTCTGGAGATATGGTTAGCTGTGTGTCAGCCACTCTAATTATGCGGCTTACAGGTTCCTCTGCCTCACCCTCGCTGAATTGAGCTAAGCTAACATTAGAAAAACCCTCGAATGATAGGAAATGAAAGACGAGTTCAGATTGGCCCATTGCCCGCAACGACGCATAAGGGATACCGACTATGTCTCCATATGTCATCACACCCAACTCAAATCGTGCCTGTTGTGACTCCCTTGTTGTGTTCAGGATGTGTTCATCACGGTACTTATGCGAAATCCAGATATACATCTGGCCTTCGAAATCATGTATAACGTTATGACGCTGCAGTTTTCCTTCAAATACTACCCCATAAAACGCCAACTGCCTTATTAACCGCCAAAAAAGCTGCCGATTTATAGTTTTGTCAAAAGAGCAATACACCTCATCAAGCATTGCATCTGTTATCTGCCCAAACGTCTTTATGTCATTGTGGCTAGCGAGCAAGGACAATGGATTGACATTTGACAGTGGTAATGCCCGTTGGGAAAGGTAAGTAGACATCCTAAATGAAGCCATTATTCTCCTCCTCAGCTCAGCCTATCTGTAGGAACCATAGTAGTCCTATTCACAAGGAGAGTGGACGCCTATTAAGACTTGGCATGTATCAAAAGCTCCACGCTCTCTAACCTTCTTTTCTCGCATAGCCTCGAGCTGCTCCCACTCAAATCCTAGCAACGACACTATGCTCCTCATAACCTCAAGTATATCCGCCAGTTCCTCAAGACTAGGCTCTGCCTGGTACTCCGCTACCTCTTCGCCAAGCTTCTGGTTAAGCAACTCCAGCCACTTCTCAGGGGAGACTTGCTCGACTGTGCACTCTTTACCAGAGGCACGGATGATCTCGGGGATGCGGTCGCGCACCGCTTTGTTGTAGGTTATAGTTGTCATCGTCTATACACCTCTCTAGTAGTGACGGCGGAAGTAATCCGCCGTTTTGTATTTGAGTATGTCTGCCACGTGTGAAGCAAATAGAGGAGAGAGATAAGGTTTAACGGGTTCAATTATGCTGAACTCTTTTGTGGCTTTGTTATAGGAAAAATAGCCGTTGCGCCCCTCGGAAAGGAAGTGGACGGGGTTATCTTCGGCCAGCTTCATGTACTTTGGTAGTGGCCAGTTCTCCCAGCCGGCGTGGCGTTGGTCTTGAAAGTCGATTTGGTGCTTGGGTATAGCGTAGAACTCTTGGAACGAACGGCCTATTTCGGTTAGGGTTACGGAGCCCATAATGTTACCGCCCTTGAGAAAGGTCAGGATAGTAGGCATCTTGTATGACTTGGCCATGCTGGTGCGCTCTAGCTCACGTAGGAATCCCCAGGCAGGAGTATTTAGCCACGCTTGCTCGTCAACCGTGAGGTCGCCCATATCGTTAAGGAAACCTAGCCAGCTGTCGAACCTTTGGTAATAAAGCCGGAAGAGTAGCCCTCCTTGCATGTGCATGTCTTCGCGTGTGGGTCTATGCCCGAGTCTGGCCTTGAGCTCCTTGTACTCGTCGACCAGCTGTACCTTGATAGGCTCGCGCCACTCTAGCTTCCGGAAAAGATCAATCAACTGCAGATCGAAGTCGGCGATGCAGCCATCGGGTAGATCGAGGTTGGTAATCTTGGTACCACCTGTTTCAATCTCGAAGCCTACATTTCCGGTTAGGAAGGCTGGTTTGAGGTGGGCCTTTTTGTAGTTGCCTATGAAATCTAGGACGACGAGGTTATCCTTGCCGTCGGACTTTCGGAGGCCCCGGCCTAGCTGCTGCATAAAAATGGTGTAGGACTCGGTGGGTCTAAGGAACAGGACCATATCGACGTTGGGGATATCAACCCCTTCATTAAAGATATCCACCGAGAAGACGATATCTATTTGCTTATCCTTTAGGGCCTGAATGGCGGCTGCGCGATCCATGGAGTGAGGCCCGGATGTATTGCTGGTGACACAGACTGCTTTGACTCCATTGGCAAAGAAGTAGGCGGCCATTTGCTCGGCGTGCTTGATGCTAGCGCAGAAGCCTAGGGTTCTGCCGCGTTGCTGCCGACGGTAATGCTCAAATACCAGGGAGGCCCTCTCGACGCGGGAGAGGCTTTGCTCTAGTTGCTCTAGATCGTAGCTGCCATGCCTAAAGTCGATGGCGTCGTAGTCGGTGGAGTCGTAAATGCCGAGGTAACGGAACGGTACTAGCCAGTCCCTATTTATAGCGCCCTTTAGTGAAACCTCATAAGCGATGTTGTGTTCACATAGGGCGTAAATGTCCTTATTATCCATGCGGTCTGGGGTAGCGGTTAACCCCAGGAGAAAGCGTGGCTTGAAGTAGTTGAGTATACTCTGGTAGCTGCCGGCTGCGGCATGATGGAACTCGTCTACCACTATGTAATCAAAGGCCTCTGAGTCGAAGTAGGTTGAGGCGGTTTCAGCCCTGCCGATGCTCTGGACTGTGGCGAAAATAAGGTCTGCATCGGTATTGCGGTTGGCCCCGATGAAGAAGCCAGTAGATGCCCCGGGGCGAATGGAGCGAAAGCTCTTCTCCGCCTGAATGAGAATTTCCTCGCGGTGGGCCACGAAGAGTACGCGGGAGAAGCCGATGGAATCGAAAGCCGCTAGATACGTCTTGCCTAGGCCAGTTGCCGCTACCACTAAGGCCTTGTCGAAGCCGTCTTCGCGGGTGCGCTGCAGCTCGTAGAGTGCCTCGATCTGCGCTCCGCGCGGCTCGACGATGGGTAGAACCTGGTATAGTTCGTCCTCTGGATCATCCATTTTGTAGATTTGCTTGGGCTTTCTCCAGTGCTTGGCGTACCTTCGCAACAGAGCGTCATCGGCGTCTGCTGAATCCTTCTGCAAGGCGAGGTAAGCAGTCTCGAAGGCGTCAAAGGATGTGGGGTCTAATGATCTCTTAAGACCATAGTTCCATTCCACACCGGTCTTGAGGGCGGATCGCGAGATATTGGATGAACCTACAAAAGCTAATGCTTCTCTTCCTTTATAGAAGAAATAGGCCTTAGGGTGGAAGGAGCGCGAGCCGGACTCGTAGAGCCTGAGTTGCAGCCTATCCCCCAGCTTATGACGTAAGAGATAAAGAGCCGAGGGCTCGGTAACCTGCATATAGGTTCCGGTGATAATCTCTATGGGTATGTTTCTCTCGGCGGCGCGCTGCAAGGGATCGAGCAAGACCTTGATGCCGGACTCCATAATAAAAGAGACCGCAAAACGAATGCGGTCACTTGAGAGGCACTGCTCTGCCAGTGCCTCGGCCATTATCTTGTTAGTATTGGTGATAGCACTAGACACTCAAAGCCCCCCTTAGGAGATTTGTCAAACGTAATAGTCTTCGCCTTAATTTCGACAAATCCTTCCACCATAGGACGGGTAAAGAAATTTAGAAATACGAAGAGCACGGAAATAGCCACCCCCGCTGCTGTGAGGGAGCTGGCTATTTGAATGGTGCGACACTTGGTAGTCAATCGGCAGCGATTCACCAATTGCAGGCCAAACTAAACTTTTATAACCGCGTAACGCCTTGCCACTCCTCTTGTCACAGGGCATTGTAATTATAGAATTGGAAGCACAACGTGGTATACCACGTTGCAGTAGGGGAGTTATCGCCGCCGGAGGGCAAAAGCCCGGCTTCGCAGTGAATGATGGCACGAGCCAAACTAAGATAAATACATGAAGATGCTATGCGAGTTTATTCCATCTAGTTTAAAGGAGAACAGCGAGTGGCTGGCGGCTTACCTACAGGGCCTGAGCGCGCCTATGGATTCGTCTGCGGAGGATAATCTAGATAAGTGTAGTATCTCTTCGGTCATGGCCGGGGGACCCACGTAGGTTTGGCGGAAGTTTAGTGATGTTTTCCGATGCCTTCCCCGGTATGCCCTTTACTGTAGGTAATAATATCAGCCTGTCCTTTGTAAGTGATAACAGCGACGAGATTCGCACCGTTTTCAACACTCTCAGCGAAAGCGGCACAGTTGATAAGGAGCTACAAGAAACCTTTTGGAGCAAGTGCTATGGCTCTTATACGGACAAGTTTGGCATCACTTGGCAGTTGAATCATGGTGATGAGCAATAAAAAAACGGATAGAGCTGCGAGGCTCTATCCGTTTTTCGCCGATCTATGGAGGCGCGATACTAAATTTGCTGTCGGTAATTTGTGCTTCACATTGTGGGCTTAGTCGTCTAGTATTAAAGGAGAATTCTTTGCGAGGAGGGATGACGTTTGAACGATACGGAGAAAAGATCTAGGCTGTATGAGCCGTTGT
This sequence comes from Bacillota bacterium, assembly GCA_009773495.1. Classification (GTDB taxonomy): domain Bacteria; phylum Bacillota; class UBA994; order UBA994; family UBA994; genus WSXW01. The sequence continues at coordinate 18,346 of WSXW01000004.1, forward strand.
TTAACATGCCGCACCTCGCTATTGCCCTGTTGGACAAGGAGTTTAACTATATAGAGGTCAATGAGACGTACGCTAAGTCGGATAACCGCTCACGGGACTTTTTCCCTGGGAAGAACCATTTTGTTCTTTATCCGTCTGAAGTCATTGTCTTATTTAGGCAGGCGCTAGAGACGCGGTTGCCTGTGCAATCCGTTGGCCGACTGTTTGGGAGCGCGGACGCTTCCGACCGGGAGATAATTCATTGGGAGTGGGCATTGTCGCCGATATTTGATGAGCACGGGGAAGTCGATATGCTGTTATTTTCCCTAAGGAATGTGACGAATAAGATGAGGGCCAAGCACGCTCTGATTAAAGCCAACGAGAATCTCGCGCATATATTAGAAAGCATAAGCAGCATTTTTTATTTTCTGGATACTGACTACTGCTTTACATACATGAATAAGGCTGCCGACAAACACATTAAGTCGATCCGTCCCGATGACATGTTAGGCAAGTGTATATGGGATATGTTTCCTGCCCTTAGAGAGTCGCTAGCTTATGAAAAGCTTCATACGGTAATGAACCAGAGAGTATCTGAGCATTTTGAGATTCTCTTGCCTTACACCAACAAATGGGCTGATGTATATGTATATCCATCTCCCCAGGGGATCTCTATATTCTTTAACGATATTACGGCGAAGAAGGAGGCGGAACTTGAATTCGCCCGCACTCAGAAGAAATTCGCCACAATTTTTAATACGAGTCCTACTATTATGTCCATCAGATGCTTAAGAACCGACCGCTATCTTGAGGTGAACGAGGCCTGGATAGATGCTATTGGTTACACTAGGGATGAGGTGATCGGTAAAACGCCTAAGGAAATGGGCTTACCAACAACTCCCGGAGCGGAAACTATGACCGATGTGTTTAAAGCACGACAGCTCCCCTTTAAAGAGCGGCCACGCCAATTTCACACCAAGTCACGAGGGGTTCGCGAAGGGATTATGTCAGCTTCTCTCATGGAACTAAACGGTGAGGAATGCGCGTTAGTAGTCACCACTGATTTGACAGAACAGCGGGCCCTAGAGCGTGAAATGCAACGGCTAGATAAACTCAATGTCATCGCCCAGATGGCTAGCGGTGTGGGGCATGAGATTCGCAACCCCCTGACTGTGGTGCGCGGCTTTTTGCAGCTACTTCAGGGCCGGTACCCCGACAGCGCCTACCAATTCAACATGATGATATCTGAGTTAGATAGGGCCAATGGAATTATTACTGAGTTCCTTGCTCTAGCCAAGACAAAACCTGACGAGCAAAAGCTAGGCAGCATTAATGATGTGATAGAACGCATATTCCCTATGCTACGGGCCAAAGCCTTAGAATTTCAGAGGGAGATCTGCCTACATGTGTCCAATACCCCCGAGGTACTCTTAAGTGAGCCAGAATTGAGACAGATTCTGCTTAACCTAACCATTAACGCCATTGAAGCCAGTACGCATGACACCCAAGTTGATATATGCACCTACCACACTGACAAGGATGCTATCGTATCTGTGACAAACAAGGGCCCTGGTATAACGCCTGAGGTGAAGAAGCTTTTGGGTACACCATTCTTTACGACCAAGGACCACGGTACTGGACTGGGGCTAGCCATAAGCTACAATTTGGCCAAGCTACATGGAGGCAGCATCGAATTAGATAGCAACGAAGAGGAGACGACTTTTTTCCTGAGGCTGCCCTTACCCTTGGGAACATAAGAGACTAAGGCCCCGCGCTTGCGCGTGGGCCTTTCTTATCTGGGCGTGTCGTGTCTCGTAGCAAGCATCAGAGGCATAAATTTATTGTAAAGATGATATCTCTTATGGTAGGGGGAAGACAGGAAACGAAGTATTTATCAAAAAACTGAGAATATTTGTGTTTTTCCCTCAATGACTGCAGGTATTTATACATTGATGTATAACTTAAAGAGATAGATGGTAATCAGATTTATTCAAACATGGTTTTAGTACGGTATGACCGTCTAAAATATATCTCGGGGTGTATTACACCAAATGGAATTATAAGGAGGAACAAGAGTGATAAAATTAGGTTCGCTGCTGCTGGTACTAGTTTTGGTACTATCCTTGGCCGGCTGTGCCGAAAAAACCCCCGCTGTTGAGACCACGCTTGTAGTAGGTAGCTCGGAAATATCAGGCAACTTCCTTTCCGGTTTTGGTGACAGCGCCTACGATGTGTGGGTGCGGGAGCTTATCTCGGGTTACGAGACTTATTCTACTACACCTACTGGCGAGATCGTCCTAAATAAGACAGTCGTAAAGAATCTTAAGACCGAGATTGACACTGTTGGCAACAAGACCTACACCTTTGACTTACATAAAGACATGAAATGGAACAATGGCACCGTCGTAACGGCCAAAGACTATGTATTTTATATTCTTTGGTATGCTTCCCCGGCTTGGACAGAGGCAGGCGCAACCAGCACCGTTGGTGAAGGCCTAATAGGCTACCAAGACTATTATGAGGGCGAGGTCGATCGTTTCAAGGGCGTTAAGCTCATTAATGATTACAGCTTCTCCGTCACTATTGATGCCGAAGAGCTCCCCTATTTCTTTGAGACTAACTATGCGTCGTTTATTCCTGCTCCGATGGCTGTATGGGCGCCTGGCGCCACTTTAGACATTAACGCTGACGGCGCTAAGATTGCCGGCCTTGACCTGGTAAAGACTGCTTCTACAGTTGCTACCACTGAACGCTTTAAACCCACTGTCACCTCCGGTCCATACAAATTTGTTAGCTTCGAAAATAGCGCGGTGACTGTGAAGATCAATGAGAACTTCAAGGGCACCTTCGAAAACAAGAAGCCTCAGCTTACTTATGTAGTCATAAAGTCTATTAACATGACCACCGATGTTGACCAGGTTATCAACGGTGAAATCGACTTGGTGACTGGCGTTATCGAGGGCGAGAAGATTGAAAAGGCCAAGGCTTCCAAAACCACTTCTGTTAACTACTACGCCCGTAACGGTTTCGGTGGCGTATTTATGCATTGCGACTTCGGCGCAACAGCTATACCCGAAGTGCGCCACGCTCTGGCCTATCTTATGGACAGAGACGAGATTATCTCCAACGTGCTGGGTGGCTACGGCTCGGTTACCAATGGGTACTATGGTCTAGCACAGTGGATGTACACGAAGAATAAGGCTGCTATCGATGCTTTCCCACATTTTGTCCGTAATATTGCCAAGGCCAATGAACTTCTCAACCAGACCGAATGGAAGTTTGAAGCCGACGGCAAGACCTCCTTTGACCCCGCCAAGGCAAACGCGGCCGGGACCTACTTGCGCTATAATGCCAAGAAGGAAAAACTTGTGATTAAGCACTTCGGCACCGAAGATAACACGGTAACCGATAACGTTGAAATCCAGTTCAAGGCTAACACACCGCTAGCCGGCATTGATTTCACCATTGCAAGGGGCGACTTTGATGCTTTATTAGACAACTATTACTATGCTTATGAACTTAAGCCCGAAGAGAGAGTCTACCATAGCTACAACCTAGCTACCAACTTTGGCGCTACCTTTGATCCTTATTATAGCTTCCATAGCGACTTCCTTGGTACTTGGCAGAACGCCAACCAAGTCAACGATCCTGAGCTAGATGCACTAATGATCAAGATGAGAAGCCTCGAGCCCACTCAAGTGACTGAGTTCTCAGCTGCTTGGCTGGAGTTCCAGAAGCGCTGGTATGAAATTCTCCCCATTATACCTTTGTACTCCAATCAGTATTATGATGTCTTTGGCGCAGGCGTAAAGGGCGTTAACACCACTCCGTTTTCCACCTGGGCAGCAATTATCTGCGATATCTCTAAATAACAAGGGTTGGTGTTAATCTAATATGCTACCAGGCTACCAAGAAAAAGGGGATGGCTTGCGCTGTCCCCTTTCTTTTGGGATGGCCCAGATTATCCTCGATAATTATGGGCCCGGAAAATTGCCTAAAAAGGAGGCTCCTGTTGTGTTAAAGTACATTATAAAGAGACTAATCTCCTTGATACCAGTTATAGTCTTGGTGACAATTTTACTTTTTGCTCTCCTTAAGTTTATGCCAGGCGATCCAGTGCGGATGATGCTCGGGCCTGGCCTGAAGGCCGAACAGTATAAAGCGGCTGAAGCGGTAATGAGAGTTAAGCTGGGGCTGGACAAATCCTATCCCGAACAATATTTTAGATGGATTGGCAACACCCTATCCGGTGAGTTAGGCTGGTCTTCACTCTCTAACCGCCCGGTAAAGGACGCCATCAGTGAACCGATGCGGAATACCGTTATACTAAATATTTTTGTTATTATTCTAGAACTTGCTATCACCTTGCCAGTTGGCATTATGTGCGCCGTTAAGCGGGGCTCCCGTTTCGATAATTTCTGGCAGGTATTTTCCTTAGTAACTTACTCCATGCCCTCGTTCTTTGTGGCCCTAACCCTGATTTATGTGGTGGCCATTAACTTACAGCTGCTGCCACCGGGCGGCATGCCCCTCACAGCCTATGGCAAAAATTTTGCCTACTATGTCTCTTGGCTGAGGTATATGGCCTTGCCTGTCATAACCCTGACCATTATCAGCCTTGCCGGAACCATCCGGTATGTGCGCAACGCTATGATTGACGCGCTTAGCCAGGATTATATCCGGACGGCGCGCTCTAAGGGACTTGCGGAAAAGGTTGTAATATATTCGCACGCATTTAGAAATGCTTTAATTCCGATTTCTACAATTATTATTTTCTCAGTGTTTTCTCTATTCAGCGGTTCAGCAATTACAGAAACTGTCTTCGCGTGGAATGGTATCGGCCAAGTACTGGTCAAAGCACTACTCAATCGCGACTTCATGTTAGTCAGTGCCATGAACCTGTTCTTCGCCAGCCTTAGTATTACAGCTAACTTTGTGGCTGATATAACTTATGGACTTGTTGATCCCCGCATCAAGCTGGAATAGGAGTGAGACAAATGGAGAATAGACCAGTGCTGAGTTCTACGCGAGGGGAATCAAGTCTGAGGAAGCTAGGCAAGTCCTTTTACGGAATGTTCAGTCGGTTGTTTATACGCGACAGAGCATTGGTATCTGTCTTAGAAGAGGAAGCCCTGCAGACCCCCGGTAAGACCATTTTCAAAAATTTTCTGCGCCATAAGTTAGGCCTTGCCGGTGTTATCGGTCTTATTTTAATTCTCGGATTTTCTTTTGTCGGCTCCTACGTTAAACCCATGGATTTAAGTTATGTTGAGACCGCCCTGCGTAATATTGCTCCGGGCTACAACTACCTCCGATTTCCCTCCCAGCTAGTCAAAGAGGGTGTCCAACAGATTTCCTCCGGAATTTCCTTCTCTGTAGCCTTATCCAACAGTGGAAAGGTGTATGTTTGGGGCACACAGCCAGCCTATATTTTGGAAGGAGTCTCCACATCGGCACTAACGATCCCCCCGGAGGTACAGAACGCCCAGATTGTGCAGGTTGTAGCGGGCGATCGTCACATCCTCGCCGTGGACGCGCAGGGGAAGTTGTATGGGTGGGGCTTTAACAACTTTAAGCAAGCTGAAGCTCCCAATTTGCTGCTAGGCAAGCTGTCTAGCAAAAAAGTTGCCATGTTAATCGGTGGCGAAGCATATTCGGCAGTGCTGTTTGAAGACGGCGAACTGTTTGTGTGGGGCAGCACAATGTCTAACAGATTAGACATTGTGCCGGAAGCGTATCAGGGGCATATCGTCAAGGTGGCGGCGAGCCCCCATAACATGGCGCTGTTGCTCGACGACGGCACCGTGGCTGTCACGGGCATTAAGGGTAACGCCTTTTCGGATGTCCCACGTAACATGCAGGATGGCACGTTCAATATTGTGGACATTACGGCCTCTTATCGCGCCGTTTTGGCTCTGGATGACCGCGGTAAGCTACACATCTGGGGCGACAACGAGTACGATATCTTGAAAATCCCTGAATTTCAAGGTAAGGTAATGGCTTTAGACGCTGGCAAAAATAACCTGGCAGTTTTGACAGATGCCGGCGAAGTCCTTTATTGGGGCGCAAACCACTACAATCAATTGGATCTTCCCCAACGCGTGCAAAAAAAGAAACACGTTGAAATCTACTCCAATATGTTTCAAAACTACGCCGTGGGCGCTGATGGTTCGATTAGCGCCTGGGGCCTCAAAGGTTTTATATTCGGCACCGATGAATTTGGACGCGACCTTTTGACCCGCTTGATTCACGGTGGGCGCATCTCCTTGGCTGTAGGTGCCATATCTGTAGTCATCTCTGTTATTATCGCCTTATTTTTTGGCATGACAGCTGGCTTCTTTGGCGGCCAGGTCGACATGATCCTCATGCGCATTACTGATGTAGTCACGGCCATTCCCTTTTTACCCATCGCGATTACGCTGTCGGCAGTAGTAGTTGGCAAGGTGTCGGAAATGTACCGACTCTATATGATTATGGTGATTATAGGTGTCTTAACGTGGCCAAGCTTGGCTCGTCTAGTGCGTGCCCAGATTCTGCTCGAGCGCGAGAAGGACTTTGTACTGGCGGCCAGAGCACTAGGCGTGAAGCAACACAACATTATTCTCCGCCACATCCTGCCCAATATTTTCAATTTGGTCATTGTAAGTGTCACTCTCAGTTATGCTAGTTCTCTCCTGATCGAAGCCGGTCTTTCCTTTCTTGGCTTCGGCGTGGCCGCCCCCACTCCTTCCTGGGGCAATATGCTGCAGGGAGCGCAAACCGCTGCGGTACTGGAGTACTATTGGTGGAGATGGCTGATTCCAGGCTTGTTCGTGGTTATGGCTGCACTCAGTGTCAACCTTATTGGGGATGCGCTGCGTGAGGCTATGGACCCGAAAGCAAATGAGAAGTAGGGGGGAGGAAGATGAGCCTACTAGATATTAGCAACTTGCACACCTATTTTGATACCCGCCGCGGCTTGATTAAGGCTGTTAACGGGGCCTCCTTAAGTGTGGACCATGGAAAGACCTTAGGGGTCGTGGGTGAGTCGGGCAGCGGAAAGAGCCAGACGGCCTTGAGTATTCTGCAGTTATTTGAGAACAACCAACGCATCTATGACGGCAAAATAACCTTTGATGGCAGAGATATCACCCACCTCGAGAGAAGCGAATTGTACAAAATCCGCGGGAACTCCATCTCCATGATCTTTCAGGAGCCAATGACCTCACTAAACCCTGTTTTTACTGTCAGCCGCCAAATCAGCGAGCCACTCATGCTTCACCAAGGAATGACCAAGAGAGAAGCAAATGCTCGTTCGATAGAGATGCTGGACGCGGTGAAAATCCCCAACCCTGAGCAGATGGCCGTGCAGTACCCGCATCAGCTTTCAGGTGGGATGCGCCAGCGCGTGATGATTGCTATGGCTCTAGCCTGCCGTCCCCGGCTGTTAATTGCCGACGAACCTACTACCGCCCTAGATGTAACCATTCAGGCGCAAATACTGCGCCTGATGAACGAACTGAGGGCTAAGTTCAGTACCTCCATTATGTTTATCACCCATAATTTAGGCGTAGTTAACCAGATGGCCGACGACGTCGCTGTGATGTACTGTGGCGAAGTGGTGGAATTGGCACCGGTAGACTATATTTTCAAAGTTCGTAGCAACTATTCTCACCCTTACACCGAAGCGCTGCTTAAGTCTATTCCACTCCTCACCCGCAAGCAGGACAAGCGGTTGGATGCGATCCCGGGCACGGTGCCTCACCCACTCGCCCTGCCCCCCGGCTGCAAATTTGGGCCGCGATGCAAATATGCGGACGATTTGTGTAAAAAACAAGAACCTGCGCTGACGCATGTAAGTGCAGTACAGTCTGTCAGATGCTTCTATCCTCAAAAGGAGGTGAGAAACCGTGGAGAATAAGAAGGTACTACTCCGCATCGAAAACCTGACTAAGCACTTTCCCATTAAGAAAGCTTCTATTTTCCAGCGCAAGCAATTGTATGTACAGGCCAACAACGATATTACCTTTGACATATATGAAGGTGAAACCTTCGGTCTGGTTGGCGAAAGTGGTTGTGGCAAATCCACGTTGGGCAGAGTAATTCTCCAATTGTACATGCAGTCCGGAGGCACAACCCTATACTACGGCAGGACGCTGGAGGAGTTTAAGCCTAGATATGTGAAGCGAACCATTAAGCAGCTGCCAAGGATTTTGACCCAATATGACCAGCTGCGCAAAAAGTTAGATGATAAAGCTAAGCTTAGCGGACGCGCTAAAGCAGTGATTGCTAGGTACTATGACGCTGTTCGCATCGCTGGCGGCCTAGTTCTTGCCGATGATCTTCAGGAAGTATCCCGTGTGTTAATGGATGAATACAACGCTGGCGTTGTGCACTTCTCCTTAGCCCAACAATTGTATGACTTGTCCCTTAAAAGGGACACACTGGCCGAATTGGCAAACAGAAGCCCAGCGGCTAATCAGAAACTAGGCAGCTACAGCAGAGAGATCGTGGATTTGACCGTGGCACTAGAGAAAGCGAAAGCCACACTGGACAGAGCACGCGCAGCATTGACAGACGTGCGTACCAAGTGTTCTTCCAAGGCAAGCTTTAGTACTGTGGACAAGATGCAAGATGAGGGGATTGATTTGGGTCAGCTGACCGGCGAGGAGCAACGTGTACTGCGCCGGGAGCTTCAGATCATTTTTCAAGACCCCTACTCCTCCCTGAATCCCCGCCTGACTGTGGGACAAGTGATAAGCGAGGCCTTAACGGCGCACAACATTTTCAGGAGCGGCACAGAAGTACTGGAGAAATACGTATTAGACATCATGGAGAAATGCGGCCTACAGCCCTACATGCTCCATCGTTATCCACATCAGTTCTCGGGTGGGCAGCGTCAGAGAATTGGCATTGCCCGCGCTTTGGCTGTTCAACCTAAATTTGTGGTCTGCGATGAGGCCGTTAGCGCGCTGGATGTATCTATACAGTCGCAGATTATTAATCTCTTGGTCGACCTCAAGGAGCAAAACAAACTAACCTATTTGTTCATTTCCCACGACCTGAGTGTTGTAAAATTCATCAGTGACCGTATCGCCGTGATGTATTTGGGGAATGTAATTGAGCTAGCTAGCTCGGACGTAGTTTTCCGCAATGCTCTTCATCCCTATACCGAGGCTCTGTTGGAGGCCATACCGACTACTGAAGACGAATCCGGAAAAGAGCTTGCGCTTATTAAGGGCGATATTCCGAGCCCCATAAATCCGCCTAGTGGCTGCAAATTCCACACCCGCTGCAAATACACTACCGAGAAATGCATCGCTGTCGTGCCGGAGTGGAGAGAGTATAAACCAGGACATTTCGTGGCCTGCCATTACCCACTGGATAGGGGGGGACCGCTTGTTCAAGAGACTGCTGGAGCGTCTACCTAAGAAAAAGACCCAAGAAGAGCTGGATGAACACTTTAGTAAAATGGAACAGGTAGAGCTGGAAAAGGGTGACTTAACTGCCATGCTTATAGCCGCCTTTGTCAGCATCGTCCTGCCTTTAGTACTAATACTCGGCGTACTCTACAGCGTTATTTATATGGTGCTTATACGGTAGGGTAAAAATGAGTGAGTCCAAGCAGGACTCACTCATTCGCTTATCGAAACTTAAGCATATGGGATACCACATCGGCTATTAACTAGTCAAGAAAGTAATAAAGGAGGAAACTGAATGTCGAAGCAACTCAAACGTACTGAAGTTCCGGTTGAGCAGACTTGGGACGTCTCGGACATTTTCGCTACTGTGGAAGCGTGGGAAGCAGAATTAGGAGCCCTGCCGGAGTTGGTGAGCAACGTCACTACGTTTAAGGGGAGGCTCGGCGAGGGGGCCAAGGTGCTATTAGGATGCCTTGATGCCCAGGAAGCACTGCAAACAAGAGCCGTCAAGGTGCTGTCATACGCTTCGCTTAATCAGTCGAGCGACGGCACAAACCCTAGTTATCAGGTGCTCGCCGGAAAAGCAGCGTCTGTAGGAGCACAAATACAGGCTGAGACCTCGTTTATCCAATCCGAAGCACTGAGCCTCCCTGAGGGGATGCTGGATGGGTACTTACAAGAAGAAGCGGGCTTGGAGCCGTATGCAATAACCATCCAAAAATGGATTGAGAAGAAGCCCTACCTACTCAGCCCCGAAACAGAAATGGTGTTAGCTGCACTCGGTCAGGTGTTGAACTCGCCAGTAGAAGTCTACGAACGCTCTAGAACTGCGGACTTATCGTTTGGCTCCGTCAGCGACAGCGCAGGTAATATGCACCCTATGTCTTTAGGGCGCCATGAGTCCGCCGCTGATATGACGCTGCGGCGCAATGCTTATGCCGAATTGAACAAGGCACTGACACCATACCAGCATACCTACGGTGCTACTTGGGGGACTGAGGTCAAAAAGAACGTGGTTACCGCCAAGCTACGCGGATTTGACTCAGCTATCCACATGCTCCTAGACCTGCAGGAAGTAAACACGGAAATCTACCATAACATCCACGATGTTATTCTTGAGGAGCTTGCGCCGCATATGCGTAAATACGCTCAACTGCGCAAACGCGTACTCGGGCTAGATAAAATGCTCTACTGCGATATCGAGGCACCGCTAGATCCTGAGTTTAGCCCCTCTACCACCTATGAGCAGGCTGCGGAGCTAGTTCTGGGGGGCTTGAAGGTGCTAGGCCCTGAGTACGCAGAGATTATGTCTACCGGCCTTAGGGATCGCTGGGTAGACCGTGCCGACAACATAGGCAAGAGAACGGGCGCGTTCTGCAATTCGGTTTATGGGGTCCACCCGTACATCAGCATGACCTGGACTAACCAAATGCGCAATGCGCTTACGCTGGCGCATGAGCTTGGTCATGCTGGCCAAGGGGTTATGGCACAGCGCTATCAGCGTTTAGCTAATACCCGGCCGACTATGTTTTTTATTGAGGCGCCTTCGACCATTAATGAGATCCTGGTTGCAGATTACATCCTAGCCCAGAGCGATGATGTGCGCATGCGCCGTTGGCTGATTATGCAGCTTCTGATGAGCTACCACCACAACTTTGTGCGCCACTTAATTGAGGGCGAACTGCAGCGCCGCACTTATGTAATGGCTGAGAAAGGCCAGCCCATTACGGCCACTGTGCTTAATAAGGTACAGGGCGAGATACTCGATGAGTTCTGGGGCGGTGAAGTGGAGATCGATGAGGGCGCTAGGATGGTATGGATGCGCCAAGCGCACTACTACCGCGGCTTGTACCCATACAGCTATGCAGCCGGCCTTACCGTGGGCACAGCTGTGGCTAAAGCCATTCGCACCGAGGGAGCTCCCGCTGCCGAGCGGTGGGTAAATGTGCTGAGGGCCGGCGGCACACTGAAGCCGCTAGAACTCGCCAAGCTGGCCGGCGTGGATATGACCAACAGGGAGGCTATTCGTGAAGCCGTAGCCTACGTTGGCTCGTTGGTTGATGAGGTAGTCAAGAGCTTCTAGTTCAAGTTCAGTACCATTTTCGTGTAGGGGCACAGCACTGTGCCCCTACACGGGTGGTGGAGTTTGCCTTTGCAGTGAACGTTGAGAAGAAACTAATGGCCGTCACCGGATTTGGGTGACGGCCATTAGTTATTTGATTATAGCCTCTAATTGAATGAAGAAATTCTGCGAGTCAGGCGGAGTAATGGCATAGAAGGTGTCTGCAGTAAAGATTATGATGCCGGGCTTAGTTATATCAGTAACATAAACCTTGCCTCTGCCTATGCCCGCGACGGTAAAGGTGCCGTTGCGCCTGTTGCCTAGTGACTCCCCTACTCTATTAGAGAGAGCAGGTAGTCTCTCAAAGTATTGTACGTCTACGATTTCGGTAAACGCAATATCAATGCCCTTACCCCTCGAGATTGTTACACCTTGGTCGTTGAGAGTATAGTCATAGTTCATGTTGGTAAAAGCAAATATAAGGTAAATTCCTATACCTATTAAGACAACGGTGTTGAGGACCGTCTTGATTTTCTTATATGTTGTTTCTTTGTCCATGGTAATACCCCTCTTCCTTTTCATTGCTTAATATGTTAACAATCGCAACTTGATAGACCTCGTAATAGCGTACACGTACTCATACGTTGATAAAAGCAAAAAGTTTCTGGTTGTAGCCAGAAAAAACATCCTACAATATCCTGGTGTTGAAAGTATGGCACCGTAATATATCACGGTGAGTAGCCTCTATAGTGCAGGGCCAGCGAGGTGGCCAGTGCAATAGCGGCGCGTGCCACCTCAACGCTTAATGCCTGATGGTCTGTGATAAAAGTGCCCCCTTGCAACGGAGGTTTTACTTAGCTACGTCAGTTGGCAACGCCACAAAGACGTTGACCTTAGGCCGCTACGACGGGGGCTACTGACAGGAAGCACAGCAGCACGCGAGAAAGCGTGAAGTATAAAGGCCAAAGGATGTATAACGTTAAGTCGTTGGGTTTGGCGAAGAAGATGGGTTTTGTGGTAAATTGCCGTGTGCAGTGGTTCGAGCTGGAATCTCGGCCATAGATGTAGCGTCGCATGGGACGGTGTCTTCGGCGAATATCCACCGTGATTTATCACGGCGCTACTAGGTGGCTCGTAAGTTCCTGGCTAACGCCTATAACACAAAGGGGTGTCCTACGACACCCCTTTGTGTTATAGAAGTACGATAACTTTTGTTCCCTGGCCAAGGCTGCTTTCTAGGGTTATTTGACCTTGGTGCATGTCGACGACTTTTTTGGCGATGGAGAGGCCTAGGCCGTTGCCTATTGAGCCACGCGACTTATCTCCTTTGTAAAACTTATCGAATACATGGCGCTGATGCTCCGCGGGGATGCCCGGGCCGTAATCGCGGATGGTGCACTGCACGTTGTCGTTGTCCCGTGTGAGGTTAATTTCTAGTTTGCCGCCGACGGGCGAATACTTGATAGCGTTATCCAAAAGATTGAGCCATAACTGATACAGGAGTTGCTTGTTACCAGAGTAGGTCAGGGCAAAGAGCTCTAGCTCTAGCTCTAGCTGCTTTTCGCTCCAGAGATTTTCGAGTAGGAGTAGGACTTGGCGCAATTGTTCGTCGAGCCGGAAGTTCTCTCTGTGCAGTTCTTCGCCGGTGTGCTCCAAGCGATTGAGCAACAGGATGTTGCTGGCCAAATGAGAGAGTCGATCCGCCTCTGCTACAATTATCGAGGCATATTCATGTCTTTCCCCTTCGTCATGGGTGTCGCCGAGTAGCTTGGCATAGCCCTTAATGGAGGTTAGTGGAGTTTTGAACTCGTGAGATATGGCTGAGATAAAGTCGCTGCGGAGCATCTCTATGCCTTGTAACTCCTTGGCCATGGTGTTAAACCCATCGATTAGTTGACCAATTTCGTCCTTGCGCTTGTGGGCAATTGTGACGTTAAACTCACCACGCGAGATCTTCTTAGTTACTTCGCCCAATTGCCTGATGGGTTTAACGATGTACTTGGCGGCAAGTAGAAACATTAATGAGCCTACTATTAAGGAGGCAATGTTGACCTTCGCTAAGATGCCGCGGAAATTAAACATGATCTTGTGGACATCTGGATATATCAAGAGGTAGTAGGGTTCGCCCGACTGGTCTAGCTTGAGTATAGCCGCTGGCAAGCGTGAGGCCCGTCTAGCGCGCAGCGGATAAGCCCGGATCTCGTCGGTATGCTCTAACTGAAGTAACTCCTGCCTGATAAAGAACCTTTGTGTGGCGCTGGCCTGCTGAAGGTCTCCGAAGCTCTGGTAGAGAGCAGCATTAATGTGGCCATTGTTAAGCAGGGCCGGAACACGGTCGAGCGGTAGCAGGCCAGAGCTGTGCAGTTCCTTAACGTTGGCGGTGAGTTCCCCGATGGTATCTTCCATCTCAGTAAAAATCGTGTGTTCTGTGGTTAAGGCAAATGTGACAAAGACTACGAGATTGGTTATGAAGACAATGCCGAGGAGCATGCATACGAGTTGCGCATAAACGGATTTTCTCATGCCTTTCGCTCTGCCTTGTAGCCGAGCCCTCGGACAGTGACTATTTCAAACTCCTCAAGGTCTGAGAATTTATCGCGGAGTCGCTTAATATGTACGTCCACAGTGCGCTCATCGACTTCACTATCAAAGCCCCAAATATCGTCCATGAGCTCTTGACGGGTGAAGATTTTTTTGGGGTGAGAGAGCAGCTTAAATAGGAGGTAGAACTCCTTTTTGGGCAGGAGGTAGACCTGCTTGGGGGTCCTGATCTCGAGGGCTTCGTAATCGAGCTCTACCCCGCCAAGAACTAGCCTATTCTCGCTACTAATTTTCGCTCGGCGCAGCAGGGCTTTAATGCGGAGCAACATCTCATCCATATCTACGGGTTTAGTCATATAGTCATCTGCGCCCATTTCAAAGCCCTTTTTCTTGTCGGCATAGGTTTCTTTGGCCGTTACCATCAGTATGGGCATGGTAAACCCAGCGTCCCTGAGCTGCTCCGTGAGCTCGTAGCCATCCATCTCTGGCATCATGATGTCGGCTACGATTAAATTAATATTGTGCTTTTTTAGCACAGATAAGGCCTCCGTACCATCCTCTGCCTGGAGCACTTCAAAGGCATCGCGCTTGAGGTAGATCTCCATTAGTTTTCTGATCTTAACGTTGTCGTCCACTAATAGAATGCGTGCCACTTTCTCTCACCTCAAATCAGGATAAACGTTCTGGGGTTATACGTAGCGCAGAGCATCGATGGGGTTAAGGTTGCTAGCCTTACGAGCCGGAGCGATACCAAAGATTAGCCCCACAGCTACTGAAAAACCAAACGCCAGAATAATAGGGAATGCGGTAATGGCAAACTCAAAGCCGATAAGGAGCGAACCAGCGTAGGCCAAGAGACCTCCCAAGATAATTCCGAGGAACCCGCCTAGCAGACAGATGATTACGGCCTCTATGAGAAACTGTAACATAATGTGCAGTGGCTCTGCCCCTAGAGACTTGCGTAAACCGATTTCGTTGGTGCGCTCGGTGACCGAGACTAGCATCATATTCATTATCCCGATGCCGCCGACTAAAAGTGAGATAGCAGCAATGCCTGCTAGAAGCATAGTCATGGTGGCGGTGACTGTTTCCATCATGTCGAGCATGTCTTGCTGGTTAAAAATGCTGAAAACATCATTGCGCCCGTCAAAGACCGTGGTGAGTCTAACTTTTAGAGCCGCCTTAACCTCTGTTACTGGGCTGCCCTCAGTGAAAAAAACGTCGATGGAGTTAACTCGGGTACCACCTAGCGCCCGCTCTGCGGTGTTATAGGGTACCACCACACTATCATCGAGCGAGCTGAAGGAAAACCCTCCACTGCTTGCTAGCGCCCCGACAACCAAAAATTCCCTCCCTCCTAAGGTAATGTTAGCACCGACTGGCGATTTGTTGCCGAACAGCTCCATGGTCAGATTACTGCCTAGCAGGGCTACATGGCTACGGTTTTCAATGTCTAGGCGACTAAGGCCTCTGCCTGCTTTTAGCAAACTACTATCTGCTTCAAAGAAGCTGTAACTCCGTCCGGCTATACTCACGTTTTTCTTAGCGGTATCGCCGTACACCACAGATGATCTAGCGCTCGTGGAGGGAGACACAGCCGTGACGTTGTTAAGCGTGGCCATACCCTGTAAATCCTGCTCGGATAGACCGCTCTTGATTGGTGTGCCCGTGATGCTTACCGTGAGTTTGTTGCCACCGAGACCAGAGAGCTGTGACTGAATGCTACTGGTGGCACCATCGCCCATAAGCATGAGTGCAATAATGGAGCCGACGCCAATGACGATGCCAAGGATAGTCAAGAATGAACGCGTCTTGTTGTGTACGATATTATCTACAGACATCTTCAGTATCTCTTTTAGCATTGATAGCACCCCCCTCTTCTGACAGGCGCCCGTCTAGGATGCGCACGGTTCTTTTAGCAATAGCGGCTACGATTGGGTCGTGAGTAATCATAATGATAGTACGTCCCGCTTGATTAAACTGTCTAAATAGATCCATTATCTGCTGGCCTGTTTTTTGGTCGAGGGCACCGGTGGGCTCGTCGGCCAAAATTATGCTTGGTTCAGTCACCATGGAACGGGCAATAGCTACTCGCTGCTGTTGGCCTCCGGAAAGCTGGTTAGGGAAGCTCTCCGCCTTGTGTGATAGCCCTACGAGTTCAAGCATCCCTAACACGCGCTGACGGCGCTCTGCCGCCTTAAGACCACTGTAGATCAGCGGAAGCTCGACGTTAGAAAAGGTGTTAAGGCGGGGCAACAACTGAAAGTTTTGAAATACAAAGCCAATCTTTTTGTTACGGATGCGAGCAAGTTGGCGCGGCTCTAGGTCAGCCACTAGCGTGCCGTCGAGCACGTACTCGCCTGATGTAGGTACATCAAGACAACCTATGATGTTCATTAAGGTAGTCTTGCCTGAACCCGAAGGACCAAAAATGGAGATGAGCTCGCCGCGCTCAATGGTAAGGTTAACGTCATGCAAGACCTCATACTCTTCTTCACCCATTGCGTAGCTCTTGCAGATATTAGCGAGGGATAACAGCGCCGACATCTATCTCGCCCCTCCAAGACCTGGGCGGAAATTACGCTGCTCCTCAACCATGGGTTTTTCGTAGGACACAGTCTGGCCTAGCGTAAGACCGCTTTTAATCTCCACCAATTGACCATCGCTCAGGCCAAGCTCTACATTTACCTGCTCTAGTGTAGCATCGGCGGACTTAACCCACACGTATGGTTGATTGTCGCTGTACTGTACTGCTTCTACAGGAACTACAATTACGTCCTGCGCCCGGGCCACCTCTGCCTTGATCTCTGCAGACATTCCTACCAATAGTCCGCTACTGTCTGGTATGGCCACCTTGATAGCAAAGGTCGT
The DNA here is from genome assembly GCA_009773495.1 of Bacillota bacterium. Taxonomy (GTDB): domain Bacteria; phylum Bacillota; class UBA994; order UBA994; family UBA994; genus WSXW01. The sequence goes on from WSXW01000004.1 coordinate 35,200, forward strand.
GATACCGCCTGAGAAAACTCCTTCTTTGGCAATACTGGTAATAGGCCCGCTTAGCTCTTCATCATCTAGAGCGTTGATATCGATGCGTGCCGTCTGCCCCTTGGAGATTTTGGCGACGTCTAGTTCGTCGACCTGAGCAGTTATTTCGAGGTTAATGTAATCGGTTACTTCAGCTAGCCGCGCGCTAGGGTTAACCCATTCGTTTACTTTGACGTAAACTTGGGTCACTTCTCCATCAAAGGGAGCCTTGATTTCGCTGCCGCTAGTGAACTTAAGCAAAACGTCTCCCTTTTTCACGATGTCGCCGATGACAGCATTAACTTGGGTTATTTGCCCGCCGCTACTGGCAAAGACGGTTTCTTTATACAAAGTCGTGACCCTGCCAATACCCGACACTGTTTTGGAAATGGTGCCTTGTACTACTTGATAGTTTTCGTACTGTACACTGACACGACCAGGTACACGGCTAATCCTTACTGCTAACAGTATCAGTAGAATTCCCAGCACCACCACTATGGTAAGCGACCTGTTTTTCTTTGGCTTGCCGTTTTTGAAGTTCACTTGACCTCACCTTTCGCTTGTGTGATGCCTAATATTAACTAGGCTATATGAACTCAGCGTGAACGAATTCAGCATCTTGGTGTTCTTTTCTACGATAGTATTCGGCTGGGCAGAACTTTTAACCTCATGACACACATAATCTTAACGATGGCGATGTGGCTTTCTAGGGAATTCTGGAAGAATACATTTGGCCGCACTGGCTACTGGTTTGATCAAACTCAACTCCATACTTATTGTGCGGCGAAGGTCACGAAAAAGGTGGTTCCTTTGGCGCTTGTCTCGAAAGTAATGTTGGCCCTGTGCTGCTCAGCGATAGTGTAGCATACCGCTAAGCCAAGCCCGGTTCCGTTTTGTTTAGTAGTGAAAAACGGTGTCCCAATTTTCGCGGCGACGTCTGGAGGGATTCCTTGGCCTTGGTCTTTGATAGCCAGTACAACTGTCTGTTTACATCGCTGCGTGCTGATGGTGAGCGTACCGCCTTCAGTCATTGCCTCCAACCCGTTGCGCACTAGGTTGAACAGTAACTGCCGGATTTCCTTTTCGTTAAGAAATAAAATCGGCAGTGGTTGTAGTTCGAGTTTAATCTCCTTGCGAGAGATGATGGCATCGGCTTTAAGAAGAGGCAACAAAGACTCTATACTATCGTTGAGCTGTACTGGACTCAACTCGACAGGACGGTTGCACGCCAGTGTAAGGAACTCAGTTATAATTTCGTTGGCCCGGTCTAGCTCACTGATGACTAGATTAAACTGTTCGACATACTTCTCTAACTCCGGCTTTTTGGTAAATAACTGCAAGAAGCCGCGCACTGTCGTCATTGGGTTACGTACCTCGTGACCAATACCCGCGGCTAACTGCCCGGCTAAATTCAAGCGGTCTAAGCGTGCCATTTCTTTATCTAACTGCACCTTACGAGCATTATCTCTGATGACTAAAGACAGCGCCGAAGGTTGCCCCAGCAAGTTACGCAGGGATGAAAATGAAATCAGCGTGGGAACAGCTGACCCATCCTGGTGTAACATTGCTGTCTCGATAGGATCAACTACGACTCCTTGGCGCAGCTTATCCAGCATGGTATGCCAAGTCTTTAGGCCGTGTGAAGGTATGAGGCGAGTAAATAGTGTGTTGCAGATGTCAACAGAGGAATACCCCAGCAGTTGCTCGGCTCCACGGTTCCAAGTGAGCACGCGTTCATTAAACCCAATACTAACGATGCCATCGCCAGACTGCTCCACAATGGACGCTAACTGCGCTAAAGATTCTGCAGCCTGTTGGCGCTGAGTAATGTCTTGGCTGACCTCGAGAATTGCTACAGGCCAGCCAGATTGGTCGCGTTGCAGCACCCACTGGCAGCTAACGATGATACGAGACCTATCACGAGTTAGCCTACTGGCCTCTCCATGCCAGTAATCGCGTAGGAAGAGCTCGTTCTCGATGTCCTCCGGATAGGTGCCGTACTCACTACGCAAAAGCTGATAGTAATTGCCCCCTAACGCCTCCTGCTTTGTCCAGCCATAGTTTTGTTCGGCACCGCGGTTCCAGAATGTGATGGTATTGTCCAGTTGACGAATGATGATTGAATCATGAGCGAGCTCAAGCAACTCTAATTGGTTTCGCAATTGCGCGGCCTGCTCCTCCAGTACTCGTTTACCTAGGCTTTGCTCTGTTATATCGCGCCCAACGGCGTATATGACTTGCTCCAGCGCCACTGGCACGCCGCTCCAAGCTAGCCAGCGTACGCTACCGTCCGATGCTATAAGCCTATTCTCCAGCAAAATGCTACTCTCACTACCAGCCCGCCATGCATCTAGTGTTGGCTGAAGATCGTCAGGGTGGATTACGGCCGTAATAGGAAGGCCTGTGAGAGTAGCCCGCTCATACCCAAGCATTGCTTCAAATGATTTGTTAGTGCGGCGAATAAGGCCATCCGCCCCCAGGACAACCAGTGCATCGGGGGAGAGCTCAAAAAATCGGTCGTGCTGGGTGAACGCCTGCTTCAACTCTGTTATGTCTTCGAGGATGGCAACAGAGCCTCTTTCACCTGATGGAAGGATGGCAGAATCAACACTCAAGAGGTAGTCCACTTGCCCGCCAGCTAAATGAATACTGCTCTCCTGCGTTAATACCTTGCTAGATTCGTGCCGTACGGCGAGAGACCCCTGTAGGTAGGATACTAGTTCGCTCTTGAGCTCAGGGTGTGATGCTAGCCCACTTGTAGACAAAGCGATATCGCCAGCCTGAGTCAGCACCAATGCCTGTGTTGGGGCCACCTGAAAAGCTGTGTTAAGTGCAGCATAGCGCTTTATGCCTCGGTATAAAAAGTAGAATAGCCAATAGGACACAACTGTTGCGAAAGGGGTGAGCAGAAGAGCAAGGGGTGCCGCTTCTTGCTTCATGTAAAATCGTTCAGCATTTGAAACGGCACCCCCAGCTAAAAACGCAAGATTAACGCCAGCTAACACTAAGCCTAGCGGTACTGAAACTAGGGGGTTGGCTAGCTTCTTGGGTGATGCATAGTGTTTTAGCACAACACCAAGCAAGCCATAGACAACAATTGAAAGGGCACCGCTTGTAGCCCCTGCTCCGCCAATCCAAAATTGATAACATATCCCAAAGACGCCCGCAACAAGTACTGTAGTTGCCCCTCCAGCATACCCCGCAATACTCATAAGAACACTACGTAAATCCATTATCCACCCCTGACCAACTACTAAGGGAGCACTCATAACAAGCACAACGCAGAGGCCAAATACTACCCCCTGTAGCCCCCAAGCCTGTTGCTTACGGGTAATCAATGATAAATAGGAGCCTACTGCTGCCAGAAGAATCGCCAACAGTAGGTTAAGGGATAGAACGTGAAACTGGTGCACTGATTATCCCCCCTTGAGCAAACTTTACTTGTGGCCTTTTTTTAGGGCAATAGAGTAAATCTGACTACAAAGGCTGCGCCTGGTGGACCAGGAAAAACATCAATTGACGCTCTATGTTGCATGGCAATATGCTCGCATACCGCTAGTCCTAGTCCGACGCCGCGATCCTTAGTGGTGAAGAATGGTAACCAGATCCGCTCGAGAAGGGTTTCAGGAATGCCATTGCCCTCATCTTCCACTCGCATAAGGACCTGACCGTGTTGCTCATAAGTTGTGATAGTAAGCACTCCACGCTTTGGCATAGCCTCAAGCCCATTGCGCGCTAAATTGATTATTAGATGAGCTATATCCTTTTCATTGAGTGGAAACTCCGGGATTACTCCGAGCTTAGTCTTTATCTGCTTATCTTGCATGAGGGCATCCGCCTTGAGCATCGGCAACAGGGCCTTAATTATGCTGTTTAGTTGCTGTTCTGCAAATGCTATAGGTCGATTATGAGCTAATTGCAGGAATTCATTGATGATGTTGTTGGCAGCGTCAAGCTCCCCTAGTACAATCTTTAAGTGTTCCTGAAAGGGCGCCATCTCTGATTTCTGCGCGAATAGTTGCAAGAAGCCCCGTACTGTTGTCAAAGGGTTCCGAATTTCGTGACCGATACCCGCGGCTAACTGCCCCACAACATTAAACCTTTCTAATTTAGCAACCTCCCTCTCTATGAGACGCAGTCTGGTAAGGTCTCTGATGACTACTGAAATGGCCTGCAATTTTCCGGTGCCATCACGTATAGGTGACATAGTGCAAGAAGTACTGATGGTAGCACCATTCTTATGCCGTATAAATGTGTCTGCGTCTAATACGCGCAACCCTAAGCATACGGTGTGGAGCATTTCATCAACCCAATCCCTCCGGTGGGTTGTAGATAATAGATGAATTTTCTGGCCCTTTACCTCGCGAGAGCTATATCCATATGTCCGCTCGGCCCCGCGATTCCAGCTCATAATAAAGCCCTCGAGAGTGATGCGCAACATGGCATCGACTGATTGCTCTACTATGGATGCCAGATGGTTAAGGCTGCGCTCCTGTGCCAGTCTCTTCGTAATATCTGTGCTAAATTCCAGTATTTCAGCAGGCCTACCGTTAGTGTCCCGCCTAATGGTCCACCGGCTCTCCACCATTATGGGAGTACCATCGGCTCTACTTTGGGTGATTATCCCTTTCCAGCTGCCGCGCTCCATGAGTTCTAAGAAAATAGCACTGTGAAGCTGTCGGAAACGGGTCTTGAGCACTAGATTAGTTTCACAGCCAATAACTTCAGCAGCCTTATAGCCGTACATGTTCTCGGCCCCAGCACTGAAATGGAGAATGTGATTGCTCATGGAACGGACAACCACGGCATCTTGTATAAGCCCAAGCAAAGCGGCGTGTTCTGCAACCCGCGCTGTTGTCGCTGTAAGCTCTCGTTGTTGGAGCTTTTGTTCTGTTACGTCACGCACAATGGCATAGATAGCCGATTGCTCTGGTATTCCCGTACATGACCACGACAACCAGCGATATGTGCCACCTTTGTGCTGGTAGCGGACTTCGTATGACATCAGTCGGCCGCCATTGTTTAAAAGGCGCTTCCCAACTACCTGGACCTGCTCGCAGTCTTCCGGATGGATAAGCTTTTCGAGGGGGAATAGAGCCAACTCTTGCGAGTTATAACCGAGGATCTGTTCTAATTTTCCATTCGAGACTTGGAGAAATGTGTTGCAGTCAAGCACACAAAATCCGTCTGGAGACAGGGAGAAGAACTCTTGTAGACTGTGTGCTGCAGTCTTGAGGCTTGTAATATCCCGGAGCAACACACCTACACCTTGATCAGACTGCAAAAGAACCATCTTCTTAAGGCGCAGGAGAAACACTCGTAGTTCCCCATTGACTGAGAATATCATTTCTCGACTTAAGGGAGCAGATTGCTCTAAACACTGATGTAATAGGGAAGGCCCCCTACATAGCTGTGCTTTTAGATCCTTTACGTCAAGACCAGTATGTGCAAACCCTTGATTAGCGAAGGTAACCCCACCTGAGGGATCAAGGCAGAGCATAGGGGGTCCGTATCTATCGACTGCGTCTAATACAATCTTGCTAAGGCTGACCTTTTCCAACTCATTAAATAACCTGATTAATGTATAAGCACCTAAACTAGTCAGCAACCACCAAGGCCTAAACAGTGCCTCGATGGTGGCTGCCTGAATAGCTACAGAGCCTGCCATCAGCATGATAACCTCTGCATAAAAATAATTCCTGTGCCTCAAGCGAGAGCGAAACATTCTTAAGGTAATCCCAATTAAAGCCGAGATAAAGAGCACAACGAGTTCTAGTGTTGTCCCGCCCCCCCCTACAATTAGGCGAATCACTGCCACAAAAGAAAAAGGCAAAATAAGGCTGAGATGCCCGCCCGCATAGCCTGCCAAGAGAACTAGAAGATGGCGAAAGTCTACCAGATACCCATTCGCCGGATACCCATAGGACATGATGGTTACCACTGCTAAGGCCCATAGCAAACTAAGTTTAAGGGCCGATGAACTATGCCAGATGATTAGAACCGCAAATGACACTACTGCACCGAGCAACATGGCTAACACAAAGTTTTGTATGAGCGGTGGAAGGACGGACAACATAATCCCCCCCCATAACCTATTACCCCAAACCTACTCCCCCAGTTATATACTACATAGAATCTCTAGTACCTGCCGAGGAGACAAACCTTTCCTTACGGTATGAAAATGAGTTACAATAGACATAACATCCATAAATTTTGGGAGAAGGAGTGATTATAGGTGACAAAACTTAAACAGGTATGGGATCTCGACTCGATTTTCCCCGGTGGCAGTGAGTCCAAGGAATATGTAGCTTATCTCGAGGCCTTGGCTACTGACATTAAGACGGTTTATCAGCAAGTGGCTGGAGACGGAGCTAGCAGTGTAGAGGGTTGGGTGGCCCTGCTTAATGAGGTGCAAGATGTTAGTAAACGCATGCGCCAAGCTATGGCCTTTATAGGCTGTCTCAATGCTCAAAATGTTAAAGACGACAAGGCTAAACTATTGGCTGGTAAGGCACGGACAATAGGGGCATCAATGGCTTCGGCTTTGACGCACCTTGACAAACATATTCTCAACATGCCCGACGAGCAATGGCGCGAGATGATAGCAGCCCCAGAACTCAGCGAGCTGAAATTTAACCTTGAAGAGCGTCGCCGCCGGGCCAAGGAAAAGATGTCGGCCGACCTCGAAACTCTAGTAAACAACCTCTCTACTGATGGTTATCAGGGATGGTCTAACCTCTACGATACGGTTGTAGGGCGTATGACGATAGAGGCCGAAGAAAATGGCAAGCCCGTTAGTTTTAGCCCAGGGCAGGCCGCCAACAAACTGCTTAGCCCTGATCGTAGTTTTAGGGAACATTTATGGGAAAAGTGGGAAGAGGCCTGGGCTAAAGACGCTGACTACTGTGCCTTGGCCCTTAACAACCTAGCTGGCTTTAGGCTTAGTCTCTATGGACATCGCGGCTGGGAGGATGTTCACCGCGAGCCACTAGACTACAACCGCATGCTCCCTGAAACTCTCAATGCCATGTGGTCTACTATCGACAAGAATAAGGACCGCTTAGTTAAGTTCCTCAACCGTAAGAAAGAGATTCTAGGGGTAGAGAAGCTTACTTGGCACGATGTTAACGCACCGATCGGTACATCTGAGAGCAAGATGAGTTTTGATGAGGCTGCGGGCTTTATAGTAGAACAATTCCACCGCTTTGACCCAAACATGGCTAGCTTTACTCAGCAAGCATTTGAGAAGCATTGGATTGAAGCAGAGGATCGCCCCGGAAAACGTCCTGGCGCGTTTTGTACTAGCTTCCCCGAGAAGAGAGAGTCTCGCGTGTTTATGACCTTCTCCGGCACTATGGGTAACGTGTCTACTTTAGCGCACGAGCTCGGCCATGCTTACCACCAATCAGTAATGAACGATTTGCCGCCCATGGCTCAGCAATATGCTATGAACGTAGCCGAAACTGCATCTACTTTCTCCGAGGTAACTGTATCCGACGCGGCTGTACGCTACGCTAAAACACCCGAAGAAAAAACAGTACTCATCGAAGATAAGCTACAACGCGCTGTACAATTGCTTATGAACATTCAGTGCCGTTTTATCTTTGAGACTAACTTCTATAACGAGCGCAAGAAGGGGCTAGTTAGCAAGCAAAGGCTCAATGAGCTAATGGTTGAAGCACAAAAGGTAGCTTATGCAGATGCACTAGACGATTATCATCCTCATTTCTGGGCTTCTAAGCTACACTTCTACAATACTGGCGTGCCCTTCTACAACTTCCCATACACCTTTGGCTACCTCTTTGCCACCGGCGTTTACGCGCGCGCTATGAAAGAGGGCGACGCATTTGCACAGAAGTATGTCGACTTGTTGCGCGATACTGGTCGTATGCGTGTGGAAGATTTGGCGCAACGCCACCTAGGTGTTGACCTGACCACGTCGGAGTTCTGGCAAGATGCTATTGATTCTTCGCTAGCTGAACTTGACGAGTTTATGGCTCTGACCGAAAATAAATAGTCTAGGTCTAAATTAAAGGGGCTGTTGCAGTAGCAGCCCCTTTTAGCGTGGTCGATGTATTGCAAGTCAGATTCACATAAGGATACGGCTTGGGATAAAGTCGACGCAATTTCTTCCAGTTGCTCTGGGGTGGATTATAGAGGAAGTTTATACGTTAGCACAGCCTAAGATGTTAAAAGCCCGGCAGGTTATTTGGATAGCACGAAGAATAGCATGTATAATGACCTTCAAGGGGGAATTGGCATGAATCAGTTAAAAGTACAGGCAATGAAAACTATCGATGCTCTACAGACAGAGCTACTAAGGCTGTCTCATAATATCCATGCTAATCCGGAAGTATCGCTTACCGAGTACAAGTCGGCGGCGTTTATTGCCGAGGCGCTGCGCGGACATGGCTTTGAGGTGACGATGGGGATAGGCGGGCTCCCCACAGCGTTTATCGCTACTAAACAGGGCAAGGGGCCTGGACCTCACGTAGCCTTTATGGCAGAGTACGACTCATTGCCAAGCATCGGGCATGCCTGCGGGCATAATGTCATCGCTGCCTGTGCCGTGGGCGGGTTTTTGGGTGCTAGCGCGGTGATGGAGGAGCTCGCTGGCCGTCTATCGATTATTGGTACGCCTGGCGAGGAAGCCGACGGAGGCAAGATTATCCTTTTGGAAGCAGGCGTGTTCGATGACGTGGACTTTGCGCTGATGATGCATCCCTCATCTGGCAAGTCGCTAATTAATCGCGGCGGCCGTGCAGCTACTACGATTGAGGTGAACTTTAAGGGGAAATCGGCCCATTCGGCGTCGCCTGGCTATGGCATCAACGCCTTAAACGCTGTTATTTGCACATTCCAGCATATAGACATGATGCGGCCGACTTTTCAGATGCAGGATAATGTCAACGGCATTATTACTAATGGCGGGCTTGCTGCTAACATCATCCCCGGGGAAGCGGCCTGTGAGTTTAGTCTGCGCGCACGCACGCTGATTGATCTAGAGAAACTGGCTGAGAAGGTAAAGCTCGCTGCGGCCAGTGCGGCCCAGCTCACAGGTGCTACGTCGGAGATCCATGTGCACCGCATGTATGCCGAGCGTTATCCCAACCTGCCTATGTGCGAAGCCTTTAAGGCCAACATGGCACTGCTCGGAGAAGAAATGGAGTACCCCAATCCTAACATTATGTACGGGTCATCTGATGTAGGCAACGTCTCTATTAAGCTTCCGGCCATCCACGACTACTTGGCTATTGCGCCGGCAGGTATTAGCTCCCATAACGTGGAGTTTACGGTGGCGTCGGTTACAGAGCGTGCCGACGAGGTGTGCATCAAGGGAGCCAAGGGGCTGGCTATGACGGCCATAGATGTCTTGGCTGACGTGGCATTCCAACAAGAGATTAAGGAATATCACCAGAAGCAGGTTCCCGCAGAATATAGAAAGTAAGAATGTAGGACAAGAGACTAGGATGGCTATATTTGCCATCCTAGTCTCTTGTCACCTTGGGTCCTAGGCTTTTACTGTGCCCCCTCAAGAGTGCATGCAACTGAGCTAAGCTCTTCCAGAAGTTTGTTAAGCTGAACCTCCGTCCACTGCTCTTTAAGAGGCCTTACAATTAACTCCTGCTGAGACTCTGTTAGTCCGTATTCGGAAACAAGCTTACGCGACAGTGCCTTTGGACTAATCTCGCGGTAGCAGACCTCGACTCCTGCATTTAACAAGAGGTTTACCAATCTAAAGCTGTCGTTTAGCCTGCTGTCAAAAAGCAGGCCGTGATTGCTACACGCAATTGAGACTTGAGGAGTGGGGAGCTCTATGAGAACAGTGAAGTTGCCACTAAAAGGCTTCTCGAGTGGGTCGACTGTGACACCCATGTACTCCGCCACAGTATCTGCGGCTGCATCGAATACATTTGGTTTGCCGTCGGCCGCTGTTGTCCAGTAGTTCTTGGGGTAAATGGTGCGGCCGAGGAGAGACTTGATTAAAAAACTCCTCTGGACGTATAGCAGTTACTCTAGACACGGCGATTCAACTCCTCACCCATCATTCATTGCCGGTATCTTTCGCTTAGCGGATAATCTATTCCTATTCCTGCTTTGTGGACTACATATTTGGCCAACCTTAGGCATATAGATAGACGATAATCTTATAGACGACAAGGAGGGGCACCGTTGCGGCGGAAGGTACTGATATTGCTCGTGGCAATCCTCCTGCTCACCGCCAACGCCTACAGCATAAACGAGGCAGCAGGAGCAATAAAGTGTAATTGCGATGAAAGAAGTCGGGTACTAAAGCTAACCTCCCCCTATATGAGCGGCGATGATGTAGAGGACCTGCAATTGATTCTAAGGAAACTTGGCTTCTTTAATGCAGATGTTACTGGTGTTTTTGGTCCTGTTACTTTGGCTGCGGTCAAAGAATTTCAGCAGTGGGTCAATGTGGACTCAGTCGGCGAAGTAGGCCCTAAGACGCAAGCAGCCCTCACAACTGCCATCACAGAGCATAGCCTAGTCTCAGCTTTATTAGCAGCTCCTCCTGATGGTGACTTCAGGCTAGTGATTGATGTAGACAAGCGCACTCTCACCGTGCTAATTGACAATAAACCGTATAAGACATTCCCCTGTGCTGTGGGCAAGACATCTACTAAGTCACCCATTGGAGATTGGGCGATAATTCAAAAGAGTACTAACTGGGGGGGTGGGTTCGGCACACGATGGATGGGGCTAAACGTACCCTGGGGTATTTTTGGCATTCACGGCACTAACAAGCCTAGCTCTATCGGTACCACGGCGAGCGGCGGGTGCATTCGCATGTTTAACCGCGATGTCGAGCAGCTGTATCCATTGGTCAAAATGGGGACACGGGTGTCCATCGTAGGGCCTTACCCTAAAATTAAGGTCAACCAACAGCTTAGTAAAGGCCAGACCGGTCACGAGGTACAACAGGTGCAGCTTTCCCTGCGCGACGCGGGTTTTAGCCCTGGGTTCACTGACGGCCGCTTTGGTAATGACACTGAACAGGCAATTAAGCAAATGCAAGAATTCTATGGCCTGATGGCTACTGGCAAGGTTGACTTCAACATCCTCAACCTACTAAGGATCAAGCGCTAGGAGGTGCAGATTTATGCTTAGGAGACTGCTACTGTTCCTCTTGGCTGTAGTGGTGATTGGTACTGCCCTCTATGCTCTGCGCAGTCGAATGATCAGGGAGTATTGTATTAACCCCCAAGCAAAAATTGATCCCAAGCAAGACTACACTCTAAAAGTCTGGATTGGCAAACCTGTTTTGCCCAATACTGCTGGATCATACGTAAGTGATATTGAAGACCTTGTTGCGACGTATACGAGTAATTACACTAACATAACGGTGGAAACCTATTTCATACCCCAATTACAGCTGGAAGCTAAGCTGGCTGAGGCAATAAAAGGTGGTGACCCACCTGACATCTATTTTAACCCGATAAGCTCTCAGGTATTTTTCGGGGAGCTACAGGTTCCATTTGGCCTCTATGTCTCTAAGGAACAGGCAGCAAGCTGGTTACCTCCCGCTATGGCTCAAGCCTCTGCCAACGGTAAAATCTATGGATACCCTACAGCCTTTTATTCACGGGTGTTTATGGCTAACCCGGCAAGGTTGACAATAGAGAGAGTAACTTCGGAACAGCTAGCGACAATGGGATGGACTTGGGAGCAATTCTATACGGCTGTTGAAAAATCCAATCAGCCTGGCAAGCCGGGGTTGGTGCTCACAAACTACGGTGACCCGGTGCTCCGCGCGATTGTCGCATCCACAGGCAAGCCTGCTCCTTTTGATGACAGCGGTAGACTACTATGGAGCGAAAGTGATATTGCGAATATAGCTGAGATTTGGCACAGACTTTCTTCCATTCAGGGCCTGCCTGCCCTTAATGTAGTAAACGAGGATTGCCTCACACAGTTCATACAAGGTAAGGCGGCATTAATTGGTCCTCTTAACCCACAACTAACCGTTTGGCTGTGGAATGAAGCCCATAGAAAGGGTTTGGACCCGGTGCTGCTTCCAGTGCCCTCCGCCACAGAGGATCAATTTACTGATTTATCCGCTACTAGTGTGTTGGTGTTCCGCCAAGTGTCTTACCAAGGTCATAGTCACACTAAGGCTGCCGCAGAGCTCGCTCGACACTTGGGAGAAGGCTTAGGGCCGATTCTCAGCAAGCATTTAGCTGCAATCCCCTATGGGGAGAGCTATCTACCCTTTGGTGCACCGACGGGCCAAGCGTATAGCGATATTTTACGAGCGGCCGTAGCGCCGTACTCCTACGGCCCAGCGCCTGGTGTAGCAAATAATCACTGGGCTGAAGTAATCAACCCTCTTTGGCTAGGCTATGTAACAGGCAAAAAAACAGCTGGTGAGTTTACTTCTCAGCTGTATACGTCTCTCCATAATCTTGCGTATGCACAACCCTAAATGTTTCGCTGGTAGCGACTCTGCGCAAGAGTCGCTACCAGCTATTTCTTATTGCCCTCCTGCAAGGTACAATAGGAGAGAACGGTGAAATTAGGAGGTAATAGCATGATTAGATCTTTTAAAAAAGATGATTCTGACATACTGGTTGCCTTAATTCAGCAAGACAAGCCCATGCAGACAGATGAGATAATCAAGCGTCTCAGTAAGAATAAAGCTTGGGTGTACGATGATGGAGTGATCAAAGGGTGCGCCGCTGCGACTGCCTTGCGGGAAGGTCCCTACGGTAAGCGTGTTGATGTATGGGCGTACACTGCACCAGAGTTTCGAAGGCAAGGAGTGGGACAGGCGCTGTGGTCAGAAGTAGCGGCATACATAGAGCAGTGTTCTCCTGACATTACTGTGGCTGGCTATCGTTCAGATAAGGGTAATGCTGGCACGTTTTTCTCTAAGCGTGGTTTTTCATATTGGTTTTCGACTCACTCGATGTCCTATGACGGCGGTTACTTCCCCGAGAGTGACCTAACACCTATCCCCTACGCCGAAGCCTATTTTGACGAGGTTATCACCCTAATAAACGAGGGGTTCTACGGCCTGCGCGAGGCCAACGGCATGATACCGATTGAATGTTTCCCACCAGGATATGATCGGGCTAAGGTTTTGGAGGAATTTGCGGAGGATAGGGACAACATCTTCCTCTTTGTCCAAGGCAAGGTCTTGGTCGGGTATACACGTCTGGGGAATGACTATATAGACGACATCGTTGTCAGCAGAAAGCACCAAAGGCAGGGATTTGGTCAAAAAATTGCGCAGTTTTCTGTGAATACCCTAAGGGAACGTGGCGTTAATAGGGTTTTTCTCGGTGTTGTAGATACCAATACGGGTGCTCGTGACCTTTATGAACGCTTGGGCTTTGAGCTGGTAGAAACCCATACCTTTGCGCGAAAAGTTGGAGCAAAGTAGCTGATTATTTAGAGGATGAAATAGACTACGAACGGAATAGTTATGATTGAGAGCAGAGTGGATATAAACACGACTTGCGAGGCCAAACGAGGATTGGCACTATATTCTTCGGCGAGAATAGCTGTGTTCGCTGCGGCTGGCATAGCTGCGATGATAGTCGGCACCCCTATTAATAGCACATTATCGGTGAATAGGCGAAGCGATAACCAGACCAAAAGAGGGATAAAAATCAGTCTAGCTGTACTAATGGCATATATACGCCAATTTGAGAATATCTCTCGCGCGTTAATACTCGAAAGTAAAGCCCCTACAATAATCATGGAAAGTGGAGTAGTAAGGGAGCCAATCATTTTTACAGACTGTGCGATAGGCCCTGGCAGCCTGAGGCCCAAGAGAAAAAGTGAAAATCCAATGAGCACGGACACGACAGCGGGACTCACGAACATGCGCCAGTTAATTGAATGCTTATCATCGCCTCGTCCTAAAGTCATGACGACGATACCGAGGGTGAACACGAGGAGATTGAAGGGAAGATTATAAATCGCTGCGTAGAACAAGCCTTCCTGCCCAAAGATGGCTAGTACTACGGGGTAACCCATGAAACCTACATTGGAGAAGAGGAGCGAAAATCTAAATACGCCAAGTTCGCCCTGCTCACTGCGCAAAATCCCAGGAAAAAATGCCGCCACGCCCCCTGATGCGCCGTACACTACAAAAGAGATAAGCAATATGAGTCCACTCTCGCGCAATAGTTGGGGTGAATAGGTTTGTTGAAGTGAGTCAATGATTAAGGCTGGGAGGGCTAGCTTGAGCAGCAAACTCGATAGGCCCTTGGTCATACGGTCATCAAAAACCTCGAGTTTGCGTACTATATAACCCGCTACTAGGATAATGAACAGAACGAAAATCTGCTCAAAGACTGTGTAAAAGCTCATGCTGCAACCTCATTTCTTCGTGCTCTATCCCCTATTATACACCTGTCACAAAGCACTCGTCCTCTAACCGCTTTAGCGCCTCACACCTTTAAGATGACCTGGCTCACGACAGTGTGGCCAGACCTTGCTTATTGCTCTTCGATTTTACTATCAATTTCTAGTAGCTCTTGTTCATCAACTTCATCGCCAAACCACTCCTCTAATTTGCACCGGGCCTTTTGTTTGGTCTGGGGACTGACATGAACGGCCACAGCAGCCAGGGCCCAGAGTAGCACGCCGATGTCGTCCGCATAGCCCAGCACTGGAACTATGTCGGCAATAGCGTCAAGAGGGAAAATGAAGTAGCCAAGGGCCCCCATAATAATCCCCTTGGTCTTTTTAGGGACAGCAGGGTCCTGCAAAGCATAGAACAGTAATAATGCGGCATACATTACCTTAAGTCCAGCGACCCTAGCTACTATTTTGCATTTATTCCAAAACGAAGTCTCCGAAAATTCCTTGGAAAACTTACCATACTCGTGTGCCATCGTACTCACCCCCTATGGTTCTATTATAGCGCATAGGATACGGCACATAGCGCATGGCCGAACTCCTAGCTCTCGACTGGGTCATGTTTCATGTTTACCCCTATTTTTATCCGTGCTGATATGCAGCCACTGCATTGCGGGTCTCTTTAGCCTGGTATAGCGCTTTGTCGGCTCGCGCAATCAAGACTTCGCCGGAAAGAGCGTGATCGGGCATGAGGGCTACCCCTATACTTATGGTCACATCCGCAGCTTTTTCTACTTCACGACGCAACACTTCGGCTATACGCAGGGATTGCGTCAAGTCGTAATTGCGCAGTACAACTGCAAACTCTTCTCCACCGTAGCGAAACACTGACCTATCGCCAACAATGCGGGTTAAGATGGCGGTAATACGGCGCAACGCTTCATCACCAGCCAGGTGTCCGTTGGTATCATTGAACCCTTTAAAGCTGTCAATGTCGATGAATAAGAACGAAACGTGGTTGACTTCCCCACTGTCAAGTCCGAAATCTAGGGCTTCTAAGGCCTTATCTAGGGATCTTCTGTTATATGCGCCTGTTAAGCCGTCGCGGTCTGCCATTGTCCGCAATTTATTATGGACTTCCTCTAGTTCGCTCACTGTTTCGTTATAGGCCGCTATTAGCGCTTGGATGTCATCACCGGATCGAATCGCAGGCAGTCGCTGATATTGCCCCTGTCTCAATGAAACAAAAGCTGACGACAACATTTCTAACGGTTTAGTAGCCTGACGGACAGCTACTGTGCTCAGAACCAGCACGACTAGTAACATCACTGCCACGGCAGTTGACCCTCCAAAAAACACGAGCTGGCGCATATAGACGATCTCTTTGACATCAAGATGCAGCACCCCTGCGGACCACCTAATTGCATAATCACTAACAGCGAGTTGTAATAGACTTGTGCAGAAGACGGCAAATGCAATAAATGCAGTTATTTTTCTAGAGAATTGCTTCACTGATCATCACCCTTTGCAATCTACTACTATCTATGATGGAGCATTCTTACTTTATCTGCAACCACTTTGACCAATTGAGTAGATGCCTTTGGGAATATTGTCAAAATAGAGAGTCAAAAGATCAGCTGTCCCACTGTGATTTCCTTTCTGCTGACGCAAAAAGGAGACATGAGCCACAGACTGGCATGAACATACCGAAGATTGTCTTAGCCCGCTTGACAAGCTAAGGCTTTAGTTGTACATTGTAATACAAGTAAGAAGCGTTGACGGGGAGCGAGTACTTACCATAGCGGATCTCAGAGAGCCGGGAATAGGTGTAAGCCTGGTATTTAAGCGGGTAAGGAACAGGCCCTAGAGCTGCGGGCTGAATAAATAGTAGGCCTAGCCGGAACCCCCTACCGTTACCAGGGGCGGCTGCCCTAAAAGGGTGCTATGGCGTGCCCCTACAATGAGGAGACTTAAAGCATCCAATGCGACTTTTTGGGAAAGCCTAGAACGAGTAAGGCCAATAAGGCCTTAGGGTGGTACCGTGAGTTAAGCTCACCCCTTTAATTTGAGGGGTGAGCTTTATTTTTTCCCATGCTAGGCCTTCGAATGGGAAAGACCGACCATCGTGGCAGGTCTTCACGTAGCGACTACTAAGTCGGAGTCTATTTAAACCTTACAGTCCTCAGTACGTTTGCTAACTCAGTCTGTTCTTCTTCATTTGAGTAAGAAACGACAAAGCTCAAAACATACCGGTCTTCATCAACTAAGGCTGCATAGTATTTCTGATATACCTTAATGCCTGTGTCAAGCATAGCCTCAAGCACAGAGAAGGTTCTGCCGTCGATTTGTTCGGTGTAGATATCATCCGCAAAAGTGTACTCTATAGGCGCACCAGAAAGCTCCGTCTTCATAGCTTCTAGGTAGTCTTGGCTGGTTTTTATTCCTATAAGAACATGTAGTTTAGAGATTTGCTCTGCCATGCAAATAATGTTGGGGTTAGGCCCTGAAGTATAGTTGAGGGGGAATTTGAAGGCAAAAAGCAAAGGCAAAGTCTTTTGTTGAGCCAAATCTAGTTGTTTTTGCTTTGCTGAGTCTCCACCTGACATCATTTCAGAGCCGACTCCCATTACTAGTTTCTTGGTTTCGTCGTCAAGGATTGTCCAGCCTGCTGGTAAATCAAGTGTGACTCCGAAATAATCATTGGTGTATGTGTTGCCAGATATTTCTCCCATGGTTACTTTAACGGTCTTCTGACAACCTGCACTTAGTGCTGTGATGAAAATCAGTAATATGATTAACCCTTTAGTAACATTCTTCACCCGATTTTCTCTCCTTCATATTTCACAAACTATTTTGCGATACTCCACGCAACCATTATATTATAAATTGGGTAAATAGTATATATGTAGCCTCTCGGAAACCATGTCTCTTGATGTAGAATTGTGGGAACTACGAGAATTCCGAAGCATTACGCTTCGTTCTCGAGATGGCACCCGTACTTATAAGGAGGGTTAACATGATAGTAAACAAAATAGTCCGCGTACGTATTGCTCCTAGCCCAACGGGTGACGCTCATGTTGGTCATGCACGCACTGCACTTTACGACTACCTCTTCGCTAAGCAACGTGGCGGCACATTTGTTTTACGTATTGACGACACCGATACTGCCCGCAATACTGCGACGAGCGAAGAAGGTGTATACCGTGGGTTGCGTTGGCTCGGCCTAGAATGGGATGAAGGCCCGGACAAGGGCGGCGCTTATGGCCCCTATCGCCAGAGTGAACGGTTGGACATCTACGGTCATTATGTAAATGAGCTGTTGGCTAGTGGCAAGGCCTATGAGTGCTATTGCACGGCAGCAGAGCTAGAGGCCGAACGACAGGCCCAGATAGAAGCTAAGGACCACCCTCGCTATAGCGGCAAGTGTTGCAACCTTACCGCAGAGGATAAGGGACATCTTCAGGCAGAGGGCAGAGTGCCAACAGTGCGCCTGAAGGTGATCAGCGGTATAGTCGGGTTCACTGACTTGGTGCGAGGTTGGATTGAAGCAGATACTTCACTGATGGGGGACTTTATAATTCTCAAGTCAAGTGGTATTCCGGTGTACAACTTCGCCACTGTCATAGACGATCACCTGATGGAGATGACGCACGTCACCCGCGGCGCTGAGCATATTGCTAATACCTTTAACCAATTACTCACCTATAAGGCCCTAGGATGGACAGCGCCACATTTCGCACACTTTAGCATCATGCTCAATGAAGATCGTAGCAAGATGAGCAAACGTAAAGGTGCTACGTTTCTTGGGCAGTATGCGGAAATGGGATACCTGCCAGAAGCCATGCTTAACTTCCTAGCGTTCTTAGGGTGGAGTCCCGGAGGTACTGAAGAAGAGATTTATACCTTAGAGCAGCTACAGAAGCTATTCTCCCTTGAACGTTGTACGGTTTCTAATGCCGTATTCGATATTAAGAAGCTGGACTGGATTAATGCTAAGTGGATTCGTATCCTCTCTCCCGAGGATTTGGCTAGCCGTTTAGTCCCCTTCCTCCGAAAGGCTGACCTTTTAGGCGAGGATGTGGATATGGAGTTTCTGACACAAGTCACAAGGCTGATACAAGAGCGTCTACCGCGCCTAGATGAAGCGGCTACTGCTTGCACTACCTTCTTGAGAGAACCAGCCGTACCAGTCGACGAGCTTCGCCAGTTACTTGGAGACAATGACGCTCAGGTTTGCATTTCTGCTGTTATAGATTCGCTTGAATCAGTTGACTGGGATGAGGCAGAAATTGAGCAAGCCATTCGCCGCATCCAAGAGCAACTCGGGTGGAGCACCAAGGTGTATTATATGTTTTTACGCCTCGCCGTTATGGGCAGCAAGGTTTCTCCCCCGCTCTTCTCGAGCATGGCTGTTCTGGGTAAAGAAAAAGTGCTATCTAGAATGCAACGCACTGCTGCATCTCTTTACTAGAAAAGGTAGGCTGGTCATGGACCTGCCTACCTTTTGCTATGTGTAGTAAAGTATTTTTTCAGAGAGACGGCGTTTATGCCGTCTCTCTGTGCATTACTCCATTAAGACTGATTCTATCCACAACACCCATGTACATAATCAGGAAGGCCGCTAGCATGCCGCCCAAGACCAAAAAACCTACATGTATGCCATGACCAGTGGAGATATACCCAAAACCAAGGCCTACAACGGCCGCCACCACCCGAAACGCTAGGGACTGATATGATTCTACTGTAGCTCTAAACTGCGATGGGGCACGATGGTGTAGGTAGCCTGCCACCAAGGGCTCGATTAGCCCGGCCACGCCGTAAGCCAAAAAGAGGAACAACAAGCTCCAAGGGTTATTGAGAGCCCCCATTAGAAGTACATCACACGTAAACAAAGCCAGAACACTTGCGAAGAGGGTCTCTACACATCCTAGACACCTCCATCAACTAAAGTATAGCACTGTGAATACTATCGCCCCCCTGAGAGATTGCTTTCCTATTGTGCATATGCCTAGTTTCCACACTCCACACTAGGGCTCCTCATTCTATAGATGCTTCTTATAGCTCATCTAGTCTGATACACTTGGTGCAGGACTAGCTTCGGCGAACATTTGCTGGCGCACGACTGCCTTGGCTTTCCACGCCCCTGAGAAGTATCGCAGAGTAGGAATTATGGTCCCCACTACCCATCCGGCAGGTATGGCCCACCATATCCCACGATAACTGATGCTAGGGATTGTTACGAGCCAATAACCGACCGAGACACGCGTGATTAAGGCAACTATGGTTGTAACCATAGGAATCATGGCGTCACCCGCTCCTCTTAACACCCCGCTAAATACATTCATGATCCCAAATATGACGTAAAAGATGGACACAGTTTGCATGTACTGTACGCCTCGGGCTATTACCTCGGTTTCCTCAGCGTTGATGAATACCTGAATCATATGTGACCCCATAGTAAACACGAAAATAGAAACCACAGCGCAAGAGAATACCACCATCCCGATAGAGGCCCAGAGACCGCTACGCACGCGATCAAGCCTATTCGCACCAATGTTCTGACCAGTAAAAGTAGATACTGCCATACCAAGACTCATTATGGGCATCAGGGCGAAAGAATCCATGCGCGACGCTGCGGTATAGGCTGCTACAGTAACGCTGCCAAAAGAGTTCACGAGAGCTTGCATAGCCATCATACCGACCGAAGCTACTGTCTGCTGAATAGATGATGGAATGCCGATTTTAAGCATGGTTTTAAAAATATCGATGTCAAACACCCACTCTGCACGGGTAAAACGGAGCAGAGGGACATGCTTATATACAAAAACAATACATAGCACAGAAGAAATCCCTTGAGCTATTAGCGTAGCCCAAGCCACTCCGCGCACTCCCCAACCTAACGCGACTACGAAGTAAATATCTAGACCAATATTAATAACCGAGGATATCATTAGAAAGTACAGCGGTGTCTTAGAATCACCAAGAGAACGCAAAATACCCGCAAAGGCATTGTAGGCGAACATAAAGATTAATCCGCCGAAGAATATTTGCATGTAAGCAACAGAGTCACCAATAATCTCTGGGGGGGTGCGTAATAGGTGCAAGAGCGGACGGCTCAAAAACAATCCGATCAAAGACATAACAAGGGCGAACACAAGCTGAAAGCTTAGCGCCGTGGACACGGCTCTACGTACCTTGTCTATTTTTTTAGCGCCAAAAAACTGCGAAATTACTACACCTGAACCCATGGTAAGGCCCAGAACTAAAGAGATAAGCAAGAAAATTATAGGGAAACTTGTCCCAACAGCTGCCAAAGCGTTAGGCCCAACGAAACGTCCAACCACAATGGCATCTACCATGTTGTACATTTGCTGAAAGACATTACCCAGCAACATAGGAAGGGAAAAGATCAAAATCAACTTTGCTGCGGATCCCTGCGTCATATCTTTAACCATAGGAGCACCTACCTTCAGGTTTAATGTAATAGTGACGTTGTTACCATAGGGAAGACATATTACTTAGCATACCATATTCTTTGGATATAGTACAAAGTTACTGTCAAAATAATTGCGCACAAAACGGAGCGCTTCCGCTTGCCGCTATCCGCTTGAACATGAAACATGACCTAGAACGAATCACTAACACTACACTAAACACAAGGGTAGGCCGCAACCTGCTGCGTTGCATGACCTATCTCCCCAAAAACTGCACCAACAGCGGAATGGTCAGAAATGAGCCCAAGGTCGTTACGAGTACACCCATGGCGGCCTGCTGGCTATTCCAACCATATTTATCAGTGAGAACAATGGATCGGACGAAAGTTGGCATAGCGGCTAAGATCACTACCATGGTAGACATCATTGGGTCTACAGTTAAAAATGTCAATGCTAATGCCGCTATAGCAGGAGAAACTACTAATCGGCCTAGTACCAAAACTGGTACATGCTTAGAGAAGACTCCGTTAGCGAAATCGATCTCTGCTAAAGCCGCGCCAGTTAACAATAAGGCAAAAGGAGAAGCGGTACTCGCCACACTAGTCATGGCGTCGGTAAGGGCTAGTGGCAATGGCAGAGCTATGACCCCTGCCAAAGTGCCTAAAACGAGTCCGATTAAGGTAGGTGTAAAGATCTGCTTAAAATTATTGACTGATATATCCTGTCTTGGAGAGAGCAATAAAAGTCCTAATGTCCATAATATTGTATCTGAGCCCAGCGAGAACAGTAGTACCACTGCCACGCCTTCAGAGCCAAACACTGCCAGAGCAATGGGAAGACCCAAATAAAGGTTGTTGCCGAACATGTTAAGAAATGAAACCAAATGTCTTTCTGAACAGGGGATACCAAACAACATCGACAAGAGACGGGCGGAGCCCCAATTTACAAAGCAGAGTCCAGCCCCCAACAGCACAGGAACAAACGAAGTGGATAAAAGTTCGCGGGTCATGGTACTACGCATTGAAGAGAAGACCATCATCGGCAGCACGAAATTAAATAGTAAGCGGTTTAAGCCTTGTCGCAGTGTTTTATCCAATAGTCCGACCCGAGACAGGCCTGCACCGGCTAACATCACAATCAAAAGTCCCATCAGTTTGCTTATGAGCATAGAAACCACGATGTCGCCCCCACCTTACTGTCGATGATATCGGCAATGTGCTGATTTCCTATGGTATCCCTAATTGGGAATTTATACCTGTTCACTTTTAGCACATATCTCTCTTAATCTTCTACGTAAACAGAAATACTCCTGCAAGAAGAGGGATGGAGAACGGACACCGCAGAGAGTGATTACGATACACAAAGGATACCCAATGCTTAGGGCAGCGTCTAAGTGCGACACTGCCCTAAGCGATTTTTAGTTTGTGATTAGTGATTTCGTTAGTTCGGATCAGTTTCCTTTAGAATGACGTCGTGCGCGCCACCTTCAATAATACTAGTGGAAGACACCAAGGTAATCCGTGCTACTTGCTGCAGCTGTTCGATAGACACTGCACCACAGTTACACATGGTGGATTTAATCTTACTTACGCTGACCTTTAAGTTGTCTCTGAGAGAACCAGCATAAGGGACAAACGAGTCAACACCTTCTTCAAACTCCATCTCCTGTTTATCCCCACCTGAGTCATAACGCTGCCAATTGCGCGCACGGTTAGAACCCTCGCCCCACAGCTCTTTAACGTATTTCCCGCCGATCTTAAGCCTGCGGGTTGGGCTTTCGTCAAAGCGGGCGAAGTAACGTCCCATCATTACGAAATCAGCACCCATAGCAAGAGCTAGGGTTATATGATAATCATGGACTATGCCGCCATCGGAACAGATGGGAACATATACGCCAGTCTGAGCGAAATACTCGTCCCTGGCCTTAGCTGCCTCGATAACAGCTGTAGCCTGACCACGGCCAATACCCTTCTGCTCACGGGTTATGCAAATAGCCCCGCCTCCAACGCCAACCTTAACAAAATCTGCACCGGCCTCGGCTAGATATAAGAACCCTTCTCTATCCACAACATTGCCCGCCCCGACTCTAACTGAACCGCCATATTGGGTCTTAATCCACTTAAGAGTATCTGCTTGCCATTCGGAAAAGCCATCGGATGAATCTATACATAGGACATCCGCACCCGCTTCTACTAAAGCAGGCACTCTTTCCTGGTAATCACGAGTATTAATACCTGCACCTACTACCAACCTCTTATGAGCGTCAAGCAGTTCATAGGGGTTTTCTTTGTGGCTATCGTAGTCTTTGCGGAAGACTAGGTAGACTAGGTTGTGATTATCGTCAATAATGGGTAAGCAATTAAGTTTGTGCTCCCAAATCATATCGTTAGCCTCAGAGAGAGAGATGCCTTCTCTGCCATATATCAACGAGGAGGCTGGGGTGAAAAATTCCTTTACCTTGGTGTCTAGGGCGGTACGGCTGAGTCTATAATCGCGACTAGCAATTAGCCCTACCAATTTACCCGTAGGCGAGCCGTCCTCAGTAACTGCAACTGTGGAATGGCCAGACTGCTCCTTAAGCGCTAAAACATCCTTCAGGGTGTCGTCGGGCTTAAGATTGGAGTCGCTCACAACGAAGCCTGCTTTATACTTCTTAACCTTACGTACCATTTCGCTTTGCTGATTTATAGCTTGAGACCCAAATATGAAGGATATCCCCCCACACCTTGAGAGGGCGATGGCCATGTTATGGTCTGAAACTGATTGCATGATGGCCGACGAAAAAGGGACATTGATGGTAACAGGACACTGCTCTGCACCTTTTCTGAACCTCACTATAGGCGTCTTGAGCGAAACCCTGTCGGGGGTGCACTCCTTAGTGGTGAGATTAGGAATGAGCAGGTATTCATTAAACGTTCGTGACGGTTCAGTGCAGTAAAAAGCCATTCTTGCATCTTCCTTTCGGCTTCGCCATGTTTTACGGAATATTCTATAGGTTGTCTGGGCTTTCCGCAAGTCCCAACCCCAAAGCCTTAGTTTCCCGAGCCAAACGCCGGTGGAGGGGTTGTTTTTATAATTGTTTGCCGAAAACATTAACGTATAGAAGGAATCTACTCTAACAAAGCTAATAATATATATAGACAGTATTACGACTGACGAAGAACTTTGAGGGAGGCCTATACATGAATCCTGACCCGCTTTATTATCCATATCCCTCGCAACGAATGAGCGTGTATGCTAAAAAAGGCATGGTAGCAACTTCTCAACCGCTTGCTGCACAAGCAGGGCTAGACATTATTAAGAAGGGTGGCAACGCTATTGACGCAGCGATTGCCACAGCCGCGTGCCTCACCGTACTCGAGCCTACTTCAAATGGGATAGGTAGCGATGCTTATGCCCTAGTGTGGGTAAAGGGTGAGCTTCATGGGCTAAACTCTAGTGGTCCTGCTCCTAATGAACTATCCATCAAGGCTGTGCAGGCCCTAGGTCACATCGAAATGCCAAAATTTGGCTTGACCCCTGTTACTGTGCCAGGAGCCCCGGCTGCGTGGGCCGCGCTCTCAGCCAAATTTGGGCGTCTCCCTCTTACTGAGGTCTTAGCTCCTGCTATTGATTATGCAGAAAATGGCTATCCCCTCTCCCCAGTTCTAGGTCGCTATTGGAAGCAGGCGTTAGTAAATGACATGCGCGAGCTAAAGGGTGACGTACACCAGAACTACTTTGAAACCTTTGCTCCCGGCGGGCGCCCACCTGAAATCGGCGAAATGTGGCGTTCTCCTGGTCATGCCGCGACTCTCCGCTCAATTGCGCAAACCAAGTCGGAGTCATTCTATCGTGGCCAACTCGCAGACAAAATAGATGAGTTCTCACGCCAGTATGGTGGCTTTATTCGCAAGGAAGACTTGGCAAATTTCTACCCCGAATGGGTTAAGCCCATCTCAGTAAACTATCGCGGCTATGCGGTGTGGGAGATTCCACCCAATGGCCAAGGACTCGTCGCCTTGATTGCTCTCAATATCCTCAAGGGCTTCGACTTTGTAGAGAAGGACAGTGTAGAGAGCTACCACCTACAGATGGAAGCGATGAAGCTAGCCTTCGCGGATGGCCTTAAATACATTACGGATTCTAAGCATATGAAAATGCCAGTCGAGGCACTGCTTAGCGAAGAATACGCAGCCGAACGGCGAAAGCTCATCGGAGAAAAGGCCCTCATGCCGAAGCCGGGAGAACCACCTAAGGGCGGGACCGTTTATCTAGCGGCGGCGGACGGCGAAGGCAACATGGTTTCTTACATTCAGAGCAACTACATGGGCTTTGGCGCCCGTATTGTGGTGCCCGGCACCGGTATTTCGCTGCAGAACAGAGGGCACAATTTCTCACTAGACGCACAGCACGAGAATGCGCTGGCACCTGGTAAGCGCACTTTCCATACAATCATCCCCGGTTTCCTTACTAAGGATGGTCAGGCGGTCGGACCCTTCGGCGTTATGGGAGGTTTTATGCAACCACAAGGCCATGCGCAAGTCATTATGAATACTATCGACTTTAACCTAAACCCACAGGCAGCCCTAGATGCTCCTAGGTGGCAGTGGACTGACGGCAAGACCATACAGGTTGAGCCGCACTTCCCCACCCATATCGCCCAGGCTCTGATGCGAAGGGGGCACCAAGTACAACGCACGGTAGATAGCGGCGGCTATGGCCGAGGCCAGATTATTTGGCGCGACCCAGTCACCGGAGTTCTCTGCGGCGGCACCGAAGCTAGAACCGACGGACATATTGCGTCCTGGTAACAGAGGCAGGCCAAGAAGGGGGAGAACACTATCAGAGCATTATACTACGATTGTTTTTCCGGTATTAGCGGCGATATGAACCTAGGGGCCTTACTAGATGTCGGAGTACCTTTTGAACATTTGGAGGCCGAGCTTACCAAGCTAGGTTTGTCGGAGCACTACCGCTTAACCGCGTGTAAGCGAATTAAGCTGGGCATTGAAGGTACAAAATTCGATGTGGAGCTTGTTGTAACCAAACATCAGCATGACTGCGACCATAAACACGAGCATACACACCACACGGCACAGGCCCATGGGCCTAGTAGTGAACACCATGAGCATCGTAGTTTTTCGGATGTTAAGGCAATCATCGAGAATAGCTCATTAGCGATTGCTGTTAAGAGCCGCGCTATAGCTATATTTCATCAGTTAGCCGTAGCGGAGGCTAAGGTGCATGGCAAGACTGAGGATGAAGTCCACTTTCATGAGGTGGGTGCAATCGATGCCATCGTGGATATCGTAGGTGCTGCCATCTGCCTAGAGTACTTACAAGTTGAAGCTGTATACGCCTTGCCACCGGAAGTGGGTTCAGGGTTTGTTAAATGTGCCCACGGGCTGATGCCTGTACCAGCCCCAGCTACAGCAGAATTACTCACTGGTATACCGTTTACCCAACGCCTCAAAGGAGAGGCTACTACGCCCACGGGGGCAACGATTCTCAGGCACTTGGTTAAGTGCTACTACCGTCCTGAAGCGCTTATTGTGGAGAAGATTGGCTACGGCCTAGGCACCAAGGACTTTGAACAGCCGAATGTGCTGCGAGTCTACCTGGGAACGGTGGATTCCCCAGGACGTGGTCTGGAGCGCGCGACACAATACTTGGTTGAAACAAATATCGATGACCAGAATCCAGAATTCTTTGGCGACACGGAAGCCCGTTTATTCGCTGCTGGGGCAGTGGACGTTTACCGTACTCCAATCTATATGAAAAAGGGGCGCCTAGGCGTAAAGCTGTCGATCCTTTACCCAGCAGAAAGCGAGCAAGCGGTGTTAGATGTAGTATTTCGTGAGACGACTACCATTGGCCTCAGACGCACTACTGTTGATAAGCTAATGCTAGAGCGTAAATTCGTTAAGATTGAAACCCCTTTGGGAACGATATCTGTTAAGCAAGCCTATTATAAAGGGCAACTGATTAACCAAAAACCAGAGTACGAAGACTTACAGGCTATTGCCCTGACGAACGGGCTCACCATTAAGGCGCTTTACACCAAAATTCTACCTTATGTGGAGGCATAACATGATAAATTTTGAACAAATTCTACAAACGTATTTCCGAACTAAAAAAAGTGTGGCTGTAGCGTTTTCCGGTGGGGTTGATTCGACCTTACTTGCCGTCTTGGCGACCAAGCACTTGGGTGACAAGGCCATTGCCATCACAGTTAAATCACCCTACATCCCTGATTGGGAACTCCTAGAGGCTAAGGAAATAGCCCATAAATACGGTATGCGACACTACATTATTGAGACGGGTACACCCATGTCCATTGCGGATAACCCCCCGGACAGGTGCTACTTGTGCAAGAAGGAAGTATTCGCCCAGATTATCGCTTGTGCTCGTGAATATGGTATTGAGGTAGTGGCCGACGGTACTAATGTAGATGACCTCAAGGATTATCGACCTGGACTACGGGCCTTAAGTGAACTGGCCGTCGAAAGCCCTCTCAAGGAGGTGGGCATGACCAAACAAGATGTGCGGGATTTATCCGAGGCTCTAGGACTCCCCACTTGGAATAAACCTGCCTATGCCTGCCTGCTAACCCGTTTGCCTTACGGTACCCCACTAGAACTCAACGCTTTGCGCATGATCGAGCAGGCCGAGGTCTTTATGATGGCACTCGGCTATAAGGCGGTACGGGTGCGCAAATTTGGGGACCTTGCCAAGATCGAGGTCGATACTGCCTCGCTACCCAGTTTACTTGACATGGAACTGTTTCGGCAGATTGTGCGGGAGTTCACCAGCATCGGCTTTAAGCAAGTGGCTCTAGATATGAGTGGGTACCGCACAGGTAGCATGAATGACGCACTAAAACTAAACGAGAAGGTGTAACTGTGGATAAAACCAGTATTCAGACCCTATTGAAAAACGTACAGCAAGGCAGTGTATCTGTGGAACAAGCTATGGATAGGCTCAGGGACCTGCCATTCGAAAACCTAGATTATGCCATGGTCGATCATCACCGTAGCTTGCGGGTAGGTTGCCCAGAAGTAATCTACGGCGAAGGCAAGACCTGCGAGCAATGCGTAGGCATCGTTCGCGCGATGCACCAAAGGGGTAATAACATCCTCATAACACGTGCCTCGCAGGAGATCTTCGTGGCTGTTCAAGGGGTAGTGTCCCACGCCGAATATAACTACCTTGGGCGCACCATAAGCATCTATAACACTGTGCACCCCCCTACCCCTTCTTATATTGCTATTGTGGCTGCAGGTACATCGGATTTGCCTGTAGTGGAGGAAGCGTATGAGACAGCCCGCATCTTAGGCAACACAGTGCAGAAAATTACTGATGTTGGTGTAGCAGGTTTGCACCGTCTGTTTAGCCGCCTAGATTTAATCAGAAAAGCTAAGGTAATTATTGTGGTGGCAGGCATGGAGGGTGCCCTAGCCAGTGTTGTTGGTGGTCTGGTGGATAAGCCGATCATTGCCGTACCCACCAGCGTAGGCTATGGCGCTAGCTTTGGAGGGCTGGCGGCCCTCTTAACCATGCTTAATAGCTGCGCTAGTGGTGTTACAGTAGTGAACATTGATAACGGCTTTGGCGCTGCGTACTCGGCCAGTCAGATAAACAAGCTCTAGGGAGCGATTGGCGATGCGTCCCCGTAAGATTATTCCTAGGTGTATGAGCGCGAGGTTTCTAACATCTTGCACTCGATTCTCAAGGGCGAAAGAAAAAAGAATCCCTCGGAATTCGGTCTTTCGCATCGGAAGCTGTATGGAATACACTCCATCAAGTCGTACTTGCCAACGCTTCGCAGCAAGAGGTTGTCAAAATATTCCTCTAAAAACTGTGCCATTACCCCCCCCCAGTATACACTGCGGTTACGCTTCTGTTCCGTTTACCTAGTATTTCGGGCTTAGAAGGAGTACAATCATTGCGTACGTAATGCTTGTACTAAAGCAACTAGGAGGCCTAACACAAATGGAATTATGGAGACGCAACCTCATCGTTCTCTGGATCGGCACAGTCTTCGCGGGTATCTCCTTCTCCCTAGTTAGCCCCTTCCTCCCAATGCTTTTGCATCAGGTGGGAGTAGACCAAAACCTTAATGTATGGTCCGGCTGGGCTTTTGCGGCCACATTCTATACCAGCGCAGCCTTAGCACCTGTGTGGGGGTCTTTGGCCGACAAATACGGGCGCAAGCCCCAGCTCGTACGAGCTGGGGTCGGCATTGGCGTTACTTACATCCTCATGGCTTTTGCGACTAGCCCTATGCAAGTAGTTTTTCTCAGATTACTACTTGGTGTTTTTAATGGGTTTATCCCCACAGCTATCGCTATGGTGGCGTGTAATACACCCGAAGAGCAACTGGGCACTTCCCTCGGCACCATTCAAACAGGTGGAGCCTTCGGCACCGTCGTGGGACCGATGGTAGGGGGTTATCTAAGCCTCTATTTTGGAGTACAGCAAACACTGTTGATTGCAGGAGTTAGTCTTTTTGTCGCTACTTTGATCTGCACCTTTGGCACCACAGAGATAAACAATGGTGACCGTAGCCTCAAAAGTGATATCGTGGGCGATGTAAAATTAGCTGTGCGCAACCCTCTGTTGTTACAGATGTTCTTATTGCTAATGGTCTTTAACCTATCATTTATGATTATCCAACCCGTGCTACCTATTTTCATTAAATCGCTAGTAGGTGATAGGGACCCGTCAGTCATTACCGGAATTATCTTTTCTGTTGCTGGCATGGCAACGGTGCTTGCCGCTCCTAGGTGGGGACGTTTAGGTCAAGCCAAGGGGTACATCAAAGTCCTACGTACGGGGCTGTTGGGAGCTGCAGTCTTAAGCTTTATGCTAGCGTTTGCTCGTAATATATACATCCTGGGAGGACTGCGGTTTGGCTTCGGTCTATTCATAGCGGCAGTGATGCCGTCAACTAATGCGGTTATCGCCAAGGCTGTTCACCACAACTTCCGTAGCCGTGCCTTAAGTCTTAGCAATAGTTTTGGTCAGCTCGGTGCTGCCATTGGCCCGGTAATGGGTGGATACATTGGTCAAATATTTGGCATCCCCATCGTATTCGTAGTCATGGGCATTTGTCTGGCGATTGTAGTCCTATGGACGCAAGGTAAACAATGGGATATATCCCCGGCTGCAGAGGTACGCAATGCAACTACAACAGGCTCTCCATGAACAGGATGATGAAAAGGAGACCAGCAAACGCTGATCTCCTGTGCTTACTGAGTTGCTTAACTCTATGGTAGGACTACATCGCTGTAGGCATAGAGGGCTGGTGAGCCACCGGTATGCAGGAACAAGACTTTGTCCGCTGCCTTAAAGTACCCCTTGCGCACTAGGTCGATTAGACCAGCCATCTGCTTACCAGTGTATACTGGGTCGAGCAATATCCCCTCCGTTTTTGCTAGCAGCTGTACTGCTTCAATCATGCCAGGTGTGGGGCGTGAATACCCGGCACCCACATATTCATCAAAACAGACTACCCTTTCGCGGGGTGGTATAGCACTGCCTACGTGGGCAGCAGTAGTCTTAACTAGGTTATAGATGAGCTCTTCCTGAACATCCTTATTACGACTAACGTTCATACCTAAAACCGGGATGTTAAGGTTATTGCCGTAAACACCTACCACGATACCGGCATGAGTTCCACCGCTCCCGCTAGGCACAACTAGATAGTCAAAATCTAAGCTCTGCTCAAACATTTGCTGCTGCAACTCCTGCACACACTGCACGTACCCTGTAGCACCAATAGGGTTAGAACCACCACCGGGGATGATGTAGGGTGTGCGACCTTCGCTAGCTACATCGGCTGCCAGTACCTGCATGGTTTCCATCATGTTAGAGCCACCAGTTACTACCTTAACAGTTTCTACTCCTAACAACCTAAACAGGAAATTGTTACCATTAGAAAACGGATTATAGCTACCGGGGACACGTTCTTCTAGAACGAGCCGACATTTCAGCCCTTCTTTGACTGCTGCCGCTAGGGTAAGGCGACAATGGTTAGACTGTACCGCTCCACAAGTAATTAGGGTATCTGCACCCCCTGCTAGGGCATCGGCTAGCAAAAACTCAAGCTTACGTGTCTTATTGCCTCCAGAAGTTAAGCCGAGTAAATCATCTCGCTTTGCAAAAATAGTTGGTCCACCTAGTGCAGCCGAAAACTGAGGAAGCTTCTCGATAGGGGTAGGGGCGTGTGAGTAAATACGACGAGGGAATTTCCCGAGGTTCATTAGTTTTTACCTCCCTTGAAATTAGCACCGTTTGTTAATTATTCTGCTCGGCGTTTAGCGTTCCTGCTCAGGGAAGATTATTTATGTCGCCAAAATATTATCGTTATTTCTTCATGGTTCCTGTCTCTATGAACCTTTGGTGCCATGATAGCGCTTCGCCTAGTAGGTGCGGGGTGTGCTTGTGCATACCGAGCTGAGCCCGTTCGTAGTAATCTAAAAGCATCTCCCGATAATCTGGATGAGCACAATTGCTGATTATGAGCTGGGCGCGCTCCTTGGGACTGAGACCTCTGAGATCGGCAACGCCTCGCTCAGTAATAACGACCATTACGTCATGCTCGGTATGGTCGTGGTGAGAAACCATCGGCACAATCGACGAAATAGCCCCATTCTTGGCTATAGAGGGGGTTGCAAAGATGGTTAGATAGGCGTTACGAGCAAAATCCCCTGAGCCCCCAATGCCATTCATCATTTGTTGGCCCATGATGTGAGTGCTATTAACGTTGCCGTAGATATCTACTTCAATAGCGGTATTCATAGAGATTACTCCCAAACGGCTGGCAATCTCTGGGTGATTAGTGACGTCTTGGGGGCGAAGAGTGATCTTATCTCGGTAGAATCCGATCTTCTCTTTAAACCTCACCAAACCTTCCGCCGAAGGGGTTACTGAACAACCAGAGGCTATGGTCACCTTACCTGAGTCCAACAGATCAAGCATAGAATCCTGAATGACTTCTGTATAACAGGTCATGTTCTCAAAGTCGGAGTCGAGCAGACCTGCCAGCACAGCATTAGCAACGTTTCCTACCCCAGACTGGAGGGGAAGCAGATTGCTAGGAAGCCTACCCTCTTTAACTTCACGCTTTAGGAACTCCATCATATGCAGGGATATCATACGAGAGCAGTCGTCTATGGGTGCCAAAGGGCGGACATTGTCGACGATGTCACAGACCACAATCGCTACAATTTTGTCCGGCGAGCAAGATATATACGGAGTACCAATGCGGTCTCCCGCTGCTGTGAGGGGGATGGGAGATCTTGCAGGAGGAGATTGCGAGGTATAAATGTCGTGCATGCCTTCAAGCTCCAAGGGTTGGCTGGTATTAATCTCTACAATAACCATCTTCGCCATCTCAACATAGGCGGGCGTCGCGCCCACCGATGTTGAGGGAACTATATGACCTTCTTCGGTGATGGCCACTGCTTCTACAATAGCGACATCTATGGGCCCTAAAAAACCATAACGGGTATATTGCGGAGTGTGGCTAAGATGCATATCCACAAAACTGGTGGAACCAAAATTAATTGCCTTACGCATAGACTCGTTAGTTTGATACGGTAGACGCCTAGATATCGCGCCAGCTCGCGCCAATGCCCCATCGAGTTCGTCACCGACGGAGGCGCCTGTAAATAACCCTACCTTCAACTTCTCCCCAGCTAAGACACGGTTGGCTAAGGCAAGGGGCACAGCCTTAGGATAACCTGAAGGCGTAAACCCGCTAGCACCAATATTCATGCCATCTTTGATTAAAAGAGCAGCTTGTCCCGCCGACATAATTTTCGCCAGTAACTCCTTATTGCGAATACGTTCCACCTGAAACTCCCCTTACATGTCAGTACTTCTATACTACACTCTATCCTATCATACGAAAGAAATCTCGCTACGGCCATAGAATGAATATCATTGGTAAACAGCTTGGCCATAGCCAAGCTGTTTCTATCTTAGTAAGACAATCGTGACGCCTTCGTTAGCAGACAGCGAGCGGTCGTGTTCGTCTAGCGACTTACATATGCCTATGAACTCACGTTTCTGTAGAGTCCAGTTTTCCCCGCCCACGTAAGCCCTTACGATACCACGCAGGCTCGTGTCGCCTAGGGCCCTTCTTACAGCGGCCTTAATCCCCCCGCCTGTTCCTGACGATCCATAACCATGGATAAGGATCACTGCCTTCGTTCCCTGCCTTTTGTGAGTGGAGAGCGCGTTATGCATAGTCTGAAGGGCCGATTCAACAGAAGGCATTCCCATCTCTAAATTAACCTTCGCCACTTTGCTCTGCAAACCCTCACCTCACTTTCATCTACACATCAACCTTCGTCATCACGCAACCATCATATCAACCGGCCAGTCGTGGAATCAGCAGATTGAGAGGTGACCTTCACTACCCTGTTGCCACCACTTTGCTTGGCCTGATACAAGAGGCCGTCCACTCTCTGAAGGACAGTCTCTATACTCTCACCAACGATGTAATGGTCCAACCCTATAGATAGACTAACGGTTTTACCACTCGTGAACTGGGTTTTGCATACACTCTCTCTCACCCGCTCTGCGACTAACTGAGCACCTCCAACATCTGTATTCGGACAAATAACCATAAACTCCTCACCACCCCACCTACCTAGGATATCCGTCTTACGCAAGGACGAGTGCATGACTTCTGCGATTTGGCGCAGCACAGAGTCCCCCGCGAGGTGACCGTATTCATCATTTACTGCCTTAAATCTGTCCACATCCACTAAAAAAAGAGATAGCGGAGTATTATATCTATCTGCTCTGACGATTTCTCTGCTCAGCTCCTCATCAAGCTTATGTCTATTGTAAAGCCCAGTTAGTCTATCCGTCACATAAAGCCCCTCGAATAGACGTTTCTCCTGGATGAGCTTATTGTTAGCCCGAAAAAGCATACCAGATAACACCCACGCCAGTACCGTAAAGACCACGGCGTGCAAGATATATGAGGACTGCAACCACTCATCATGGAATGGATACTGATGTAGACTCCACAAAAAGAGCGCCTGGGACGCCGCAAAAAATGCCAACGTAGTTTGTGGTCTGAGTAAGAATACACCAGCCACAAAAGTGATCATAAACATGTAACTAGGTAATGCTAGAGGGGTCCCTCGCAACAGTACATTCCACAGGCCGCCCACAACTAAAGGCACAACAATGTTGATATATATTAAAGCTTTCCTAGCCCAGTCTCCCAACATACTTACATGCCAAAGGCCGATGTTAACTAGGCTAAGCGGAATTATGACATAGGCGAGGTACAGAGGCCGCTTAAGGACAAGCAGAAAATAGACAGCCGTTATTGTACCTACGGTTAAGATAATTATGCTAGCTTGGTACAAACGTCGGTAGTTTTCGTCCGTTATGACATTGTTGTGTTCCTTGAGGTCAAACACTCAGCCTCACTCCTGTCCACTCATGCTAGCTCTTGCGAAAGATATTACTGCATAGCGCATGCTGCCTACATACGAAATTATTATATCAGACGCGGGGGATTATGTGCGGGTAAAACAACTTAAGCCACTAATGCTGAGGAATAGCAAAACCCCGAAGCGGATGCTCCGGGGCTACTTCTTATGTATTCTAACGCCTCTTACGACTGGGCCAAGAACTTTTCAAACACATTGCGCACGGTTTCTTTACTGGCAGCCCCCTCATGGACCTTGTTGGCATTGATAAAATATGTGGGCACTAAGTAATAGTCGTATTGTGCGGCAAGCTCCGGCTGGAGTTTTTCATTGATAAGTGCGACTTCTATTGCCGCATAGTTTTCATTTTCACCTTTTAGTTCTTCCATCCACTTCATAACCTGCTGGCAATAAGGACAGGTCGCCAATATGAACAATCTTAGGACAGGTTTCACCTAAAAATGCACCCCCTTACATCGCGTACGTATTTATACATTGGGCTAGGTAGTGGTGATTATCGTGCCTGCTTCTCCTCTTAATGCCCGCGAAACAGCCTCCAATGAAGTGATGATTGAACGGGTGCCGCCACTCCTTAGGAAGCAAATTGCTGCCAAAACCTTTGGCCCCATGCTGCCCGCTTTAAAGTGACCCTGTGCATAGTAGTCTTCTGCTTGGCGGACAGTCATGTGTCTGATGTTTTCTTGCTGTGGTGTCCCAAAGTTTACTGCCACCTCTGACACATCGGTCAAGATCATGAGCGTCTGCGCATTTACGTCTTGAGCCAACCGCTGTGCCGCTAGGTCTTTGTCAATGACTGCCTCTACTCCCATATGGCCCTCCGGTACTTGGACCACAGGTATGCCCCCACCACCTGAGGCAACCACCAAAACACCGCTATCGAGAAGGAGGTTAATAGCCTCTCTTTCTACTATACTGATAGGATCGGGCGAGGGAACTACCCGCCTCCATCCTCCTCTAGCTATATCTTCCTTCATAACCCAGCCCTTTTCGCTACCTAAGCAAGAAGCCTCTTCGCTGCTGTAAAAAGAGCCAATGGGCTTGGTCGGAGCTTGAAAGGCACTGTCGTCTTTATTGACTACCACTTGCGTGACAAGGCTAACAACCGTGCAGGGAATGTTTTGCTCCTTTAGCATATTTCCTAATATTTGCTGAATCATGTAACCAATTTGCCCCTGCGTAGCCGCGCCACATATGTCTAGGGGCATGGCTGGAGTATGAGCTTGTGCCACCTCGTTTTGTAGCAATACCGCGCCCACCTGGGGCCCGTTACCGTGAGAAATGATGACTTGGTGACCCTGAGCAACTAGGTCTGCCACGGGCTTACAAGCAGCATAGATATTTGCTCTCTGCTCCTCACTTGTACCTTTTTGCTTAGCGCGCAGTATGGCATTGCCTCCGAAGGCTATTACAATTTTCTCTGGCATGTTTCATTCCTCCATAATAATTTTTCTTTTCCCTATTTGAATCCTCTTCAACCTCATATCTCAGGCGCTCCGTGTTATAGTGAGTAGAGATAGTAACAAGGAGGCCTCGACATGAAAGTTGTACACGCATCGTCTATAGGTTATGCTGCTCAGAGCATACTCCACGCGAATGAGGACCTGCTTGGTGAAGTTCACAGTTCTTTTAGACGGGCTTTTAACATCCACACTTACTCGGGTCAGATTGTCTCCTTCTCGACCGCAGGAACGCCTAATTTCCCCACTAACGTGGTTACTAATCTAACTGATCAGCCCGGTTTTGTCTCATTAGGCATTAGTCGTGGCTTACCCGTATGCCAGGCCGGCGCCACGCTGTTGGTGGGCTCCCTGCAGATACAACTGCAACTGGCAACCGAGTATTACTCTTTGATCAAAGGCAATGTCCCGAGGACAGAGGGAGATTCTATAGACCAAATAATCCACCACGCCGCGCTTGCCGCAGTCGAGCTCACTGACGGGAGCGGCTTGGCACCTTTATTGCCACATATTGCTTGGCTCTGCTCCTCGTGTGCCAAAACCCCTATTTTTACAGATGTGCTAGGCAAACGAGTGTGGGATGGCCTTATGAACATGAGATCTTCGACGTTTTCTGACAGTTTTGCAGCGGCAGCTAAGCCTCTCATTGGTCTAGGGCCCGGGCTTACTCCTTCGGGCGATGACGTATTGGCAGGCCTAATAGCGGCGTTTCTACTCGGGATTAAATCTCGAACTGGTGTCACCCGAAAAATGGACTCTGCTTTTGGTCCACTCTTAGAATATGCTGCTACAGGCACCAATCGCCTTAGTCGTGAAATGCTAGACTTTGCTGCCCGGGGAGAACTCACAGATATCGCCGAGGGGCTTATCTGCAGTCTGCTGACTGCGAATGCCAGGGATACTACAGCCCAAGTCCGCGCACTGTTGAGTTATGGAGCTACCTCCGGAGTTGATCAGTTAGTAGGCATTCTTTTTGGACTCCGTTTGGCATTTGATGTATAAATCCATATTAAACGGGGCCGCCTATGGCAGGCCCCGTTTTTGTTCAGTCAGCTATCGAGCCAGGTATAGGAGTTCAGGGAAGATGGGACCGTTAAGCCCCCACACTATGCCTTGAACCTTATTGTAAATGCCGTGGACATCAATCACTGTAAGCAGAGGCAAGAAGGGCAAGTCGTTATTTACCATTTTGTCTAATTGTTGGTAAATAACTTTGCGTTCAGTCCTGTCTTCTACGGCACGGCCAGCCTCAAGTAGGCGATCGTATTCTGGGTTGCTCCAATTACCATTGTTGCGTCCCACCATTACTCCGTTGACAAGACCTTGGCTCGTATGGAAGTAGATATAGGGATCAGGGTCTGACTGCATGCCAGGACCAATGAGAACCAGATCAAAATTGCTTCGATTCAGATGAACCCCCAGCAGTACTCCGAAGTTTACGGTCTGGACCTTTAGGTCGACGCCTATCCTTCTCCAGCTCTCCTGAAGATAAGTAGCCATGTCCGCGCGCAGAGGGTGGGGGCTATTGGTTAGTAATGTAAAGGTCAGTCTCTCTCCCTTGGCATTGGTGCGAATTTTGTCTGTGCCTACCGTCGTCCACCCGGCTTGCACAAGAAGCTGAATGGCCTTAGTTCTATCCAGACTGTATCCGTTGAGTCCTGTTGTATGTGCCCAAGAATTCGGCAGTTGGTGACCATGCATAAGTTGTGCCCGTCCATCGAGGAGGCTATTGACTAGGGCGGGTCTATCCAAAGCATACATCAGGGCTTGGCGAACGCGAACATCCTGCAAGATGGGATTCGCCATATTAGGACGAACAAACTCGTACGCAAGCGTGTTTACGTTCTTGAAGTAAGCTTTACTAGCATATTCTACCATCATTCTGCTGGCGCTGGCAGAGGGCAAAGAGGTGTGCCAATCTAGCTCACCGTTTTCCCAAGCCAAAGCCATTACATCGTTATCAAAGATCACTTTGAGCAGTATGCCATCCAAGTAAGGGCCTTCCAAGTGGTAATCCTTATGGGCAACCAACGATATGGTTTGAGCTGGCACCCAACGATCTAGTTTAAAGGGGCCAGTGCCAATGGGAGCGCGACTATAGGCATGGGCAGCCATTTGCGCTACAGGTACAGCGGCAAAAATATGTGCGGGAATAATCCCCTGCGTCATGCGACTGAGAAAAGGCGCGTCTACTCTGGCCAACTTGAAGTCCACAGTATAGTCGTCAATTACCGTCACTGTCTGTAAAGCGGCGAAATCACCCTTACGAAAATTCGTAGATGCAGGGTTGAGGATGGTATCGAAGGTGAATTTCACATCGGCAGCAGTGAAGGGCTGCCCGTCATGCCACTTAACCCCGGAGTTAAGCCAAAATCTGTAGGTAAGAGTACTGGGGTTCCAGCTCCACCTATCAGCCAAGGAATTAATGGGCTCCTGCTGCTCGTCAAGCCTTATGAGGCCAAGGTTAGTGAGGCTGTTTATCCAGAGAGAGATATTATTGTTTGAAAACAAAGGATTCAGTGTGTCGGCATCAATTCCTATTCCGCGAGTAAGGATACCTCCCGAGGGAGGCGTGGTGCCTGGTGCTAAGGTTACGTGCACTGTGCGAGTAGCTTCCACCCAATCAACCTTGGCACCCAATCCTTCTGACACAAATCGCACCGGTACCAAGGTGCGCCCACTATGAATGATGGGAGCTGAGTCAACTTGTACAGCTGCGCCGTTAAGCCAGGCCGTCTTCTGCCCAGGAACTAAGAAAACTGCAGTCCTACCCAAGTATCCGCTGACCAGGCTGGTACTATCGTTCCAGCCGACCTTAGCGTCTAGAGCCTCGAATATCGCTCTAAAGGGCACTAGAACACGAGCATTCTGCATTATGGGAGGGACCTCAAGGTTCATCAATTCTTTGCCATTGACTATGACCTTGATGGGAACTTGGGAAGCAGAGCTAATCGCAGGCGCCACATACCCAATTAACAACATGGCTACAACAACCACTACTACCAGACATTTTCGCAACAACATTCTTCCTCCTTTTTATTGAATCTTTGGGTTTATCCCCGTGCGGGTCTATCAGCAAATGCAGAGAGCGCCTTGGCAAAACACTCCATTGGCACCCTAGTTATGCCAGCGCCCACCATTCCAATGCCAGCTTTGCGATGGGCGATTCCTGTGTTAATGACGGGGGAAATCCCCGTTTCAACTGTTCGCCGAATGTCGACTCCGGTGGGGGTGCCTTCGAACTCAAGGACTGGAATTAAGAACATGGGGCTCCGCGCAAGCGTGATTTCTCCCATCTCTTTTGTATAGGCTATGGCATCAACGGCTGTCCCTCCGACCATTTTGACTAAACCAATGCCAGCTGCCAAAGCAAATCCCCCTACACCAGCTGTTTCCGTTATGGCACTGTCGCCGATATCAGGGTTAGCATCATCAGCAGTAAAGCCGGGGAAATACAGTCCCTTAATCTGTGGCGCAGGAGCAGTGAACCACCTGTCGCCCAGACCGCTGACTCGAATGCCTGTCTCGACGCCATTGCGCGAAATCGCAGTCAGCAACGTGCTATTGGGTACATCATGGGCGGCCAAAGTCATCAACTTACAGGCCGCCATAGAGAAATTGAGAAAAACAAAATCATTGTAATAAAGAAACTTGCCTATGCGCACGAGGTCATTAGGCTGAACCTTAACCATGCTCATAGCAGTGAAAATCTCGCGTACCAAGAGCGATGTAGCCGCCACATGGCGATTATGTACTTCGTCGCCCATCTGCAAAGCTCGAGCCATAATAGCCTTGAGATCTATGCCGCCCAGAGCGTAAACCACTTGCTTTAGGAAAGGAGCAAAGACATCCCTTAACCACACCTGAATCTCCTCTACATCAGGGCCAAAGGCCCCGAAGCTAAGAGCCTTCTTTCCCTTACCTTCGCCATTGAAGTTACTATAAACCCTCCTGCCGGTATTCTTATCCTCAACCACGATCACCGGCATGCTGGCCGATATAACACCTGTCATCGGGCCTACCGCGTCGTAGTGGTGGCATGGCGCAAAGGTGTACTCACCAGAAGCCGCAGCTTCTCTGGCTTGGGCTTCATCGGTGGCGCGACCTTCATGCATCAGCGCGCCGATGATTGCACCCTGCATGGGGCCGCACATGTTCTCCCACGTTACGGGAGGACCTGCGTGCAATATGGTCTTTGGCGTAAAGCCAGGAATGGTTTCGAGGGCTGAGCCAACATCCACAAACACAGGATGCGCAGCGAGCATGCGCTCTATCGCCACTTTATTCGCAGCATCTATGACTTCTCCCCTTGATTCCACAGCCTTGAGAATTGTGTTTAGATACGGGTCCCCTTTCGCCGGGGGCCGCCAATCTACGTGAATGACTTCAGTCCCGAAAGCTTTAAGGTCGCTAGCAAAGGACTCCAGCCCTACATTTATAATCTGCAAAGTCGCATCCAGAAAATTATCCTTGCTCACTAAGTTATCCTCCTCTCGCAACACGCGGCAGCCAGCTTCCCGGCAAATTCAGCGGCACAAGCGTTGGAGGGCAAAACGACAATACCTGCCTGACGCAAAACGTCCTCCTGATTGCTGAGTGTCTGAGGATCGCCTTCGGTCCCACACACCGACGCCACCACAGCGACGTAGCGATGTGAGTTGCCTTTAAACGATCTTACGGCATTTGCTACGGCTCCGGCCGGATTTGGATGAGACCCATAGCCCAGCACCACATCGCACAGGATAACGGCAACAGTAGCATCCTGGCTCTCCTGAAGCAAGCGCTCCACGCGATAAGAAGGATCAATCATGGGGTGTGGTCTGCCTTTAGTAAATTCGTCATCACCAAGGTCAATGATGGCGTGTCCATTACTCCGCAGGGCATTGATTGTGCCGGGTTGGCTTAATACGTTGCTGTTAACCTCCCCCAACATGGGTTTTAAGATCTCCGTGGCTTCGTCGGCCAGAGTCCCTCCTGAATACAGCCCGCGGACGTACAACTGCTCCGGCCCCAAAAGCTTCAGTTCTCTATCAACGAGTTCATCCAACCCCTCCCGCGAAAACGCAAAATGGACAGATCTGGGGTCCTTGCCAGTTGCCAGGGCCACCGACTTAGCTGCCGCCTCCTCTAAATTCGCTGCACTATAAACGCCTTCTTCAGCGACTTCCTGTGCATGTCCACCTAGGAACGCTACGACTACTGGCTTGATACTCTTTAGCGCACGACTTAACACCTTCGTGTATGTGTTTGCACCTGGGGGTTTAGAAACAAGCAAAATTACCTTCGTGTTTTCATCTTTCTCAAGAGCGTCTATCCCCATCAACATGGTAATGCCCTCGACCGCGTCTGACAAGTCTCGGCCACCAGTGCCTATGGCGTGGCTAACCCCAGATCCAAGCCTATCTATCAGAACCGTAGTCTGCTGTATCCCAGTGCCAGACGCGCCTACAATTCCTATTGGTCCTCGTTTAATTACGTTAGCAAAGCACAAAGGGGTGCTATTAATAATAGCTGTACCGCAATCAGGACCCATCACAAATAAGTCCTTCTGTTCAGCTATTCTCTTCAGGGCTACCTCATCCTCCAGGGAAACATTGTCACTAAAAATCATGACGTTGAGTCCTGCATATAGGGCTTTGAAGGCCTCGCCTGTCACATAGGGGCCAGGAACGGAAATCACGGCTAAGTTTGCCCCCGGAAGATACTTTAGCGCACTACGCATAGAGCGGGGGCCTTGTTTGGGCAGACCATCACCAGAAATAACGGTCCTCGGCTGCACCATTTTGTCAAATGCTTGCAAGGCTTCTGCAAACGCAGCTTCATTACGTCCCTGCAGGGCGATGATAATGTCCTCCGGCCCCGCCTTGACGGAACCATCTAAGACAAAACCACCTTGCTCTAGCGTAGCCCGGTTGGATTCTGTACCCATTACAGCCGCCGCCAATTCTATGCCCGGGACAGTCATCAGATGGCTAGAAATAGCCATCAACTGAACCGAGTCTTGGTAAGACTGCGGCTTGACAGCGTATTTTGTTAGCATACTCCATCTCCTTTCGTACAGTAACTGCACAGTGCCTCTCAGCCTCATTATAGCAGATGGAATAATTAGAATATATGTGATGAAACTACGAAAAAACGCCCATTTCATTGGCACTATGTAATAAGCAGGGGGGTATTTACTTGGTAAAAGTCAGACTATTCTGCACTCCGATGCCGATTCATACGCTGTATCATCAGGGCTATCTGTAAATTCAGCATGCCTTGAAACGAACCAAGATCGAGCTTAGTCATTTCCTCAATTCGCGACACCCTATATCGCAAGGTATTGTAGTGAACGAACAACTCCCTGGAAGCGGCGCGAAGATTCCCGTTACACTTTAGGACTATCTCTAGGGTGTGGATGAAGTCAGTGTTATGACTCCTGTCACTTTCTAACAGTGGCCTTAGTAAATCCTGACTAAATTGGTTCATTGCATCTCTGTTGTGGTTGGCAAAGAGCACCCGATAAAAGCCGAGGTCATCGAAGCTAGTAACCGAGGCAGGACCGTTGATAAGTTGGCCGATTTCGAGGGCGGCAGTAGCCTGATTAAGAGCCGTACGCAGACCCAAAATGTCCTCTATTCTCCTCCCTACTCCAAAGGACACCGACACATTCTCTTGTTCACGCAACTCTTCGTTGATCATCTCGGCCATTCCCCCGATAATTTGCCCCGCATCCTGTCCACCCACTGAGCCTGTGGCGCGCAGCAATGCTAGAATTCTCGTTCCTCGGTCTACGACGATGCATCCGCGGGCATAAACAGCCGTTGACACCGATACTGCGTTCCAGAGACGACGTAATATCTGTGCGGGGCTAGGCTCCGGCTGGTGATAGAAACGGCGAAACTCATCTATTTCTAGGAGCACGGGGATAAACGACGCTCCCAAGTCCCAGCCATAGGAAACGCCTCTGGAAATTGCAATAGAGCGCGACTCAATTTTCCCTTGTATGATATCCTCTATGAAATAACTGCGGAATCTCTGCTCGACTGTGGCTACGGCCCGAAGCTTAGTAATTTCAAGCGCCACTACCGTAGACGCCTGTTCCATAGCCAAGATATCATAACCAGTGGAGTCAGGTAAAAATAGCCAGACAACTAGATGGGCAAATGTCTCACGAGCTACAGTAACGGGGTGGGTACGGAAGGCGAGTGTTAGCCCATCGCGCACCACGCGGTAATGACCATCGGCTGCGTGCAGGGCATCCATCTTCATTAGGTTTTCGTTTAGCCCAAGTGCAAGCTCCTTCATTGCTTGGAGCGTGCTTCCTGGCACGTGCTCCGAAATCTGTAGGGGGACAGAAAAAATCAAGCGTTGCCAGTTTGCCGAGTGGATTGAAATAGGGCACCCTTGAAGGGTTGCCAGCATCTGCGCTATTTCCTCCAAGCTGCCTCCTGCCAACACAATCGCTGTCAAGGCTTGATGGGTCTCTTCGTTACGGCGCAAAATACTGGCTTGGCGATTGAGAATTTCCCCCAGTACAGGGTTTAATATATCATTAAACGAAGCATCGTCTGGTAAACGAATCAAAGGAATATTCAACTCATTGGCCAATTCAACCATGACAGCAGGGACTTCATTACCATAGAAAATGGGTTTGATAGCCAACGCTGCTACCCCTTCGCGATG
The DNA here is from genome assembly GCA_009773495.1 of Bacillota bacterium. Taxonomy (GTDB): domain Bacteria; phylum Bacillota; class UBA994; order UBA994; family UBA994; genus WSXW01. The sequence continues at coordinate 78,574 of WSXW01000004.1, forward strand.
AAGGTCTATGATTAATCTCCTCTGAGCTTTTATATCATCCTTGATTGGATAAGTTGTCGTCAGCAACAGTTCATTCCCCTTGATGTAACGGGTGATTTCCGGAACTTCCATGATATTCACCGAGGTAATTATTCTGTCCAATCCGCCTTGGCCGGCAATCAGCTCGGCCCCCCTCATCGCTGGCAATTGCAGCAACTCACCCACAGTAATTTTCATCATACATCCCCCTAATACCGTCCTACTTTATCAGATGTTACATTACACTCAAACATGAACTAATCCTCCTTGGATGCAATTCAAATAATACCATGCAGAAATTCAACAACTAGCAGGAGAAGGACCTAGCTATGGAGTACTTAAGAATTTAGGAAAAGGGTGTCCACCAAGAGCTCGTGCCTCTCATCATGAGCCCCCTGCACAGTGCCGCGCCCTTTTTTTGTCATGCCATTATACAGAAAGGATGTTAAAATATGGCGCGTTACATATTGAACAGAACGATACAGGCTGTACTCCTTTTGTTGGGAGTGTCCATAATCTCCTTCGTTATAATGCTCCTGGCCCCTGGGGGTCCTACTGACTTCCTAATTGATTCATCCATGCTTTCCGGGGAAGACTTGGCAGCTATACGCACAGCCTACGGTCTTGATCGGCATGAGGCGGTGCAATACTGGAAATGGGTATCACGGGTAGTAGTAGGTGATTTCGGCACCTCTTTTCATACTGGCAGACCAGTGCTGGAGATGATTATGGAGAGGCTACCCGCAACCCTGGCCCTAAATCTCATTGGAATGGTATTCATCTACCTAATTGCCCTACCGACAGGAATCATATCTGCTGTAAAGCAATATTCGGTGTTTGACTATACTGTTACGCTGATAACATTCTTAGGCCAAGCGATGCCCGCCTTCTGGCTAGCTCTACTGCTGCTGTACTACGTGGGGCTCAAGGTTGATCTGCCACTCTCGGGTATGGCGACCTATGGTGTGGAATTCAAGGAAGTAGCCTTCTCGGTATGGCTACTTGACCGGGTGAGATATATGGTACTTCCGCTATCTGTGGTCGTGCTGACCGGACTAGCTGCGCTGACCCGCTTCATGCGCGCCAGCATGCTTGACGTCATTCATCAGGATTACATTCGAACTGCCCGGGCCAAGGGACTATCAGAGCTGAGAGTCATTACCCGACACGCCCTCAGAAATGCACTGCTGCCTATTGTCACCCTGTTTGGCCTAACCTTCAGCGTGCTTCTCAGCGGGTCCGTAGTCATTGAGCGTATTTTTAGCTGGCCGGGAGTTGGTCAACTAGCTGTAGACTCCATTTTAAAAAGAGATTACCAAGTGGTTATGGCCTTTAACATGATTGGTGCATTCATGGTTATAGCGGGGAGCTTCCTTGCCGACATGTTATACGTAGTTGTAGATCCCCGCATCAAATACTAATAGGGAATGGTGCAAATATGAACCTGCCTATTCAGAAGCAACCGTCACTAACTTTACCAGAAATGCCTGCGGAAGAGACCTACCTCCAAGGAGTCTGGTATCGGTTCAAAAGGCATAAGCTGGCCATGATTTCTCTGTTCTTTTTGCTGCTTATCTCAGTAGCTGCCATAGCGGCCCCGCAGATCTCCCGCCACGACTATCGTGAAGTGATGCCAAGCAGATCCCTCCAAGCCCCAAGCCGCGAGCACCTTATGGGCACGGACAGACTTGGACGTGACGTGTTCAGTCGGGCACTGTTGGGGGGTCGCATCAGCCTCATCGTTGGTTTTACCGCTGCATTTGTTGCAGTTATCGTCGGAACACTAGTCGGAGTTGTAGCAGGCTATTTTGGCGGATGGGTTGACGACATTCTTATGAGACTTACTGATGTCTTTATGGCCTTCCCCGTTTTGTTCCTGCTACTAACTATTGCCGCCGTACTGCCTAAGACAGTAACCAACATCGTTCTAGTAATAGGCCTAACCTCTTGGCCGTCCTTGGCAAGGACAGTGCGCGGACAGTTTTTGTCCCTTAGAGAAATGGAATTCGTAGAAGCCGCTAGATCTCTCGGAGTCAAGAATTACCGCATTGCCCTGAGTTACATCCTGCCGAACACCGTCGCGCCGATAATTGTAGGAGCAACTTTGCGCATTGGAGGCGCTATTCTCGCAGAAGCAGGTCTCGCCTTCATTGGCGTGGGCATCATTGATCCACCAAGCTGGGGCAGTATCCTTGATGCAGGTCGCGCTGTGTTACGGCAGGCGCCTTGGATAACCTTTTTCCCAGGTATGCTTATATTCATAACTGTTCTCGCTTTTAACTTTGTCGGTGACGGCTTAAGGGATGCCCTAGATCCTAAACTAAAATAGCTACAAGCCACAGCGCTCTGAAGGGAGACCGTACATGCCAGACGTGCTTATTGATGTTAGGAATATTCGGACTACGTTTCATATTAAAGAAGGTGTTGTTCCTGCGATAGAGGGGGTTTCACTCCAAATCGGACGGCAGGAAACCGTTGCCATAGTCGGAGAGAGCGGATGCGGAAAAAGCGTAACCGCCCTTACTATCATGCGCCTAATCCAGTCGCCGCCAGGACGTATTGAACAAGGTGCCGTTATCTTTGAGGGAGAAGACTTGCTAAAGGCTAGCGAAAAGCGCATGCGCCAGATCCGTGGCAACGACATCGCCATGATTTTTCAGGAACCTATGACTAGCCTTAATCCGTTGCTCACTGTCGGCTTCCAAATTGAAGAGTCATTGATTTTGCATCAATCCTTGAGTAAACAGGAAGCCTATCACAAGGCGCTCGGAATGCTTAAAAGAGTGGATATACCTGCGCCGGAACAACGGATGCATGAGTACCCACATCAATTGTCAGGAGGTATGCGTCAGCGGGTCATGATTGCCATGGCCCTGTCATGCAGTCCAAAACTGTTAATTGCGGATGAGCCCACAACCGCGTTAGACGTGACCATTCAGGCACAAATCATGATTCTCATGAATTCTCTGCGCGAAGAGATGGGCATGGCTATCATGCTCATTACGCATGACTTAGGTGTGGTAGCTAATATGGCTGACAGAGTCATAGTCATGTACGCCGGGCAGGTTGTGGAAGAAGCCCCTGTCAATGACCTTTTTGCCCACCCCCAACACCCTTATACACAAGGACTGCTCCTCTCTGTGCCCCGTCTTGATGCACGAGTAAGTAAACTCAATACTATATCAGGGACAGTACCCAACTTGCTCTACCTGCCGCGGGGTTGCCGCTTTAACCCCCGATGCTCCTACGCACAAGAACGGTGTCAGATAGAATCGCCAGGGCTCACTCAAGTCAATGATGCGCACAGCGTCAGGTGTTGGTTTCCTCTGGGCATGATGGGGGGTAAAAAACAATGATGAAAAATGCTCAGAGCGAGCCCATTATTCTAAACATCAAGAATTTAGTCAAGTATTTTCCTGTCAGGGCCGGCTTGCTCAGACGGGTAGTAAACCAAGTCAAGGCGGTCGATGGGATAAGCTTTGCCATTCGACGTAGCGAGACCTTGGGATTAGTGGGTGAGAGCGGGTGCGGCAAGACCACTGCCGCGCGCACTGCATTACGCCTCTATGAACCAACGAGCGGCGAGATAGAGTTTGATGGAGTAAACTTGCGAAAGCTGACCCAAGAGGAACTGCGGCAAAAACGCCGCGAGATGAGCTTAATCTTTCAAGACCCCTATTCATCCCTCCATCCTCGTATGACAGTGGAGGGCATCGTGGCCGAGTCACTACGAACGCACGGTATTGGTGCCCCGAACCAACGCCGCGACCGGGTTGTAGAAGTGCTGGAAAAAGTAGGGTTGGCCTCATATCATCTGAAGCGTTACCCTCATGAATTTAGTGGCGGGCAACGACAGCGCATAGGCATTGCCCGCGCAATTATCTCCAAACCAAAGCTGGTGATCTGTGACGAGCCCGTTTCAGCTCTTGACGTCTCTATACAGGCCCAAATCCTTAATCTTTTGGAGTCTCTGCAAGAATCTTATGGCCTGACATATCTGTTCATTGCTCATAATTTGAGCGTTGTCAAGCATATTAGCGATCGTATTGGTGTTATGTACTTGGGAAGTCTTGTTGAGCTGGCCTCATCCGATGACCTCTATGCCAGCCCTCTCCATCCCTACACGCAAGCGCTTATGTCTGCCATCCCTCTTCATGACCCACAGCGCAAGATCCAACACATCCCCCTTACGGGTGACGTTCCCAGCCCCATTAACCCGCCGGCAGGGTGTCGCTTCCATACCCGCTGTGCCTATGTTGTAGATCAATGTAAATCGGTTGCACCTGAATGGCGGGAATTGCGCCCCGACCATTTTGTGGCCTGCCATATTGCCAAGTAGGTTCTAGCGTGCATACGCAAAGGAACTAGAGCTTGTCCTAGACGACAACTCTAGTTCTTTTTTTGTAGCCTGACAGGTCGCCTAATCTAAAACTAGAGGGCTAGGTGCGAAGCCTGTGGAGCATTGTCTTTTAGAGGTGCTTTAGTAATCAGGGTGAGCCAGGTAGCTCCCAAACAAAGCACCTCTGAAGAAAGAAAGGCTGTGGTGCTGTATACGGAGGCTTGCTTCACACCTTAAGAGCAACCGGTGGTAGTTCCGCAGTCGAGGCAAACCTTGCAGGTGCCGTTTATGACCATGCGAAAACTAGAACAATTGGAGCAGGCGGAATGGTACAGCTTCTCGCCGTTAGCCTTAGCATCCTTGATGATATCATCCGTGGTCAGCTGTCGCTCTGGTGAAATCTTGGTAGCAGCACTCGCCTCAGGAGTGACAGTAAACCGCTCGTGGGAGCGCATGATTACGTCGCCAGCCTCAGGCTTGACCTGCACCCGGGAGTAATCACCCAATTCGATTTCAATCACTTTAGAAATAAGGTCCGAAATAGAACTAGCGGTTTTAATGTATGGGTGACGGGTTACAAAACCATGGGGCTCGTACTTCTGTCCCCGTAGCATGCGGGCAATATCTTCTGCCGGAATATGATACTGCAGCATTACTGAAATGGTCTTAGACAGTGAGTTCAGGAACCCTGTAATGAGGCTGCCTTCGCGGTCGGTTGTCATGTAAATCTCAGATATTTCCCCGATTGCGTCGCGGTTCACGGTAATATACAACTTAACGTCCTCAATTTGCGCTGCATGGGTGCACCCCGCTCGAATTCCAGTGACTTTATCCCGACGAGAGCCTGGCACCGGTGAGGTCATACGCTTTTTAGCTTCGCGGGCAAAAGCCAGCAGTGCCTCATAGGTGAGGTTTTCGAGGTCCACCTGCTTATCAATGCTGTCCAACTTATTGCTCAGGGGCTGCGTAAACTTGGAGCCATCACGATACAACGCAATTCCCTTTACCCCGGTTTGCCAGGCCAGTATGTGCACCGCCTTAAAGTCTTCGACCGTTGCTTCTCGGGGCAGATTAACAGTCTTGGAGATGGCGCCAGATACCATGGGAGCCAAAGCTGCCATCATGAGAACATGTCCATTGTGATGGATTAAGCGACTGCCGCTACCGTTAACACTAGCAGTATCGAATACAGCATAGTGCTCTTCCTTCAAATGGGGAGTTCCTTCGATTTTGCCGTCCACCAACTTGCCGCCTTTTTCACGACTGAGGTAGTCCATAATCTCATGTATGTCCTGGGCAGTATAGCCAAGTGTTTTGAGGGCCACGCTGATTACCGGATTGACAATAGTCATAAAGCCGCCGCCCACCAGTTTTTTGTAGACTACATGAGAGAAGAAGGGCTCAACAGAAGTTGCGGCACAATCCATGGCAAAAGAAATAGTTCCGGTGGGTGCTACCACCACCACTTGCGCGTGGCGATAGCCGTTTACTTCCCCTAGGCGTACGGCCTCGGCCCAGCACTCCTTGAGGTTTAATGAAAGACACAGTAACCCCATACGTTCCAGCAACTCGTGATCTACCCTCTGCGGCTCGTAATGTAGACCTTCGTATAGGTCGCCGAGGGCACCCGCTACCCGGGCGTGGTTGCGAACAACCCTATTCATGTACAATTTGTTTAGCTCATACTTCTCAAAAGGCCCAACCTCTTTGGACATGAGAGCCGACACCCGATAACTTTCCCCGGTGACTACGCCCATGAGAGCCGCCGCTAGGCTGCGAGCTTCTGGTGAGTCGTAGGGCCATCCCATAGCCATAAGCAGCGAAGCCAAGTTGGCAACGCCAAGGCCTGTGGTGCGAAACATATATGTTTTACGTGCAATGTCCTCGGTGGGAAACTGTCCCCACACAATAGAAGCCTCCAGCACCAGTTGGTTAAGCCCAATCATGTGCCTAAACCCCACCAAATCAAAACTGCCGCTTGCGGGGTCGTAGAAGCGATAGAGGTTGAGCGACGCCAGGTTACAGCTGGTGTCATCAAGAAAAGCATATTCCCCACAGGGGTTAGTGGAGTTAAGCCTATTGTGAGGAGCCCACAGGTCGCCATCCTCCCCCGCTGGACATGTGTGCCAGGCGTTAAAAGTGTCGGTAAACTGCGGAGCAGGGTCGGCGGCCCGGCAGGCTGCATCGTTAAATAACTCCCAGAGATGCCCGACAAATACTTCCCGATCTACAGAGGGATCTACCCTTCCCTTAAGAGTAATAGTCTGGTGAGGATCGTCTTTTAGGCGAAGCACCTTATGCATAAACTCGTCGGGAATGCGCAACGAATTGTTAGAGTTCTGTCCTGAGACTGTCTCGTAAGCCTCACCGTCTATATCAGCAGAGTAGCCCATCTTAGCTAAAGCTCGCACCTTTTCTTCTTCGCGGGCTTTCCACACAATAAAATCTTCAATTTCTGGGTGATCAATGTTCAAGCAAACCATTTTTGCCGCTCGCCGTGTGGTGCCTCCGGATTTAATGCCGCCGGCATTGCGGTCAAGACCCTTAAGAAAGCTCATTAAGCCCGAAGAAAACCCGCCGCCGGAAAGCTTCTCCCCCACCGCCCTAAGCGGCGAAAAGTTAGTACCGGTGCCAGAACCGCCCTTAAAAAGCTTAGTCTCGGTGACATAGTGTTCCGAAATTGAGTGCTTGCCCAGCAGCCTATCTTCAATGGATAGAATAAAGCAAGCAGAGGCCTGCGTGCGGGTGTAGGTATCCTCAGATGCCACGACCTGCTTCTTCTTGGAATCGTAAAAAAAGAGATCGTTTTGGCTTCCCTTAATACCGTAACTGCGGGCCAGGCCAGTGTTAAACCACTGGGGCGAGTTAGGCGCGAACATCTGGTTAAGAAGGCCATAGGCTACTTCGTCGTAGAATATGTCCCTTTGTTCCTGCGTTTTAATAATCCCTTCCTCTTGAAGCGCCGCCGTCCAGAAATCCACCATGCGGTGCACCAACATCCTAAGCGAAGTTTCCTGCCCGGATTCATTGTTGACCCCCGCCTTGCGAAAGTATTTCGAGGCAATAATATCCACCGCATTTTGAGAATAGTGTATTGGAAACTCTAGGCCCTTCATATCTGTCAGGACCTTACCGCTTTTGTAATCCTGTAGCAACACGTCCCGCTTCGACCACTCAAATAGGTCATAAACAGTGAGGTCGTCACGGCCTTTAAGCTCCTTCGTATAGTAGCGCACAAACATCTCTCCAAGGTTGTTCATGAGCAACCTCCCTTCAATTTCTTCCTGTATTGTACTATATATTGTAGCATAGACCGACTGGGTCTACTACATAGTGTGAAAGAAGTCTGCTCAGTTGCGCTAGGTCCATCACCGTCGCTTGTTCTGTAGCACGATAAAACAACCCGCTGGACGCGCTCAAGCGCCGCCTGCGGGTTGTTTTGTTTTGCGTTAAGCCTGACCTCTATCCCTTAACATTTCCTGCATCAGGATACCGACGCCTTTTCCAAGTTCGGTATGTCGACCTGCTTTGTACAATGCTCTCTCGATGGTGGCAATCACCGATACTAAGTCATGCATATCAATGTTGCCCATATGGCCTAACCGGAACATTTTGCCTGCATACGCCCCTAATCCACCGGCTACAACGACCCCCTCGTCCCTGAGAGAATTTCTAAATTCGACATCATTTATGCCCTCGGGATAAACTAGATTGGAGAGTGTTGCCGCTCGATAGTTTTTGTCAGCCAGGACCTTGAACCCGAGCGCCTCTAGGGCCATCTGCATAGCCTTGGCCACTTTCTGATGCCTTACGAATCTGTATTCCAGCCCCTCTTCCTTAATGATGGCGACAGATTCTTTTAATGCCCATACCAAGTTAACTGCCGGTGTCGCAAAGTATTTTGAGGGGTCCTGCATGACGGGTAACCATTTGTAAAAATCAACATAGTACTCTGGAATTGTCCCTAAGCTTTTTCTTCTTTCCATGGCTTTTGGCCCTGCCCATAGAATCGCTAATCCTGGCGCAACACCAAAGGCTTTCTGTGTACCCGTGAACAATATATCAATTCCCATATCGTCCACATATTCCATTTCGCCTGCTGTCGAGCATACTCCGTCCACGATAAAGATGATCTCGTCAAACTGCTTCAGCATCCTGCCAATTTCCTCGATAGGGGCACGAACGCCTGTCGATGTGTCTACATGGCTTACTGTCAATGCCTGATATTTCTTTTCCCTTAACTTGCTCTCGATTTCAGCTACAGGAACGATAGATCCCCATTCACTTGCCAGCACATCCACATTAAATCCTTTTCTTTCACAGATGTCGATGAAACGGTCACCGAAAAAACCATGGGAGACGATTAAGACGTTATCCCCTTTTTTCAGCGTGTTGGCAACTGCCATTTCCATGGCCATGGTGCCAGTACCTGCCACAACAAAAACTTCACCGGCTGTTTTCCACATCGTCTTCAAGTCGCTGATTAGCTCTTTATAGTCCCTGACAAAGTTTGGGTCCCCAAAAGCAATTGTCTCTCTACCCATTTGATCCTGAATTGACCTCGCAACGGGAGTTGGTCCAGGAATCATCACTAATCTTCTATTTTTCATATACACCCACCTCATTTGAAGCAATCAAAATTACATTTAGTGTTGCTTTGCTATCTACTAGATGAACAAGGACATCGCCCATACGACCGCCATGGCTGCGACACTGCCAAGAGCCGATGGGATGGCCACAAGGTCAAAACCTTGCTTTGTCGGCAAGTCGCCATTGGCCTTGAGTACCACCCAGAAATGGCTGGCGTTGAGATGGTAGAAGAAGGACGAGCCTGCTGCGATTGCCAGTGTTGCAATAACAGGATGTAGACCTAAAGCCGGCAGCAATGGCAAAATGATGCCAGAACCAATTATCAGCGATACTGTGGCAGATCCGGTTGCAACAGAGAGTGCTACTGAAACCAGGAACGGAATTAATACCGGAGGAAGCGGTGTTGCAGCAATTGCATTACCCAAGTATGTGCCAACGCCAGAGCCTCTGAGCACGGCACCGAATGCGCCGGCCGCTCCCGTTGCCAGGATGATAAAACCGGATTTGTCAACGGCGGTGTCACACCATTTATAGAATTGATCCCAACTCAAACGCGTGGTATCCATACCTAAAGCAATTAGAACGCCTAGGAACAGAGCAAAAATCGGATGCCCCACAAAGCCTAGTATAGGTAGTGCAGGAGACTTTGCATCGAGTAAGAGTCTGCCAAAGGAGTTAACGCAAATCAACAAAACCGGAAGGAGAATAGCACCGAAAGCAAAAAATGCACTAGGGGCCTTCTTCCCTGCGGCAGCAAACCCACTTAGTGGATCCAACCCGTTCGCCACATCTACCTCCGGCAACTCTGAAACAGCAGGATACTTGGCAAGCATTCTCTTGCTGCCGCACCACGCCGTCGCTGCCCATGTATAAGCCAAAGACGAAATCAGGCCAAGAGCAATTACTAGGCCGAGGTCAGCGCCTAACGTACCTGCGGCAGCAATCGGGCCGGGTGTGGGCGGAACCATTGTGTGCGTAGCCAAAATACCGCCGTTCAAGGCGCCCAAGAGTGCGATTAGGGGAACTCCCCCGCGTGCAGAAAGAGCGCGGGCAACCGGCGACAAAATTACGATGGCTGAATCGCTAAATACCGGAATTGAGACTAGGTATCCTGTAATGGCCATAGTGAGTTTGGAGCGCTGCTTGCCCACAACCTTAAGAATCGAGTTAGCTAGCACCAAAGCTCCGCCGGTATCCTCGAGGATGATTCCGATGGCACAACCTAATATAATAACGATACCGATAGAGGCAATGGTATTGCCAAACCCGGTAGTGACAGTTGAGAAGACGTGTTCGATCGGGAAACCGAACCCAAAAGAGGCAACGGTTGCAACGATGATTAATGCGAAAACAGGATGAATTTTTAATTTAATAATTCCAAGGACGAGGGCGATAATACTAACTACTAAAACAATGACTGAACTAGAAGTTGCTACGATAGGTGTCATTAAAATAATCCTCCTCATTTGTGTATTTTGGGGTTACCATCTGTGAAAGCTTAGGTTCGACCTATCACTCCTTTCGTTCTCGAATAGCCGCCATTTCTACTTAATCAATAAAAAAGCCTGACCTTTCCAGGCTAGGTGTGATCATTTTACTTATCTGATTGAGCTCAAACTGATTCCCTATCAAAAAGAATCAACGCGACATATTCCAGATCAACTTCACCAACGTTTTCAATGGAATGTGACGACCCATTTGGTGTATAGATTGAATCTCCCGCTTCCAGAATTGATTCTTTACCGTTGTCACTAACTAACGCTTTCCCGGAAAGAATATAGTAAACCTCTAAGTCCCCTTTATGGGTGTGATAACCTATGGAACTACCTGGTGATAATGTGCTTTTTACAAAGAGCCTGCCCGTCCCAGCCGAATTTTGCTTATCCAGGAAATGAGTATTTACTAAGGTGCCTTTCCCGCCTAAAAACTCGCTATGAACATCTACTATCATTTCAATTGCCTTCCTAATCATTAAAAACCCTCCTCGTTTTGTACTGTGACAGCACATGCTAATATGATTCACTATGTTATATATATTTGACCTTACTTCGTGAAATCCTTCACTATAATTAAATTCTTTTGGGATCAGTAACACTCGTAGCCCTATAACTAAGATAAAAGCTCAGAGAGCTACGGCAGAGCTCAGCTACGCCCAACATAAAAGGAACTAGAGATTGTCACCTAGGACAATCTCTAGTTCCTTTTCGCATATAGGGAAAGGCCAAAGTTCAAAAAGCCAAAACTTTCTCAGTGACCTCCTGCGGGTTTCTTTTCGTAGGCGTAATATTAACGCTTGGAGAACTGAGGAGCACGGCGTGCCTTTTTGAGACCGTACTTCTTACGCTCAACCATGCGTGGATCACGAGTGAGTAGGCCTGCTGTCTTGAGTGAAGGACGAAGCTCAGCATCCATGCGGATGAGGGCGCGAGCGATACCGTGCCTGATAGCACCGGCTTGCCCGGAGTTGCCACCACCGTGAACGGAGGTGATTACGTCATAGTTGTTAACGGTATTGGTAAGAACCAAGGGTTGGCGAACAATCAGCTTTAGAGTCTCTAAACCGAAATAGTCATCTATTGACTTGCGGTTAATCACGATAGTCCCTGAACCAGGCATTATGCGCACACGCGCAACTGAAGTCTTCCTGCGCCCTGTTCCAAAATACTGTACTTTAGCCACTTACAATCTCCTCCTTCCCTAACCCCGAATAGTCCATACTTCAGGCAGTTGAGCGGCATGCGGATGCTCAGGCCCAGCATAGACTTTAATTTTTTTGCCTTGAGTGCGACCTAGCTTGTTGTGAGGGAGCATACCCTTCACAGCTTTCTCGATAACAAACTCAGGCTTCTTCTTCATGAGAATGTCATAGCTAGTTTGGCGGAAACCGCCTGGAAAACCAGAATGGCGATAGTACATCTTTTGCGATAGTTTTTTACCTGTCAACTCGATCTTGTCGGCGTTAATAACAATAACAAAATCGCCTGTGTCAAGATGTGGGGTAAAGATCGGTTTCATTTTGCCACGAAGAATAGCAGCTACCTCGCTCGCAAGACGGCCAAGTGTTTGTCCAGCGGCGTCAACCACATACCACTTGCGCTCCACATCTTTTGGCTTGGCGATATAAGTGCTTCGCATGGGGTTCCCTCCCTAAGGTTTGGTTATAATAGACAACGTGTTCGGGTGGTCCGGGGCTCAATCGGACCACGTATAATTGTATAATCTCTCGCTCAGCTTGTCAACAAAAGTCAGTAATGTACTTCCATAAGGTACAAACCATGTGCTGGGGCCGTCGCCGAAAGACGGTTCCGCTCCCCTGTCGATAATGCTGTTAAGATGTCATCCGCAGATAATCTATCCTGTCCCATAGCTACGACAGTGCCGACTATGATGCGAACCATGTTATAAAGAAAACCGTTGCCGTAGAGAGTGACCACTCCTATATTCTCTACACAAGATAAGCTTGCCTTATAAAGAGTCCGCTCAGTTCGGGCGACACTGCTACCCGCAGAACAAAAGGCTTTGAAATCATGCGTGCCCTCTACAAGTTTTAGACCCGCCTTGACTGCAGCTAAGTTAAGTTTCGTACCTACTCGCCAAGCCCGATTCCGATAAAGCGGTGATGCTTCGTCCTTAAATAATAAATGATAAGCGTAGGTCTTAGCTTGGGCCGAAAAGCGAGCATGAAAGCGCTCTGACACAGCCTCTGAGGTCAGTACTTTCACATCGTCTGGCAATAGGGGATTTAACGCCAAGTGCAGCCTCCCTGGCGGTATAGCGGTGTCAACACAAAAGCTGGCCACCTGAGCCAGAGCATGAACTCCGGCGTCTGTGCGACCCGACCCATGAATCCGTAGCTTTTCCCCCGTTAAGCGCAACAACGCTTCTTCCACAGCCCCTTGAACGGTGCGCTGGCCTGGCTGCACCTGCCACCCACAGAAGTCGGTACCATCATACTCTAGTGTCAGCTTAACGTTCACAGAACCCGACCTACCCAGAAGGCTACGCCAGATACTACAAGGAACACAAACCAAGCGTAGGCATCAAGCACTGTAAGCTTAAGGACTTTAAATTTAGTTCGGCTATCCCCACCTCGATAGCAGCGCGCTTCCATAGCCATCGCCAAATCATCTGCCCGACGAAACGCGGAAATGAATAGAGGTATGAGCAGGGGTAGCAGACTCTTGGCGCGCTTAACTAATCCTCCACTCTCAAAGTCCGCACCACGGGCTAGTTGAGCCTTCATTATCTTCTCGGCTTCTTCAATAAGTGTTGGAATGAAGCGGAGCGCAATTGTCATCATCATAGCCAGTTCATGAGCCGGCAACCCTAGCTTGCGAAATGGTTTGAGTAAAAGCTCTATACCGTCTGTTAGGGCGATGGGTGATGTGGTAAGAGTGAGTAAGGATGTAGCAAGAACAAGCAGTACTAGCCTAAAAGCAAGTAGTAACCCTTGTCGGACTCCACCACTGTAAATACGAAGTATCCAGAACTGCACGAGAAGTTCCCCCTCGTGTGTAGTAAATATGTGCAGAATGAGAGTCAGCGACAAGATGATCATAATGGGGCGCAAGCCCCGTAGCACTAATTTGAGGGGAATGCGGCTTACGGTTATCATCGCCAACGAGGCTACCGCTAATACAAGGTACGCGGCCCCACTGTGAAGCAAGAAAAGGACGATGATATAGGAAAAGGCCATCAAAAGCTTTGTGCGCGGATCTAATCGATGAACAGGGCTGCTACCAGGAAAGTACTGACCGAGCGTAACATTTTTCATTATGCTCACCCCTTGTACCCCCTGTCACGGAGCGCCAAGAGAATTGCTGTTTTAGCTTCTTCCACTGTCAAGGCCACCTCAGGTACATTCCACCCACGACTGCGCAGCTGCTGCAAGACCTCTGTAGCCTGGGGCACACCTAGACCCATACTCTTGAGCTCGGCGCCATGGCGAAAAACATCTGCCGGTCTGCCGTCGTATTTAAGTTCCCCCTCATGAATAACTATTACCCGATCTACTAACCGGGCCACGTCCTCCATGCTATGGGATACGAGGATTACGGTGATACCACGCTCTTTGTGTAGCTTGGCTATCTGTGAGAGAATATCATCTCGCCCTTGCGGGTCTAAACCCGCGGTAGGCTCATCTAGAATGAAAACCTTGGGATTCATGGCCAATACCCCTGCCACAGCCACTCGACGCATTTGTCCACCGGATAGCTCAAAGGGTGACCTATCCTTAATCTCTACGGGCAACCCAACGGTAACCAGAGCTTGGTCAACGCGGCGGCAGACCTCTTCCGGTGAAAGCCCTTGGTTCTGCGGACCAAAGGCAATATCCGCGGCTACTGTCTCCGCAAAGAGTTGATACTCCGCAAACTGAAAAACTAAACCTACTTGTTCACGCAGGGGCTTTAGCTTAACTCCTTTGGCTGTGGTGAGTATGTCGTTTACTATCACGCTACCGGACGTAGGCTTTATTAGGCCGTTAAACATTTGCACAAGTGTAGATTTCCCTGACCCGGTTTGTCCAATAATGCCAACAAACTCGCCATCAGCAATGGATAGGTCTACATTTCGTAAGGCATGACGCTCAAAAGGTGTCCCTTGTGAATAAGTGAAGCTTACGTTGTTTAATCTAATCGGCATAACTCTTCCACCAGTTGGGCTGCGGTAAGGACTTCTCCCTTAATCGGTAACCCTTCCTTTTTTAGTTCTATGCCCAATTTGGTCGCAACGGGAACGTCTAGACCTAGGCGTTCGAGCTGTTCATATTGCGAAAACACCTCTAACGGCGTACCAGAGAGCACTACAGCACCACCATCAATCACCACAACCCGGTCGGCCCGGACGGCCTCGTCCATATGGTGGGTGATTAACACGGCTGTCATCTTTTCGGTACGATTGAGGCGCATAACAGTCTCTATGACTTCTCGTCTACCCATGGGGTCTAGCATTGCTGTGGCCTCGTCGAGAACGATAATTTGAGGGTGCATGGCCAACACGCCGGCTATCGCGACTCGCTGTTTCTGCCCCCCTGATAAGAGATGTGGGGCGTGAGTGCGAGATGCCTCCATGTCTACCTGTTTAAGGGCATCATTGACGCGCTCCACAATTTCAGAAGTAGGTACTCCCAAGTTTTCCGGACCAAACGCTACGTCCTCTTCCACTACGGTTGCCACAATCTGATTGTCTGGATTTTGAAATACCATCCCAACCGACTGCCTTATCTGCCATAGTAGAGCTTCCTCTCGCGTATCTAATCCGGACACTAGAACACGCCCTCTATGCGGCATAAGAATAGCGTTAAAATGCTTAGCTAAGGTAGACTTACCCGAACCGTTTCTACCTATAATAGCCACAAATTCACCAGATGCCACTGTGAGGTCTATTCCATCTAGAGCTATGGTCTCTCCGTCATTACTTTGGTAGACATGTCTAAGCTCTCTAACGTCTACGATTGACAATTCTCCTCACCCCAGTAGGCTACAAAATATAGCGAAGACGCGGAGTTAATCATGACTCGTGAGCTATGAAACATGACCAACAGCGATTGGCAGAATGCCGAACCGCTGCAACGCTAACGTTTTTAGGTCACGATTCATGTTTCATGTTTAGCTCCGCGCTCGCCTAAGAAGAGAGCCGGTGGCTTATTCCACCAGCTCTAGTATTGCTTGCGGTGCAGCGTCGCCACGACGCACATCCGTCTTCATTATACGTGTATATCCGCCATCACGGTTCTTGTACTTAGGTGCAATTTCAGTAAACAACTTAGTCACTACATTTTCATCGAACAGGTATGAAAGTGCCTGACGACGCGCATGCAGATCACCGCGCTTACCAAGGGTTATAAGCTTCTCACTTATGCGTTGAACTTCCTTCGCACGCATTTCAGTAGTCTCCATGCGACCATAACGTAAGAAAGAAGTCGCCAAGTTACGAAGCATGGCACGACGGTGGTTAGTCCGACGCCCGAGTTTGCGGTAAGACATGTGTGTCCCTCCCTACTCTTCGCTCTTCTTAAGATAAAGCCCGAGATCTGCTAATTTATGCTGGACTTCTTCTAGCGACTTCTTGCCTAAGTTGCGTACCTTCATCATGTCTTCTTCAGTCTTCTCAGTGAGTTCCTGAACAGTGTTAATGCCAGCACGTTTCAGGCAATTAAAAGAGCGCACCGAAAGGTCTAACTCTTCAATTGTCATTTCTAGAACTCTATCTTTTGTGTTATCTCCACGGTCTACGAGGGTCTTCGTGGCTTCAGCCTTCTCTGTAAGTGATACAAACAGATGGAGATGATCGCTCATGATCTTGGCCCCGATGCTGATGGCCTCCTCAGGTGTGAGACTACCATCAGTCCAGACTTCCAAGGTCAGCTTATCGTAGTCAGTGATCTGTCCTACGCGCGTATTCTCCACAGTGTAGTTCACCCGAGTAATCGGCGTGAAAATGGAATCTACAGGGATAACTCCGATAGGCTGATGCTGCTTTTTGTTGCGCTCAGCTGGAACATATCCCCGGCCTGATGCAGCCGTCAATTCGACAAAAAACCGTGCGTCTTTATCTAAAGATGCTATCCTCAGTGAAGGGTTAAGAATTTCTACATCGGCATCAGCAATAATGTCTGCAGCCGTTACAACACCCTCGCCAGATTTTTCTATGCGTAGTATTTTATCTCCCTGGCTATTTAGGCGCAGTCGCAGTTCCTTAATATTGAGCACAATATCTGTAGTATCCTCAACTACGCCCGGTATGGTTGAAAACTCATGCAGCACGCCTTCGATCTTAACCGATGTGACAGCGGCTCCTGGCAGGGAAGAAAGTAATATCCGGCGCAAAGCGTTTCCCAAGGTGGTGCCGTAGCCACGTTGCAAAGGCTCCACAACAAACTTACCATAGGTTGGTGTCACTTCTTCGCGCGTCACCCTTGGTGTTTCCATTGCTAATTCTAACATTAGGCGATTACCCTCCTTACTTCCCCCAATATGCACTCCGGTCTAAATGAGGGTGCCTTATCTCGAATATCTCTCTACGATGAGATGCTCGCGAACAGGAATGTCGATATCTTCTCTCTTGGGCAACCCTATGATTGTTACACGTAAGGCATCTGGCTCCACGGAAATCCATGGGGCTGCTCTGCGTGCTCTAAGAGTCTCCGCTACGTCCGCAAAGACGGACATGGAGCGGCTCTTCTGTGCAATCTCAATTACATCGCCTTCCTTTACGAGGTAGGAAGGAATGTTAACGCGTGAGCCGTTGACAGTAAAATGTCCATGACGGACTAGCTGCCTAGATTGAGGGCGTGACTCACCAAAGTTGGCGCGGAAAATGACGTTGTCGAGCCTAAGCTCGAGTAGCTGCAGCAACCTTTCGCCGGTAATACCCTTTTCGCGGGCAGCTTTAGCAAAGTAAAGACGGAACTGAGCTTCAAGAACACCGTAGATACGGCGGGCTTTCTGCTTTTCGCGTAGCTGTACTCCGTACTCCGTGACCTTCTTACGACCTTGGCCGTGTTGACCAGGAGCGTAAGCACGGCGAACAACACCACACTTATCTGAGTAACA
Organism: Bacillota bacterium; assembly: GCA_009773495.1. Lineage (GTDB taxonomy): Bacteria > Bacillota > UBA994 > UBA994 > UBA994 > WSXW01. The sequence continues at coordinate 96,076 of WSXW01000004.1, forward strand.
ACGCGAACCCTTTAAGAACAATTTAGTGCCCTCGCGTCGGCAGAGCCGGCAAACCGGACCTGTATATCTAGCCATATTGCATTACACCTCCCTGTTCATTAAACTCGGCGGCGCTTAGGTGGGCGGCAACCGTTATGTGGAACTGGGGTAACATCCTTAATGGAGCTTACCTCCAGCCCTGCAGCCTGTAGACTGCGAATTGCAGCTTCACGACCCGCACCGGGACCTTTGACGTGTGCTTCTACTTCTCTCATACCTTGATCCATAGCTACTTTAGCGCAGCTCTCGGCGGCAATTTGGGCGGCAAAAGGAGTACTCTTACGAGAGCCTTTATACCCCGCATTACCAGCAGAAGACCAAGCAATTGAGTTGCCAGCTTTATCAGTAATTGTAACGATAGTGTTATTAAACGTTGATTTGATATGAGCTACCCCAAATTCAACGTTCTTCCGCTCGCGGCGCTTCACCTTGGAGGCAGCAGCTTTACGTTTTGCCATGCGGTTAAGTCCTCCTTCGACTACTTACGCTTCGCGCCAACCGTACGGCGTGGGCCTTTACGGGTGCGAGCGTTAGTCTTTGTACGTTGCCCTCTTACAGGCAGACCGCGGCGGTGGCGTAAGCCCCGGTACGAACCAATCTCAATAAGTCTCTTAATACTTGCAGTGACTTCACGCCGCAAGTCGCCTTCTACAGCATAACCCTTGTCGATAGTTTCGCGCAGACGAGCAACTTCCTCTTCTGTGAGGTCGCGAATGCGGGTATCTGGGCTAACTCCGGTCTTGGCCAGAATATCGGTTGAACGACTGCGGCCTATGCCGAAGATGTAAGTCAGAGCGATCTCAACACGCTTTTCTCTCGGCAGGTCAACACCTGCAATACGAGCCATCTGTCTAATTCCACCTCCTGATATTGTTGTCCCCTTAGGCCCCAAATATTTGGGCAGCCGCGCCAAGGGAACCTAAGTCTATCCCTGAGCTTGTTTGTGCTTGGGATTCTCGCAAATAACCATTACACGCCCTTTGCGACGAATAAGTTTACACTTCTCGCAGATGGGCTTGATGGAAGGCCTAACTTTCATTGTGCGTACCTCCTTGGTCGGGACGCTAGCTATTTGTGCCTATAAACTATGCGTCCCCGGCTTAAGTCATATGGGGATAACTCCACAGTGACTGAATCTCCCGGCAAGATACGAATAAAATGAATACGAATTTTGCCAGAGACATGTGCTAAAATTTTATGGCCATTGTCTAGCTCAATCTTAAACATAGCATTAGGAAGTGCTTCTTTAACCCTTCCTTTTACCTCAATTACGTCTTCGCGTTTGGTCAAAAAACAAAACCTCCCTCACTGCACATTTCAGCGCCTAGTAAGCACTTCAGGGCCGCATTCAGTAACTGCTACTGTATGCTCAAAATGAGCGGACCTAGTACGGTCTTTAGTCACTACAGTCCAGTTATCAGCGAGCACTTCTGTCCATGAGCCTCCGACGTTTATCATCGGCTCTATGGCCAGAACCAATCCCGGAGAGAGACGCAATCCCCGCCCGGGTCGACCAAAGTTCGGCACTTGAGGATCTTCGTGCATTGCTCTGCCTATCCCGTGCCCTACGTACTCTTTGACCACTGAAAAACCAGCGGACTCTGCGTTATCTTGGATGGCAAAAGAGATATCGGTAAGCCTCTTCCCCTTTTGACATTGTTCGATTCCAGCCTCAAGGCAACGAGCGGTTACATCAATTAACTTCTGGGAAACCTCATCGATGTTTCCAACCGGAAGGGTTACTGCGGCATCGCCGTAATAACCATTGATCTCCACCCCAATATCAATACTAATAATATCGCCATCCATTAAGGTTTTCAAACCCGGTATGCCATGAACGATTTCATGGTTGACCGAAGCACAAATGCTCTCTGGATAGCCATAGTAACCTTTGAAGGCCGCTCGAGCTCCTCTTTGCTGTAGTAAGTCCTCTACCAGACTATTGAGTTCACCTGTTGTGATACCAGGGCGAACGGCCTTGGCTACTTCTTCAAGAGCCTCTGCCACTACTCTTCCCGCATCACGCATCAGGGTAAGTTCTCGGTCTGACTTAAGGTTAATCATCATTTACTCCGTAAGGACCGACCGAAGTAGAGCTGTGACTTCGTCAATGGGAAGCAACCCATTAATGTTTTCAAGCTTACCGATCGACTGGTAGTAGGATATGAGAGGCTCTGTTTGCTTGCGGTAGACTTCTAATCTACTACGTACTGTCGCTTCAGCGTCATCGGCCCGCGTAATCAAAGGCCCATTGCACACTCCGCAAAAATCTCTTAGCGGAGATGGATTGAGCACCCTATGATAAGTTGCACCACAGGCCATGCAAACAAGACGTCCGGTTAGTCGTGTAACCAGCTCTTCCTCGGGTACTTCAATATTAACAACTGCTGTCAGGTCCTTGCCTATCCTCAGTAAGACAGCCTGCAATGCTTCCGCCTGCGGTATTGTCCTCGGGAACCCGTCCAGCAAAAAACCATTTTGGGTGTCCGGCTCAGAGAGCCTTTCTCCGACTATCCCTATGGTTACATCATCAGGAACCAAGTCCCCACGATCCATGTAGGATTTGGCTGTAAGGCCGAGTCTAGTCCCGGCCTTTACTGCTGCACGAAACATATCCCCAGTAGAAATATGGGGTATAGCATACTCCTTGCACAGATAGGCGGCTTGGGTTCCCTTCCCTGCACCAGGTGGACCAAGTAGAATAATATTCATCTTAGGTCCCAGCCTACTTCATGAAGCCGCTGTAATGACGCATGACTAGATGTCCTTCAACTTGCTTCATAGTCTCTAGAGCCACACCCACTACGATTAGCAATGCTGTACCACCAATACTAATATCAATTGCGATAAAGCGAGATAACAGCAAAGGCAATAACACTATCAGAATTAAGAAGCCAGAACCAGCTAGAATCAGCCTATTGACAACCCTCATGAGGAAATCTGCGGTTTGACGTCCAGGACGAACGCCAGGTATGGCTCCACCATACTTCTGCATGTTCTCAGCCAGTTCTTTGGGGTTAAACTGCATGAATGTGTAGAAGTAACCAAAGACGATTATGAGCCCAATGTAGAGAGTTACGTGTAAGGGGCTGCCAAATTTGAACGCTGCAGCTAAGCTTTGTGCCCACGCCCGATTAGTAAACTGTGCAATAACTTGGGGAAACAAGAGCAGGGAAGACGCAAAGATTACGGGAATTACACCAGCTTGGTTCACACGAAGTGGTATATGAGTGGTCTGCCCACCATACATCTTGCGACCCACCACGCGCTTAGCATACTGCACAGGAATGCGGCGTTGCCCCTCCTGTACCCAGACTACGCCAGCAACAGTAGTTAACACGAGCCCTCCAATAAGAATCACCGTAAAGATGTTGACAGTGCCTTCAGTCACATACGCCCCAAGGCCTAACATGGTTGCTGGGAGCGTAGAGACGATGTTAGCGAAGATAACTAAAGATATACCATTGCCAATACCTTTTTCAGTAATGAGTTCGCCTAGCCACATGATCATGATGGTACCGGCAGTAAGGGTCAACGCTGACAACAAGTAGTTTACTTGACCACTCGCCAAGGCGCCCTGACTAGCGAGACCAGCGGAAGTAGCGTAGCCTTGGATAAAGGCTAAGACAACGGTAGCGTAACGGGTGTATTCATTAATTTTTTTACGGCCCTCTCCACCCTCTTTAGAGAGAGCTTCCCAGCTAGGGATGATAACCGTGAGCAGACTAACAATGATGCTGGCCGTAATGTAGGGACCAATAGTCAATGTGAAAATCGAGAGGTTTGCTAGAGCACCACCAGAGATTACATCTAGCAACCCAAACAGACCTCCTTGGCCTGCGAGAAAATCTGTCATAGCCGCACGATTAGCACCTGGCAAAGGTATAAAGTTTCCGAGTCGAATAACGAGGAAAATGGCTAGTGTAAAGAGGATACGTTTCCGAAGCTCCTCAATACGCCAAATATTACGCAGGCTCTTTAACACTTATATCACCTCAGCCTTTCCGCCAGCCGCGGTGATTTTCTCAGCTGCAGACTTACTAAAGGCGGTAGCACGTACTGTGAGCGCCTTGGTAAGTTCACCTAGACCCAGAATCTTAAGGCCATCCAATGGGTTGTTGACCAGCCCTACTTGTTGTAAGGAACTGAGGTCCACGATGCTGCCTACAGAAAAGACTTCTAGATCTTGAACCTGAACGAGAGCGAAATATGTCTTAAACTTGTTGTGAAAACCACGCTTAGGCAAACGCCTATAGAGGGGCATCTGGCCGCCCTCGAAACCACGACGGACACCGCCACCAGTACGGGACCACTGGCCCTTCGTACCGCGGCCAGCTGTCTTGCCTAGTCCAGAGCCAGCGCCACGTCCTACGCGCTTACGCGTCTGGCGAGAACCCTCTGCCGGTTGTAGATTGTGGAGTTTCATTCTTGCACCTCCTCGGCCTAGATTAGCTCTCAACTACCTTAACCAAATGAATTACTTTGTTGATCATACCACGGATAGCCGGGGTATCATCGTGCTGTACCGTGGTGTGGGTCTTGGTGAGCCCCAAGGCCTGCACCGTGGCGCGTTGGTCCTGGGGACGGCCGATGAGGCTGCGAACTAAAGTAACTTCTAACTTTGCCATTCTTATCAGCCTCCTTAACCGAGGAGTTGCTCTACGGATATACCGCGGAGCTTAGCGAAATCTTCTGCTGTCCTCAAAGACTTAAGTCCAGATAAGGTAGCCTGTGCCATATTCATGGCATTTGACGAACCCAAGGACTTGGTAAGAATATCGCGTACGCCAGCGAGTTCGAGAATTGAACGAACTGCACCGCCAGCAATAACGCCTGTACCAGGAGAAGCCGGCTTCATAAGAACCTTACCTGCGCCGGAAGAACCTAATACTTGATGCGGGATACTTGTGTTAACGAGAGGCACGGTGATTAAGTTCTTCTTGCCGTCTTCGATACCTTTGCGGATAGCGTCGACAACTTCCTTAGCCTTACCTAGGCCTACTCCGACGTGCCCCTTGCCGTCGCCAATGGCTACTAGAGCGCTAAAGCTCGAGTCACGACCACCCTTACGTGTCTTACTAACACGCTTCACAGCTATTACTTTTTCTGTCAGATCCAATGTGTTAGGATCGATGCGTTCCAAATTGCTTTCCCTCCTTCTGCTGCTAGAACTCTAGTCCAGCTTCGCGGGCGGCTGCAGCAAGCGCAGCGACGCGTCCATGATAGAGGTAACCGCCGCGGTCAAACACAACCTGGTTGATACCAGCGGCTAGTGCCTTTTGGGCAATCAACTGACCAATCATCTTGGCAGCCTCTAAATTGCCGCCCTGCTCCAGAGTAAAGTCTGGCGCAAGGGTGGAAGCGCTCACTAGCGTACGGCCGTTGACATCATCAATTATCTGAGTATAGATATGGCGAGCGCTGCGGTAAACGTTTAATCTCGGGCGCTCAGGGGCGCCGAAGACAGCCTTCCGCACGCGCAAATGACGCTTCTTGCGGATTACATTCTTGTCACTCTTCACAAACACCGTATGCTCACTCCTTTCCTTACTGTAAGACTACTTGGAAGTCTTACCGGCTTTACGTCTGATCTTCTCACCGACGTAGGCAATACCCTTACCTAGGTATGGCTCAGGCTCGCGGATGCTTCTAATTGTAGCAGCCATTTGCCCTACCACTTCCTTGTCGATACCCGACACAGTGATCAGAGGTACATTGCCAAAGGGCGGCTTTGCAACGGTCTCAGCCTTAAACTCAATACCTGCGGGGGGGTCGATTTCGACCGGGTGAGAATAGCCGACATTGAGTACTAATTTGTTGCCTTGGACATTGGCACGCCAGCCTACACCAGCGGCTTCAAGCTTCTTCTCATAGCCCTTAGTCACACCTTCAACCATGTTGAAAATGACAGTGCGGGTCACGCCATGCAAGGCCCTATGACGCGGGTTGTTAGACGGCCGCTCAACCAAAATCTCGCCGCCCTCGTGACTTATAACTACCTCAGGATGCAGTTTGCGTGTGAGAGAACCCTTGGGACCCTGCACGGTGATGGTCTGGCCATCGAGAGCAACCTGCACCGTCGGCGGGACCACAATTGGCTTTTTGCCGATTCTTGACATGTTGTTACCTCCCTACCAGACGTAGCAGATGACTTCGCCGCCAAGTCCTTGGGACCTAGCTTTCTTATCAGTCATAAGCCCCTGTGAAGTTGAAACAATAGCGATACCTAAGCCACCAAGGACACGAGGAAGCTCATCCTTACCGGCATATACACGGAGACCTGGCTTGCTGATGCGCTTTACCCCAGAGATTACACGCTGCTTGCCAGCACCATACTTTAGCATCATACGCAACATACCCTGTTTATCATCATCGACCCATTCGAAGTCACGAATGAAGCCCTCTAGCTTTAATATCTCAGCCAGACTCTTCTTCATTGCTGAACCTGGAACTTCCACTACCTCGTGGAGAGCTTTATTAGCATTGCGGACCCTCGTGAGCATATCAGCAATAGGATCTGTCATAACCATTACGTGTCAAACCTCCTTCCTAAGTGAAGGGCCTTTACCAACTGGCCTTCTTAACACCGGGAATCTGACCTTCGTGAGCAAGCTCGCGGAAGCAAATTCTGCAGACCCCAAACTTGCGCATGAAGGCGTGTGGACGGCCACAAATACGGCAACGACTATAAGCGCGGACTGGGAATTTTTGCTCTCGTAACTGTTTTATAATCATCGACTTTTTGGCCACTATCTCTCCTCCTTTACCTTACGCACGGAACGGCATACCGAGCTGGGCCAGCAATTCCTTTGCTTCCTCATCGGTTTTAGCAGTAGTAACAATAGTGACGTCCATACCCTGAACTTGATCAACTTTTTCATAGTCGATTTCGGGGAAGATCAATTGGTCCTTAACTCCGAGCGTATAGTTGCCACGGCCATCAAATGACTTTGGGGATACGCCACGAAAATCTCTTACACGGGGTAAGTTGATGTTCAGGAACTTATCCAAGAATTCGTACATGCGCGTCCCACGCAGGGTAACCTTGGCACCAATTGCCATACCCTCGCGCAGCTTAAAGTTAGAAATAGCCACCCGCGCGCGAGTAATAACTGGCTTCTGACCAGCGATAGTCGCTAAATCTTTGGCCGCAGCATCAAGCATCTTGCTATTACCAATCGCCTTACCAACGCCCATGTTGAGAACAACCTTCTCGACACGTGGGATTTGCATAACGTTCCCATAGCCAAATTTGGCTTCTAAGGCTGGCCTCACTTCTTTAAGGTACTTTTCCTTTAACCTTGCCACAGCTAGCCCTCCTCTCTACTTGTCAATATTTTCGCCGCACTGTTTGCACGAACGAACGAACTTGCCATCAGCTAGTTGCTTGTGGGAGCTACGAGTCGGCTTCTTGCAGTTAGGGCACACAATCATGACCTTAGAACTGGCGATAGGAGCTTCCTGTTTTATAATGCCTCCCTGCGGCATCGTAGGAGTGGCCTTGCGATGACGACTTACGATATTAACACCTTCAACTACAACACGTCCAACCGTAGGCAGGGCCCTAAGGATTCTTCCTTTTTTACCCTGATCTTTACCAGAAAGGACGATTACTTGGTCATCTTTGCGGACATGAAGTTTCACGGAACTTGGCACCTCCTTGCTCCGATTAGAGTACTTCTGGTGCGAGAGAAACTATTTTCATAAAGTTCTTCTCACGGAGTTCGCGGGCGACCGGGCCAAAGATACGGGTCCCGCGAGGGTTATTGTTGTTGTCAATGACTACAGCTGCATTCTCATCAAACTTGATATAAGAGCCATCCGCGCGACGTGAGTCCTTAGTGGTACGAACGACCACAGCTTTGACTACTTCGCCTTTCTTGACAACTCCACCGGGCGTTGCTTCTTTAACAGCGGCAATAATGATATCGCCCACGCGTGCATAACGAACCTTGGAGCCACCCATAACCCTGATGCAGAGGATCTCCTTGGCTCCAGAGTTATCTGCAACCCGTAGTCTCGTCTCTGTTTGAATCACGATGATGCCCCCCTTTCTTACCTCTCAGGGTTTAGTTATTCTGCCTTCTTGACGATCTCAACCACACGCCAGCACTTTTCCTTGCTTAGCGGGCGAGTCTCCATAATCTTAACGGTATCGCCAACACGAGCTTCGTTGTCCTCGTTGTGAGCCTTGAATTTATTGGTCTGCTTAACGATACGGCCGTACAAGGGATGCTGTACTCTGTCCTCGATGGCGACGACAACAGTTTTCTCCATCTTGTCACTGACTACAACGCCTTGACGGATCTTACGTAGATTTCTTTCCACAGTGAGACCTCCCTTCCTACCCGATGTTAAGTTCGCGTTCCCGGAGGATGGTCTTAACGCGGGCAATGGTCTTACGAACTTCTTTAATACGCATGGGATTTTCAAGTTGGCCGGTTACGAGACGGAAACGCAGATTAAAGAGTTCAGTCTTGAGGTCGTCAATCTTCTGGTTTAGTTCTGCGCCATTCATATCCCGAATGTCCTTAACCTTCATTTACTTCACCACCCACATCTGCACGGACAACAAACTTGGTCGCGATCGGCAGTTTATGAGATGCCAAGCGTAGTGCTTCACGTGCTGTCATTTCGTCCACACCAGCTATTTCAAACATAATGCGGCCGGGTTTTACGACTGCTACCCAGTACTCCGGTGAGCCCTTACCAGAACCCATACGAGTTTCAGCAGGCTTCTTAGTTACAGGCTTATGGGGGAAGATTTTAATCCAGACCTGACCACCGCGCTTGATGTATCTAGTCATAGCTATACGAGCAGCCTCAATCTGACGGCTGGTGATCCACGCAGCCTCGAGTGCCTGAAGACCAAACTCGCCGTGAGCTATGGTAGCACCACCCTTAGTGCGACCCTTCATTCTTCCTCTGTGTACCTTGCGGTACTTGACCCTTTTGGGCATCAACATGGCTTACTCGCCTCCTTCTGCCGCCGCCTTAGTGGGCTTAGGTAGAACTTCACCTTTGTAAATCCAGACCTTTACGCCGATCTGGCCATAGGCGGTGTGAGCGGTAGCTACGCCGTAGTCAATGTCAGCACGCAGTGTGTGAAGCGGGATGGTCCCTTCACGTGCCCATTCACGACGCGCAATTTCCGCACCGTTCAGACGTCCACCAACAGCGATCCTAATCCCCTTTGCGCCAGAGCGCATAGTGCGTCCCATTGACTGTCGCATCGCACGCCTAAAAGCAATGCGCTTCTCAATCTGGGCAGCCACATTTTCAGCCACAAGCTGCGCGTTTAGCTCTGGGGTTTTGATCTCCATAATGTTAACGTAAACTTGCTTCTTGGTAAGCACTTCAAGCGCCTTGCGAATTTCCTCTACGCCTGCTCCACCGCGACCGATAACCATACCAGGCTTGGCGGTGTGGATAAACACACGAACGATATTACCAGTCCGCTCAATAACCACTTGGCCAACGCCTGCTGTGAAAAGCTTTTCTTTAATATAGCGGCGAATCTTAAAGTCCTCAAGGAGCAGGTCTGCGTAGTTCTTTTCTGCGTACCATTTAGAATCCCAGTCCCTAATAACGCCAATACGAAATCCCTTAGGATGTACTTTTTGACCCACGCTTCTGTCCCTCCTACCTTTCCTTAACCACAACTGTAATGTGGCAAGATCGTTTGAGAATCGGGTAGATGCGACCCTGGGCGCGAGGATGCCAACGCTTAAGTGTTGGTCCTTGATCTACTGAAGCTTCCGCTACGTAGAGCTTATTAGGATCTAGGTTGTAGTTGTGTTCAGCGTTAGCCGCCGCAGACCTCATCACTTTTATAATGACCTCGGATGCAGCTTTAGGTGTAAAACGCAGAATGTTTGCTGCCTCTCCAATGTTTTTCCCGCGGATGAGGTCAATGACAATTCGCGCTTTACGCGGTGCGATACGAATGTTGCGAGCAACCGCTGTAGCTTGCATGTCTTCCCTCCTATTTCAGTGTGGTAGAACGCTCAGTGTGAGAGCCATGACCACGGAATGTGCGAGTGGGAGCGAACTCTCCAAGCTTATGGCCCACCATTTCCTCACTGACATATACCGGTACGTGCTTGCGTCCATCATAAACGGCGATTGTATGACCAATCATATCAGGGAAGATGGTCGAAGCGCGAGACCAAGTCTTTAAAACCTTCTTCTCGCCTTTATCATTCATAACCTTGATCCTCGCGAGCAACCTCTCTTCAACAAAGGGACCCTTCTTTACAGAACGAGACATGGTTTTGCCTCCCTTCCCTATGATTTACGACGGCGAACAATATACTTGTCGCTGTGTTTCTTCTTCCTAGTCTTGTGCCCAAGCGTCGGAACACCCCAAGGTGTGAGCGGGCTCTTACGTCCGATAGGAGCACGGCCTTCGCCACCACCATGTGGATGGTCCACTGGGTTCATTACTACGCCACGAACTGATGGACGTTTGCGAAGCCAACGGGAACGGCCAGCCTTACCTATCGAGACATTCTCAAATTCAATGTTACCCACCTGACCAATAGTGGCCTTGCAGTTTACATGAATGAGACGAGTTTCATTGGATGGAAGCCTGACTTGTGCGTAGGTGCCCTCTTTAGCCATGAGCTGAGCAAAAGCACCGGCACTACGAACCATTTGTGCGCCCTTACCAGGTTTTAGTTCGATATTGTGGAGAACTGTACCGACAGGAATGCTGCGAAGCGCTAAAGCATTGCCAACAACGATATCAGCTTTATCACCAGAAATTACCTTGGCACCAGTCTTTAAACCATGGGGGGCTAAGATATAGCGCTTTTCGCCATCAGCGTAGTGTAACAATGCGATATAAGCAGAGCGATTAGGATCGTATTCAATGGTAGCAACCGTGGCGGGAATACCATCTTTATCGCGTTTGAAGTCGATAATGCGGTATTTACGCTTATGGCCACCGCCCTGATGACGGACAGTAATGCGGCCCTGGTTGTTGCGCCCAGCGTGGTTCTTAAGCGGGGCTAACAATGAACGCTCTGGCTCTGTAGTAGTGATTTCTTCAAAGCTCTCCACCGTCATAAAACGGCGACCAGGTGAAGTAGGTTTGAAAGTCTTCATAGCCATTTGTTTGTCCCTCCTTTGTCAGGAAACGTTACTGGTCGCTAGTCGCTAGTCCCTAGTCGATAGTCATTTGCCGCCAGCCGCCGGCCGCCAGCTGCCAGTCTGAGACGAAGTACGTCCGTACTGGGAACTGGGAACTGAGAACTGAGAACAAAACGCGAAGCACTAGGCACCAAGCACGCTAGGACTAGACTGAATCAAAAATCGGAATAGCCTTCGAACTCGCACTAAGCTTTACGATTGCCTTCTTCCAGTCGGAGCGGTAGCCGCTGTGTACACCATGGCGTTTGAACTTACCTACCATGCGCATAGTGTGTACAGACTCTACGTCTACTTTAAAGATAGACTCTATAGCTTGGCGAATCTCTGTCTTGTTGGCCTTAAGGTCGACCGCAAAAACGTATTTGCGCTCTTCCTGTAAAGCGGTGCTGCGCTCACTAATAATGGGCCGCTTGATGATGTCTCTGGGGTCTCGCATCAGACGAGCACCTCCTGTACCTTTTCTACCGCAGCCTTGGTGATAACAAGCTTCTGGCAATTGAGAATATCATAAACACTAATGCCGCGAGCTTCCTCAATTTTGACTCCGGGAATGTTGCGGGCAGACTTCTCGATATTCTCGTTATACTCCGACAATACCACTAGGGCTTTACCGCTAACCTTAAGGTTATGGAGAGTATCTACCATAAGCCTTGTCTTGGGTTCAGCAAACTCGAGCGCTTCCAATACTAGGATCTCCCCGCTCTGAGCCTTGGCACTGAGTGCGCACCTAAGAGCTAGGCGACGAACCTTGCGTGGAAGGTCGAAGCTATACTTACGAGGGGTGGGACCGAAAGCGATGCCACCACCAACCCAAATGGGGGAACGGCGACTGCCTGCGCGCGCACGACCAGTACCCTTCTGTTTCCAAGGCTTCCGCCCGCCACCGCGAACCTCGGCACGGTTCTTGGTATCATGAGTACCTAGGCGCTGTCCAGCTAACTGTTTCATAACGGCTAAATGAAGGACGTGAGTGTTGATGGTGGTGCCAAACACCGCCTCATCGAGCTCCATCTGTCCTACGACTTCGCCCTTCATATTGTATACATCAACAGTAGGCATAGCGTTAATCCTCCTTTCACCTGCCAAAGTGATTTACTCGGCTAGGCCTTGACGCTGTTCTTAATAGTAACTAGAGAGCCCTTAGGTCCTGGTACCGCACCCTTAACAAGTATAAGATTGCGTTCGGTGTCAATCCGCACGACCTTGAGGTTCTGTACTGTACGACGGAAACGACCATGTTGTCCTGGCATCTTGCGGCCAGGGAATGTACGTGCGCCAGCGCGAGAAGACAAGCTACCTACGCCGCGATGGTACTTAGACCCATGAGTCATTGGACCACGGCCGAAGCCCCAACGCTGAATTACGCCCGTGAAACCCCTACCCTTAGAGGTACCAGTAACATCAACAAATTCGCCTTCGCTAAATAGGTCTACCCTTACCTCTTGGCCTATTTTGTAGCCCGCGATGTTGACTAAGCGGAACTCGCGCAAGAAGCGATGCGGCTTTACGTTCGCCTTAGCAAAGTGCCCCCTAGTAGGCTTGTTTACCTGCACCTCTTTTACGGGCTGGAAAGCTACCTGAACCGCTTCGTAGCCGTCAGTGTCCTTGGTCTTAATCTGGGTAACAATACAGGGACCAGCTTCGATTACAGTGACCGGCAAAAGTTCACCACTTGGAGTAAACCACTGAGACATACCGATCTTTTTACCTAAAATTGCTTTTTTCATGTGTCTTTACACCTCCATACATTGGTTCCCCGCGGGGAACTTGTATTTCTTGCGCGGGCCGAAGGCCCGCAGTTCCTAGTTCTAAGCCTTCGTTTACACCTGCTGTGTACTTAGTAGCACTCTGTACATTGTCGACGCTAAAACGAATAACAAAACCTACTGGGCACTAAGCACTGGGAACTAACTAGAGCTTAATCTCTATATCCACACCCGCTGGCAGATCGAGGCGCATAAGTGCATCGACTGTCTTTGGATTTGGCTCCAGAATATCAATTAGACGCTTATGAGTGAGCATTTCAAACTGTTCACGGATGTCTTTCTCGACGTGTGGTGCACGGAGAATAGTAAACAGATTTCTCTCAGTCGGCAGCGGAATCGGACCAGAAACGGTTGCACCGGTCCTACGAGCGGTTTCTACGATCTTCTCTGCAGACTGATCTAAAATTTTATGGTCAAACGCCTTGAGACGGATACGGATCTTCTGCTGTGCCACGACTTGTCCCTCCTATTTCGCCCATTTTAAAAATAGACATGCTCCACCAGAATTCCCCCCACGCATGGCTGAGTGAAGCAACCTCTGGCTTCATTGCCTTCCCCCACAAAACGGGGGTGGGTACTGCGGCCGCAAGGCCGCAGTACCGTACTTTCTGTCACGAGTCTCGAGGCCTGAACGCTTACCGCTTCTAAGAGCTGATAGCTGAGAGCGGATAGCGCTTTCCTCGACTTCGTCGTTTCTACTCAATTATCTCCGTTACAACGCCAGCGCCAACGGTGCGGCCGCCTTCGCGGATAGCAAAACGTACGCCAGGCTCCATCGCAATGGTTGTAATCAA
>WSXW01000025.1 GCA_009773495.1 Bacillota bacterium
CCTATAATATTAGTGACAAAGAGGACATTAAGTTGGTGCGCGAGGTAGAACTAGAAGGTTACCTAGTTACCAGTCGCAAGGTAGGATCCCATGTGTACTTGCTTGCCAACAAAGATATGGGTTACTTTGTTAGGCCTAGGGTTCCTTTGTTTAGAGACAGCAATATCGGAGAAGATTATGTTGAGATTGGCTACAACGCCATTCAATACTTCCCTGAGCGTTCGCATCCGAATTATCTACTCATAGCTGCCTTTGACCTTAACGATATCGGTGGCGGTACAGTAGTAGATGCCTTTATTGGGGCTAGCGAGAATGTCTATATGTCACACGACAGCCTATATATAGCGGTTGGTAGATACAATAACACCACCTCGGTGTACAAATTCGAAGTAGATGGAGTTGATGTAGACTATGTGGCGAAAGGCGAAGTACCAGGTAATATTCTTAATCAGTTCTCTATGGATGAGCATAAAGGGCATTTCCGCATAGCCACGACTAATTGGAACAATAGCGGTACAACTAATAATGTATATATTCTAGACTCTGCCATGAAGCTCTCTGGTAAGATCGAAGATATCGCTCCCGGTGAGCGGATATACTCCGCACGTTTCATGGGAGATAAGGGATACTTGGTCACCTTCGAGATGGTTGATCCTCTCTTTGTAATAGATCTGAGTAATCCGCAAAAACCAGAGATCTTAGGAGCTCTGAAGATACCTGGGTTCAGTAACTACTTGCATCCACTAGATGAAAATCACCTCTTAGGTATCGGTAAGGACACCGACGTGATGGATCGTAAGGACCACACGGGCAAGGTTGTGGGGCAGTTTGTAATAGAAAAGGGTATGAAGCTCGCCATCTTTGACGTCAGCGATGTGAATAATCCTAAAGAAAAGTATTCTGAGATTATTGGCGGCAGGGGTACCCACTCCGAAGTTCTCTATAACCATAAGGCTTTGCTCTTCAACACCCAGAGCGGTACGCTTGCCTTCCCAGTTACTATATACGAATCAGGAACGGAGACGAACTGGGGCGCATTTGAGTTCCAAGGCGCGATTGTGTACAAAGTAAGCTTAACCGAAGGATTTGACCTTGAAGGGAAGATTACGCACATTACGAGCGAAGAGTATAGTAAGATGGGCAATAACTACTACGATGGTAGCAGCGAAATAAAGAGAGCACTCTACATTGGTAATAATTTTTACGCAATATCCGATAGGGCTATTTCAGCTCATAATATGACAAACTTCAAAGAGGTTAACAGACTTATTCTCAGCAAATAGTCTGGATAACAATAGGCTGCTGGCGAAGCCAGCAGCCTATTGTTATGTGTGATTTCTCTTTACTCTTGCGCCGTATCCTTTTAACCTCAACTACTAGTGCGGAACCTGGCCCCAATCGGCGCTTCCACAGGTGATGCAGCTAGGAATTTCGTTTACGTTGATATCAATTTCCTCAATCCTACCACACTGAGTGCATTCAATCTTTTTTTTGGGTGCGGGATCAACTTCGCTGAGAGAGGACGTGGCATATTGTTGTGCCACATACTCATTGCTCACTTCTGGAGTAGGTGCAACTGCTGTGGAGAAGCCCGTCTCTGCCATATCGCTATTATACTCCGCACATTCGTCTTGATTCTCTTGTGGCTTAACTGGTGATACTTCTTCAATGGGCGGAAGCGCCATGCTAAGGCCTCCCATCCAGGCCCAATGATGAGAGCCACACTCCGGACAATCTCCTATGTTGTAGTATAAGCCTTCTTCAAGAGCAGGTTGTTCTTGGATATGTTCTCCAGTGCAATCCACACAGGGCTCGGTTGGCTTCTCTTCGGTCTCAAGCTCTAGGGGGAATACTTGAGCTTGCTCAACAAAAAAATGATCAATACTCATCTCTGGGGCCGGAACCACAGCGGCTCCGAACCCTGTATCTACCTCCGAAATCAGACCACATCCAACACATTTATAAGCTACGGTTTTCTTCTCTGTCATTATTATCACCTTCCCTTTTTGATTGTAATTATAAACCATTAACATGGGAAATGCAACCATGATTATAGGTTTAGCATTACAGTTTATGAGCGTTTATGAGCGTTTATGAGCGTGGAAGTAATTTATGACTGTAGATCTATTTAGCGACGTAGTAACTTCAATACGTCTAGGTGTGGGAGTGGCGCAATAAGTTCGTCTTTGTGATCCAGGAACTCACCTAGTTGTTATACCTTCTAATTCTACGTCAGTGCAGTAACGATGTCTTCTAGAGCCCTGAGCCCTGTGGCTTCGGCTACACGTGCTTTGCTCAAAGCATCACCTGCGCGCACACGGTCAGGTCTGCTTTGGTTGGGAGGGAAGGGATAAATATCTTTGACGAGGGCTAGTTCATCACGTACTTGTGTGTAGCTTTGGATAGCTTGATCTAGTGCGGGCAGAGGGTGGCCGCCAAGCCTCACCTTAGCCTCTTGCAGGAACTCCACTGCGTAGTAACGGCACTCATGCCAAACGGCCGCATTGTAAGCAAGGCCGAATACGTCTTGCTCTTCGTGGCGGACGGCTTCTATCCATAAGTCATAACCTGCGAGTCCAGCCTTGTAGTTAGGGTAAATCCAGTCAGCGGGGCTCTGCGCATGCTCTAAGGCAAACTCCAGCGCTTCTCTAATCACTATCCTGTCGTCTGCTGAGTATCCTGGCTCCACAACGTAAACCTCGAGCATACCTATTTGGGTTTCTCCCAACTCTGCCCATGGTTTAGGCCCGGCGATAGATGCACCTGTGGTTGGGCCGGAGTAATAAAAACCTGTGTTGTCATAACCAATGATGGAGTAATATTCAGGGATATCTAGTTCCCACCCGTAACACGGAAGCCCATTCTCCACAGCAGCCTTGACGGTGTCGTAGGCTCGCAGCTTCTTAGTAGCGTAGTCTTTGTCTGACTTAGAGCCACACACACCCTGTACCGATAATCCTAGGTTATGGGCTAGATTAAGTATTCTCGGCATTCTCCAAGCAGTAGGACCGCTAGCACAGCCTGCCTTGTGTATGTTGATAATAAAGGCGTGGCCGGTACCCCCATATAGCCAACCAGGGGAGAGCGGAACGTTTAGGTAGTCTGCAGCAGCCTTGAGACAACCTAGTTGGGAAACCCAAGCTGGCTGCCACTTATAATTGTTTAGCATTGTCATAGTAACCACTCCTATCTTTTCTATACCAATAGTGTAATGTAGGCACTACGACGTATGCTGTCCTAGTGAGACAGATCATGCAGAGCTTTTTCCACCATCTTGAGAAACTTAAGACGCAGCCAGTTTGGGGATACAATACTAAACTCACTTGGGCAACTGAGCAAAAAGATAAGCAGAGTTCGATAGTCAGGTGTGTGTATTCTGTAGGCACCTAAACCTAGCTCCTTTGCGTTTAGGCCTGAAAAATCTACCACACCCGGGTGGATGAGGGTGAGCGTCACGGAAAAAGAACCTGTAAGTAAGTGGGAATCGCTTGGTAACGCCATATTCTCAGCTTCATGCTGTGAAGGAAACACTGTGAGGCGTTTAAATAATGAAGCCATGTTTTTGGCATGCTCTTCGGGAATTAACTCATACGTGCGACTTAGGCTTAAGAGGGTGGCGCTCTGCTCAGGGGTTACATGTACATTAGGCAGGGAAAAACTCTGTTCGGCGTAATAGTACCCTTTGTGGCGGTAGCAGTAAGCGAGCGGAGCACACAGAGAGTAGCGCAAATATTCGATATCCCGAGCACCCTGTCGGCTGGATAACTCAAACTCTTGGGCAAGTCGAGTCGCGTTGGGGAAGCGACCAGCTCGGACCTCAGCATCAAACCATATAAGTCTATGAAAATTGCTCATAACCTCACATCCTCTCACGACCACTATTCTCCACATTCCTTTAACTTGCCTGCCTGTTATTAAAACCTTTAAGAAAGAAGGGAGTTAAAGACGTCGAGCGAATTGTTTAGATAGAAGAGGAGGGGCTAAACTATGCCAATCATTGATGTACACAGTCACTTAGGGGACATTCTCTACCCCAACGGGGGAGAGTTAATATACAAGAAAAACGTGGTCATGCCAAAAATATTTGACTTTCAAGCATTTAATGAAAGGGCCTAAACAGGACTTATGGTCTAGGCTCCTTACCGTACAAGGTGCTGGGTTACTGGGCTACATCTTAGATAGAAATGAGTTCGTGTAGCGAGTACTCGACATGGAGATTAGGTATATAATCATCCGACTGACTCTTTGAATTCTGACTCAAATTATACACATAGACAGGCAACGAATTGATGTCAGATAAACCCACCCCATAGCCCTGCTCAATCATGTAAGAGTAGTTGTCGTCCTCCTGTCCTGGAAGTGGAGGCAGGAGTAGCATGGGTAGCCGCTTGGCGACGGCCTCTGTACAAGTGATACCACCAGGCTTGGTAATAAGTAGATCAGAGGCGTCCATGAGCATATCTATATTGTCAACAAACCCGTAGAGATGGAAGTTTGCGTGTTTTAATTTAATTGTCTCTGCAAGTCGGTCATACAGCACCCTATTCTTGCCGACCACAAATAAGACCTGTACCTGCTCTAGACATTGACTTAATGCCTGAATAAGTTCGTCCGAGAAGCCTTTACCAAGTCCTCCGCCCATGCAGAGAAGCGTAGGAATTGGCAACAAGCCTAGCTGTCGACGAGCCCCATCCTTGGGATGTTTCCTTAGAAATTTGGCACTAATGGGGATGCCCGTTACAACCAGCTTGGCATCCTCAATACCCAAGGAGTTGATTTGCCGTTTTATAGCCTGAGAAGGTAAGAAGTAGATATCGACTTGAGGGCTTAGCCACGTAGCGTGGACCCCGTAGTCAGTGACCACAGTACATAGAAGCGCTGTGGTCTCTTCCGTTTGTTTGAGCCTAGACACAATTGCACTTGGAAAGGGATGAGTGCAGATAATGCAATCTGGCTGATATCGCCTGAGAATCGAAGCAACCTCAGCATAGATTAGGTGGTGCACAATAGTCCATAACTGCGGCCATACTCGTTGATAACGGGACTTGTGATAGAAGTAGCGCCAGATGTGAGGAGAATGCTGAATCGCCAGAAGGTAGGCACCACACATCCATTGACTCAACGTAGGCTTCAAATATCGCGTTAGCTCCAATATCTCAACCTGATAATCAGGCTCATGTTCATTAATATGCTCTTTGATAGCGTTAGCGGCCATAGTATGTCCCATACCAAAAGGCTCAGATAAAATGAGTATGCGTTTTCGCGTCAACTCATATTGCTCCTCTCACTTACTCCGCGATCTAGCTAAAGAGAGTTGGTAGGAACTCTCTCTAGCTAGCGTCTGCAATAAAGCGCGTAAACAGTGCGATCGTGCTCTTAAGTGCTTGTGGGACTATGGCTAGAAGCACAGCATCGTAGGCAGGGACGCCTTCGCTTAATAATGAGGGAAGAAAGGCCGAGGAGAATAATGCATTATCCTTAACACTGTCTTCCAGACTAGAGACACCATCTGGACCACCTAGTGAGTCCCCTGAAAGAAATCGTTCGGCGTGTATCTCCGCATATTCTTCAAATACTCTATGCCCCAGGATAAGATGCGGTATGGTGTGAAAGGGCACACACACGTCTTGCACAAGATGTGATGATGCCCCCAGTAGAATCATTGCTTGTGATCTGTAGCCTGCTCTCCAGAGTTTGGTCGCAGAAGTGTAGTATAGAGAGCACTCTCTAGCAGCATTAGAAAAGAGCCACATTCCCTTTTCGAGCTTGGGATGATAATAGTGGTTACAGTTTTTCCAATCCAAATCTGCCCACAACACTCCTTGGCATAACTGGCCCACGAATGGATCTAGCAAGTACAAGGCTGAATTACTACTTCTGCGAAGTTCTCCTATGGCCTGATTAACCAAAGTAACGTGAGTCCTACCAGGACGATCTAGTTTCTGCTGCAGGAAGGAGAAAGACTTGACCATCGCTACGGCCAACGGATTGGCCGTCGTCTGCTTAGCGTTAACCATGGAAGTATAGGTCGAAGCAGGCATCATATTCACTGCCATATCCGCATATCTGATATTCGTGTACAGTAATGTCATTTCTGAGCATCAGAATTAACAGCGTCGTCAGGTGCCTTTTAATATTGGCAATAATCATCTACCCCACCTCCTAATTACACTCTACAAAACCAACGTTAAGGTAGCACAAATGCTCTGTTAAGCACGTGTTAAATGAACAACTGCTGCGTTAAGCCCTGTTCTTCAATCCGACCGTCATAGAATAGACAGCATTGATAAATAGAGTAGGGGACCCACTCTCGTGGCTCCCCCCTCGTTAAACCGTACGTGCCCTACTAAGGCATACGGCTTACCCATTGCGATTTCGATGCGAGTCTGCTTATGCCCTGTTGTGTGCAAAGTGCATCTTTCGAAGGCGGTCGGGAGTATAGTACTCCTAGCCTTTTTCTTTCATACGTTGCACTGCTCTGGACTTTTTCTTCTTGGCAACTTCAGTGAGTTTCTCAAGATAACTCTGTAAGGTGAACCCAAATTGTTCCTTGTAGTAGAGCCAATAGGAAGGTATGAGACCTATCTTAACAAAGAACTCGTTGTTCCATTTAGTTTTCATGAGGTGCCCTTTCCGTTGGGAGGGGTGGTCATGAATCATGGCGACTCGTAGTCTTTGTCGGATGTACCCATCTATCGCTTTAAGCTCGTTGCCAAAGGAGTTTAGATGGCACCTGCTCTCCTGCCGGTATCTCCGGTTTTCCTGTATGGCTTTGTATATAATAACCTACCTTGCCACGTATCACAGGTTCACTCGTTCTATCCATGCTTTTGAGTTGAGAGTCAGCGTCTTCTTGGTTTTCTCCTTTATCTTTGCCCGGAAGTCTTTTAGGCTCTCTTCTGACGGTCTGACCATGTAGTAGAGTGTGCTGTCTTTCTTCCTAGGGCGCCAGGGTTCGAAGGTAAACCCCATGAAGTTGAAGTCTTCTTTGTTAAAGTCCACGAAACGGGTCTTTTCCATTGAAACTTCAAGTCCAAGCTCCTCAATTTTCTCTTTCGCTACCTTGGCCGCCTGTTCAATAGCTTGTGGGGTTTTCGCAAAGAGCAGGAAGTCTCCATCAAGCTCCCATCTCTATTTACTTCGGATAATACTCATGCCCAAAGTAGTTATGGGAGACAAGGGAAAGTCTCACTAACTGCTCGGGGGGATATCCATGAATACAATTACTTTCGGTCAACTCAGGTCCTTACTTGAGACAGAGCTACACCGCCTTCATTACAAGGAGCAAAGCATTAAGAGTTACCGGAGAATGTGGCTCCGGATTACAAAGTTCCTCGCTAACCAAGGGACAGCGTATTTGACAGAGAAACTAGGTATGGCTTTCTTAGAACGTGAATTTGACTATTTCGAACTAGAGCGAGCAGGAAAGGTAACACAGTCAATCTGTAACGCCTTTCGTGTTGTCCGTATGCTACTGGATTTCCAGCAACATGGCTCGGTGCTACGCAGGTATTACAAGCAGAGGCAGCTTCTGAACACCGAAGGGCTAAAGCTAGTTTTAGGGCAGTACGCCCAATTCTGTCGCTTAAAAGACTACTCACCTGTAACGCAAAAGCATTACTGCAACATCTGCGAGAAGTTCCTGAGCTCCGCTGAGTCTCAGGAGATAGTGCAGGTTGCTGACATTGATATCCGTCATGTAAGTGCATTCATCAATACATTGCTAGCCCAACTTTCGACCGGTCCCCTCCAAACACGCGGGGAACGGCTAGTTTTGAGTCATAGACCATTGATAGCGCTAGGTCCATATTCGCAAAAATGAAAAGGTAGTGACCTAATAGTTAAATAGTCGGATAAGCTATTCCATTTTGGTTTTTGCTCTGGTAATGAGAGTATGTTTTAAGAGAAATTGTTACCAAGAACAAAACGACCAACAAAAAATACGTCAAGCATTCCTTGATGGAATCCCACAGTTAGCCTAGGGAAGATTCATCACATCAGGCTCTCCGGCACACCGGAAGCAGCCCACCAGGATATTTACCACAAACTAGGCATTAAGCAGTTGCCGCGCAAGCAAGTATCCTACGTGGCAACTAGATTGTAGTGACCAACACGAAAGTGAAAACCCTGTGTTTGCTGGCTCTTTCGCCTGTCTAGCCGAAAGTTCACCAATAAAAGGTATACCATCTCGATTATTGGGGCGACCTTCATTTGTCAAGGGGTTTAGCTAAAATTCTTAGTTTTTTTGAGAGTAAACTGTTAATCGTTTACAGCAACTGCATAGGTCCTGATAGGTCTTATTACTATAAAAGATTTAGCAATTGTTTTACATAATAGAAATAAAGACTTAACCATCAGTCTATAAAATGAAATTGAGTCTTTGTCTGACTTAGAGCCCCACACGCCTTGTACCGATAAACCAAGGTTATGAGCTAGATTAAGTATTCTCGCCATCCGCCAAGCTGTAGGGCCGCTAGCACAGCCAGCCTTGTTCATGTTGATAATAAAAGCGTGGCCCGTACCCCCATATAGCATTGCTCACTGGCACACCTCCCTCACGTCAACAATTCGCCACAAATGTTTGACTTGCCTGCTGTTCAGGCTAAATCCTCTAGGAAAAAAGGGAATTTAAGACGTCAAGCGAATTGTTTAAAGAGGAATAAACAATGCCAATTATCGATGTACACAGCCATCTAGGGGACATTCTCTACCCTAACGGGGGAGAGCTAATATACAAAGAAAACGTGCGCATGCCAAAAATATTTGACTTTCAAGCATTTAATGAAAGGGCCTAAACAGGACTTATGGTCTAGGCTCCTTACCGTACAAGGTGCTGGGTTACTGGGCTGCAAACATCGCTAGATGAGGCTGATGTCAGCTACACTGTTTGCCTACCGATAGCACCTAACGTCACGTATGACGACCTGGCACTTTTGGACCAGAGCGAGTAATGTACGCTTCTGATTGGCCCTACGGGTATAGGCTGCCATCAAATGGATACCAGGCTCCAGGGGCTAGGTCAGTCGCTCCTTCAGTGCCCTCAGTGACTTCAGTGGTTCAAATGTTTCGGAATCTAGCCCATCGAGAGTTTGGAGTTGAATTATGCAACCCTGGCTTAATGACCTACTTGTTCCAACTGCCCAGGCTCTGTGTCCTAACGCACAGGGTGTGCTCGATTTTACTGGCGGTGAACAGCTTTGGTCATCTATTGACCTCCGAATGCTAGATGACGAGGATTGGATTGCTCGCAACTGGCAGTTAGAGCGGGAGCATGCTTTGCATCAGCCCGCGCGACAACGTATATGCGAAGCAGCCATCAGCACCGGGGGCCCAATTCTAGAGATTGCGGCTGGGCCAGGTGGTGGCAATCTATCGCCCTTGCTACATCTGGAGCCAGAGATAAAAATAATAGTAAATGACCTTGAGTTCCGCATAGTTGAACGGTGGCAGCACTTTTTGGGCGACCGTTATTCTAATGTGGCTTTCGCTGCCTTTGATGCCAGCATGATTCCCCTGAAAGACAATTCCATGGGCTGTGTGTCATCACGAGGGGGGATAAGCAACTGCCGAGGCGATAGCAACGCTGTGCTCAGCGAGTGTGCTCGCGTGTTAAGACCAGGTGGGCTTCTCGTACTATATGAGATGTGTTTGTCACCGCGCACAGTCGCAAGCCTGCCTCAAGTCTTGCGTGAGGCGTGGGTTGTGAGCCCCTGGGTTTATGGTGATTGGGGAGATTTGCTCACCCGCCACAGCTTGGCCTTACTATCTGAAGATGTCGCGGAACGCACCACAGTCAGTCCGGAGGAAAGTGCCCTAGCCTACGACGCGGCTCAATTTGGCGTAGTGCTGGAGATAGAGTTTAGGGCTGTGATTGCCGTTTGGCAAACCGTATAGGTATGCGGTATCTTTTTTAGGATATTTAGATCAGGTTCTGCTTGCACTGTAATTAATACAATGTATAATGTATGATATTAATATCACATTGCCAGAGACTTGTTCTAACACTAGGGGGGAACCAGCATTGAAGAAAGTATCGCCAGCATCATTGCGAGAGCAACTCTACGAATCAATTATGGATGCGATCCTGACCAACCAGTATCATCCCGGAGAGGTATTACAGATTGACAAATTGGCAAATGATTTTGGTGTAAGTACCACTCCTGTAAGAGAAGCGCTGGTGAGGCTCGAAGGGACCGGTCTAGTCAAGTTGATGCCCAACAAGGGAGCCCAGGTAACTGCTGTAAGTAGCCAGGACGTCTCAGATATCTGGGAGGTCCGTATGATACTGGAGCCATACGCGGCTCGGTTAGCTGCTAAGACAGCTCATGAGTATGAAATGCAAGCAATGCGCAGTCGATTGCAGTACGTGTTAAATACACCTGAGGATTTCTCTAGTTACCTACAATCGGATTTAGAACTACATGGGCTACTTGCTAAACATTTAACTAATAGAGTTCTACTAGACATTCTAGAAAAATTAGGCAGGCATTATACCCGTATACGGTATTTCGCGGAAAGTGACCCCGTTGCTGGTCGTACCGATGTTATTAGGCAGGTTACTAGCGAGCATCTAACTATAGTAGAGTCACTTTTGACACGAAACGCCGATGGCACTGCATCAGCAGTCCTCGAACACTTGCGTAACGGTGAGAGACGCACTCTAGACGCGCTAGCTAGGCGGCAGCAAAATGGACACCTCAGTCTTCACATCTAAGGCCTCGGTTGATAAAAGGGCAGGTATGACGATAAGTCATGCTTGCCCTTTTATTAATTGCTACGTCTTAACATATAAAAGCATGATGCACAGTGTATTATATATTATATATTGACTGACAATATATAATATATGTATAATGAAAAGGGGGAAAGGGCTTTTATAATTTGGTTAACATAGAGTGCAGTTAAGAAGAGAGATTATTATTACTGCCGATGAGGGGCCTATTCGTAACTTTGCCTCTAGCGTTGACCGTTGTTTCATCACAAGAATTGAGAGGAGTGAAAAACATGACTGCAGACGGGCAGAGGCAAAACTCACGAGTGCTTTCAGGTGTCCACTTTATGCTAGGCAATTACGCGACGGTAGAAGGTGCTTTGGCTGCAGGGTGTGACTTTTTTGCTGGTTATCCAATAACACCAGCAAACGAAATTTCTGAACGTATGGCTGAACGCTTACCGCAGGTAGGCGGCAAGTTTATACAAGGCGAAGACGAGCTGTGCTCGATCTACGCTATTGCGGCTGCATCTTTAGCTGGTGCTAAGGCCATGACCGCCACCGCAAGTGCGGGATACAACTATTATCAAGAGGGTATCGAGTATGCAGTGGCCGTTGAGGCTCCCTGTGTAATCGTAAACGTACAGCGGTGTCGCGGCGAGAATTTCGCCACACAGGCAGATATCATGCAAATGCGTTGGGGTGCAGCAGGTGACCACGAAATGATCGTTTTGGCCCCATCTTCGGTGCAAGAGTTGTTTGACTACACGGTGAGAGCTTTTAACCTAGCAGAGCAGTTCCGCAACCCGGTAATAGTGGCTTCGGAGACAACTATTGCTCTGATGCGCGAGAGGTTAGAGATTCCTGGTGCCGACCGCATCCCGGTTCTTAATCGCAAGTACACAGACTTAGGTCCAGACAAATACAAGACATTTGATGCTCCTGAAAACGGTGTGCCAGATTTCTCACCCTTAGGCAAGGGCTATCATGGCCTCTACACTATCAACCCTCATGACATCGATGGCAGCATTGAGTGGGATCCAATTGTGTATGAGAAGTTGTATAAGCGTATTACTGGAAAGATCAGCGAGAATGAGCACATCATCTCTCATACTGAGTCCTTCCAGCTAGATGACGCAGATATTGCCCTTGTAACCTACGGTAGCGAAGTTCGCCCTACCCTCGACGCTATGGAGCTAGCTAGAAACTCTGGCCTGAAGGTCGGCGTGCTCAAGCTAGGTACCGTATGGCCTGTGCCTGAAACTAGAATTCGTGAGGTAGCTAAGCAGATGAAAGCCGTGATTACCGTAGAAATGAGCATCGGCAAGTACGCTGGTGAGGTTGAGCGGGTAGTTGCTGGTCGTTGTGTAACCGCTCGCGCTACTAAGAATCGTGGTATTGGGCACACAGCAGAAGAGATTCTTGAGGTCATAAAGGGGGTTAGGGCATGAGCCAGATGATTAATGCACAAAGACGGCATATTCGCTACGGAAAACTGCCGCACTTCTTCTGCCCTGGCTGTGGTGACGGTCAGGTTCTAAACTTCTTCTTGCGCGCCATCGATGAACTTGGCATGAATCTAGAAGATATGGTCGCCATCGGCGGCGTAGGTTGCACTGCACGTATACCTGTGTACCTTAACACAGACACCCTCCACGGCGTACACGGCCGTACCTTGCCTTGGGCCATGGGTATTAAGCTTCATAAGCCGGAAATTCCGGTTGTTATATTTGCAGGTGATGGTGATGCAGCCTCAATTGGAGGCAATCACTTAATTCATGCTGCTCGCAGAAATCTCGATGTGACCATGATCGTAGTTAATAACCTTAACTTCGCAATGACTGGTGGCCAAGTTGCGCCAACAACACCAGCTAAGTTTGTCACCATGACTACGCCTTACGGCAGTGGGGAGCCCCCGTTTGACATTTGTGAAGTAGCTCTTGCTGCCGGTGCGACGCATGTGAGTCGTAGTACTACTTCTAGGGGTCCACAGACAATTAAAGCCATTAAGAAGGGGCTGCAGCACAGAGGTTTCTCATTGGTAGAGATTATATCCCAGTGTCCGACACATTTTGGCCGCTATGCCTTAGGCAGTGGCAAGCCAGAGGTAAACATTGAGTTTATCGACGATAATAGCGTGACTATAGCCGAGGCCAAGAACATGACTAAAGACGAACTGCGCGGCAAGTTCGTGATTGGCGAATTCATTGACGAACAGAAGCCAGTATTTGCTGGCAGCTCCGTCTACGAAGTGGAGGAGTAAGAATGAAAACTCTCAACATCGGCATTTGTGGCTTTGGTGGCCAAGGTGTAATACTGTCAGCCGTCATCCTCGGTACAACTGTAGTTACTAAGCGCAATATGTACGCGGTTCAGACTCAATCCTATGGTTCTGAAGCGCGAGGGGGACAGTGCCAATCTGAACTTGTTATCTCTGAGGGTCCGATTAACTCGCCCACAGCAGACAAGAAGGATATTCTAATCGCACTGTCTCAGCCTTCTTTGGAAAGGTATCTACCAACCCTAAAAGCGGGTGGTATTCTCATTGTTGATCCTAAGACTGTAACTGAAATCCCCACCGATGTTAAGGTAGTACAAGTCTCTGCCACTGATACTGCAGTGAATTTAGGCAACAGAATTGCTGCTAACATGGTTCTACTCGGTTTTATACAGGCGGCAACGAACCTCTTTAGCATAGAAGAACTGCTTGATGTTGTTAAGGACTATGTGCCGGCACGCTTTATTGACCTCAACTTAGCTGCTGTTCACGCTGGCGTGGAATTAGCTAAGAGTTACGGAGGTACTTTCTAGATGAAGTTATTCGAATTTCAGGGCAAACGCCTGTTTAAGGAATTTGGGATTGCAGTTCCTGAAGGTACAGTGTTTACAGCGTCTCAACCGTTGCTGGAAAGCATGGCTGCACCAAAGGTTCTTAAGGCGCAGGTCTTAGCGGGTGGCCGTGGAAAGTCGGGTGGAATCAAGGTTGTTCGCTCCGGCGTAATCGATCAAGAGGCACTTAACGGGCTCTTTACTCAGATCATCGAGGATGAACCTGTGCAGGCTGTTTTGATAGAGGACATGGCCAATATACTGCAAGAGTTCTATTTATCTATGACTTTCTTAGGTTCTCTGGCAACCCCGGTGCTCATCGCTTGCCCCGCTGGCGGCATGGACATTGAAGAAGTAGCCCATAACACACCGGAGAAAATCCTTAGGATTCATCTGAATCCCTTGACCGGTCCTTCGGATTACCAAGTTAGAACTATTGCTAAAGAGTTTGGTTTGAAGAGCAGTAAAGAGCTCGCTCACATTATTAACCAATTATGGAAGATGTTCCGTCACTATGAGGCGAGCCTAGTAGAGATAAATCCGCTCGCCCTGACTAGCGACGGCCTAATGGCTCTTGACGCCAAAGTCGTCCTAGATGAGAAAGCTGCTTTTCGCCACACTGCCGCCTACAACGCATTGTTGGCAGAGCAGGAGGATATCCTGCAGACCGGCGAAGAAGTATCATCCACCAAAGGTGACACCATCACTTATGTTCCACTAGATGGTACCGTGGGTCTAATCTCTGATGGTGCTGGGACAGGTATGTTGACCCTAGATCTGATTAAAGATTCCGGAGGAAACGCAGCTAACTTCTGCGAGATGGGCGGTCTGACTAGCCCCGAGGTTATGTACAAAGCCATGGAAATAGTAATGGCTAACCTAGATATAAAAAGCCTGCTGGTGGTATTGATCGGTGGTTTTAACCGCATGGATGACATGGCCGAAGGCATCATCCGTTACAGACAAGATCATGGTATGCGCGTTCCTATGGTAGTGCGCATGTGCGGCACCATGGAGGAAGTGGGCAAAGAGATGATGCGCCAGGCTGATATCCCCACTTATGAAGATTTAATTGAGGCAGTGCGGAATGCTGTTTCCCTAGCCGGAGGTAACGCATAATGGCTATTCTGATTAATGAAAACACACAGATCCTCATCCAGGGGATAACTGGTAAGTCCGGTGCTCTACAAGCCAAGGTGATGAAGCAATATGGCACTAAGGTTGTGGCGGGAGTCACACCTGGCAGGGGTGGCCAAGAAGTTGAGGGGGTACCTGTATACGATTTGGTTAGTGAAGCCGTAAGGGCCCACCGCATTGATGCAGCTATTAGTTTTGTTCCAGCTGTTTTTGCCAAGGACTCTTGTATGGAGATATTCGATGTCGGCATTAAGTTTCTGGTTCTCACTACTGAAGGTATTACAGACCATGACATGGTTGATATCGTGGCTTATGCGCGTACTAAGGGTGCCCGTATTTTAGGACCTGGTACTGCTGGCCTAATTTCTCCAGGTAAGAGCAAGGCAGGAGCTCATCCACCGCGTATGTACACGGAAGGACGCGTGGGAGTTATTTCCAAAAGTGGCGCTCTCTCTTATGAGGTTGGCAAGAACCTAACCGAGGCCGGTATCGGCCAATCCACTGTTCTCTCAGTGGGTGGAGGTCCAGTTTGGGGCATGACGCAAAAAGATGTCGTCGAATTATTCCAAGCTGACCCAGAAACAGAAATCATAGTTCTACTGGGTGAAATTGGCGGAACCATGGAAGAGGAAGCCGCCGAGTATATTACGAATCACCTGAATAAGCCAGTGGTGACGATGATTGTTGGGAGGGCCGCTCCCGTAGGTAAATCGCTGGGTCATGCAGGTGCCATTATTGAAGGCAACAAGGGCACGGCTGCTGCAAAGCTCGAGCTACTACAGAAGGCTGGGGCGCGGATTGCGTCGTCGCCACGTGAGATCATTCAGATTATCAAAGAGATGAGGGGGGAGTAAGGTGACTGTACACATTGATACACCTTTGTGCAAAGGCTGTGCCCTCTGTGCCCGTTATTGTCCACGCGACGTACTAGTTATGACCGAAGTAACTAACCGTAAGGGTTTTAATGTGGTTGGTGTGATTAACCCCGAGAATTGCATTAACTGCAGGTTGTGCGAAATGTACTGCCCCGACTTGGCAATTGCCATTGAGGTCCCTGCTAAAAAGTAAATTTAGTTTACAGGAGGTCGTAAAATGCCAGTTACACTTAAAGACGTGCAAGTAGCTGCCGAGAGAATCCGGGAGCACGTTAAGCATACACCGCTGGTAAGGGCTGAAAAGCTAGACGAGAAGCTCGGCTGCCAAGTGTACTTCAAGCCAGAGTGCTTACAGGTAACCGGCTCCTTTAAACTACGTGGTGCAACAAACAAGATCCTTTCTCTTTCCGACAAGGATAGAGCTAAGGGAGTTATTGCTTCTTCCTCTGGCAACCACGCTCAAGGTGTGGCCTATGCAGCCCGTGCTCTTGATGTAAAAGCGACATTGGTTCTGCCTGTAAATGCTCCTAAGTCTAAGATTGAAGGAACAAAGGCTTTCGGTGCAGAGGTAGTACTACACGGTTACGATTCCATCCAAAGATACGAAAAGCTTTACGAGATCCAGGCAGAAAAAGGCTACACCTTGGTACATTCCTACAATGATCCTCAACTGATTGCAGGGCAAGGTACCGTTGGCTACGAGATCATGCAAGACCTTTCGGATGTAGATGTAGTAGTTGTTCCCCTGGGTGGCGGCGGTATACTCGCCGGTGTGGCTGTGGCACTAAAAGAGACAAACCCCAATGTAAGGGTAATCGGAGTTGAGCCAGCAGCTATCCCTAGGTACTCTGCGAGCCGTAAGGCGGGCAAGCCTGTAGAAGTACCCATGCAGGACACTTTAGCTGACGGTCTTATGATTACTAAGACTGGTGACAACACGTACCCGCTCATAGAGAAGTATGTAGATGAGATCGTTTCTGTTTCTGACGATCATATCTATCCAGCGTTGTGCGAGATTCTGTTCAAGACCAAATTGCTGGTTGAACCTTCCGCTGCTATTGGGGTGGCCGCGGCATTGGCGGGGCTTATTAGCTTTAGGCCCGAGGAGAAAGTTTGCTTTGTTCTTACCGGTGGCAACATTGACCCTGATCGACTGATTAAGGTAGTAGCGCAAAGCATTATGTAGATAACCGCTGTGAGTAAAGGGGGAATAAGAATGGTTAAGAAACAAGCCCATAAAATGGAGAACGTGCCCTTCTCATCTATTCGCAAGGTCTTTGCTGAAGTAGACAAGCTTAAGGCACAGGGCAAGGACATCATTAGCCTAGGCATAGGCGAGCCGGATTTTCACACACCAAGGCATATTACCGAGGCCCTAGCAGAGGCAGCTCGCCGTGGCGAAACCCATTATACGCCTAATAAGGGTATTGCGCAGCTACGCGAGGCCATTGTAGCGAAGATCCGCAAGGATGCTGGTGTGGAGTACGACAGCGAGGAAATTATCTGTACCGTTGGTGGAACGGAAGGAGTCTATGTTGCTCTGACGAGTTTTCTCGATCCAGGGGATGAAGTATTGGTTCCCGATCCAGCCTGGCTCAACTACGTCCATGTCCCTACTATGAATGGGGCAACTGCTGTCTCTTATCAGCTCAGGGACGAGAGCAACTTCCAGATCGACGTTGATGCTATGCGTAAGCTGATTACAGAGCACACCACAATGTTAGTGTTGATTGATCCTAGCAATCCTACCGGAGGAGTTCAGTCCTACGAAACCCTAGAGAGAGTTGCCCAACTTGCTGTGGAACATGACCTGCTGGTAGTCACTGACGAAATGTACGAACAATTGATATTCTCTGGGGCCAAGCATACCAGTATCGCGTCCTTCCCAGGCATGCGAGAAAGAACCATCATGCTCAATGGGTTCTCCAAGTCTTATGCTATGACAGGATGGCGCCTAGGGTACATTGCTGCACCGCTAGAGCTAATCCAAGTAATGACTAGAACTCACATGTACACGGTTACACACACTGCATCGATGGTGCAGTGGGCCGGGCTGGTAGCTTTACAAGGGTCGCAAGATTGTGTGTGCGACATGGTAGCAGAGTTCGAGCGCCGGCGTAACTTTATGCTTGAAGCTGTTAGGAACATGAAGGGGTTTAAATGCAACAAGCCCGATGGAGCCTTTTATCTCTTCCCGGAGGTTAGCGGGACAGGCATGACAGGTGAGGAACTAACCAAGTTTCTCTTGACTGAAGCCGGAGTTGCTGTTGTTCCCGGCACTGCCTTTGGCGCCTATGGCAAGTACCACATCAGGATCTCGTTTGCTACGTCATTTGAGCGACTAGAAAAAGCTGCTGAGAGAATGAAGTCGGCTCTAAATAAACTATAGGAGGTGCAACATTTGGAAACCGAACCGAAGAAGCTTATAACAGAAGCTACTCCTGATGGTGAAGCCCTAATTCGGGAAAAAGACCGTGAGTCGGACTACAGAAATAAGCTAGATAAGCATTGGAAAAAAATCGTTGCCGTAATCTCTTGTGTTTACATTGCCTACCATATGTACACATCGCGCATGGGAATGCCAGAAATCGTTAAGCATCGTGCCATCCACGTAGGTTTTATCCTCATACTAGTCTGGCTTTACTATCCTGCAACAAAGAAATCCCCTAAGAATAAACCAACTCCATTAGACTTAGGTCTGGTGGTAGCAACTGTAATTATGGTCGGCTACACATATCTTACACGAGATGCTTTTGCACTACGCGGTGGTGTAGCGTTGCCGATGGATTATGTCATGGGTGCCATCGCCTTTGTATTGCTTCTTGAGTCTTGCCGCCGTGTGGTAGGGCCTCAGCTACTAATCCTAGTGCTGGTATTCCTGCTCTATGCGTGGGGCGGAAGTTTTGTACCTGGGGTGCTCTCACATCGCGGTTACAGCATACAGCGCATTATCTATCAGAACTATTTAACTACCGGAGGAATATGGGGGCAGCCCATAGGGGTTTCGGCCACCTACCTTATTATTTTTATCGTCCTTGGGTCGGTCTTGGAGAAGAGTGGACTCGGTCAATTGTTTAATGACTTAGCCATGGCTGCGAGTGGCCGCATGGTTGGTGGACCTGCTAAGGTGGCTGTAGTTTCTAGCGCCTTGGTGGGTATGATCAGCGGCAGCGCTGCTAGTAACGTCGCTACCACGGGGGCCTTTACGATCCCTTTAATGAAGCGCGTTGGTTACAAGCCTTATTTTGCAGGCGCAATTGAAGCGGCAGCCTCTACAGGTGGTCAGTTTATGCCCCCGATTATGGGTTCGGTTGCATTTATCATGGCAGAATTCATCGGTGTTCCTTACCTAACAATAGCTGCTGCCGCGGTTATCCCTGCCCTGCTGTACTTCGCGGGTGTGTTCTTCCAGATTGACCTGCGTGCCCGTCGTATGGGACTTAAAGGTTTGGACGACTCCGATATTCCCGATGCATGGGATACAGTGAAGAAATACGGTCATATGATCATTCCTATGTTTGTGCTAGTCTACCTGCTCTATATCGGTCGCACCCCTCTTTATGCCGCATTCTACACGGTTGTTTATACCGTTGCTCTCTCCTGGGTGCGCAAAGAGACTCGCATAGGGCTCAAAGAGCTCGTGACAGTCTGTGTCGCCTCAGCTCGAAGCAGTCTGGCCATTGGTGTGGCCATGGCTAATGCCGGTTTCGTGGTAGCGGTTCTTTCTATGACCGGTATTGGTATTATCTTAGCTGACAATATCGTGGCACTCTCTGGTGGTAACCTGATGGTTGCGTTAATCCTCTGTATGGTTGTTTCCATCATCTTAGGTATGGGTCTCCCAACTACCGCCTGTTACGTCATTTCATCATCTATAGCAGTACCCATTCTGAGACAGATGGGTGTTCCAGTATTCCAAGCTCACTTCTTCGTGCTTTACTTTGCGTGTCTTTCAACGATAACGCCTCCCGTAGCGCTAGCAGCCTATGTTGGTGCCGGTATGGCTGGGGCAGATACCAACCAAGTAGGGTGGACAGCCTTTAAGCTAGCTCTTGC
Organism: Bacillota bacterium; assembly: GCA_009773495.1. GTDB lineage: Bacteria > Bacillota > UBA994 > UBA994 > UBA994 > WSXW01. Next base: position 19,609 of record WSXW01000025.1, read on the forward strand.
AGGTTTTATTGTTCCCTTCTTCTTTATCTACTCTCCGGCAATGCTTCTCATAGGTTCTAGCAACGGGATTGCATGGGCAGCGATCACCGGGTTGATTGGAACGGGCTTACTGGCTGTAACAGTTGAAGGTTTCTTGTTCATTGACCTGCCAATTTGGCTGCGTGCCCTCTTCATGGGAGCTGCAATAAATCTCATGGCTCCGGGCACCTTTAGCGATGCTATCGGTGCTGGATTAGCCGTCGTTGCCCTGCTGTGTGTCTATTTACTACGTCAAAGACACCAAAAAGCGCTCGTCGTTTAGGCAATAAGGTAGTTCAGATTTTTGGGGAGCGCACTATCCGTAAGCTATTTTGACGCCCCCAAAATAAGAAAATAAAAGGAGGTCAATTGAATGTCACAGGGGTTAAAGAAATCTGCGTTGTTCGCTCTGATTCTGGTAATCGCTATGGTCGCTGTAGCATGTGCACCCAAAGCCCCGGTCACTCCGGGAACGACAACCCCGCCTAAGACTGTCCATATTACTATGGGTACAGCTGGTGTAGGTGGCACCAACTATCCGCTTGGTATCGCTATGGCTTCCCTTTGGAATGCAAATATTCCCGGAGTTAAAGCAGTTGCTATTGCTACTGCAGGTTCGCCAAATAACATTGACCTGCTCCGTCAAAAAGAAGCTGAAGTTGCTGTATGCCGCTCACTTGAGGCTTACCGCGCCACAAACGGTATTGCGCCGTATCCAGAAAAGATGCCTTGGCTTCGCTCGATCACAGGTGGCTTGTTTGTTGACGCAATGCAAGTCGTGGGCGTAAACGGTAAGGTTAAAAGCATCTCAGAATTTAAGGGCAAGAGAATAGGCGTAGGTCCTATCGGTAGCGGTAGCGAAGTAGACGCCCGTGAGATTATTAAGGCTCATAATATGATTTACGAGGATATGCAAATCTTCTACGTTGAGCCTGCTCAAGCCATTGAAATGATTGACGATGGTTTGCTTGACGGTGCCGTTGTTGGAGTTGCTCTCGGTTCTGCTGCCATTCAAGAGTTGATGCTTGGCGGACACGTTACACTACTGCCGATAGAAGACGAGTTCTTTGCTAATCTCAAGGCTGCTAACGAATTACTTGTGCGAACTACTATCCCGGCTAACCTCTATCCTAAGCAAGATTACACTGTAAAGACGGCCGCTGCTCCTCCAGATATTATTATCGCTCGTGCTGATCTGGATGAAGAACTCGCTTACAACATGACTAAGACACTCTATGAAAACCTCAACGCTATACACAATGTAGCTGTTCTTCTCCAGCAATTTACTTCTAACCTCGTTCTTCCAGAGAAGGATATGCTCATCCCTTACCATCCTGGTACCAAGAAATACTTCCAAGAGAAGGGTTGGTTACCTAAGTAAACCTCAACCAACTGCACCACAGTAATTCATCCTCGGTGGTGACCATGGCTAATACTTTGGAATAAAAAAAGGAAAAAGACCTCCGCTAGTACTTGTGGCTAGGGAGGTTTTTTGCGCTGTGTTATGATTAGATGAGTTTAGGCTTGGAGGAGAGTACATGAAAAAAGCTATTCTTGTAATTGTGATAGCCCTATTAATGGGGGGCGGAGGATGGTACTTTGGTTTACATCAAACTAACGGCGAGATTGCACGAGAGCACGTTGCTTTTTGGACTGAGCTTACACGTAGTAGCGGAGAAGATATTGTGTCCTTCACCAACTACTATGGCCTTGCGGCATATCAGGGTGACATGGTGTCACTAATAGAGTCGGGCCTGCAGTCGGCTAACCCAGTCGTACGTTGGCTTGCTGCATACGAGATAATAGAATACACGAGCACACCTTCTGCCCCCCGTCTAAGGGCTGCTGTGGCTAGGCTCAACGACGACCCGGTCGAAGAGGTAAAGCAGGCGGCTCGCTTGGCGATGTCGTTTATTGATGGAAACTATAAGTATCATTCTAGGGTAAAGGCGGCTGTAGATAACACTTTCTATATCTATTACCGTTATCACGGGGCCCAATATAACGACGGGCAAGTGTGGATAGTCAAGAACGATAAAGTGTCGATACTAGAAGAAGTCGAAGGGAGCATTTACAATTTGCATTTGTCCTTCGATTCTAATTTGATTGCAGTAAATTACGGTGGTCGTACTTGGGGGGCCCTCAGCCTAATTAACGTAACCTCGGGGACAATAACAGATGTGCTACCTTGGATATTCCTAGAGTCACAGGGTATTGAGATCTTTGGCACACATCCGAGAACTGATCCCTACGTTGTGTTCCGTGAATGGGGCCAAGATTCTAGCCAGATGCTGCTGTATTATGCTTATCACACGTCGGACTATGAGCGTATGTATGGCCATGCGGTTTATGACGTGGCTACAAACAAGGTGCTCCGCGCTACCGCGCCACGACTACAGACTGATGTAATCATTATTGATAAGACGGCGCTTGACTGGAAATAAACCCGGGGTGCGGCACAATATGGAACCATTCAACCAAGGACTCACGGAAATCAGGGGAGTCGGGAGGTGGGGGCGTGGCTAGTAGGCATGAAAGTAAAGGAGGCTGGACAATGCTCGATTTTATCGTTCGTAATGTGCAGATTGTGGATGGTACAGGTAGCCCTTGGTTTATAGGTGACGTAGGGGTGGCAGCTGGAAAGATAGTAAAAGTAGGCACTAACCTCACTGTTACTGCCAAAGAGAAGATAGACGGCACTGGCCTGACTCTCACTCCCGGGTTTATCGACATTCACTCGCACTCCGATTTTTCCCTGCCCATTGATGGCAGCGCGGAGAGTCGGTTGCTACAAGGCGTTACCACCGAGATAGGCGGTAACTGTGGCCTTAGCCCCGCGCCTGTTGAACCGGAGCGTTTAGATATGCTTAAGAAGTATGCGGGATTCCTAACGCAAGACCTAGCGTGGGACTGGCGCTCCTTCGGAGAGTTCTTGACCGCTGTGGAAACAGCCCAGCCCGCAGTTAACTTCGCTTCTTTGGTTGGCCACGGTACCCTGAGAGTGGCCGCCATGGGGTTTGCTGATCGTCCACCGACAGAGCTGGAAATGAACCACATGAAGCGTTTGCTGTACGAGAGCATGGAGCAAGGTGCGCTAGGTGTCTCATCAGGGCTGATTTATCCCCCTGGCTGTTATTCAAATAGCGACGAATTAGCTGAGGTCGCTAGCGTAGTTGCGCCGTTTGGCGGTTACTATGAGACGCATATGCGTAACGAAGGTGATGACATCATTCAGTCTATTGAAGAAAGTGCCGAAGTGGGCCGCAAGGCCAAGGTTCCGGTGCAGATAGCTCATCATAAAGTAGTAGGTCGCTATAACTTTGGCAATAGTAAATATAGCCAAGCACGGATTATGGCGCTTCGTAGTGAGGGTATAGATATTGTATGCGACCAATATCCTTATATCGCGGCTAGTACGACCATCACTACCATTTTTGCGCATTGGGCTCACGAAGGAGGGGTAGACGGCCTGTTGGCTCGCCTAATCAACCCCGAGACTAGAGCGCGAATTAAGTCAGAGGTTCTTAGCAATATGGATCGAACTGGGCGTCGTTTTGATGATATTCTTATTGCCGGGGTCAGTGGAGAGGCCAACAAGCGTTTCGAAGGGCTTACTGTCACAGAGGCGGCGGCCCAGGCCGGGAAAGAACCGTGTGATTTTGTGATGGATATAGTAGTGGAAGAGAAAGCAGGAGTAGCCGTGGTCACCTTTGGCATGGATGAGGCAGATGTCAAACACATTATGGTGGACCCTCTCACTATGATCGGCAGTGATGGCATATCCGTACCCTTGGTTGGACCCGGCAAACCACATCCCCGCACATTTGGTACCTTCGTGCGCGTCCTGGCGAAATACGCTCTAGAGGATAAAATATTCACTTTCGAGGAAGCTGTGCGTAAGATGACCTCGCTACCTGCATCCCGGGCGCGTCTATTGGAGCGGGGCCTAATTCGCCCTAGCTTTGCGGCTGACCTTGTACTGCTTAATCTCAATACACTTGCAGATAGGGCAACGTATGCCGATCCACGGCAAGCTCCCGCTGGAATTTGCAAAGTATGGGTCAACGGCCAATTGGCCGTAAGCGATGGTAAGATTGCTCCGACACGTGCAGGGCAGGTATTGCGTCTATGTAGATAATGGTGAGCTTCGAACCGCGGGTAGTGGTATCTTGTTGCTAGTCGCTAGGCACTTGTCGCTAGACGCTAGGCGCTAGGCATTAGAAGAACAGCGCTAGGCGGGAGACGTCCCTACCTGTGTTCGTCTCCACGAGGAACTAGGAACACGGAACCTACCACTGTTCGCAAGCGAACAGCTTGCGGGCAGCGCCAGGAACGAGGAGCCCATGGAGGTGCAATTATGAAAAAGGACCCAGATATAGTTAGCGGCCTTACACACTTAGGCGGTGCCGTGCTCTCGCTTTTAGGGCTGATTTCTCTTGTCTACGTGGCGCATACCTACGGATCAATTTGGCACGTGGTATCGTTTGCCGTATTTGGGGTTAGTCTGATTTGCCTCTACACGGCGAGCTCTTTGTATCACCTCATTCCTGCTACGCCACGAATCTACAAGATCTTGCGCAAGCTAGACCACATTATGATCTTTGTCCTTATCGCAGGCACCTACACCCCACTTTGTCTAGTTCCTCTGCGTGGGGCTTGGGGGTGGAGCCTCTTGGTCAGTATCTGGGGGATCAGTATCATAGGCATAGTGCTTAAAATCGTGTGGCTTGAAGCACCGCGCTGGCTCTACACGGGGTTTTACTTGTTCATGGGTTGGCTAGTTGTTATAGCTACCGGCCCTTTGATTAGAACCATGCCCCAGGGTGGGCTGTTGTGGTTCGCTCTAGGGGGGCTGTTCTACACTGTAGGTGCAGTGTTTTATGGGACCAAGTGGCCTAAACTTAAGCCGGGGGTATTTGGGTTTCATGAATTGTGGCACCTCTTTGTGCTAGCCGGGAGCGCTAGCCACTTTTGGGCTATACTCCGCTACGTCTCGCGAATAGGGTAGAGGGTGATCAAACAGAGGGGAGAAAGGGCGTGTCGCAAAACAGCCTCACCGAATCATCCTCTGGGATCATTACACCAATATCCATCGGAATTGCCAGTTGATATACACTCCCGAATGATGTATATTTCTGCTGTAAGATATTTTGTGTTATTAACATCCATTTACAGCAAAAGACGGCTCTTGGCATCTGCCAATCGCCGTCTTTTGTGTTTTTTTTCGGGTTGTTACTGCAACAGCCCATGGTCCCCACGCCCACGCTAAAGCCCAGTGTAGGGGCACGGCCAGGGACAACAGGGACAACAGGGGTTGTACCCTCCAGTGTAGGGGCACGGCACTGCCGTGCCCACGCCCACGTTAAAAGGTGCTACTACTGCAACAGCCCCTTTGATTTGTTTGCTTGCGTAATCACCTACCCTACGTTATAGTTATTGAAGGTTTCGAGAAGGAACCCGTGAGGACATCCACGTAAACTAACCCATGAAAGGAAGACTGTCATGAAAAAATCTGAAGTCTGGTTTCAGTTTTTACTCTCAACCTTTATTGCCTCCATCGTCGTAAGCAATGTCATTACCGGGAAGCTTATTCAGTTCGGCAACTTTACCTTGCCAGGAGCAACATTACTCTACCCCATCACGTTCTTAATTACCGATATTGTGGGAGAGATCTGGGGTAAGGAAAGAGGGTTCCGGATAGTATTGTGGGGCTTTTATGGTAATGTCATTTTGCTTTTGGGCAGCTTGTTTATATTACGGGCTCCCGCGCCAGGATTTTTTGAAAATCAGTCAGCCTACGAAATCGTCTTAGGCGCAACACCGCGTATCGTCCTCGCTAGTATGGTGGCCTATCTTTTTAGTCAGCTCCATGACGTGTGGTCCTTTGCATTTTGGAAAAAAATTACCCGTGATAAACACAAATGGATTAGAAATAACTTTTCTACCATAGTATCCCAACTTATTGATACAGGTCTATTTGTTTTAATAGCTTTTGCGGGAGTCGTTCCTACAGCAGCGTTATGGCAGATAGCATTCTCTCAATATCTCTTCAAGTTTGCTATAGCTATTGCGGACACCCCTATCTTCTATTATGCAACTGCAGCAATTGAGCGGTCTATTAGTAAGGAGGAGGAATCCTTGGGCAAGCAGCACTAAGTAACACCCTTAGGTCTCACCCCCTCTGCTTACATTAATGGGCAGAGGGGGTGAGACCATTGTATAGCCTATCTATCACTTCTCAGCAGGACTAAGGGGGTAGGTAGCAGAAATATAACTGTTATACTCCTAAAGTCGAAGGCGGTGATCTTGTGATAGACATAAAATTGCTAGATAAAATTCTCAGTGAGACCGTAACGGTCATAGAGCAAAGCAAGGGTCGCATTTTTGATATAGCAGAGACAGCACGCACTGAGTACATGCGCTTAGAACAACAATTGCGCGAGGTCAAAGCCCAAGCAGGCAAGAGTATAGAGTATGTAGACGCCAAGGAACGAGAATACCGCAATCGTCGCCTGCGCCTCATGGAAGTAAGCCGCGATTTTCGCCGTTTTACGGAGGCTGATATTAAAATTGCCTATGAAGATGCGCAAGCCTCGCAGGTGGACTTAGTGATGCTGCGAGAGCGGGAGCAGTATTTGCGTGTGCAGAGGGACGATCTCGAGAGATCACTGCGCGCCCTTCAAGATACTGTTAAGAAAGCGGAGGAACTCGTTTCGCAGGTGGGCATGGCCATGGAAGTCCTTAAAGGCAATATCCGTGAGTTAAGCGGGCAGCTAGACAACATGCAGCAGAGGCAGGCTTTGGGACTCCGGGTAATTAAGGCTCAAGAGGAGGAGAGGCGACGTGTAGCACGCGATATCCATGATGGTCCTGCTCAGACTTTAGCAAACGTTATGTTGCGTGCCGAGATTTGCGAAAAGTTGCTCGATACTGATGTAACACAGGTGCGCAGTGAACTTAAACTACTAAAAAACGTGGTGCGGGGGAGTTTGCAAGACATTCGCAAGGTTATTTATGACTTGCGGCCCATGGCCTTAGATGATTTAGGGTTAGTACCAACCTTGCGTCGCTACATCAATGATCTTAAGGAACAGCATAAATTACTGATTGATTTCTCTGTGCTGGGGGTGGACAGGCGTTTACCCTCTCACATAGAGGTGGGTGGCTTTCGGATTATCCAGGAAGGGCTTAATAACGTGCTTAAACATTCGCGGGCCTCGAAAGTAGTAGTGCGGGTGGAGTTTGGTCAGGACACCCTAGGAATCTTAGTCAAAGATGATGGCCATGGTTTCTTGGTGGAAGAAGCTATTAATAGACAGGGGGACCATTTCGGTTTGCTGAGTATGCGCGAACGGGTGGAAGTGCTACAAGGCGCTTGGCAGATAGAATCTGCTCTAGGACACGGTACAAAAATAGCAGTGAGGATTCCGGTGAAGGAGGAGGAGAAATAACCATGGCAGTTAAGTTGCTGCTTGTAGATGACCATAAACTCTTCCGAGAAGGCCTGCGGCGTATCTTAGAGCTTGAGACTGATCTCAAGGTGGTGGGGGAGGCTGGGTCTGGTCGCATGGCGCTGGAAAAGTTGACTGTATGTGATCCCGATGTGGTGTTGATGGATATAAACATGCCGGATATGAACGGGGTCGAGGCTACCCGTGCGATTAAAGAGCTGTTTCCGAGTATTGCGGTGTTGGTCTTGTCTATTCACGACGATCGGGAGTACTTGCTCGAAGTGCTTAAGTCGGGCGCTTCGGGGTACTTGCTTAAAGACGTAGAGCCTAATAGCCTCATCGAGGCCATTCGCGATGTGGCCAAGGGAGGGTCAATTGTTCATCCGGGGCTTACGAGTAAGCTCATTAATGAACTAAACCGGCTTTCTAATCAGACTCTCTCTGTGGTAGAAAGCCCCCTAACCGGGAGAGAGGGCGAAATTTTAAGCCTCATGACTAAGGGCCTCAGCAATGGGGACATAGCTAAGAAGGTGTATATCAGCGAAAAGACCGTAAAGAACCACGTCACTAACATATTGCGTAAGCTCGATGTCACCGATCGCACTCAGGCGGTTATCGAGGGAGTCAAACGAGGCCTAGTATTTATAAAATAGAGTCTACAGTTCCAGACAAAGTCAGACCAGCGCCTGATGCGCTGGTTTTTGCTTTGCGGTAGTTTAATTGCCTCTAGTGCCCTAGCCGTTCTATCTGCACTTGGGATGGGTAGCGAGCTTAGGGCCAGATACCCGACTAAGCTAGGACCGTAGGCCTAATATTCAGATAACTTCACTAGGACCTTGGCCTAGTCAAGATGAATCTCTAGTCTGATGTGCGGGCACCTGACAAGCAGTAGAATTAAACCAGAACACCCCGACAGATAAAACAAAAAACGAGGAGGTAAGTTTAATGAATTTAATCTCTAGGCTTTTGAAGGAAGAGTCCGGCCAAGGTATGGTGGAGTATGGTCTGATTATTGCGGCGGTTGCTGTGGTTGCGATTGTAGGCCTTGGTTTCTTCGGAGAGGGACTAAGCGAATTTTTTAATAATTTGCGTACAGAGCTTGGATTATCCCCAGTTACACCATAGGTAAAAGACAAAGCCTGCAAAACAAGCCCTACTTGCGGCTAACAAGTAGGGCATTTTTTTCAAAGTAAGGGGGGAAGAAGAACATGCTACGCATCATCACATACGCTCTGCTCGCTGGCTCGCTCTATTACGATCTGCGTGAGCGGCGCATACCCAATTTCCTCACATTAACAGGCATAGTGGTGGGTTTAGTACTCCAGGCCGTACTAAACGGCAGAGAGGGCTTGCTCGCTAGCTTTTTAGGGTTAGGGCTTGGGCTACTTGTACTCTTCCCCCTCTTTGCGGTTAGCAAATTCGGTGCCGGCGATGTCAAGCTGTTAGCGGCTATTGGGGCACTGCGCGGGCTTCAGTTCTTATGGCGGGCGGCGCTCCTCGGCGCAGTTTCGGGGGGAGTCATGGCCGTCTTGGCCTTAGCTTATCACCGGGAACTGAGTCACGTTACTTTAGGGATTATTACCGGTGTCTTGTATCGCACTCAGCGTACTTACCCCTATTCACCAGCGATAGCCCTAGGGGTGTTGCTAGCAGATTTGGGGTGGTTATTGTGAGAAAGGCATTAGGCGTTAGGACTGCCGCGAGTACTAGGAGGAAAGAACGAGGTCAAGCCTTAGTGGAGCTAGCCTTAGTTCTGCCAATTCTGCTCTTGATCCTAATGGCGATAATAGATATGGGACGAATTTATCATGGATACCTTAGCGTTACAACAGCAGCCCGAGAAGGTGCCCGGCAGGCCTCGCTGGGGAGAACAGATGAAGAAATTCGGGCCACAGCTATTTTGTCGGCCACGCCACTCAAAGCAGACCACATCACTGTGGTAATTAGCCCAGACGCTAGGTTGCGCTACTCCGGCGCCAATATTGAAGTCAAGGTTGAGTATCAAATGGCAATTATTACCCCGGGCATGCAAGCCTTTTTCCCCAACCCCTATGTGGTAATTGGTAAGGCGGTGATGAAGCGTGAATGAAAAAAATAGTCAGCGCGGCTCAGTTACAGTCATTGTATTGGGAGCCATGGTGGCTATCCTGGGATTAGGAGCGATAGTCATTGACGGGGGAATGCTCTACTATGAGCAAGCCAAGCTGCAAACTGCGGTAGACTCGGTGGTACTGGCAGGTGCTAGAGTCTTACACGAGGGTCCTTTGGCCGTTTCAACGGCGGCAGAAAACGTAGCTATTGCCAATGGTCTCTCTCTACTAGATTTGCAGCTATCGATAAATACAGCAACTGGAAAGGTCACTGCATCAGCAGTAAAACAGGTGGAGCTGGGTCTGGCTAAAATCCTCAATCATAGTCAAGCTGAGGTAGGCGCATTGGCAGAAGCTCAGGTTGGGGGGATTTCCGGATTGAAGGGCATGGCTCCTTTAGGAGTTATCTGGCAGGAATTTCTCTTTGGGCAACTCTACGATATTAAGGTGGGGGCTGGGGATGGCGGCGGTGGCAATTACGGCGCACTGGCTTTGGGTGGCACTGGTTCGGCCAATTACCGGGATAATCTGCGCTACGGGTACCCAGGTTGGCTTCGGGTGGGGGACATTATTATGACAGAGCCCGGCAATATGTCTAACCCCACCAAACTTGCTATCGAGGGCCGAATTGACGCCTGTCAACACGGTTGTACCTTTGACCGCTATGTTGCCAGTTGTTCTAAAGTGTTGTTCGTGCCGGTGATTAATAGCCTGCCAAATGGTAGAGGAGAGGTCACAATTATTGGATTTGCGGGCTTCTTTGTAGATGATTACACGGGGCAGGGTAACCAGAACTACATCCGCGGCAGGTTTATACAGTCATTTGCTAGCGGTGAAGCAGGGGCATCCTCGAGTTATGGTTTGACGATGATTAAGCTGACACGCTAGGAGGATACACATGGATCGCACTAGTAAACGTTTGGTACTGCTGGCAGTTTTCTGTGCCCTCGCTGTCGGACTTGGTGTTTATAGGTTTATGTCTAACCTTGAGACCATGTCTGTAACTCAGTACACGGAGGAAGTGGTGGTAGCTATCAAAGATATCGCCGCACGAGTCGTAGTAACGTCCGATATGGTACGCCTAGAACGGGTACCTACAGGCACACGGCACGCCCGCGCTGCAGCTCAGGTGGCACAGATTATGGGGCATGTCACCACTCAGCCTATTGTCTCCGGAGAGCAGATCCTTACTACTCGTCTGTTTTCATCTGCTCAACAGTCCGGCCTGTCATATCAACTGGCCACTGGATATAGGGCTATAAGCATTAGTATTAACCAAAAGATCTCTGTCGCTTATCAGGTTCGTCCGGGGGACTTTGTTGATGTGATTGTCTCGTACGAACAAGCGACCCAAGCTAGAGAATCAACCTCCACTATCATGCTGCAAAGCATTCAAGTGTTGGCGGTGGGCTCAGAAATGAAGGCAGGTGCGGCAGCACCTGTATCTGCTGAGACAATAACCTTGGCAGTAAAGCCAGATCAGGCCGAGCGCTTGGTGTGGGCAGAAGATTATGGCAAGATTAGGCTTGTGTTAAGACCTGTATCAGACAGCCAGACAGTACATACGCCAGGAGCAACAGTGCGTTCTGTTGCCGAGCGCTAGTTAGAAGGAGTGAGAGCCTTGCCAGAGAAAAATATCACAGTTCTTGTGGTTGATGACGCCGCAGACACTCGTGACAGCATTCGCCGCTTACTAGGACTCAGCATCGGCATGCAGGTAGTGGGTGAGGCGGAACACGGAGAAGATGCAATTAAGAAAGTTGATCAGCTACATCCAAATATAGTGCTGATGGATATAAATATGCCTGGCATGGATGGTATTACAGCTACCGAGAAGATTTGCGCCGCGCATCCCCAGACTGTGGTAATAGTAATTTCGGTTCAGGGAGAAATGGAGTACCTACGCAAAGCCATGATAGCCGGCGCTAAGGACTACTTGGTCAAGCCTTTTGGCGCCGACGAGTTGGTGGATTGCATTCACAAGACTTGGGAGCGGGAATCGCAGCGCAGGAGTAACATAGTAGGGATGCCGGGCATAGGTGCGGCAGAAAAGCGCCCCGGCAAGGTGATCTCCATATTTGGCCCCAAAGGTGGCGTAGGGAAGACTACTTTGGCGGTTAATTTAGGAGCTGTGCTGGCCTCCGAGCGCAAGCTGCGCACCTGCTTGGTGGACTTATCACTACAGTTTGGTGATGCCTGCGTTCTGCTCAGCCTAGTTCCCCGGAGGACTATTAGTGATTTGGTTAGTGAAAGCACCATTGATAAAGAGACCATCCTGCCGTACTTGCTTAATCACCCCTGCGGGATTAAGGTCTTGCCAGCACCACTGAGTCCTGAGTATGCCGAGTATATTACTCCAGAACATGTCTCGCGCATAATGTCTACCCTACGAGAGATGTTTGATTACGTAATTGTCGATATGCCAGCTAGTTTTCAGGATGTGGCTTTGGCCGCATTAGATGCGGCTGATCGCATCGTGATGGTGGGGAATATGGACATGGCTTCGCTTAAGAATATGAAGCTCTCGTTAGAGGTTATGAAGCGGCTGAGCTATTCTACCGATAAGGTCTTTATCATCGTAAACCGAGCTGGATATGATTACGGCATTAAGTTTAAGGACTTAGAGACTGCGTTAGGGCGCCCCGTTAACTTTTTTATCCAGACCGATGATATTACAGCAGTAACCTCCACCAACCGCGGCATGCCCTTTGTGCTTGATCAATCTGATTCTAAGCTTTCACGCCGCATTTTTGATTTAGTTGATGAGCACATCGAACCTAAGGCTCGCGAGAAGGAGGAAGCGGTTGGCCTATGGCGCCGCCGTAAAGCGAAATAATGTCACTATTAAAACGTTTGGAGACAGTGCAAGACAGGCCAACAACCATCGGCCCGGTAAAGAAGTTAGCGTCTTACGTGACTGACCCCGAAAAAGTGCTAAAACAGTCTATTCATCAAGCCATTATTTCTGAGGTCAAGCCCGAACTACTTAATGACGCAACCCGCGAAAGTGAACTCAAGGCGAGCATCTCTGAAATTGCCGATCGCGTTATAGTGGACAGCGGTCTACTGGTTACCCGGCAAGACCGCCAGCGCATTGTGCAGCAATTAGGGGATGAAGTACTGGGTTTTGGCCCCATCACTAGCCTGTTGAATGACGATGATGTGACTGAAATTATGGTAAACAGTGCCCAGCAGGTGTATGTAGAGCGCAAAGGTCGACTAGAGTTGTCTGGGGTTACCTTTCGTGACAGCGAGCATGTAATCCAGGTCATCGAGAAAATTGTGGCACCCCTAGGCCGCCGCATTGATGAAAGTTCACCGATGGTAGATGCCCGTTTGCCTGACGGCTCTCGCGTAAATGCGATTATACCTCCGTTGGCCATAAAGGGGCCGACATTGACCATCCGAAAGTTTAGCCGCGATCCCCTGACCATCGACAATTTAGTTAACTTCGGTACCGTGGGCCCGGCCATGGCTAAATTTCTGCAGGCCTGCGTGCTAGGCCGCCTTAATATCGTTGTATCAGGTGGTACTGGTAGTGGTAAAACGACCACCCTCAACTGCCTTTCTTCCTTTATTCCCTCAGACGAACGCATTGTTACCATAGAGGATGCAGCCGAGCTACAGCTCAAGCAGGAGCACGTTGTGACTCTTGAGACGCGCCCCCCTAATATCGAAGGAAAGGGAGCTGTAACCATTCGGGACCTCGTGCGCAACTCTCTGCGTATGCGGCCTAACCGTGTAGTTATCGGGGAGGTGCGTGGCGGCGAGGCTTTAGATATGTTGCAGGCCATGAATACTGGTCACGATGGTTCGCTAACCACAGGTCATGCTAATACACCGCGTGACATGCTCTCAAGGCTGGAGACCATGGTATTAATGGCAGGGATGGAATTGCCGGTACGGGCAATTCGTGAACAAATCTCAGCGGCAATTGACGTAATTGTTCAGCAAACGAGACTGCGCGATGGAAGCCGTAAGATAACGCATATCTGCGAGGTTGTGGGCATGGAGGGCGATATCATTACTTTGCAGGATATCTTTGTTTTTACGCAGACAGGGCGTGACCCTAACGGTAAGATCATCGGCGAGTTTAAGCCGACGGGCATTCGCCCTAAGTTCTACGAAAAACTGTTGGAAGCCGGCGCGCAATTGCCGCCTGACATCTTCCACCCACGGTAGGGGGTAGAGTTCATGGCAACCTTTTTAGCTGTAGGGAGCACTTTAGTAGTAGGGCTTTTGCTTTGGGCCTTGCTGTGGGGGTTAGATCGCAAACGCCATGCTGTAGCCATAAGACTCAATGATTATAGTACTGAGAAACGCCACCCTACGGTAGACCGCTCACCCAAAGAGCAACGCCGGGGGGGGCTGCGCTCAGTCATAACTAAGTGGGCACCAAAACGCTTGAGCCAGCGCTACACCCCAATTTTTCAGCAGGCGGGTATTCCGCTTAAGGGTGAGGAAATGGCCGTGTTTATAGGCGTAAGCACATTATTGGGTGTACTTTTAGGCGGCTTGATGTTATCTATACCCGGTCACATTATTGGCGGCATCGTCGGTAACCAAGTGCCTGGGCAGGTGCTAAAAAACTATCTTAGGCGTCGCCTGCGAGCGGCGGAGGAGCAACTCGTAGACTTCCTTACTTTAAGCGCTAACGCCATGCGAGCAGGCAATAGTCTGCTGCAGGCACTGGACTTGGCAGGGCGTGAAATGCCCGATCCTATTGGCACAGAGCTGAAGCGCACCTTGCGGGAGATTAACCTAGGCTTGTCGGTGGATGACGCATTACAGAGATTTGTAGTGAGAATTCCTAGTGCGGACCTGGACCTAGTGCTTACAGCAGTGATTATACAACGCCAAGTCGGCGGTGACTTAGCGGGCATACTCGATAATATTGCATCTACAATTCGCCAGCGCCAGCAGATGAAAGCCCAGGTGCGCACCCTTACTGCCCAAGGCAGATTATCAGGCATGGTTATTGCTGGTTTGCCGTTTGCCCTGCTATTGATCTTGCGTGCCACCAACCCGGATTATGTAAGTCTGTTATGGACGGAGCCCTTAGGGCTGCTGCTATTAGGTGCGGGTTTGGTTAGCCAGATTTTTGGTATGGTCTTTATAAATAAAATCATTCAGGTTGAGATTTAAGGGCTAGGGGGTGAGTTGATGGTAGGAATTATAGCTCTATCTTTCAGTTGCCTCACTCTATGTGTGGGACTGTTGCTCCTGCGTAGTATCTATGGGGAGCGCCTGCAAATGGAGGCTCGCATAGAGACGGTTAGCGTACTGCAACTGACTGGCTTATCTGATGAGCCCGAAGAACTGCATTTGCCACTGATAGAACGCATTTTTTACCCACTCTTGCGCTCTGCTGGCCGTTCATTACAAGCCTTAGCGCCCTCTGGTCTCAAAACTAAACTGGCCAAGCGCTTAGGTCTGGCCGGTCTTAAAGTTACGGCAGAGCAATATTCAGGCTGGTACTTGGTAGGTGCCGCATGTGGGATGCTAATAGGCGTCTTTATGGTCCTGACAGGAGGTAAGACCGGAGCACAAGCATTCTTCCTGAGCCTAGTGTTGGCAGGTGGTGGGGCTATCCTGCCCGAATTAAAACTGCGACAACACATCACTAAGCGGCAGGTAGCTATTGTGCGCGCGCTGCCTGATGTACTAGATTTGCTCACCGTAAGCGTAAAAGCTGGGCTAGGTTTTGACAGTGCGCTATTAAAGGTTACGGATAAAATGAAAGGCCCCTTGCCCCAAGAGATGGGACAGGTATTGCACGAGGTGAAGATGGGCGTAACGCGTAGGGATGCACTAAAATCCTTGGCGGAGCGAACAGGTGTCAAAGAACTACAGTCGTTTGTCGGCACTATTATCCAGGCGGACCAGCTTGGTGTAAGCATTAGCAATGTCCTGCAACTGCAGTCCGAGGGATTACGGGAACATCGTCGCCAGGTTGCGGAAGAAAAAGCCATGAAGGCGCCGGTTAAGATGCTTTTTCCCTTAGTCCTGTTCATTTTTCCTACGCTGTTCATCGTTTTGCTGGGCCCGGCTGTATTGCAGATAATAAAACAGTTTGCGAATATGTAGGAGGGCTGACAGTGATCTATAATCACACCAAGCGAAATATTGTGTGCCAAGAGGTGGAGACTGCCTTCACCTTTGTGGCGCGCTTTAAGGGTCTGATGTTTCGAGAGCAAATCAATGCCACTAAAGGTTTGCTACTAGCACCATGTGACAGTGTACATATGTTTTTTATGCGCTTTCCTATTGATGTCGTCTTTATCGATAAACATTATAAAGTGGTGGGTATAGAACTAGGGCTTAAGCCTTGGCGAATGAGCAGGAGGTACAAGACGGCGAGGTTCGCGCTAGAATTACCTGCAGGCAGGGCCAAAGATTCCGGCGTGGTAGTAGGAGATGTATTGGAGCTCAAGTAGAGACTAAGCAACTGTAACACTGACTATCACTTAAACGTAGTCTCACCTATCCTTGATATAATATTGGCAAGACATAAGAGATGGGAACCCATAATGGCAAAGTGTATGAAACCTATGCCCTGACTGAGTCCTATCGCGAAGGTGGGAAGGTAAAACATCGCAACATCGCTAGTCTCGGAGCTCTAGCTCCGGAGCAAATCCAGCGCATGCTGTTTGTCCTGAAAGCGCAACGGATCGACGGTGCGTTTGTAGGGCATTTGTCCGATGTAGTAGCCAAGCAGCATTTTCGCTGTCTTAGGTTTTGGTCCACCCCCACCTGTTGCAGAAGCATGGGGAGAAAGAGACTAACTAGTGAGAAGGAGATGCCTACGAAGACCGTGCCAATCCAAAGAACGATGAGGTTGCGTCTCCGTACCCTATTAGAAACCATCCTCGTTTGGTGCGGGATATTTATCAGGGTCTAGCGCAACCACGGGGGCGCAGTTCCAATGTCTACCCAAGAGTATCTATCCCCATCCTGCCTCAGCCATACGTAATATATCTTTCTCCTTAATCCAGCCATCGTCCAGTATGCCGTTACTATCCAGCCAGCGCCTAAGCCCGCTAGTGGTAACGGTTAGCAACACAATTACTGTCGCTCTACTTTTATGCAATTGCAGATCCCTTTTCCTAAAAG
Source organism: Bacillota bacterium (assembly GCA_009773495.1). Classification (GTDB taxonomy): domain Bacteria; phylum Bacillota; class UBA994; order UBA994; family UBA994; genus WSXW01. Next base: position 36,281 of record WSXW01000025.1, read on the forward strand.
TGTTTATTATAGAATATGGCCAACTGGGTCCTGTCCCTCAGGGTTAGTTTCTCTAACAATACGGAGACATAGTTTCGCACGGTTCCCGAGCTGAGATAGAGCTTCTCTCCAATTTCTTCATTTGAGAAACCCTCGCCCACTAACCTCAATACATCAACCTCCCTAGGGGATAGACCCAGTGCTGCGGGCAATGTCATTAAGTTAACACACTTAGTCAAAATCAAGTGTGAGAGCAGGTTATCGAAAAGATAGCCTGCTCTTTTTTCGTGCGAAATTTGTCTGGCGACATACAAAAAACACTTGACAAATTAATGAAAATATGCGGCGAAGCCCCTTGAAAAAAGGAGGTTTCGCTAATGAATGTGTACGCCTGTTCGCTAAAAGAAACACTTACATCTCTCATACGAGAAATGG
>WSXW01000026.1 GCA_009773495.1 Bacillota bacterium
CGCGAAAAAGGCATTACACAGGAGGAACTTGCCGCGTATGTCGGTATTTCCAAAGCCTCCGTATCGAAATGGGAAACCGGGCAAAGTTATCCCGATATAATCCTTCTTCCGCTATTGGCAGCCTACTTTGACATAAGTATTGACTGTTTGGTGGGATATACCCCGCAAATGGAAGAAGACGACATCAAAAAGCTGTACCGACGGTTGGCTTCGGACTTTGCCGAAAAGCCCTTTGAGGATGTTGTCGCTGAATGCGAAAGAATAACAAAAAGATACTACTCTTGTTACCCTCTCCTGCTGCAAATTACACTGCTGTACATCAACCATGCTTTACTGACACCCGACCGGGAACGAAGCAAGCAGATACTGACAGAGGCCGTACAGCTATGCGAAAGAGTCAAGAAAAACAGCAAAAACGCGCACCGGATTCGAGACGCGGTTATTTATCAAGCAATGTGTTACCTGTCACTGGGCAATGGAGAGGCAGTCTTGGAATTGCTTGGGGAATCACTACGTCTCGATATGCAAGACGGCATGCTTATTGCCCAAGCTTTTCAAATACAGGGGAAAGTTGCTAAAGCCCAAGAGATTTTACAAATCGAGCTATACCAAGGCTTGATGGCAACCTTTCATTCGCTGATGGTCATTCTGCAAAACAACCTTAACTGTTTGGACATAGCCGAAGCTGTCTATCTAAGAGCGGAAGGGTTAGCAAAGCTATTCAATATTAATCGTTTAAACCCTAATAATACGGCTATGCTTTATGCCCTTGGGGCGCATATGTATCAGATGGGCGGTTCCTCTGAAAAAGCGATAGAGTTGCTTTCAAAGTATGTGGATATTTGCATCCACGGTTTTTTCCCCGTTAAACTTCGCGGAGATGACTTTTTTGACAAAATAGACGGCTGGTTGATCGAAAATACCGATGTCGTCCCAAGAAGCGAGGCAATCATTAAGGAGAGTATGATGAAGGATGTTCTGCAAAGTCCTATCTTTGAGCCGATATGGGACTATCCAGAATACGGCAGGATTATTCAAAAACTCAAAGCATATATAGGAGGAAATTAACATGGAAAATCTGCAGGAATATTTGCCGTTTTTAATACCGCTGGTGGTCATTCAACTGGGACTGATGTTTGCTTCCCTAATACATATTTTTAGTCACAAGACATACCGCTTTGGAAATCGGCCGCTTTGGATCGTCTTGTGCTTGGTTGTCAACATTATCGGTCCGGTGCTGTATTTTGCCATCGGGAGGGGAGATGAATGACGAACACATTATCTGTCAAAGGATTGTCAAAAAGTTTCGGCGCAAATAAAGTTATTGACGGCATCTCCTTTGATGTACCGGAAGGCAGTATTTTCGGATTTATCGGCGCGAATGGAGCTGGTAAAACCACGACAATGAAAATGATTCTGGGGCTGTTGCCATCCGATAACGGAGAGATTTTTGTATGCGGTGAAAAGGTCTCCTTTGGCGCAACAAAAACAAATCGCTATATTGGATATTTACCTGATGTACCGGAGTTTTACGGCTATATGCGACCAAAGGAATACTTACGGCTGTGCGGTGAAATCGTGGGATTGGACGCTGTCGTAAATAGTCGACGCATTTGGGAACTATTGGATATGGTCGGTCTATCGGAAGTCAACAAGAAAATCAGCGCTTTTTCCCGTGGGATGAAACAACGGCTGGGTATGGCGCAGGCGCTCTTGAACGAGCCGAAGCTGCTGATTTGCGATGAACCGACCTCCGCGCTTGACCCTATGGGCAGGAAAGAGATACTGGATACTCTAAAACAAGCCAGAGATAAAACCACTGTGATTTTTTCCACGCACATACTGTCCGATGTAGAGCGTATATGTGATAGGGTGGCGGTTCTCAGCGGAGGTCATATTGCACTATCGGGAACGCTGGCTGAACTTCGCACAAAACATAAATTGAATTCTATTTTTATCGAGTTTGCGTCAGCAACAGATAAAGGGCAGTTTGTTGCAGCGGCGACTTTGCTGATGAAAGACGCGAAATCTGTGGATATGGAGTTAACTCTGCGTGTGACGGACATGGAAGCCGCCCAGCGAGAGATTCTGCGGATTTTATCCGCAAATGATATTCTACCCCTCAAGTTGGAAGTGCTGGAGCCAACCATAGAAAGTTTGTACTTGGAGGTGGCGGGATGAAGTCCTTTGTAGCTTTTACTAAAAAAGAGTTTACCGAAAGTCTGCGTACCTATCGGTTAGTAGTCTTAGCGGCAGTATTTCTCTTGCTTGGCGTCATAAGCCCGTTATTCGCAAAAATACTGCCGGAGTTACTCAGCGGCGTGGATCTGGGTGGCGGGATCGTCATCACGGCGCCAGAGCCGACCGCGATGGATTCATGGGCGCAGTTTTTCAAAAACGTCGGACAGACGGGTATGCTGGCGCTGATTATAACCTTTAGCGGTATCATAGCAAATGAGCTAAGTCGAGGAACATTGATTATCCTGCTGACTAAGGGAATGAAACGCTACACAGTAATCTTATCTAAATTCCTGTCAGCAAGCGTACTGTGGACGGCAAGCTATTTGCTTTGCCTTGCGGTCTGCTATGCGTACACGGAGTACTTTTGGCCCGCGAATACTCTCAGCAATGCTTTTCTAGCGTTTCTTTCGCTATGGTTGTTTGGCGAGTTTTTAATTACACTTTTGATTTTCGGAGGCATATTGTTCGGGAGTTTATACGGCAGTCTGCTCACTTGCTTAGGCGTAATCGTTACGCTAAGTTTGTTCAACATACTTCCCTACGTGCAAAAATATAACCCTATCGCCCTTGCTGGTGACACGTTAAACCTGTTGAATGCCCAAAAGGAAGCGGCAGAATTCATTCTTGCGACAATAATTTGTACTGTGATGGCTGTATCGCTGTTGGTCATCTCGGTCGTTGTATTTAATAAGAAACAGCTTTAAAGTGATGCAGCATATCTGACACTACCTATCGGATAAACTTAGTTTACCCGACAGGTAGTTTTCCTTTTGCCACAAAATGCCTGATATGAGCCACTTTCGGGTTTTGTGCTTTTTGCCTTGTAGAGTTGGTGTTTTAGAATTCGGAGAACACTTGACCTGACCACGCCATTGTTGACGGCTATCTTTTAACGATACACCAACCCGTTAAAATTTAGGCTTCGGGCAAAGAAACAGCCCGCCCGAAGGCGAGCCGTGGATTTTCATATGTTATGCGACTACTACCGAGCCGTTCCTGAACCTGAATGTCATCGAACCATCTCTGCTGACCGTGGTGGAGTCGATTACGGCAAGCCACAGCTTTTCGTCAAACTCGGCGATAGCGAGCTGTCGGTTCCCTATGTCTTTTATGAAACCCTCGATGATCTTTGCCTTCCCGAGCGGCTCTCGTTTGACGGCTTCCAATTCATCCACTTGTTCTGAAGCTCTACGGTGTCGGTCGATGTAGGCGTTGTTGCGCTCAGCCCATTCCGTCTGGTTTACTGCGGTTCGGGCGTTCTCATAGATGGCTTTACGGGAAAGTTCGGTGACAACCTCAATCTCACGGAGCAATTCAGAAAGATCGGTATCAATCGCCTTTGTGTCACAGAGGACGCTCCGGGCAAGGTGGCAGTCCTTGATCAACCCGTCGCGGTCGCTCATCAGGCTGTTGAACCCCGTGAGGAAACGGGACTTAATTTCGTCCTCGGTGATATGCGGCGTCTGGCAGCCATTACCGGGTTTATCGAGCCGTTTGTATTTGCCGTTGCACCGCCAGACTTCCTTTCGGTAGGTCTTGTCGCCTTTATAGCTGCCCCAGACCTTTTTGCCGAAGCGACCGCCACAGTCCGCACAGATGAGCCTTGCCGCAAATATGCTCGTGCTGCTCGTGGGTCTGCCGAGGCTTTTGCGTCGCTCAATCTCAAGCTGAACGGCGTCGAACTCGTCAGGCTCGATTATGGCGGGATGGCTGTTCTCTACATAGTATTGCTGAATCTGCCCCTGTTCTTGAGCATTTTCTTTGTCAGGAAGTCTGTGCAGTAGGTTTTTTGTAAAAGAGCATGGCCTTTATACTTCTCATTGGTCAGGATTGACCGAACCACCGCCGTTTGCCACGTTTCCTTGCCCGCCGGTGACGGTATGCCGTGACTGCCGAGGTGTTTGGCGATTGCCGAGAAGGTCTTGCCCTCCATAAAGAGCCTGAAAATACGCCACACAATTTCCGGCTTCTTCAGGTACTACCTTCGGGAAGCCATCCTCTCCCTTTTCAGATTTCACACCCGACTTCTTTCAGCTTTCGGACTGTGGTTAGGCTGTCTACGGTGTTTCGGGCAAATCGGCTAACTGACTTCGTAACAAGTAAGTCAAACTGGCCAACCTGCGCTTCATGTTTGGCTACCATATTGTCAAGGGCAAGGTGGAAATCGATCCGGAGCAAGCCGCCGTCGTCCGTATGATTTTTGAGGACTACATCGGCGGCATGGGCGGCAGCAGGATTGCAAAGAAACTAAAGGAAATGAACGTGGCCACCGTGCGCAGCGGTGACGGGAACGGTGAGCGCGTGATTGCCATACTCAAAAATGAAAAATACGCCGGAAACGCTCTGCTGCAGAAAAAGTATGTAGCCGACCATCTGACAAAAAAGCTGGTCAGAAACATTGGTACCCTGCCGATGTATTTCGCGGAAGGCACTCACCCCGCCATTATCGATGCGGCAATCTTTGAAAAAGCGCAGGCGGTCATGGAGCAGCGGCGAAGGCGTTACAGTACAAAGGACACCAGCGGCAACCGGTATCCCTTCAGCGGCATTATCCAGTGCGGAAACTGCGGGAAGAAGTATAAGCGGAGAGTCAATAAAGGAAATCCAGTCTGGCAGTGCTCTACCTTCTTGCTGATGGGTAAGGACGCCTGCCACACCAAGCAAATACCGGAACCTATACTTCATGCGACTGCTGCAGAGGTCCTTGGCCTTGGGAGGTTTGGTGCCGATATCTTCAGGGAGAGCATTGCTGAAATCCGAGTGCCAGAGTTTAACAAACTGGTCTTCGTTTTCCGTGACGGTAGAACTAGTGAAAAGGTCTGGCAAGGTAGGTCACGCCGCGAAAGCTGGACAATCGAGATGCGCCGTGAAGCTGGCGCTAGAGCGAAGGGGAGGGAGTAAGATGGCATCAAGCGTAAGGGTAATACCAGCAACCATTGGCCAGCGCTCTCCTCAGGACGGATCACCGTCAGGCAGGCGTAGAACTGCGGCTTATGCCAGGGTTTCTACCGACAGTGAAGAGCAGTTGACCAGTTACGAAGCGCAGGTGGACTACTACACGAAATACATTAAGGAACGTGCAGACTGGGAATTTGTACGGGTCTATACTGACGAGGGAATCAGCGCGACCAACACTAACAAACGAGACGGCTTTAAGCAGATGGTCGCCGATGCTTTGGCTGGGCAGATCGACTTAATCATCACCAAGTCAGTCAGCCGCTTTGCTCGGAATACGGTCGACAGCCTTGTCACGGTACGAAAGCTTAAGGAAAAAGGCGTGGAGGTCTATTTTGAGAAAGAGAACATCTACACCCTAGACAGCAAGGGCGAGCTCCTCATCACCATTATGTCTAGCCTCGCTCAGGAAGAGAGCCGCTCTATATCCGAGAACGTCACTTGGGGACAGCGCAAGCGTATGGCGGACGGCAAGATCAGTCTTCCATACGGCCAATTTCTCGGCTACGAGAAGGGTGAGGACGGACTGCCTAAGATTGTAGAATCCGAAGTTGAGATTGTACGGATGATATTCCGGCTGTTTATAGGGGGTAAAACACCCTCAGCAATTGCCAAGCAGCTTGCCAGCCAGGGCATCCCCTCGCCAGCGGGGAAAAGGACATGGCAGGTCGCCACAGTAAAGAGCATCCTGTCTAATGAGAAATACAAGGGGGAAGCCCTTTTACAGAAAGGATTCACTGTAGATTTCCTGATGAAAAAGAGAAAGGTCAATGAGGGTGAGGTGCCGCAGTACTATGTGAAGAACAGCCACCCAGCCATTGTTGAGCCGGAGGAGTTCGATTCGGTACAGATAGAAATAGAGCGTCGCAAGAAGCTTGGCAGGCCCTCTAGCTGCCACAGTCCTTTTTCCGCGAAGATTGTCTGCGGTGATTGCGGTGGATTCTACGGCTCAAAGGTTTGGGGCTCCAATACTAAGTATCGCCGCACAATCTGGCAATGCAATGAGAAGTACAAGGGCGGCAAAAAGTGCAAAACACCACACGTTACCGAGGACGATGTAAAGCAGCGTTTCCTTAAAACGTTTAACACGCTGATGGGCGACCGAGAGGAACTGCTCGCTAACTGCAGACTTGCCCAAAGCTACATTTGCGACTGCTCGGAGATTGATGCTGAGCTTGCCGAACTTAGGCAGGAAATTGAGGTGGTCACTGAACTGTCCAAGAAGGCAATCTACGAGCACGCCCGCGTAGTAGTCAGCCAAGATGAATTCAATGAAAGAAACAACAGCTATCTGGAAAGGCACCGCAAAGCCACGGAGCGGGTCGCCGAGCTTGAGAGTCTGAGCCGTGAACGCCAGTAAATTCCTGATGCTTGAAGGTTTTATCCAGGGGATAGAGGCACGCCCGCTGATCTTGGATGAATTCGATGAGAAGCTTTGGTCGGTGGCGGTCGAGAAGGTCAGGGTAATGTCAGATGGCAGGCTGATGTTCAGCTTTAAGGATGGTACTGAGATTGACGGCTAAAAAGGAATAAGCACCCACAAGATGGCTGCGGCCATCCTTGTGGGTGCTATCATGTGCCCTCGTACGGGTTGGCAATATTGACTGTTCCCCAGCAATCTTATGTAGCGATGAAGGATTACAAATGAACACGGCGAATACATCAATCAGGTTTACCAGTGCTTTCCAAGCTAAACCAAGGGGAGGCGATTCAGTGAAGGGTATAGATTTTGAGCAAGAAGTACTAAAGTTACTCCAGGCCATGGGATTCGAGAGTACGGCAACAAGTGCTACTAGGGACGGCGGAATTGATATTGTTGCCTATAGCAGTCAGCCGCTAATTCAAGGGACTTATGTAATCCAATGCAAGGGTTGGTCAAATCCCGTAGGAGAACCAGTCTTGAGAGACCTATATGGAACAATGATGTCTCAAGGCGCTAATAAGGGGATCTTGGTCACATCCGGGACTTTTACCGAAGGTGCTATTAGGTTTGCAGCAGGGAAACCCTTAGAGTTAATTGATGGCGCAGGTTATACCCACCTATGCAAGCAGTATGGGCTAATTCTTGAAGAGAATCAACCAAGCATGGCATCGGCGATTGCCCCGGGAAAGTTACGATATATAGGTTATAAGTTAGGAGTTCCGAGATTAATAGATGTCGACAAGGATGACTTAGAGCTCGATAAGAGTTTCATTGGCCAATTGGGGACAGTCAGTTTCATTGACAGCAGTTTTCGCTTCTCCATTCAAGGAGGCGGAGGGTGGTCATACAAACTCGGACCGAGTGATCATTCCATCACAGCAATAAGACTCGATGTGAAGCCAGAGGATATAGAATTTGGGAAGCGATATCCTGACCCAGGGAATGGAATTGTAGGCATCAAATATGAACGCAATTACACGTATGTGGACGAGAAGCAGCCTTTCTCTAAGTGGCTATTCTTTGAAGGTGACCCCCATACTGTGGAGCAAGCCTTTAAGGACGCAGAGAAAAAAATGGGCAGTCACCAAACCCAAAAGCAGTGCTTTGTTGCTACTGCTGTTTATAGAGACTGCGACTGCGAAGAAGTTATATTGTTAAGACGATGGAGAGATAACGTTCTGGATAGACGGATTTTGGGGCGATGGCTGATACGGCAATACTATCTTCATGGGTTCAGACTAGCGGCAGCCGTAAGGCGATCGGCCTTTCTAGAGGTGCTTGCGCGTACGCTACTCAGCAACTTCGTTAGGCTGATTGGTAAGCACGGCGAGAGCGATTAGTGATATCACCGTTAGACCGAGCTAACGGACATAAGGGCGAAGACCTTATAACGAGGTTGCCTCTGGATGAGGATGTGCTGTGAGTGAGAGAGGAACTAAAAAAGCGGGAGGGCAACCGGGGAACGTTCATTGGTGTATTCTCTAGGTTCGGCACAGACAACGACGGATATGGCACCATTCAGACCGTGGTGTTCATGAATATCCGAGATGCGAATGGAGAATTGGTGAGCGACCATAATTGGTTTCGTTGCACAGATAGTTTCAAGAAAATGGGCCTGTCAAGAGGTGATGTTGTTCAGTTTGATGCTCGCGTGAAGGAGTATCGCAAGAACTACGAAGGAGATCCTGAAGCAATAGACTACAAGCTAAGCAATCCCACGAAAATCAAAAAGGTTGGAAAGGTGAATTTGCCACCCATCCGGCGCGGGGGAAACAACCCATAGAAGAGGTTCATACCATAGCTCAATTTCAGTGATAATGACTCATTAGTAGCCAGATAGGCGTCCCTGATAAGAGCCGTAAAGTCAGAGGATTAATGTCAATGATTGTAGGTGGACTCGCCGTATGAGAATAAGCAATAGGGTATATGTAGGGGCATTCTGGACAGTTCTGTTGGTCAGTTGCCTAGTCCTGATAAGGTATTCGAGCCTTCCCGTGATAGAGCTTCCTTTAGGCTTGGACAGGTACTTCATTAAGCCGGACAACTCAGATAATATCCTAAGGGATCTGTCTATGGGATATGTAATTAGTGCTGTCTTTTATCTCATGGTGGTTCTTTTCCCAGAAAAGCTTAAAAAGGAGAAGGTCTCAAAGGTGGCTAATGCAGAGCTTGTTAGCGTTTGCCTTGATGCAACCGTTCTGATAGCTCTAATGTACAAAAACGTATGTCTTGAGGCTGAGTGGGCCTGTCAAGGGTTCACCAATGACGAAATGCTTTTTAGCGCAGCGTTCTACACACGAATGCGAAGATTTGACATATATAAAGAAGCAGACACGCTTTTGTGCCATAAGGAGGAGCCTTATAATGTCATAACATGGGTTTATAAGCTCGAAAAAGACTTAACTGACTTTGTTGAGCGTCTAGACAGGATACTTAATAGATATCTGTTCTATTTAGATGGCGAACTAACTGATAAGGCAATAGCATTCCAGAAAAACCTACTGCACACGTTCTACTTGGGGTTGCCCAGCAGTACGCATGGTTTTACCTACTCTGGAGAGCACGGGCGACAATACCCTGAGAGGGTTCCGTATCACTTATTGCTTCAGGATGGTAAGAAGAGGCGGACGCCTATCTTTGAGCGCACAGAACTGTCGGATAATATCATCGCGCTTAAGAGTTACGTTGACACTTTGCTTGCGCTTCGGCGGTATTTATATGATGTAAATGGGTTCGAAAAGGACTATGCAGTGAAGCTTTTGTGTTTAGATGGATGCGGGCAGTTCGGCACAGCAGTCCTTGATGAAAGATAAGAATTGCCGAGAGTCCGAATGTCCCCACACAGGGGTCGCCAAGCTTGAGAGGCAGGCGAGAACAGAGATTGAAGGGTAAAACATTGGCGGCGGCAATTCTTGCGAGGGCTTTTTGTGGTGTCAGTCCAGCCAGGGCGGGATTCCTCTGTATTAGGCAGGAAAAGGGATGTGACCTGGAGAAAACTGCTTACTAATTGGTAGTGCCTTGCACCATATCTGCGATATTATTGAAGATAATGCCTACGAGGCGCGGGCACAGATGTTTGAGGAGCAGTATAAACCCGAATGTCTAAAGATGCATCCATGATGGCTGGACGTTTATGTAACGTTGCGTTACAATTGCCTCACCATCTTACGTTAGGGGGTTCTCTAAATGGACATTACCGAGGAGTTGTTCCGCGAACACCACCTGTTTTCGCGTGAAGACGTCTTGAAATCACTTGAGCTTTTCATTGCACATGAGAAAGACAATGAAGATCCCGGTTATTCCCCAGGTGTACTAGGCAACAGAATAAAGCTCTGCGAGAAGTTCTATGCGGCGGTGAAGAAATGTAAGCTGCCAGTTTTGACTGAGCTTTGGTGGTTTTACGAGTATGACCTCCTAGAAAATCGCATGGAGTTAAATCTTTGCCAGGCCAGCGATATTGAAGTTGAGAATGGCGAAATTAGCACTATGACTTCGACCGTGGAACACACCTTGATAACTGTAGAGTGCGATTATCTTACTGTTGAGCAATATGCCGCTATGCTAGGCGTTGAGCTAGTCACGGTCAGGCAATGGATTAGGCGCGGGAAACTAAGACATGCAAAGAAGGCCGGGCGCGACTGGCTGATCCCAAGCACAGAGGATAAGCCTAGCCGCGGTTTTACCAGCGTACTGTACATTGTAGAAGATGATGCTCGAATTGATAGTGATGAGTTCCCTCTGCTGGCAGTGTCCAATCGGATAACGATTGTGCAAGACCAAGATAAGAAGAGCAGATTCATCTGCTACCTTAGCAATGACATAACCAAGTTTCGCAGCGAACTTGAATTGACAAGAAGTGATGTCGAAAGACTGGAACACACCATTATTGAGTCAGGGAAGGCACGCATTGGAGGACACATACAGTACTTCCCTCATGTCATTAGAGATACGGACTGAGCAATCGTATTGATTAGGGGTGTATAAAATGGACCTGCAGATTCCTTTGTTCCGGCTTAAGAACAAAAGAAAGGTCTTTCACTCGGAGGCTGATTTTCAATTCGCCCTTGCTTGGGAGCTTCAACTGCAATATCCCGATGCTCTCGTTCGACTTGAGTACCCGCCGCCGCACGATCCCACGAAGTACGTAGATATTCTCGTGCGGCTTGGCGACGATGTTTACCCCATAGAGTTGAAGTACAAAACGAAACTGTTCAGCGAGGTGGTCGGCGGTGAGCCGTACACCCTAAAAAACCATGGAGCTCAAGACATCGGCAAGTATGACTTTGTGAAAGACATCTGCCGGGTTGAGGCTTTCCGCGAATATGTTTCAGGTTGCAGTGAAGGTTACGCCGTTTGGTTGACGAATGATCCTTACTACTGGAACAAACCCAAGAATGATACAGCTGGATACTTGGCGTTCAGCGTACATCACGGTGCCATCAAGGAAGGCACGATGTCCTGGGGCTTTAGCATGGGCGAGGGTACTACCAAAGGTCGGGATAACGCACTCGTCCTCTCCGGGCGTTACATTATCGACTGGCATGACTACAGCCAGATCGACGCTAAAAACGGGGGCTTCATGTACTCGATAGTAAGGGTGGATGGGCGAAATTAAACTTGGAGGTGTGTGATGTCCATTGAGTTGTTAGATCTGAATCACCGAGATACCATTATCGACGCTTTTGATAAAGCGAAGCATCGGATCAGGATAATCAGTCCCTTCATCCAGGAAAGCATGACGAGATACCTAGTGGATTCCATGGGCAAGGGTATCACATCTCAACTAATAACGCGCTTTTACCGGGAGGATTTCATCAGGTCTGTGAGCAGCCTTTCAGCACTGAAAGGGCTCCAACATGCAGGAGTGGAAATCTACGCTCTTAAAGACCTTCACGCGAAGTTGTATCTATTTGATGACAATGTAGCCATTATCGGGTCTGCCAACTTCACCGGCGGCGGCTTTGGAAACAACATTGAGCTGTCGCTGTACATAGAAGATGAGTACGACTTGATCCAACGGCTATCCGGCTATTTTGATCAACTGTTATCGACCATCCAGGCTTCAGGCGATTTCAGGATTACTGACGTTAAAATCGAGGATGAAAGCCTGATTGTCCAAAAGGCCGTTAAGGGCCGTGATCATACGAGCAAGCCTAATCCCGTGCGCTTCGGAGCAGAGATAGCCAAGGGAGTTCCCGACGCTGTTCCTGTACCTGTTGATGATGTCGAGAGAATACTTGGAATTCCCGACGCGGGAATTCCAGCTGTGCTGAAATTCGAAGGGACATCGCATCGGCGCCTCGACCCTTATGACAAATATGAGCCAAGCCGCTATAGACGCAGAGGAATCTACTTCACGTCCTCATCCAAGTCTCCACGAAGTCTGACAGCGAACACCACAGTTTATCTTTCCGCTGTCAGCCGGGACAAATCAGGCAAGGGTGTACCAATAATCGTCGGTAGAGCAAAGACTAGAGGCTATGATCCAAGCAACGTCACTGACAGTACTATGATTAATGAATATCCCTGGGCAGTAGATTATCCATACTACGTCGAGTTGTACGACATTGAAACGGTAGATACAGAAATCATCAACTGTATTTCGCTGAACAGCTTGATTGCAGAAGTTGGCCACAAACTGTACCCAAGCACCGAGAATGATCCGACGGCGCCAGTCCAAAGCTTGCGGACACGGCATCATCAAAAGGCGTATATCGCTATAACTCCTTACGCCGCCAACAGAATCAATACGATGCTTGATAGCCTGTTTAAGCTATACGGTAAGGTATCATTCTAACGATTCGACGTCCTCGCCAGCCAATGTAGAAACATGCCCGCTAGTCTTGGATGCATTCGACGAGAAGCTATGGGTGATGGCGGTTGAGAAGGTAAGGATAATACCACGGTAGCCTATTGTTCTAAGCCAAATAAAGACAATATGTTTAAAAATACTTGTCTAAAACACGATTTATTGTGATATACTATGCGTAGCAGCTAATGCTACAAAAGAAGGAAAACCCTTGCCTTAGGGTCAAACCCTTGAAGTAGGGATTGTGCAAAGAAGGAAACCCCTTGCCTTAGGGCCGATGGCTCTTAGAGTAGGGATCTTGCAAAGAAGGAAACCCCTTGCCTGTAAGTAGGGATGCAAAAAGCGGTGGGCTCGTACCCACCGGTTTTTTTTTAGGAGTTGTAGGATATGCGTTTATACAGAGTAGATTTAGATTACATTAAGTTTCTCCATGAGAATTACGACAGCAAAGTTCAATATAACGCTACAATGAGCGATAAGTATAACAGTAATCGGCCGTATGCAGGAGTGGTTCTTGAAATAGGGGACATGTCTTACTTTGTACCATTAGAAAGTCCACGAGAGAATCACAAGATGACCAAGGAATCTGATTACGTCCTTAAGATCGAAGGTGGAAGATATGGGCTAATTGGCCTGAACAACATGATCCCTATTGAGAAAGAACAACTTATCACTTTTGATATAAACAACGATAAAAACTGCTATATTCTAAAAGCACAGTTCATATTCCTCTCCAGAAATTGTAAGTCCATTTGCAGCACCGCATTAAAACTTTATAAGCGGAGAACTGAACGGCCAACTAAGTTTGATCGAGAAGTGTGCTGCGACTTTATAAAGCTGGAGCAGGGCTTGCGTGACTACAAAATGACGCTCTCCATTCGCCAGGTTGCTGCTACCGAATAGCGTGTATCCGCTTGCACACCCCCTCTAAACAAACTGCACACCCCTTCGGCAAATCGTTGAACAATAGAAAAGGGGTGTTCATTCTATCATTTTATAGTAGTTTAGCCATACTTAACTACCATCTATTGATACAAAGCGTTGTATCGGTGGGTGGTATTTGTTTTGGGTGAAAATGCAGTAATGAAGCCGTTCCCGCGTTTTGTAGGAGTGGCCTTTCGCAGTGTGATGTTATAGAGCTGGGTTCTCTTGGAGGTGACCGTAAAGAAGGGCATTTCGCAATGGGGGACGGCGACAGAAGTACCCGTCAGGCCGTGTAAAAACAAATTGTATAAATTCGTTTCCCCCACTTCCTAGTTCATTTAAGCGGTTTCTTTGAGTTTAAGTCTGTAATCGCTCATAATTATGACTATCTCCGCCCACTTTAAGCAAATTTCTTGACGGCAAGTTGGGTTTTGACACAGTCTGCCGTCCCCTTTGTCGCGAGTACAACGTTAAAGTGCCTCGTGATTTGGCTGGTAACTTGAAATATTAGAGCAATGTTTTTACACAAGTCCGCTACAAGTACAATAAGCCAAACAAGGTGAGGCAGATGATGTTTTTTCTAGAGATTGAGCAGGCCGTCAGGGAAACTATCTTCAGTGTCAGGCCAAATTTTCAGTCCTAACAAGGTGATATCTTGCTCCATTTTCTTCGCTTTTTTAGTTCACACAAACGCCCCCTTGAATTTATCATCAGTAGTTGCTTGAAAAACCTGAAAAGTCGAGATGTAAACAGGGGGTATGCACAGTGCACTCCCCTAGTCCTCTAATCGTTTAAACTTAGGCAAGGAGTATGCACCCATGCCCGGGAGATATAAAAACAGCTTGATACAGTATTCTTCAAGCAGGGCAATCTCGTCGTCCCTAATACGGCGGGTTATCGTTTGTGTTTCGCCATGTACATTTACTTACAGCGGCAACCTCTTTTTGTTAAAGATCAAAGAGGCCGCAGCTAAAAGCACTGCAATGATGCCGATATACAGAATGTTGACAGCTAAAACCGACTCCCCTGTCACTAACCGCATCGGGTTGTAAAAGCCGAAGATGGAAGCATCCGCGATAAAGCGCAAATCAGGCGTCGACCCACCGAGCATGTTCATCAGGAAAAACATAATCGGAATGCCTGCGCCGAAGCTAAGGGAATACTTGGTTTCGTTGAACAGGCAGGAAAAGAAAAAGGCAATCATCATCACAACCATGTTCACAAGCATTGTAGTCACATTGAGACTGAAAAACGCCGTTATGTCCAGCGCCCCGGGAAACATTGACTCGGCGTAGAGCACGCCTACGGCAAATAGCGCGGCAAAAAGGACTAGTATCGACCCCAGGGCGTATACGCCTTGGGTAATAATGATTTTTACTCTGGGAACGGGCGTTGATAAAAGATAGGCAAACGATCCGTTGTCGACCATTTTGGCGACCAAACCGTTGCCTAAAATTATCGAATAAACCATGGGGAATCCTATCATCAGCATGCCGTAAAGCCAGCTGGCAAGATAGCCTGTCAAATCTGTGGGTATCTGGTCAAAGCCCATCGCCGCCCTCAGTCCCTCTGGGAACGCTTCAACCATTAACATCAGCCCAGCCATGTCCTCCGGGTTAAACATCGACATCATAACGGTCATATACATAGTCAGGACGCCGAAAAAGATGACCAGCAAAATCCAGTTTCGCTTCAGAGTATTCTTTAGAAGCACAAGACTCATTGTTTAGCCTCCTTGCTGTAGTAGCTGATAAAGACATCCTCTAATGTTTGGTGTTTCACGCTCAGATTAAGCACCTTAAGCTTTGCGGCTGTCTTGATAAAGCGGTCGACATCATCGCCGGGCACAGCTACCTCCACTTGCCCACTTGGGCCAAAGTGGGCTTGAAAGCCTTCTGCCTTAAGCAAGCCGACTGCATCTGTAGGCGCAGCTGTGGCCAGAACAAAGACTTTGCGCTGCTTGCTCTTAAGTACTTCTACATCTGCTTGCGCGACTATCCTGCCCTCCTTGATGATTAGTACACTGTCGCAAACCCTCTCGATCTCATCGAAAATATGGCTGGACATGAGAATGGTCTTGCCTCTAGCCTTTTCAGCCAGTATCAGTTCGGCCATGCGGTGCTGCATTAGAGGATCAAGCCCGCTAGAGGGCTCATCCAAGATCAGCACCTCGGGGTCGTGCATAAAGGCTGCTACGATGCCTAGCTTCTGCTTCATGCCCTTGGAAAACTTCTTGATTTTGCCCTTAGGGTCGAGCTCAAACATCTCTAGCAGTTGCTGTTTGCGTGCCCCGTTCTTTGTCGCTCGCATGGCGCTTAAGAATGCCAGAAATTCGTTGCCGGTCATACCGTCAGGAAAAGCGATCTCGCCCGGCAGGTAGCCTAGGGTCTTTTGAATGAGTGGTGCTTGTGTGATGCAATCAAGTCCGTTGATCAGGCATTTGCCGTTGTCTGGGCGCATAAAACCAAGCAACGCCCTGATCGTAGTGGTTTTGCCCGCCCCATTAGGCCCTAAATATCCTGCCACCGCTCCTTTGGCGACTGTGAAATCTAGGTCAAACACACCTTTCCTGCTGGGGTAGGTTAGAGTCAGCCCTGACACAGTGATCATAAGAATTCCTCCCTGTATAGATTCTGGCGTAACATATTCAAGCATTGATAAAACTCTGCCGTAATTTCATCAATGTCCAAATCCGGCTGATGTTGCGCTTTTGCCATAAAGCCTTCGCTATAGGTGTGGAGCATTCTTAAAACAAGGCTTGGGTCGACACCCGGTTTGAATTTTTCCAAATCTATGTTTCTTAGGACGAAACTTAATGAGTAATTAAACCCCTGAGCCAGCCACACCTTAATGTCATCGACTACTTCAGGGTCAGTCTCAAAACAAAAATTTATGATGAAAGACACGGCATGTGGAGATCTCTTGAGGACGGCAACCTTAACAGCAGTCCCTAACCGTATTCGCTCAAAAAAATCTGATTCCGCATCGATGGACACGGATTTGACTTCATTGACAATTGTGTCCCTAAAATGAATTCGATGAGATAGAAATACATGTTCTTCTTGGTTCCAAAATAGTGAAAAATCATAGACTTGGCAACGCCTGCCAGGGCGGCTATATCGCTTACAGAACACTTCCTATAGCCACATCTGCTAAAAGCAGTTAATCCAGCATTGATAAAAATGATTTTCTTTTCGACAGGCAAACTCATTAATTTTTCCATTTGATCGCCCTCACAGCACAGATATCCTCAACCATCTGGATGCATTATACACCTACGCGACACTTTGAGGTTCAGATTAATCACTACCTATCTGGCGCAATCGCCCGCGCCATTTCATTATATCAAATTCACTTAAAATTCGCTACTTAGAAATGCATTAAAATACAATAAAAAATATCCCTTAAAGCCTGATACTTCAAGGGTTCCTGGTTGCTCATATCAATACGTGGCTGTCAAACTAACGAGTCACCCAAGCGACAATATGGTACTATTTACATAAGAACGATTGGCAGAACAAAATGCAAGGAGGTTTGATAAAGAAATTTAAGTGTCTCGTTCTACCTCTAACCTTTGTCATTGCTGTGTGCGCATCATTTTATAGCACTGGAGCGGCGTCTACTGCACCTGGTCATACTCCGCTCTACCAACTACGTGCTGATGAAGGTATTGCAGTGCTTAGAGGACAATACCAGACAACAGCAGACACACAAACAGAGGAAACACCTGAGTCACTCCCCATTCTGTACAGGTCGCTTGCTCCGCTTCTCCGGCAAGCATATGCCTAGACAGCATATGTACGCCTAGCGGCTGGTTACCCTCGGGAGTATCCCAGCAGGCATCCATGACCAGCAATATGGCGAGTACGCTTTGCCTCGGGTCACCACTGTTTAGGGGGTGATGAACAAGACTGAACGTAGTAGCACAAATACATAGCTAGTAGTTCGTGTTCAACACGTGTGGTTCTTCTTAGCAGTCTATCGGAATCTTTACTTATGGAAAGGAGTCTTATAAATGACTAAACGACCTGGAGTGCTTATTATCGCAGTGTTAATTGTGGCTTTAGTCGCATTTAGTTCGGTTACGGCCGTTAGTCCTTGGTCGGCACTAAAGAGGGAAAAAGGAGTCATTGTGGGCCGAGGTGGATCGCTGGTAACGCAACCTAGTCAGAAGGATGTCCAAGATTTTGTCCAGGCCCTTGATCGTATTACAGGGAGGCCATCTGTTGATCCGGTGACAGGCCAACCAAAGCAACTAGTCAACAAGGGAGTCAACAGGCAGTTGAAGACAGCAACAGTGGACGTATTTGAGGGGGAGTTTATTGGCAAAGTATCGGTTGATTATTTCGAAGACAGCGATGGGCAGCAGACCGTTTTCGCAAGTGCTCAGAACCAACGTCCTGTCTACATTGTGCCGACACCAATAGGTAGCAAGTCTCTGATGGAGTATGAGGGTTCTCTCTATCTTATTGATCTAAGAGAGAAAAAAGCCAGCCCGTTTCTTAGTTTGCCTGTATCAGGATATGACAAGAGTAAAGCTAAAGACTGGCGAATAAGTTGGGGCACATTAGCGTCTGTAAATCCTGCCGGAACAACGGTCCTGTTTACGACCAATAGGCTGTCCCTGATAAAGCAGGACGACAACTTTGATCGCCATTATCAGATCTGGATTAAGGATCTGCTAACGGGTGAAGAGCGCCTTGTAGCAGACGGAACTTATCAACGTGTTTTAGGCTGGGATGGCGATATAGCCTACTTGGCCAAACATGAAATCGTGCAGGAGAGAGCAGCTGAATCAGTAGTTGCACTCAATCTGTCCACTGGCGAACAGCAAGTCCTATTACGTGGTCTCGTGGGCTGCGCAGCCACGTATCCCTTCCTGGTTTACACAACATATGACAGTACACTAGACGTATCTGCCCTAGAGGTCTTAAATATTCTTGACGGTAGCAAGAAAACAATACCTGGACTCAAATATGACAGGTATGAGAGCGTAGCTTCTACACCGGGAAGTAAATTCGTGCTGATAATCGCGCAACCGAGTAGAACGAGCCATGCCCGGGATGTAGTGATTCTGCATACAGAAACTCTACAGACCCGGATACTTCCAGGCGATGAGAAAACCGTTTTCCGCAACTACGGGTTCGTCGACGCCAACACCATAACCGTAACAGTTGCACGTGGCAATAACGAAGAAGAGACCTATATCGTCGGACTGCAGGAAGGGAGATAAAACCATGAGTAAAAGATTAACAGGTATTTTGTTGATCCTAGTGCTCCTAGTTTGTTCCGCCCAAACGGTCTTGGCATATGGCTATAATTGGTGGTTTAATGAGGTTCACGGCGACCTTTATCTCACTCAATCTAGATCCCCATTTAGAAATGCAGGCGGTACGGATTTCTACGGAAATGTAACTAGTAATAATAACCAGCCACGTACTACCGGGACTACAGTTCATAGCGGGACAGACTTGGGAAACGGAGGTCAAATATATCGAAACGTCTACTCAGTTTTTGATGGGGGTGTAGTTCAGGCAATTGTACACAGTGGAGAAAACACCTACGTAACCGTGTCATATAGTAACGGTGCACCTCTAGTCAAGTACCAGCATATTACTCCTTCACAGGGTCTCTCGGTTGGCAATGCCGTGGGGGCAACCAGTGTAATTGGTACACTACGCGATTATACTTGGGGAACACTTGCACTTTGCTGCACAAAATAGCTCAGACAAGATCCTTAAACTATTCCCCCATTATAGGCGCGTGCACGAGTGGCATTATGGTACTAGTATGGACTATATATGCAAAGACTTGTTCGATGGAAATAGACTCTACATAACGGCCAGATATCTAAACGGGGGAGTATCGAGCGGGGCAACCAGTCTTGAAGTATACTACCGCATAAACTACGGCCCTTGGCAAGGTCCCAAATTAATGTCTAAAATTCAGCCTACCGAGAATTACAACTGGACGATTGATCTGAAAGCAATGTCTGGGGCTTCCAGTGGTGCCATTGTCGATTTCTACATTGCAGCCATCGCAGATATCACCGCAAGCTACAAATGGGGATTGTGGCCGCAGCATTACTCGCAACCACCTCGCACCCCCGCAGAATTTCAGGCGGATGGAAAAGTTCCAAAATATCACACTCGGACTATTCAATAGCAGCCTTTAGTTTGCATTAGTCTTTAGGAGAATGGGCTATGTATGCTATACAGTCTTTAGGAGAATGGGCTATGTATGCTATACAAAGCGCAAGCGGTAACTCGGAAGCCCCGCGCATCTCTCCGGATCTACGCTGGGTAAGGATGCCGCTAGTCAGCTAGCTGAAGCGCTAGCGGAGAACCATGGTTCAGAGACTTCACCAGTGTTGTGTGTCTACTTGTACTATAAGAGCGTT
This sequence comes from Bacillota bacterium, assembly GCA_009773495.1. GTDB lineage: Bacteria > Bacillota > UBA994 > UBA994 > UBA994 > WSXW01. Next base: position 19,753 of record WSXW01000026.1, read on the forward strand.
CATGGACAGTGGTTCGAGGTAAAACTCACTCACGAGGTCAGGTGCCTCAAAGCTTGGTATTATGAAGGTAATGATGATATAAACCGCGTACAAGTGTCCTATAATGTACCGCCACAGGAACTAAGACCACATCCTCACTTTGAAGTCATCCTTGCAGATAGACTGCCAGAAGTTGATGTAGTCATGATTGACGATAATGAAGTGGGACGCTGCTGCTAAGTGAAAAAGCCAAATCAGGTGCGGGTATACCGATAATCGTCGGCAGAGCAAAGACCAGAGGCTATGATCCAAGCAACGTCACCGACAGCACCCTGATCAATGAATACCCCTGGGCAGTAGATTATCCATACTACGTGGAGTTGTACGATATTGAAACTGTAGACACAGAGAATGCAAACTGTATCTCGTTGAATAGTCTGATCGCGGAGGTTGGGTACAAGTTGTACCCAACCTCCGCGAATGACCCGGCCGTGCCAGTCCCAAGCTTACGGACACGGCATCATCAAAAGGCGTACATCGCTATAACTCCTTACGCCGCCAACAGGATCAATACGATGCTTGAAGGGCTGTTTAAGCTGTACGGTAAAACGTAAATTCTAGATGGGAGGGCAATATGATATCTGTTTTGGTCAGACAGCTTGGAGAACATGTTGGGCTCTTCAGTATGTCTGTCATGGCAGAAGGGTATCGCTCGGGAAATGCCTGGTGACATGATGAGGTTCGTCTCATTGTACGCTCAAAATGAATCGATCGGTCAATTGAATGCCTAAAAAATAGCCGTAGGTTTCTTCATCTCGGTGTTTATTTTTCATGAATTTTGAGTATAATATAAACAGAGGAGGTGAAGAGAGTGTTCAGCAAGAATTTGAAATACTACCGTTTGAAGAACGCTATGTCTAAGAAAGAGTTGGCTGAACAAGTTAGTGTCTCTCCAATGGCAATCTCAAATTACGAGAACGGCAAGCGAAAGCCTGACATGGATTTGCTCAAACGGATGGCAATGATACTTGGCGTGCGCGTGTCGGATTTTTTGGCTATCCGAGATGAAAAACTGGTGTTTTACCATGGTGAGTTAAGAAAAAACTCAACGCTTTCAGTTGCTCAACAGGACTATGTGCGAGAGTCAGTAGAAGAATATTTCAATCGATTTATGACAATAGTCGAAATACTAGGGGGAGAGGTCCTGCCAAAAGCTCCTGATACTGGCGTACTTAGACTCTCGGGCGATAGTGAAGGCGATGCGCAAGCACTGAGAAAACACTTGAACCTAGCGGTTGACGGGCCGATAGATAACTTAGTCGAGATTCTGGAAAACAAGGGCGTCTTGGTATATGCTTGCGAGATCGACAGTGACAAGTTTTCTGGGATGAACGGCTTTGTTAACGAGTGCCCATACATTGTGATTAATAAGAAAATGAGTCCTGAAAGAAAGAGATCCACCATTGTACATGAGCTTTCTCATCTCATGTTCAAATGGCCGGACGATATGGAAAATCGCAAAATTGAAGATCTGTCAACTGCAATCAGCGGTGCTTTCCTGTTTCCAAAGACTGATGCCATCAGAGAGCTCGGAGTTCGCAGAACTGCAGTATCAAAAGATATGTTATTAGTGGCACAGGAATACGGTATTTCAATGTACCTACTTGTCAAGCGTGCTCAATTATCGGGTATCATTTCAGCAAGCTTAGCAAAAGGGTTTTATATTGATGCCTCTCAAGCCGGATGGAGAAAGAATGAACCACACCGCATTGAGAATGAAGTCCCTACTCTGTTTGAACAGTTAGTGTATCGTGCGGTAAATGAACATGAAGTCAGTATGCAAAGAGGAGCTGAACTATTAAGAATCCCATATGACGACATAGTTTCTCGCTGTTGCTTCAGTAAGGACTGACAATGGAATATATTAGTAGCGACACAAACGTGTGGATTGATTTTTTCGTTATCGGCCGAACTGAGATCCCGTTCTATTTACCATATACCTTTGTTATGAACTGTGATGCCATTGATGACGAGTTGTTGTCACCGAGCGGACTTCGTGAGAAGCTGTTGCAGTGTGGTCTTGTAAGTGTGGAGCTAACAATCGAGGAGTTTGGCCTTGCGGAAGAGTTAGGCCCGCGTTATCTTCAGCTATCAATATATGACCGTATCGCCCTGGCAATCGCAATAGTCAGAAAGATAGCGTTACTGACAGGTGACAGCGCGTTAAGGAAGGCAGCAAAGCACGAGAATGTCAACGTGATTGGTACAATCGGTATCCTTGACCGGCTGTTTGACGGTGGTTACATTAATGAACATGAGTATGAGTACTGCTTACAGGAATTGCAGAGATACAACGGGCAAGAAGTCAGGCTGCCTAAGAGCGAAATCACTTCAAGGCTTCAACGATTAAATAGGTAGATTACATAGATTGGTCACCCCCTAGGAGGATTCGATCTCCTTATCATAGGGTCGAGCAGGATTTGATGAGATCAGGGGCCTATTCACTAGTATCTTGAGACATTTGGGTTGTGATCTTTCAGTACAAAGACGCTGTTACGGACACAGCAGTGCCGCTTGATAAGTATGGAGATGAGCATTATAAGATCTGGTGCGTTGAAAGTGACGAGATTGGAATCAGTACATGGAGCAAACTCGTCTGTGCCACACTTGATGCGCCGTTTAGGGATTTGTTTATCGAGATGTTTTCAACTCCAATGGATTGATACGCGCACCCCTCGTCTGTTATGTGTTGGATAAGGGGTGTACATTTCTATCGCTTGACCCTAATACGAACGCTTTTTACTTGCGATGTGGACCTGTAGTCATTGTTTATCTATTGGGAGTCCGAGGCAGCGTGGGGCGCCACCCGTTGGGCACCGGGGAGAGATACGTCTCACGTAGCTGTAATCTGCACCAGTTTTTTGTTCTCTTTTGGGTTGCACGGCAGGTATTATTCCAGGCTAAGTGGAATAAACAGGCAGTAAGACTCTGTTATAGGAGGAAAGCATGAGAGTATTGGTGATTGGTGGCACCGGGTTTGTAGGTTACGAAGTGGTTAAGCATCTCCTGGACATGGGACATGACGTTACACTATTTCATCGCGGGAACACTAATGTCGAGTTTCCCAGTTGTGTAAGGCATATCTTTGGGGATAGGAAGAAGATATTAGACTACCAGTGCGAGTTCAGACGCATACAGCCTGATGTGGTGTTGGACACCATACCCTATACGCAAAATGACGCTAGCAGTCTGTTAGACGCCTTTGCAGGTGTAACGAGACGGATTGTGGCTCTTTCAAGCGGAGATGTGTACAGGTCCTATGGCTATCTTATAGGCATCGAGGGAAGCCAACCAGCACCAATGCCACTAGCAGAAGACTCTCCGGTGCGTACGAAATTGTTCCCCTACCGAAGAGAATCGACGCCAAAAGACGACTGGTGTTATGACTACGATAAGCTGCTTGTGGAAGAGACCCTGTTGACCGCAGCTGGATTCCAAACCACTATACTTAGGCTTCCTGCTGTATATGGCCCACGAGACGAACAATACCGATTTTACGAGTTCCTCAAGCGCATGGATGATAATAGAAGTGCAATTATCCTGTCTCAGACGAGGGCGGCTTTTCGGTGGACACACTCATATGTGGGTGATGTTGGACATGCAGTAGCGCTTGCAGTCTCTGAGGAGCGCTCAGTCAACAGGGCTTATAATGTTGGCGCCCCTCAGACTCCTAGTATCTATGAGTGGGTTACAATTATTGCTCAAGAAGTTGGCTGGAATGGTCAGATTGTGCTGCTGACTAATGAGGAACTGCCCCCACAGTTAAAATGGAATGGAGCCACGGGTCAACATCTCGTGGTTGACTCCTCCTTGATACGAAGTGAGCTTGGTTTCTCTGAGATTACTTCGTTCTCGAAAGGCCTCTCGGCAACCATCGAATGGTTGCGCAAAGCTCCACAACCTACGACCGTTAAATATGATTACGAGCTAGAGGATCATCTACTGGCTACCTATAAATGTGGAGGTACTGCGACCTAGCGACCTATCCCGGTTAAGTAGCCTGCCCACTAGTTGCCAATTCTTCAGTGGTCGAAACTGCAGGTGGCAGGATAGTTATCTTTGCCGATTTGGATGTCCTTTCCCGCACAGCATTTTTGCTCTTTAAGGCACTGGTCCAGGTAACTCGGGCAAGTGTGGAAGAAATTGCGAGGTGGTTTAATGATGAAGGATAGGGTAGTGTCTGGTCAGGCATTAACTAGGAGTATGCTATTCGTGATGGCTGCAATCATTAGCGCGCTGGCCAGGAACTGGGTGGCTACTAGATTTTTCGCTTCGTTTGCAATAGTCGTGTTTTGCGGCATAATACTCACTTCCTTGGAGGCTCGACGCAGTAAGGCGGTTGTAGTTGTCCGAGGTGTTTCAGTCCCGCTTGCTATGCTTCTCCTTGAGGTCAGTTAGCAGCAGTATTGGTGGACACTGGAGTGGGCCATTATTTCTGCCTTTTCCATTTGGTACTTTATTAAGCATCGTCTCCGGTAATGCACCATGGAGCGGTACTCAGAAGTACACTGATCATACATGCTGAAGACGAGATGATTAGGAAGATGTATGTTTAAATGGCAAATCTTTCTCTGACGCTCTATCATGAAGAGCTTGTTGCGTGGAAATAGGTTACAACTATCGAGGCTTTAAGTTAGTGCTTATGGGGCAGAGCCCCCGCCTCCACTCTACCGTTCTTCGCCCGGGATGCCTTTGCGGTTGCGCATAGAGTCCTTGCCGTCAATAACGATGGTGTAGGAATCATGCACAATGCGGTCGAGGATAGCGTCAGCTAAGGTATCTTCACCAATCTTAGTATGCCAGCCGGCCGGGGCGAACTGTGAACTTAAGATTGTAGAAGCCTTCTTGTGCCTGGCCTCAATGATCTCTAGCAGGTCCCGTGCCTCAGTTTCTGCCAGGGGGACCAATAACCACTCATCTATGATCAACAGACTAATCTTCTTGTACTGGCTCATAGTCTTGCGGTACGTTCCCTCGCTGCGGGCCACGGCACGTTCTTGTAACTAGGACGAGGCGTATAGGTGAGAGCTTTCTGACAGGCTGCTTCAATGCGTAGCACAGGGTACTTGTCGGCCAGCTTGAGTAGTGCCATACAACTACGATGACCCTGTTGTTCAACCTTGTGTGAAGCGAGGATAGCCTTGACGACAACCGTAGTATGCGGGCCAACGCTCTCTGCCCAAGAGATAAAACGTTGCTTGTTCCATTGAGCTCTACTAGGGATAAAAACCTCTGATGTCTAAGTGCTGCCAGAATCCATGTAGAGATGATGCCTACTGCACCCTCCACATTTGGCTTATCCTTGGGACGCCTGACCCGTGCTGGCATAATGGCGGTGCCGTAGTGCTCCGCCATCTCCTGGTAGCTACGGTTAATTACAGGATTATACCATGATGCTCTTTGTACGCCAGTTTTCAGATTGTCGGGGACCAGCATTCGGGTAACTCCGCCGAAGAATTTGTATGCGTTCACGTGTGCCGCTATCCAACACTCCTGATTCTGTGAGAGAAAAGCTTCCACATAGGCATATTGACTGCTGGAGAGTACAGCCACGAATACATAAGCCAGGATCTCTTCACCCGTATCTGTGTCGATGATATGCGCCGTTTGTCCAGCCCAGTCTACCTCCATCTGGTCACCGGTCAATATGCATGGTAGCCTTGGTCTTCTGGGCGAACTCGCGGTAATACAAGCAAAACTGGGTGTACATCAGGGGCAGCTCACCGGCACGGTGGCACTCCTCACAATACTCATTCCATAACAGGCTGAGTGTTACCCCACTCTTGGCCATCTCGCGATGAACATGTTCGTAGTCGGGACACTTGCGTAGTGGCGGCATGGGTGTCTCTGCAAAGAGTAGCTGATGCAGTTCCCCATTGGTAATGCCATCTTTGATAGGCCACCCGACGCCTACCTCTTGTGCTTTCTTAAGCACTTTGGCGATGGTGTTGCGCGAGCAGTCACAGCTTGCAGCGATGCCACGCTGGCTAATGCCCTGACTACTCAGTCGCAGGATTTCTCGATAGTCTGTCATATCTCTTCCCCCTTAGAATGTCGTGATCACTGTCTTTAACAATGAACACTCTCACTCTAAGGGCTTACTGGACCGTGGCTCAATCTCGCCGTGACCCTGGCTCATTTTCACCGTAGGGGTGGCTCAAATTCACCGTATCGATGGCCCAATTAGGGCCGTATTATTCAAAATGTAACTGGATTTACTTTTGTCATAGAAGGATGCATATATTATTCTGCATTTCATGACGCTGTAACTGAAGACCCTATTGACAATGAGTTTGAGAAAGTAAGTTTTGGATGTGAGTGTGGAAATCGGAAATTAGAGCTAGCCTGCAATGGATATGCTTACGCCTGTTGTGTATACATGGATAGCGAGCAAAAAGATGATTTAAAGAACTACAAAAGCGTACGAGACCTATGGGAGAGTAGTAAAAATCTTTCTTTTTTCCGAAACCTAAAAGAAACGACGCCTGAGGAATGTAGAGGATGTAAATTCTCTAGTTTTTGTAAAGGTGGCTGCCCTTATTTAATAACAAAAAGCGGAAAAGTTTTGGGGGTTCAAAAGGAGACTAGGTGTGAAATTACTGTTTAGCAGCAATAAGGTTAGTAGAGATATCAATAGGCAGATAAACTTCTTTCTGTTAT
>WSXW01000027.1 GCA_009773495.1 Bacillota bacterium
TAAGAAAAACTTTGGAATTACTAACTAGAAACGGGGGTAAACTGCTCGTCTGCACTGTTTAGTTTTCAAGGATCAAGGGAGATGTTTCCGTCGCCAAGGCGGCGACGAGATTTATCTTAGCATGCTTTTGGCGAATATGTCAACAATGAAATTTTGCCCATTTAAGCGTAGTGGGTCCGGAGTGGCCTAACGGAAAAAATGGCTTGAGTTAACTCAAGCTCTTATCTAACTTTATTATGTCTTCGTAGCTCTCTCTTTGTATGATGAGACGTGCATTACCGTCTTTTACGAGTACCACAGCCGGGCGTGGTATGCGGTTATAGTTGCTGGCCATGCTGTAATTGTAGGCTCCTGTGTAAAATACCGCTAATACCTCGTCGCACTGTACACGAGGCAGCTCGTGATTCCAGATAAGCATATCTCCTGATTCACAACACTTACCGGCAATCGAATACGTCTCTTCATTCTGTTCCAACATACGCCCTGCTAGCGCACATTGATATTGGGCTTGATACAAGGCAGGTCTCGGGTTGTCCGTCATGCCGCCGTCTACCGCAACATAGTTCCTTACTCCCGCTATTTGCTTGATCGCGCCTGTGGTATACAGTGTTGTACCAGCCTGCCCTACAATTGAACGTCCCGGCTCTAATACTAAGCGAGGATAGACTTGAACTCGTTCCATCTGCTCTTCCGCTGCCGTTAGCACAAGTGATGTCAATTCCTCAATCGTATTAGCTTCTTCGCTAAGAGTGTAGGCAATACCTAAGCCGCCGCCCAAACTAAGCTCACTGGGCACCCATTGGTATTTTAGCTTGTAATCATTTACCAAGTCAAACATAATACCGACCGCCTGGCGAAATCCGCCTAATGTAGTGATTTGAGAGCCGATATGGCTATGGAAGCCCAAAAAGTTCATTACTGTATCCTTAGTTAAGTCCTCAACTGTCCTGTCTAATTCGCCACTGTTAATGGCAAAGCCAAATTTGGAATCGTGTTGGCCCGTCTGGATGTACTTGTGGGTAGCTGCATCTACTCCTAAGGCAACTCTTAATAAAATTACAGGTCGATATTTTGCTGTGAGTACAAGTTGACGTAGTAACTCATATTCATGCCTATTATCAATTACAAAACAACCTACCTGAGCATATAGAGCCTGCTGCAGCTCATCTGCTGTCTTATTATTTCCGTGGAAATATATTCGCTCTACTGGGAAGCCTGCCTTTAAGGCTGTATATAGCTCTCCTCCAGACACTACGTCTAGATACAGGCCTTCCTCGTCGATAATTTGGCACATGGCGATAGAGAGGAAGGCTTTACCTGCATAAGCTACACGGTTTTCCCTACGCTTAAAGCTATTAATGTAGGTTCGACAGTTAGCCCTGATCAAGGCTTCGTCATAGCAAATTAAGGGCGTGCCGAATTCGCGAACTAGATTAAGGGTATCGCAATTGCCTATCTCAAGATGGCCTGTTGAATTAACCCTCGACGTGCCTGCCAACATTTTCTCGATATGGTGCTTATTCATGCCGCGTGCCCCCTCTGATAATTTATGTGTTTTACAGGTAGTGTTACGTGTTATGCTAGAAATAGGTGATGATATGTTTACACTTCGCAGGTTTATTAACGGGATCTTCCTCTCAACTATTACATTGGTGATTTCCCTCTGGATAACTGCATCTGCTTTTGACAAAAACTCCTATTACCTAGCGCAACTACTGCCCCTGTTTATGGCCATCTACATGCTATTAGCTTGGGTTATCTATCTGCGTCAGGATAATGTAATGAACGAAGCTATTCCTGAAGAGAGAGACCCTTTTGGGGAGGACTCATTATACACACTCCTTTGGTCAGCTTGTCTTTTGGCTTTCTTAGCAGCGATCCTGTATTGGTTCTTTCAAATCGGATCACAATTGCCTCCTCTTTGATTTAGCACAGTAAGAAGGACGACTCAATTCTGAGTCATCCTTCTTTTTTATTTTGCTAGCATGGCATTATACTCTTCAAGTTCTGGATCATTGCCTAATATATAGTGTCCTGGCCTGATTTCTACCCATTTCGGCTTATGAACGGAGTAATCGTGACTCAGCGGATCGTAGTAAATTGCTCTCTTTTTCTTCTCCTCAATTGGGTCGGGCACAGGTACCGCTGACAGTAATGAACGTGTGTAGGGATGGAGTGGATGTGCAAACAGTTCTTCTGTTTCTGCTAACTCCACAATCTTGCCCTTACTGATAACAGCAACCCTATCTGTGATAAAACGAACTACTGAGAGATCATGTGCAATAAACATATAGGTAAGGCCTTTGCTTTTCTGGAGTTCGGAAAGAAGGTTAATTACCTGAGCACGAATTGAAACATCCAAGGCCGAGATGGGTTCGTCGGCAATGATGAATTCAGGCTCCATAATTAAGGCGCGGGCTACTCCTATGCGTTGCCGCTGTCCACCAGAGAATTCGTGGGGAAAGCGTGAAGCAAACTCCGGTAACAGCCCCACCGCCGCTAAAGCCGCCTCGACCTTAGCCTTTCGTTCACCCTCATCCTTGTAGGCCTTAGTGTTATAAAGGCCCTCAGAAACGATGTAGTCTACCTTGGCGCGTTCGTTAAGGGAGGCCATGGGGTCTTGGAAGATCATTTGTATTTTTTGGGTAACTTCGTAGTCAAGCGCTTTGGGAATATCTCCATTAATCTTTCGTCCTTTAAACATTACGTCTCCGCCAGCTGTCCCATTGATGCGAACGATGGCTCGGCCAATGGTAGTCTTTCCTGAGCCGGACTCGCCAACCAAACCAAACGTCTCTCCCTTGAAAATATGAAAGCTGACATCATTAACGGCTACGAAGGGCTCCTTGGCCTTTACGTTAAATTCGACTCGCAGATTTTTGACGTCTATTAAGAGTTCTCTATTTGTAGTTTGGCTCATACGCTGTACCTCACAAACTTCTCACGCATGTGCTTGATGGTCTCTGGCGGGTCCATTTTGGGAGACCGTGGATCCAAAAGCCACGTTCTGGCATAGTGCGTGGGGCTAACCTGAAAGTATGGGGGACGCTCCACATAGTCAATCTTCAAAGCCTTAGGGTTGCGAGGAGCAAAGGCATCGCCTTTGATTTCGTTAAAGAGATTGGGCGGGGTGCCCTTGATTGAATATAACGGCTGACCCTTGATACCTAACTGTGGTAGCGAGGACAATAGTGCCCAGGTGTAGGGGTGTTGAGCGTTATAGAAAATATCTCCTGCTGTGCCATACTCAATAATGTCACCCGCGTACATGACAGCTACTTGATCGGCTACATTGGCCACAACACCTAGGTCGTGGGTGATATAGATTACTGTAAGATTATACTGCTCCTGTAACTTACGAATAAGCTCAAGAATTTGCGCCTGTATGGTGACGTCTAGTGCTGTAGTTGGCTCATCGCAGATGAGGATTTTGGGGTTACAGGCTATGGCGATAGCGATAACCACGCGCTGCCTCATGCCACCTGAAAACTCGTGAGGAAACTGACTGTAACGATCCTCTGGACTGCTAATGCCGACGTCTGTCAGAATTTCGATAGTTCGCTTTTTGGCCTCTGCAGCCTTGAGATGATGATGAAGTTCTACGACCTCCTGTATCTGCATGCCGATAGTACGCAGAGGATTCAAGGAGGTCATGGGGTCCTGAAATACCATGGCTATTTTTTTGCCCCGGATCGTAGACCATTGTTTGTCTCCCTTAAACTTAGCTATATCCTGCTCCTCAAACATTATGGAGCCGGATTCAACCCAGCCGTTAGTATCTAACATTCCAACAAAAGATTTAGTAAAGACTGACTTACCCGAGCCAGACTCCCCCACTATGGCTAGGGTTTGTCCTTCGTAAAGTTCTAATGAAGCACCACGGATGGCAGTTAAGACACGGCCTCTCAGACTAAACTTAATAACAACATCCTTAGCGGATAAAATAGATTGGACCATCCTCTCGCCTCCCTAAACGTGATTACGTGGGTCAGCCGCATCAGAGAAGGCGTTGCCCATAACGTAGAATGAAATGGTAATCAGTGATAGTACAACGGACGGGAAAATCAATTGATAACGCATGCTGGCAATCATCATGATTTGGCGGCCCTCATTGACTAGGTTACCGAGAGAGGGAGTGCTCAGGGGTAGACCAAGACCGATATAGGTCAGGAACACTTCTGAACCAATGGCGCCAGGTACAGCTAAGGCAAAGCGCAACATGATAACGGACACGAGATAGGGCAGTACGTTTCTGGTAATTATCCTTGTGCTAGGAGTACCTAGACAACGAGACGCTAGGTTATACTCTCGGTCGCGAATGATGACTACCTGCGTCCGCACAAAACGGGATACCGGTAACCACCCTGTAGCGCACATAGCAATTACCATAGTGCTGATGCTCGGGCGTAGCATATACGCAAAAAGAGTCATGATAATAGTAGTGGGGATGTTGTTTAGAACGTTGTATACTTCGGTAATTACTCGGTCAAGACTCCGGACATAACCCCAAACAGCCCCAACTATAACACCGATAACAATGTTCCACGTGGCCACCAGAAGCGCAATCATCAGCGATGTTCTCGTTCCACGCCAGATCCTAGCCCAAAGATCTTGGCCAATTGAATTGGTGCCAAACCAAAACTCTGAGGTAGGTTTAACATTGCGCAGTTGCCTGAAGGTTTCTTGACTAAGATTAATCTCATTAGGGTCCCTTTGCCCGGGCAGATAGGGTTGAACAAAGGTAAAAGACAATAACACTCCGAGAAGGATAAGAGCGAGAACGGCGGTCTTATTCTTTAGGAATACTTTAAGAGTTGACCCCCAGTAGGAGTAGTCAGAGTATCCCGTACGCTCGGATTCTGAGGCGTCATAATTAGCCAGCTCGAAAAGGGCCTGGTTTTCTAGAATTTCGATATTCTTCTTTGTAGTCACTACCTTGCCCCTCCTTTTTTATCAAGCTTAATACGCGGGTCGATTACGGCCATCAGAACGTCGCCCATAAACAGACCGAAAATGCCAATGGTAGAGTAAATAAGCACCAAGGCCTGTACAAGTGGGTTATCCTGGCGACTTATAGCATCTATCAGCAGACCGCCCATACCCGGAATAGAGTAGAGTGATTCTATGTAGAGAGAGCCGGCGATGGTCATTAGCAAAGATGTGGGCAGATACTGAGCCATAGGCACAAAGGCATTACGCAACACATGCTTAAACATAACGTCTGTGTTAGACAAACCCTTGGCCCGAGCCAGCTTGATGTAGTCCTTGTTCAGTTCATCCACCATAAATCGTCTGATCCACATGGCATAGCCCGCAATGCCTCCAAGGGACATACATATGGCGGGCAATATCCAACTGCTAGGTTTGTCTTTATTAAAGAGAATAGGAAGCTTAAACGCTTGGGTGGCGTACAGTTGAATAAATAGGAAGTAGACAGCAGCAGGAACCGCATTAATAAAGACGACATAGCCAGTACCAAGGCGATCAAACCATTTACCTTTTTCCCTAGCCTGAAATACCCCTAAACAGAGACCTAGGGATAGCGACATCAATAGGGCAGCAAAACCGAAATAAGCAGAATAAGGAATTTTAGGCCCGATTATCTCCGTAATCGGTATTTGTGGTCTAAAGATAATCGATGTTCCGAGATCCCCTCGGAATAAGTCCACATAGAAGTTCTTGAGCTGCATGTACCATGGTTCAAGTAGTCCCATGCTCTTTAATACCGCCTCCCTTTGCGAGGCGTCTAGTTTATCGTATCCGTCTCCGAAATACCCTTCTACAGGCAACAAACGCATAAGCAAAAAGACAACCGTAATTACTATCAACACAGTAATCAGCGACTGGCCGGCTCTCTTAAGGGTGTAGTTAAATAGGCTGCCTGAGTGCTTACTGGCGTGCACTGGCTTTGGCTGATGCTGTATTGGAGTTACAGGTATGCCCATAGTCATCCCCCGATCTTTTTTTGTGACCTAGGTGGAAAAGGACCGCCCTCAGGCGGTCCTCTCTACCGTCCTAGTTTATTGACCCCATCTTTTCAGTGCTGCATCTCTATCCTTTTGCCATTGGGTCTGAGCTTCGTAGAACTGAGTGGTGTTCATCGGCTTATCAAGAACAACCTGATACTTGAATTTAAGGTTAGAAACACCAAACGGTGCATATGCGGAGGTGAAGGGATGAAGCATAGATGCGATGTATCCGCCGCCACCAACGCGATAAGGAACAACAAAGGCATTCTCTATGAGATATGCTTCAGCCTGAGCGAAGAGCTCGTAACGTTTTTTAACGTTACGGACCTCGGCTTTTGCCGCAGCAATCAATTTTTCATAGGTACCATCGTAACCGGCAGACACATTAAGTGGGCTATAAGTATTGCTGGGCAGGAATGGATCGGTGTAGGTTTGAGGATCTGCATAGTCAGGACCCCAGTTAACCTCTTGGATTGCGTAGTTTCCGGCGCGACGGGTGGCATCAAGGAAACCAGTAGCGGGGAAGCCTACAGGGATTACATCAATGAAACCCTTGCCGAGCAAGTTCTCAATCTGTTGCTCCATAACTTGCACGCGATTGGTCCAGTCAATAGAACCGGTGTTGAAAGGCATCATCATCTTAATGGGAAAAGTAACGCCTTGAGCACGGAGTTCAACTTGAGCCTTGTTCCTGAAGTCAAGCGCCAGGTTTCTGTTGTAGGAGTTGGTGGTAGAGATCTTGGCCAAAGCTGGGAGCTTGGTATAATCAAGACCGCCAACAGCCACGAAACCGGCAGGGGTAATTGTGTTTTGAATCTGACGCTCGGGGTTGTAGGGGTCGAGGGTCAGCATGGCCGCAACGCGATCGATACCGTGGAAGATAGCTTTGCGGAAGTTCAGGCTATTAACTGCCTTCTTCCAATTCTCAGGCTCGTATTGAGCCGGGAACTTAGCATCGAAGTTAAACGCATACCAGAAAGTAAAGGTGCTAGTTGGAGCTGGTCGCACCATTTCTTTGCGGGCAGGGTCTTGCATCCAACCATCAAGGACACTAATTGGGATACTAGCAGCGGTAATCTCGCCACGGAAGAACAGTTCGGGAGCAAGCTGCGAAGCTTCTCTATTGAACTTATAGGTCAGCTTATTGATGTACACAGTGTTTGCATCCCAATAATGTGTGTTTTTTACATATTCACGAACATTCTGGGGTTCAAAGTTCTTGAGAATGTATGCGCCATTATTGAGCAGGGTCTTATGGTCGGTACCAAATCTGGTGCCTGTTTCGGCAAGGAACTTGCCATTAGCAGGTAGAAAACATACGTATGTAAGCATGCTCATAAAGTATGGTGCAGGGGCTTTTAAGGTATACTCCACTGTGTACTTATCGACAGCCTTAACGCCAACAGTGGAGAAGTCAGTGGTCTTGCCGTCAAAATACTCTTGAGCCCCTTTGATAACACCATAGGCGATGTTAGCTGTTCTGGAGGCGTTTTCCTTGGTAAGGACGTACTTCAGGGCATCGACAAAGTCTTGAGCCCCTACTTCAGCGTATACCTTATTATCAAAGGTCATCCAGTTTACGCCTTGACGAATGTTAAACGTGTAAACGAGACCATCATTGGAAATCTTCCATGACTTAGCTAGTGAGGGGTACAGAACACCGAGGTGATTGTATTCCACCAAACCGTCAACGGTATTGGCTGCAACTACTTGCTCGGCAGATGTAGCGGTAACTAAATAGTTCATGTGAGTGAGCTCACCGGAATAGACTGTGGTGAAGTCGCCGGACTTCTGAGCGGTGGGAACGGGGTCAGGAGTATGGGTAATAACTACTGTGTTAGTTGCATCTACCCAGTCTACCTGTGCTCCCATGGTCTCGGCAACAAAACGGAGGGGTACCATGGTTCTACCGCTAATAATAACGGGGCCTACATCGAGCTTCACTTCTTCACCAGTGATCCAGGCTCTGGTGCTGCCAGGTTGAAGCAGTACAAACATCGGGCCCTTGTAACCTGCTACGGTGTTGGTCTTTTCATCCCATTCAACAGTGCTCCCCAGGGCTTCAAATATTACTCTAAAAGGCACTAGGGTCCGGCCATTTTGTATTACAGGCGACACATCAGAAACGAGAGTTTTACCGTTGAGTACCATCTTAATGGGAACCGTAGATGCCTTAACAGGCAACGCGGGACTAATGGTACCGATGAAAAGAGCAAACATTATGAAGAGAACTACGAGCTTTTTAAGCAATACAATCCCTCCTAAATTTATTAATAGCTATTCTTGTTCTGCTTGTAGAACTTTGGACTAGTAGCCACCTCCTTTTGTTTCATAAGGAAAAGTTGTGCTTTATATTTGTGCCCTTTACGAAACCCAATTTATAAATATTAACCGTACTGTTTAGGTTTTGCTACCCCCTAGTCGGTCTTACACATCACCTATATACAGCACAGTACGCATCTTTTCCTTTTTATTCTGATGTTTTAATACTATTTTTTTTCTCATGATTAAGCGTTTTATTTATAGATATAAATATCTAATATTTCACTCTAATTACCACTAGTCTAGTTAGCGTGGAACACCCCTCTTTGGAGAGGGGTGTTCCACGTATCTGCTATTCTATTTCTGGTTCTTTCTGTGCGACTCTGGCAATAGCTACTACTTGGTCTCCTTCATCAAGCCTGATTATGGTAACGCCTTGGGTAGAGCGTCCTAGTCGAGAAATACTCTTAATATCCATACGAATAATTATACCCTGCTCTGTAATTACCATCAGGTCATCATCTGTGCTTACCGCGCGCAGGCAGACTACATTGCCGTTACGCACAGACCTCTTGATGGTCTGAATGCCCTTGCCCCCGCGGGTCTGTTTGCGGTACTCTTCAATGGCTGTACGCTTACCAAAGCCATGTTGCGTAACTACCAGTATGTCTATGCCTTCTCTAACAATATCCATACCAATAACAAAGTCTTCTTCTTCTAGATCAATGCCTTTGACTCCTTGCGTTGCGCGCCCCATGACGCGTACGTCTTTTTCATCAAAACGTATGAACATGCCGGTGTGTGTACCAAGAACAACGTTTTGCTTCCCATCTGTTAGGCGCACGCCAATTAGTTCATCACCATCTCGCAGCGCTATGCCTATAAGACCATTACTACGGATGGAAGCATATTCTGAGAGTGATGTTTTCTTAACCATGCCTGCTCTTGTGGTCATGAATAGATAACTGCCGCCTGTGAAATCCCTGATTGGTATCACAGCATTTACTTTTTCGTCTGCTTCGAGAGAGATTAAGTTTACTACTGCTAGACCGCGCGCTTGCCGACTGGCCTCTGGTATTTCATGCACCTTAATGCGATAGACGCGTCCCTTATTAGTAAAGAAGCAAATGTAGTGATGGGTAGTTGTTATAAATAGATGCTCTACGAAATCCTCTTCACGCGTACCCATAGCTGTAATGCCCCTGCCCCCACGACGTTGGCTTCGGTATGTGTCAAGTGGGAGACGCTTAATAGAGCCCTGGTGGGTGAGGGTTATGACAACATCCTCTTCTGCAATAAGGTCTTCTGCGGTTACATCACCTACAGCGTTTACGATTTCAGTGCGTCGGTCATCACCAAACTTAGCCTTGACCGCGTTAATTTCGTCTCTAATTATCTGTAAGAGCAACGGCACGTTATTAAGAATCTCTTTGAGGTGCGCTATGGCCTTAATAACCTCGAGATATTCGGCTTCTATTTTATCCCTTTCAAGACCTGTAAGGCGCCTTAAGCGCATGTCTAGGATAGCCTGCGCTTGTTTATCAGACAGACCAAAACGGCTCATTAATCCGTTTCTAGCTGTCTCATCATCTCTAGAAGCGCGAATTAAAGCAATGATTTCGTCAATGTGGTCTAGAGCAATACGCAAGCCTTCGAGAATATGAGCTCTAGCCTCAGCTTTGGCTAGGTCAAACTTTGTCCTACGAGTGACTACATCTTTTTGATGCTCTATATAGTAATAAAGCATTTGCTTCAGCGTCAATGTCTGAGGCTGCCCGTCTACAAGAGAGAGCATATTCATGCCAAACGATACTTCCATCTGGCTGTGCTTGTAAAGCTGATTGAGAATAACGTTGGCATTGGTGTCCCGTCGTAGCTCGATTACTACCCGAGTACCATCCCGGTCACTTTCGTCGCGTAGATCTGTAATGCCATCAATCTGCTTATTCCTTACTAGTTCTGCTATGCGCTCAATCATCTTGGCCTTGTTAACCTGGTAGGGGAGCTCGTTGACTATGATTCGCATCTTGCCATTGTTCATCTTTTCAATGCGAGTCTTAGAACGGATACGCATGGTACCCCGGCCGGTTTCATAGGCCTGAGTAAAACCCTCACGCCCTAGTATCATAGCGCCTGTAGGAAAGTCGGGACCTTTAATTTTCTGCATTAAATCTGCCACTGTAATATCAGGGTTGTCTATCAACATATTGACGCCGTCAATCAACTCTACTAAGTTATGTGGTGGTATATTGGACGCCATACCTACAGCTATACCACTAGTACCATTGGCTAATAAAGTTGGAAATCTAGAGGGGAGAACCAACGGTTGTTCTAATGAATCGTCAAAGTTAGGGCCCATATCTACAGTTTTCTTATCAAGATCTAGAAGCATTTCCATAGACAAGTGTGCTAGTCTAGCCTCGGTATAACGCATAGCGGCTGCTGAGTCACCATCAGGAGACCCAAAGTTGCCATGTCCGTCGATTAGTGGATAACGAGAAGAGAAGGTTTGCACCATCCGCACCATGGTATCATAAACAACCACGTCGCCATGAGGATGATACTTACCCAGTACTTCACCCACTATACGGGCACTCTTCTTATAGGGTTTATCTGGTGTAAACCCCATCTCATACATAGCGTAGAGAATCCGCCGATGGGCGGGCTTAAGTCCATCACGGACATCTGGCAGGGCACGAGAGACAATTACGCTCATAGCGTAATTGATGTAGGACTTCTTCATTTCCTCTTCAATCTTGATCTGTTCTATTTTACCGTGCGTATATTCCATTTGGTCCTACCTCCTCCCTATACATCTAGATTAGTTACTTGCCGTGCATGTCGCTCAATAAAGTCGCGGCGAGGCTCTACCTTGTCACCCATGAGAATCGTAAATATCTCATCGGCTGCCATAGTGTCTTCTAGCTTCACTTGCATCAGGATTCGATTCTGGGGATTCATGGTTGTATCCCATAATTGATCCGGGTTCATTTCTCCAAGGCCTTTGTAGCGTTGAATATTCACTCCGGCTCCGCGTCCTACATCCTTTAAAACCTTCTCAAGCTCTTCGTCATTATATGCATACCGCTCTGTTTTACCCTTCTTTACTAGGTAGAGAGGGGGTTGAGCAATGTAAAGATAACCTGCCGCTACAAGCGGCTGCATGTATCTAAAGAAGAACGTCAAGAGCAGGGTCCTAATATGTGAACCATCAATGTCTGCATCTGCCATGAGAATAACTTTATGATACCTAGCCTTACCGAGGTCAAAGTCTTCGGCAATGCTGGTACCTAAGGCAGTAATTATCATGCGGATTTCCTCGTGGTTCAGAATCTTATCTAAGCGGGCTTTTTCCACGTTAAGAGGCTTACCACCCAGGGGCAAAATAGCCTGGTACTTACGGTCCCTCCCTTGTTTAGCTGAACCTGCTGCAGAGTCACCCTCTACTAAGTACAGCTCGCATAGTGTAGGATCTGTAACTGAACAGTCCGAAAGCTTGCCTGGTAGGGGAGTGATATCTAGAGCGCTTTTGCGGCGAGTTAACTCACGTGCACGACGCGCTGCTTCGCGCGCTTGTGAAGCAAGTACAGCCTTTTCGAGTATCTTTTTAGCTACAGAGGGGTTTTGCTCAAGGAATGTCGACAGACCTTCGCCGACTATCGAGTCTACTATACCTCGTAGGTCCGAGTTACCTAATTTTGTTTTGGTTTGTCCTTCAAACTGGGGATGTAATAAACGAACGTTAATAATCGCAGTTAAACCTTCGCGGATATCATCACCGCTCAGATTGTTATCTTTTTCTTTAATTATATTAGCTTTGCGGGCGTAATCATTAAGTCCACGCGTCAAAGCAATTTTAAAACCGGCCTCGTGCGTTCCGCCTTCTGCGGTGTGAATATTATTAGCATAAGAATAAATATTTT
Source organism: Bacillota bacterium (assembly GCA_009773495.1). Taxonomy (GTDB): domain Bacteria; phylum Bacillota; class UBA994; order UBA994; family UBA994; genus WSXW01. Next base: position 12,155 of record WSXW01000027.1, read on the forward strand.
CAGCATAGCTATCATTGTATTGCATAGCTATTTCTACCTGAGAATCCTCTCGCTCTGCTGTAAAATAAATTGGTTCTTTATGCAATGCGTCTTTATTCTTGTTAAGGTACAATACGAATGACTTTATACCACCGTCGTAGTGGAAGATATCTTCCTGCTTTGTACGGTGGTCTTTTAGTACTATTTGCAGTCCACGCATGAGAAAGGCTAACTCGCGTAAGCGGATGATTAACGTCTCATACGAAAAATCGGTTTCTTCAAATATCTGCGTATCTGGTTTAAAGTGCACGAACGTACCTGTAAGACTGCTGTCTTCTAGTCGAACCAGCTCGGTAGTTGGCACCCCACGCTCATACCGCTGTTGGTAATGCCCGCCCTCACGTTGAATGTCAAGGAGAAGCCATTCTGATAAAGCATTGACTACGCTGGCCCCAACACCATGAAGACCTCCTGAAACCTTATAACCACTACCGCCAAATTTTCCTCCGGCGTGCAAAACTGTATATGCTGTCTCTGCAGCTGACCTTCCTGTTTGAGCCTGAATGCCAACAGGAATACCGCGTCCGTCATCACGCACGCTAACACTGCCATCTTCGTAGACGTCAATGTCAACACGATCACAATAGCCAGCTAAGGCCTCGTCGACTGCATTATCGACTATTTCCCATACTAGATGGTGTAATCCTTTAGCACTGGTAGATCCAATATACATACTTGGTCGGCGACGAACGGCCTCTAATCCTTCTAGTACCTGAATTTGTGACTCATCGTAACCGCCATTTCCTTTCAGTGTTGTCATTATTTCACCGTCCCTAATCTAATGCCTACTCTTAATAATAGCAAATTTATACAATAATTGCGAGCGACAAAGAAAGATAAATCTCTCTCAAAGTTCTTCAATACTGAAAATCAGTGAAAACCAGCGTTTACGTAGCGTCGCACAAGCGATAGGACTTAGGTAAACGCGATCGTTAACTATAATAAAGGACTTCACGTGAGTAATATCTGTAGCCGAAAAAATAAATCCTTCCTCACGTGAAACCTGAAGAAACTCACGGGTTGCAGTAGCATCAGATGTAATGGAATCGAAAATCCCTACTACTTCTTTAAAAGGAATTATGACATCACCGCCAATATGCAGGTACATTACATCACCTTACCTTGTTCAATGCGAATTACCTGATAATTACCTTTTACATGGATAGGACTTAGGTCAACTAGCTCTGTACCGGTAATAATTGCTTGCACATCTCGGCTAAGAACTTCTATTAACGCCGCCCGTCTATTAGCGTCTAGCTCTGACAAAACATCATCTAAAAGCAATACTGGGTACTCTCCCCTGATATATCGCATATAGGCTAACTCAGCAAGCTTCAAAGCGAGAGCTGCTGTGCGTTGTTGTCCTTGGGAGGCATAGTCCGTGGCTGGGAGGGAGTTAATAGAAAACCTCAGGTCATCCCGATGCGGACCACATAAAGTAATACCACGTTTAATTTCTTGGGTCAGTAATCGGCTCAATTGCTCATGTGTCGCTTGATTTGTACCCTCTAACACTAATGAGGGAATGTACTCCACTAATAAGCTCTCTTTGCCCTGATTAATCTGAGTAGCGAGGCGTGCAAACTCTTCTCTTAAGACAGAAACGGCTCGATGCCTTCTTCCGCTAATTTTCAGGGCCAGATCGATGAATTGCTCTGTCCAAGGTTCCAGATCTAATGTTTTTAGCCGCCCCAACTGTATGGCCTTAAGGCACTCATTACGCTGCGCTAGGACGCGAGAGTACTGCTGTAAAAGTCCAAAATAGACCTTATCAACTTGACTAAGCAACACGTCTAGAAATCTTCGTCTACCACTAGGTGAGCCTTTAACTAAATCTAAATCTTCTGGAGCAAACAGTACTACATTTAAAACGCCGATAAGCTCACTAATTCTGGTCACAGGGACACTAGATATTTTAGCAGCCTTTCTCTTTTGTGAAAGAGAATAACCCAGCTCTACAGTAGTATTTACTCGTGCATCATGTAGACGACAAGATAGGTAAAAAAAATCACTGTTAGTACGCACTAACTCCTTCTCGCTGACCATACGGTGTGATTTTGTCGTAGCTAAAAGATACAGGGCTTCGAGCATGTTCGTTTTGCCTTCACCATTAGCTCCTACTACGAAGTTCAAAGAGCGCGAAAAAGAGACCCTTTGATTTTTGTAATTCCGATAATCCTTAAGGGTGAGCTCTTCAACCCACATAACTAATGAACAGTAAGTTTTCGGCCATTGATGATAACGACATCTCCAGAGCGCAGTTTTCTGCCTCTACGATTCTCTGATTCGCCATTTACCAAAATAGGGTTATTTACCAGGTAAATCTTAGCTTCTCCACCAGACTGAATAATACTATTCATTTTTAAAAACTGACCTAAGGTAATATATTCTGCCATATGTCAACCTCCTTATGACAGCCTTACAGGCATAGCTAAACTCCAATATTTATCCTCTTGTGCTGCATTTTTCCCTACACAGGGACCTAAGGTTCCAGTAAAGCTTAGCTTGATGTCACCTGTTTCCACGGATTTAAGGACATCAATTAACACACGAATATTAAAGAGAATTTCTAAAGATTCCCCTTGCATGTCTACTGCCCATTCTTCATAGTGTGTGCCATGTTCTGCCGATTGGGCACGTATCTTAAGCAGACCATCACTAAAATATAACCGAACAGTCCCAGCTAAACCGTCCTTGGCGACAACAGCGGCGCGTTCCAAGGCGTCCAGTAAGGCTTTTGGTTTTACCTCTACATGAGTAGTAAATTTAGTAGGTAGATATTGGTCAACGTTAATATAATTTCCTTCGAGGAGCTTAGATATAATAGTAGTATCGTTTATTTTAACAAGAATGTAGTTTCTTCCTACCGTTACCTCGGCTGTTCCTTCATTGTCAGTCAGTAGACGGGCCATTTCATTGACTGCGCGGCCAGGCACTACTACCCTAAACCCATCGGGGCATTCGATTCCTATATCTTCTTTCCTTGAAGCCACCCTGAAGCCGTCTGCGGCAACCATGCGCAGACTATTATCACGGCATTCACATAACATACCTGTAAGGATGGGGCGCATATCATCTGTAGATATGGCGAAACTAACTTGTCTTAACATCGACTTTAGGAGAGATTGCGAAACTTTAAGCCGTGAGAAGTCTAATATATCCGGGAGTTCTGGGAAATAAGTAGGAGCCATACCTATTAGGTCTAATTCTGAAAAGCCGCTACGCAGTGAAAGCACTTGACGTCCTTCCTGAACAAAGAGATCAACTTCCTGTCCGGGAAAACGTCGCACTGCCTCACCTAAGAGTTTTCCGGGTATGACAATTGCACCTACTGTGATTACTTCAGCGCTAATTTGGCAGGCCATGGCAATTTCTAGATCGTTCGCCATGAGCGTGAGCGTACCATCTTCTGCGGTCAGTCTAATGCCGGCAGAAGCACCGCTCGTTTTTGAAGTCAAGATCCTTGTTACTGTTTGAGTGGCAAAAGTTAGATCATCTTTATTTACCGAAACTTTCATGAGATCCCTCCGTTCTAATCATGATCCTTTTACATATAATAATAAGATATAAAGTTCGTAGTCGCATTAGTAAGACCTGTGACTATGTGAATAAGGCCCTTTTGTGTATGGAAGGACAGGTTTATGCCTGCGGATAACTATGTTAATGGAGAGGGTAAAAAATACACATAGTATAACACAGCGTGTTTAAGGCATATTCATCCACAGTGGTTGTGGATGAATATGTGGACTATGTGGTCTTTATTTTTTCTTCTAATTCTCTCAATATAAGTGCAAAACCAGGCTCGCTAGCCAAGTCTTGCTGAATTTTATCGCACGCGTGCATAACCGTCGTGTGATCGCGTCCCCCAAACTCTTCACCAATGCGCGGCAGAGAAGCATCGGTGTGTTTTCTAACGAGATACATTGCTATTTGGCGAGGGAGAGAAATGTTGCGCGTGCGCTTTTTAGCGGTTAAATCGTCTACTTTTAGCCCAAAATGAGCCGCTACTACCCGTTGGATACCCTCAATAGACAGTACTTTTACCTTATCTTCGGGGTATAGACCTCTTAAGACCTCATCAATCAACTCGCGCGTAATGGCCCTTTTACTGAAGGAGGTGTAGGCCATAATTCGAATTAGAGCTCCTTCTAGTTCTCTGATATTACTGACAATCCGTCCGGCCAAATAGGCAGTAAGCTCTAATGGGATTTGAAAACGGTCTGCCGCCGCTTTTTGACGTAGGATAGCTACTCTAGTTTCAAAGTCCGGCGCTTGGATATCAGTTATAAGGCCCCATTCAAAACGCGAACGCAAGCGGTCTTCTAGGGTAGCTATTTCCTTAGGCGGGCGGTCACTCGAAATAATGATCTGTTTACTAGCACCGTGAAGAGCATTAAACGTATGGAAAAATTCCTCCTGAGTCTGTTCCTTGCCCGCTAGGAATTGAATGTCGTCGACTAGCAAGAGATCAATATTGCGGTAGCGCGCACGAAATTCCACGGTTTTACGCAGTTGTATGGAACTGATAAAATCATTGGTAAACTTCTCACATGAAATATAGAGAACTTTTAGGTGAGGGTATCTACTCAAAACAAAATGGCCGATGGCATGCATAAGATGTGTTTTTCCCAGGCCCACGCCACCGTAGATAAACAGCGGGTTGTAAGCTCTGGCAGGTGCTTCAGCTACAGCCAAGGACGCGGCATGCGCGAAGCGGTTGCTTTCCCCAATGACAAAGCTGTCGAACGTATATCGAGAATTGAGTTGTAAGAGATCTTCATGAGGCTTGTCTGAGTTTATAGGTACAGAAGCAGCAGAAGGCGGTTCACCATTAGATAAGATGAACTTCACTGCGATATCCCTATCAATAATAGAAGATAGAGCCTTTTGAACCGAAATAGTGTAGTTATTATCAAGCCAGTTACGGTTAAACTCTGTAGCGGCAACCACATACAGCGTATTGCCCGAAATAGATTGCGCCCGACAAGGCAGTAGCCAGGTCTCGTATTGATGCTTACTGAGTTGTCGCTCAAGGACTGCTAACGCAGCTAGCCATAGTTCTAATGCAGTATTAGGCATAATAGCCCCCCTAGAAAAGTATAGATAGTTTATTTCAACATGTGGATAGTCGAATCCTACCGAAACGTGTCGGAAGCCTATGTCTTTTTTGTGTCATTCTGTCCACACCGACCTGTGGATAGAGAATGCGGTTACAAATGAGGTTGATATATCTACATAGTAGGCAGAAACAAGTCATAATCCGACATAAAATTATCCACAGAGTTATCCACACCTGTGGAGAACGAGTGTATGGGGCGAAAATATGTGCGAGTAAATTATCCACACCGACATCCACAGTCAGAATTCGACATACTCAGTAAGACTACCATATAATACACAAGTTATCCACAGAGTTATCAACACCTGTGTATAATCGACAAACTTCGACATGGAATGTTCGGGAGATTTAGTGGAGGTAATCAAAAAGCAAAGATCAAAAATCCAATTTGGAGCCACCATGCGCCATGTGCCATGCGCCAGACACTCATAACAGACTGGCGTTGACCTCTCATACACACTTTGGTATAATGGCAAAGATAGCTTGCCAATTTTGTACTCTGAAGGGAGAGTGAATATATTGAAGCGTACATTCCAACCTAATAATCATAAGCGCAAGAAGGTCCACGGATTCCGTTTGCGCATGAGTACTGCTAACGGCAGAAAAGTTTTAGCGCGTAGGCGGCAAAAGGGAAGAAAGGTTCTATCTGCCTAAGGCCGCCTCGGTGGCCTTTTTGTACATTGCGGGCATTTAGCGGTGTATACCGGGTTATACTTGGTAATATTATACTAAACATTAGGTAGAAGGCTGGTGACGCCTGCATGCGTAAGTCGCACAGGCTGAAGCGTAAAGAGGACTTCGCTCATGTATATACGGCCGGCCGATCAGCGGCAGGGAGACTTTTGGTGCTTTATGCCCTACAGAGCGAGCAAGGTAAGGTGAAGATAGGATTTGCAGCAGGCCGTAAACTAGGGTCTGCTGTTACAAGGAATAGGGCTAAAAGAATGATGCGCGAGATAGCTCGTAGGCGCCTTCTTGATGTAGTGCCAGGGTACAGTTTAATCCTCATTGCAAGAGCAGGAGCCTTGAAGGCCACATTTATTGAACTCAACAAGGAATTGTCCTTCCTGCTTAGGAAGCTTAATCTGCTTTACCAGGGGTGAACAGCATGAAAGGGCTTATTCTAGGTCTTATTTTATCTTATCAGCGTTTTATCTCACCCCTTAAAGGTCCAACCTGTAGGTTTAGACCGACTTGTTCAGAATATGCCCATGAGGCAATAGAAAAGTATGGTGTTTTGTCCGGGGGATGGTTAGCACTAGGGAGAATCTTGCGTTGCCATCCTTGGGGTAAAGGTGGATACGACCCGGTTAAGTAGTTCCGGAGGAGGAGAAGTAATGAACTTAAACTTTCTTAACCCGTTATTAAAAGGGTTGCTCGACTCTCTGTATAACTTCTCAGGTAGTTATGGTGTAGCGGTAATACTTTTATCATTGTTCATAATGGTCATAACATTCCCGCTTAACCTCAAGCAGATGCAGTTTACCAAGACCATGCAGTTGCTTAAGCCAGAAACAGAGGAAATTAAGAAGAAATATAAGGGCGATAAGGACAAGATCAACCAAGCTACGGCAGAGCTATGGAAAAAATACAAGATCAACCCTGCCATGGGTTGTTTGCCGTTGTTAATCCAGTTCCCTGTCCTTATCGCTATGTTCAGCGTACTGCAGACTCCTGGTTTGTTTGACGCCGCACCCATGTTCTTGGGGCTCAATCTTAATCTACCCGGGACCGTCATGGAGAATGGCGTAGCAATTACCAGTACTATAGGGGCTTTACCTTGGGTGTATTGGATATTGCCGGTATTGTCGGTAGTAACCACATTCCTGCAATCTTATCAGATTACCCCTATGGATGATCCATCTCAGAGAATGATGTTGTATGTGATGCCTATTTTTATGGGTTATATTACAATTAGTTTTCCTACGGCACTAGCACTGTACTGGGTATCTAGAAACGTGTTTACTATAGGGCAACAATACGTGTTCACAACCTTCAAGACCCCACGTCTGGTAGAAGGGGAGGCTGACACTGGTGACAAGCGTGGAAAAGTCCGCTAAGACTGTAGATGAAGCTATAACTTTAGCGCTAGCGGAACTAGGGATAGCGCTTGAACAGGCAGAGGTTACTGTGCTCGACGAACCAACTAGGGGTTTTTTCGGATTTCTTGGAGGTAAGCCTGCTCGCGTTAAAGTAGTACGTAAGAGTTCTTCAGAAGATGTCGCTGTGGTATTTTTGGAGCAGCTAGTTAATAAAATGGGTGCGACTAGCGTCACTTGTGCAGTCAGCAAGGAGACAGATGAAGGCGTGCACATAGATGTAGTCGGAGGAAGTTCTGGTCTACTAATTGGCAAGAGGGGCCAGACATTAGATGCCATCCAACAATTGACGGCACTAATTTACTCACGCTCGGGTGGAACTAAGCGCCTCATGGTAGACGTTAACAACTATCGTGCTAAGCGTATTGAGTCGCTTGAGGAAATGTCTCTGAAGTTAGCAGAGAAGGCTAAACGTACTGGGCGCAGGGTTATACTAGAGCCAATGGGCGCGTTCGACAGAAGAGTAGTTCACATGGCCTTACAGCAAGATAGAGAAATTGTGACATATAGTGAGGGCGACGAGCCCTACCGCAAGGTTATTATTGCATTGCGATAAGAGATGACCATGAGCCCAGTAACCGAGGTTACTGGGCTCATGGTCTATGAAAAGGAGGAATCTCAAGTGTGGTCTCAGGAAGTGATTGCTGCGATTTCAACTCCACCGGGCGAGGGCGGCATCGCTATAGTTCGGCTTAGTGGAGATAAGGCGTGGGATGTAGCAGGGCGGGTATTTAGGAGCAGGAGACACAGTTTTGCTCCTAGGCCGTGGCGCGTCTTTCTAGGAGATATTTTGGATGGTAGGGGAGAGCGCATAGACGAGTGTCTATGTACATACTTTAAGGGTCCTAAATCCTTTACGGGAGAAGACGTAGTTGAATTTGGCATCCATGGGGGGGCCTTTGTGGCAGGGAGAGTACTAGAGAGTGTACTAGGTCATGGAGCCCGCCTAGCAGCTCCAGGGGAGTTTACCAAGCGGGCCTTCCTCAATGGACGCCTAGATTTGTCCCAGGCAGAGGCAGTGATTGATATCATCCGGTCCAACAGTGATATCGCACTGAGGAACGCGGGCCGCCATCTACAGGGACAGTTGAGTGGCGAGATAGGCGAAGCACGTAGTCTGCTACTGTCTATTATGGCGCAGATTGAAGCCAGCATTGATTTTCCGGAGCATGACGTACCATCTGTTACGTATGGGGAGATCTCTCATGCGCTAAATAAGACCGCAGCCCAGGTAGCAGGGCTTATAGATACAACGAGAGCAGGGCGTGTAGCCCGTGAGGGTTTGAAGGTAGTGCTAGTAGGTCGTCCTAACGTTGGCAAATCCTCACTGCTTAACCGTTTGGCTGGGCGGGATCGTGCCATAGTGGCTGATATAGCGGGCACTACGCGCGATACTGTTGAAGTCGAGCTTAACATTGAGGGGGTACTTATTTCCCTGGTGGATACAGCGGGGTTAAGGGAGAGTATAGATGTTATTGAGTGCCTAGGTATAGCGCGTACACAGGCTGCAATAGAACAAGCAGATCTTCTATTGGTTCTTATTGATGGGACTGTAGAGCCCAATAAAGAAGATATGACGCTATTACAAAGCACAGCGAAGCGTCGGCGCATTGTTCTGGTGACCAAGGAGGATTTACCTCAGCATGGACAGCTACTACCTACTGACGCTATTTATATCAGCGCCCTCACGTCTAGAGGTATTCCTGAGTTGAGGGCACGCTTAGCAGCTGTAGCCAGAGCTTCCATCGGACCAGAAAACTCGTTGTTAGTTACTAATCTTAGGCACGCTAGTCTATTGCATGATGCACTCCAGAAGATAGAGAGTGCTAGCAGTAGCGTGACAGAGCATTGGGATTTAGATGTTATAGCTATCGATGTTAGGGCTGCGTATGAGCGTTTGGGGGAAATAAGGGGGGATACTGTGTCTATGGATGTAGCTAATCAGATTTTTTCTCAATTTTGCATTGGTAAGTGAGGTAGTATGTTTGTGGCAGGGGAATTTGACTGTGTTGTAATTGGAGCAGGCCATGCGGGTTGCGAAGCTGCATATGCTGCCGCGCGCATGGGCTGTTCTGTTGCGCTGCTGACACAAAGCCTAGATAGCGTAGCCTTAATGCCTTGTAACCCGGCGGTGGGTGGACCAGCTAAAGGGCATGTCGTGGTGGAGATTGATGCGCTAGGGGGTTTGATGGGATATGTCACAGATATGACGTATCTACAGATGCGCATGTTGAATACTGGCAAGGGGCCAGCTGTAAGGGCCCTTCGTGCACAGGCAGACAAAAAGAGGTACCAGTCGCTGATGAAGAGCATACTGGAGGCAACGCCTCGCATTTTCCTATATCAGTCGATGGTAGCAGAAATAATCACCAAGGAAGGGCAAGTGACAGGGGTCCGCACGCATAATAACGCAATCTACTCAGCCCCTACAGTAGTGCTCACCACAGGAACGTATTTACACGGAAGAGTAATAATAGGAGACACGGCAATATCTAGTGGTCCAAATAGTCTCTTGCCCTCCTGCGGTCTATCAGAAAGCTTGCGGGAACTGGGGTTAGAGCTAGGGCGCTTTAAGACAGGGACTCCGCCCCGCGTGAATAGACGAAGCTTAGATTTTAGTAAGATGGAAATACAGCCTGGCGATGCCAATCCTAGTCGCTTTTCAGGGAGGAGCAATAGAGACAATGTACAACAGCTGCCGTGCTATCTTACCTATACAACCAAAGAGACACATCAGATAATACGAGATAATTTGCACAGATCGCCTCTTTATGGGGGGCTTATTGAAGGGACTGGGCCGCGCTATTGTCCCAGCATCGAGGATAAGGTGGTGCGCTTTGCGGATAAAGGCCGTCACCAGATCTTTTTGGAGCCAGAGGGGTATGATACGGATGAATTCTACGTACAAGGTTTTTCTACTAGCTTACCCGAGGATGTTCAGGTAGCTATGTTAAGGTCCATTCCTGGGCTAGAAAAGGCGGAGATAATGCGACCAGGGTATGCCATAGAATATGATTACGTAATTCCGACCCAACTGGCCCTGACGCTAGAGGCTAAGGCCTGTAGGGGGCTGTATAGCGCTGGCCAGATTAACGGCTCTTCTGGCTATGAGGAGGCTGCTGGGCAGGGGTTGGTGGCTGGCATAAATGCAGCCGCGAGAGTGTTGGGGCTCAAGCCATTTATTCTCAAAAGGTCGCAGGCTTACCTAGGCGTGCTTATCGACGATCTTGTGACTAAGGGGGCTCAGGAGCCCTATCGACTAATGACTTCTCGGGCAGAGCATCGATTGTTATTGCGGATCGACAACGCGCGGCAGCGCTTAGTGCCCTTAGGCGTAGAATACGGATTGCTATCGCCTGAAGAATTAGAACTATTACAGGCCGAAGAGGCGGCACTTGATGACTGGATGCGCTTGCTTGAAACGTGGTCCGTCGCGTCCAGTTGGGTAGCAAACGAGGTTTTAGTGAGAGCGGGTACAACAGAGCTTACGCAAGCAGTCAGTGCAGCGGCTCTTTTGCGCCGTCCCGAAGTCCGATTTTCAGATCTGAAAGGACTTGTGCCTGAACTAGGCGCCATCCCGGATCAAGTAGCCACGCGTTTAGAAATAGAGGTAAAGTACGCCGGTTATATAGCGAAACAGCGAGAGCTGGTAGCTAAGTTTGAGCGTATGGAGGATAGGGTTATTCCAAGGACAATAGATTATGGAGCTATCAGGGGTCTATCTAACGAGTCTCGGGAGAAGCTGAGCAAACTAAAGCCAGAATCAGTGGGTCAAGCCTCCCGTATTAGCGGAGTTTCACCGGCGGATATTTCGGTGCTGCTAGTATATCTGGAGGGAAGGTGATATTTTTGCCACAGGAATATTTACTACGGGAGGCGGCGGCCTTAGGTGTGAATCTATCCCCTCAGCAGATGGAACAGTTCTTGACTTATATGGAGATGCTACTAGAATATAACCAGCGCGTGAATCTGACTTCTATTAAGGAGCGTCCAGAGGTAGTACGAAAACACTTTTTAGATAGCTTGTCCGTGGTAAAGGCCGTGAATATACGCGGACGGGGGATTGATGTCGGTACGGGCGCGGGGTTTCCTGGTTTACCTTTAGCTATTGCGTTTGCCAATTTGGAGATGGTTTTGCTGGATAGTCTAGACAAGCGGGTAAGGTTTCTAAAAGAAGTAATTACAGCTTTAGGGATAGCAGACCGCGTGCAGGCAATTCACTCTCGTGTTGAGGACGTGGGTCATCTTAGCACGCATAGAGAGCGCTACGATATTGTCCTGTCGCGTGCGGTAGCGCGTCTGAATCTTTTGGCCGAATTTTGCTTGCCCTTGGCACGTGTGGGGGGGCGCTTTATTGCTATGAAGGGACCTTCAGCACATGAGGAAATAGAGGAAGCAAGGCCAGCTGCCAAGTTGCTGGGCGGTGGTGAGGTAGAGTGCGTAGAGTGGACGCTGCCAGGGATTGTCCAAGAGGCGCGGATTCTAGTTTCTATATCCAAGGTAAGGAGCACGCCAAGTCAGTACCCCCGCAAGGCGGGTATCCCTGCAAAAAAACCGTTGGTATAGAGGAAGGAAGCGCGATAGTTTAGTAGAAAGAATTAGAGTGTTTAGTCCACAGGAGAGGAGCGAGGTAATGGTGAGATGGTTTGGTGGTAGTGCCTCCGACCAGATCCTGCAGATCAATGTAAATGACATCAAGCCCAATCCGTATCAGCCCCGCAAGACCTTTACAGTTGAGAAAATCCAAGAATTAAGTGAGTCTATTAAGGAAGTAGGTATTATCCAGCCGTTAGTGGTGCGCAAAATGGGTAGTAACTATGAGTTAGTGGCGGGAGAACGGCGCCTACGCGCGGCCATGGCAGCAGGTCTCACAACGGTCCCCGTAGTTGTGAAGCAATATACGGACCGAGAAGTAGCTCAGGCCACGCTCATAGAAAACATTCAGCGTGAGGATCTCAATGTATTGGAAGAGGCCAAGGCTTACGACCAATTGCTCATAGATTTTCGTTTTACACAGGAGGAGCTGGCTAAGCGCATGGGGCTTAGCCAGTCCACTATCGCCAACAAGCGTAGGCTGCTTAAACTCCCAGAAGAAGTACAGGACATGTTGTTGGCAGGTAGCCTAAATGAGCGCCAAGCCCGTGCCTTGTTGAAACTAGATAGCCATGAGGCGCAAGCGTTAGTAGCGCGCCAGGTAGTCGAAGAGGACCTGACCGTTAAGCAAGTTGAGGACGCCGTGGAGCGCTTTGTGAGCGGAGAGAGTGTGGAAGACGCCATGGCGGCCGCCTCTGCGAAACCAATCCGCAAATTATTAGTACGCGATGTTCGCATATTCATCAATTCAGTGCGACACGCTATCCAACTGATGAAGCAAAGTGGAGTGCAGGCGCAAGTTGAAGAAAGGGATAGCGACGACTTCTATGAGGTAGTTGTACGTATACCGAAACGGAAGTAGGGGGCACAGCAGCCCAATGTCATTTAGATAAGCTCAAGGATAAGTCAGGGAACAAACCTGGAATCCGAAACGGCATGGGGAATAAACCTGTGCCGTTTGTTTTTTGGTGCAA
>WSXW01000028.1 GCA_009773495.1 Bacillota bacterium
GTGCCTACACTATGCACACGCCATCCATTATCTTTCATGACCGTCATCTTTGGCAACAAAAAAGCACCCTCTTACCGACAGGTAAGATGAGTGCCAACATCCTCTTTCATCCCAGCTATCATTCTTCAGTATTATATCTCCGCTATATAGAAGCTGAGCAAACTTCACGCCACGGAACTGTGCTGCCGCGGCAAGCGCGGAACACTCCATTTCCGCACACTTGCAGCCTTCAGGTCGGATGGGATAATCCTTTCTTATGTGATTCACAATAGCACCCCATTTTCAGGATTTCTATCTTGCACAACGGTCTGATACTTCCTGTTGGATTTATACCTCAAGTAGCCATAAAGAATGAGGCTTACTAAACAGCTGAGGGACACCCTCCCAAGCGCGGGAATGGGGGGACCGGCTAGAATCAGGTAGTTCAGACCACCACCCACAACAAGCGCCAATCTGGCTTCGCCATGGGTATAATCCCACACCTCGCTCGACGCCAAAGTCCAACGGTTTCGTATACCCATAGTCCCCGTTGGTTTCGCCATATGAGCTAGCACACCAAGTACCGTGAGCCCAAGCGCACAAAGCCCCGTAACCACTTTCCCGAAATCCCAGTTGATACCTGCGTAGATATTTGTAGTGTATGGAGTCGCGGAGGTTATTCCCAGCAGAATAAACAGGTACAGGAAATAGAAGGGTACTAAGAACAAGGAAGCGATTGCACCGATCTTACCTCCGTAGCGGTACTTGGCAATTACACTGGCCCATAGCATCACAAACATAGCAAATGAGAACAAAGCTCCGAAAATCAGGATGCTGGCACTGCTTGACCATCTGTTTACATTTCCCCACAAGTCCATATGAGCCGGTACTTGGTCTGGTGCAAACGGCAACAACACTGCATACTCTCTGGGCGTCTCATTATTGGTAACCACACCAACCATCCTTCCTGATCAGCTTAACCCCATAAAAGCACTTCGTTGTCCAGATTATACCATGGGGAAGAGATGTATTGTTAGAGGGACCGTAGATCGTCGTCGCCACGGCGACACGCCGACCCATTTCACCAACAACCTAAAAAGGCTCTTGAGGTCATTTGAACTGAGCCCCAGATAGTAGACACCCTAAAAGGGTCGGATATTTACGCTGCTAATAGGTGGTTCCTGTATTCAACAGGAGCCATCTTTTTTCTTGTCCATTGGTAACGATTGTGGTTGTAATTGTAAATATAATCGTCTAACACTCTTCTTACCTGATCGATAGAGGAGCAGTTAGTAAGATCTAGTTCATCTTTCATATGGCTCTGAGCACGTTTCAAAGCACCGCTTAGCCACTTGTAGTAGCCACTACAGCTAACGCCTGCAACCTCACAAAGGTAGACAACATTGAATCCTTGTTGCTTGGCCTCAATCAAACTGTGGATAAGCCGGTACTTCTTAGATGGTCTATCGTCCACGCTCCTTTCGATCCCGTCGAATTTTTTTAGTAGTTCGTTCTCTTTTTCAAGATATCGTACCTTCGCCTCGGCACGGCGCAGCTTCTCCTCAATCGTGAGTTCCCTCTCAGTAGGTCGCCCAGTAGAGTTCTTACCTCTTTGATCGTTCCTCAATCCCTCTTCTCCAAGCTTCTCTAATACTGGTCTCCATCTTCTCAGGCAGCGTTTAGGGTTGTCACGACCAATCATCTCTAGATCAAAACCAGCGTCAAGAAATATAAGGGATGGGGGTTTGCCACCGACAACATTGGCACGAACAGCCTCGATCTTAAGATCTACACTATACGTAATCGAGGTTTCACTGACCTTGATTACGTTCTTATTCTGCATAAGCTTCTCTTGAGCTTCGGCGCTAAACAGCCTCTCTGCCATCAGCAATGCCACCTACACTTTCCTTGTTATCTACTAATACCTCGTCAATAGGAAAAACCCTCTTAGTAGACTCTTTTCAGATGTCCACTAAGAGGGTTTCAGTTCAACGACCCAGAGAGCCTTGATTTATATCATCCAAACCGGCAGCATCCACACATTTTCGGTCAGTAGCAAACGCTCTTTGGCCAGACAAATCACCGCACCGGCACCGGCTTGCTTTGTTTTGTTGGCTGAAAGACAGCGAAACGCCCTGACCATGGACTTTGTCGGATCGGAACTTGTTTTGATTTCAATCGGATACAGTGTATCCCCTTCTTCAATCAGCAGGTCAATCTCGTTCTTGTCGAAGTCGCGGTAATAATACAGCGGTGGTTTGACGATTCCATCGTTGTAATAGCTTTTTAGGATCTCGGCAAAAACAAAACTCTCGAAGATGTGTCCCCACATTGCGCCATTGACAAGTTGCTCCGGCGTGTTCCAGCCCAGCAGCCAGCAAGCCAAACCGGTATCAAGAAAATATAGCTTCGGTGACTTAATCAGCCGCTTATTAAAATTGTTATAATACGGCTCAAGCAAATATACCAATCCGCTGGATTCCATAACAGAAAGCCATGACTTCACCGTCTTTACATCTTTACCGCAAACCTCAGCTATCGTTGTCAGGTTTAACATTTCGCCGGTCAGTGAAGCGATGGCTTTTATAAATTTAATGAAAGCCGATTCATCTTGGATGTTCAGCACGTCTTTAATATCTTTTTCAATGTAGGTTTGCAGATAGGAACTGTGAAAATCCGCCCAATCGTGCAAATCACTTTCTGTTTCATGGAGTTCCGGGAATGAACCTTTATGGATAAAACGGATTAAGTCGTCGTAATCAAGTGCCGCGCCACTGCCAATGGCCGAGTAGTGCTTTTCAGTCGGCAAAAACGGCTCGCGGTAGGAAAGTCCTGCAATTTCGCGAAGGGATAAGCCCATCAACTTAATCACCCCTGCGCGACCGGCAAGACTGTCGCTGACGTTCTTCATCAGTTTCAGACTTTGGGAGCCGGTGAGATAAAACTGCCCCTTGACTTTCTTCTCGTCCACTATGTCTTTGATATAGTCGAAAAGCTCCGCCGCTTTCTGGATTTCGTCAACGACGACCGGCGGCTTATAGATATCAAAGAAGAGCGAGGGGTTTTCCTTCGCGCTCTCTCGGACCAACGGACGGTTCAGCGCGACATAGTTAATCTCGTGATAAACCTCACGGAGCATAGTGGATTTACCCACCTGCCGCGCACCTGTGAGAACAAGAACCGGCTTGCGCTTGGCAATGCGCGACACAACTGGTTCGATATGGCGTTTTATATACATAAGAGTCACCTCGTTCGTAATATTTGGAATGCAAGTCCATTATATACGAAACGCACGAAATGGCCAAGAGAATTAGCCGTAATAGGGATTCGAACCCTCGTCAGGTGTTAGCCCACACACGGCTTCCAGTTTAGCTTCCGCCGCTTAGTATGGCATCAGGTGGTCGTCTCAAACAGCAAATTCTACAAGACATAACAAGAAGAACCTTCCCCTTTGTACTTGCAGTATCAGTTTGTGTCAATATGGTATTCTGAAGTAGTCGAGGTATGTCTTGAACTTATCCTGCGCAGTAAGGCAGGTATCAATCAAGTACCCGCTTTCCGTCGTCCAGTCATGCAGTCCACGATAGTAGAACATCTTCAGGTCTTCATCGATAATGAAAGGCACTATGCTGTTGCGCAGGCATTCCTTAAACAAAATAAGTCTGCCCACACGCCCGTTTCCATCCTGAAACGGGTGAATTGCTTCAAACTGATAGTGGAACCCGATGATTTCCTCCCAGGTTTTCTGTTTGAATGCGCTGTAGGAAGAGAGCAGTTCCTTCATCTTTGCTGACACCTCTTCCGGCGCGGTAGTTTCTCTGCCGCCGACCTCATTAGGAATCCGTTTGTAATCTCCAACGGCAAACCAGTCTGTGCGGCTGCCGCTTGTCCCTTTTTTTAGCACGGCATGCAGCTGCTTGATGAAACTCTCGCTTAACCCATAATTCGCACTGTCGATAATCATAGCGATGCACTTGAAGTGGTTTGCAGTCTCTACAATATCGTCCACATTAACCGTCTGGTTTCCTGCGCTGATGGTATTAGTTTCATACATGAATCGCGTCTGCTCACGCGTCAGTCTGCTGCCCTCGATGCGGTTGGAATTATAGGTAAGTTCAATTTGGACTTTGTGATATATGCCGCCCGAAACCTTCGCAGCCTTTTCAGCCTGCAAAACTTCTGAAAGCGTAGTCGGAGCATTCATGCGTCTGTTGCTTCTTTCCGGTCTTTGTGCACTCTCCGGAATATTCCATGTTTTCCCCGTCAGAAATGTGCCCGGGATTTTACCCTGCGCGCAGTAATTACGAACAGTTCTTTCCGATACACCCCATTCTTTCGCCAGATCCGATACAGATAAATACCTCATAGATATCACACCTCTTTTGCTCCTCCAGTATAACATATTATCGGCAAGAAATAGACGATTTATAGTATGCATTATCGTTATTCTTGCCGGTGTCGGCATAACATATCAATATTGCGTCTTCTTTCACCACATATGAAGCGAGGTATCACCATGAAAGAGCACTAGCGTCATGTCTGCGGCAAGTCGACAGGCACATCACTGGCACTCCATGGCGACCAAACCGCTTGTCACCACTCCGTCGTCACCATGGCGACGCGCCGACCAAAATCACACTTGTACATGCAAAAAGGCTCTTGAGGTCATTCCTCAAGAGCCTTGCCTACTATCGGCCAATGGCAGGTAAAGGCATTCCTGACCCTAGCCCGACTGCAAAATGTCATGCACAATCTTCATGATCGCGGTGCTACAACACTTCCCTGTTGGGTTTTGTCGTTCACAGTCCCCATTCTTCATGACTGCCGTTACTTTTACAAGGTCCCGCAAGGTTCTTGCACCTTTGTTTCTTACTGCATCCTCAAGCTGCTCAACGGTGACCTTGTTGCAGTAACAAATGTAACGTGGACTGGCATCGTTCTTAAACCAAACTGGAACTCGGACCTGATCTTTTCGATATAGGGTGTCCAAGCCTGAATAATACACGACATCACAGCCCTCATTTAAGCAAAGCGAGTATTCTTCGTCAGAGACTACCCGTAGACCTTCTAAAACCATATGCCTAACTGTCACTGATGACACAGACTGGCCAACGCTCTGGCACTTTGGACACCGCACAAGCTCCGACCCTACCACACGGGCAGCATCGTCATTGTCTCAGCAGCCACCTTTTGTCTCAATACCCATGACGTCACCTCCCGCAAATGGACATAGCTTATTGTAACACTCCACCGCGTAGCCCTCAAAACACATTTACGGGGTACGAATTCTTAGGTGTTTTCGCCCATTCTCACCTATTCCGTCGTCGCCACGCCGACGACGGATCCAAGGATCCCAACGGAATTGCATAAAGGCTCTTGAGGTCATCCCTCAAGAGCCTTGCCATTGCTATATGTAATGGCGGAGAGGGAGAAATTCGAACCCTCGTCAGTTATTAGCCTGGAACACGATTTCCAGTTGCGCAACCGACCTTTTGTCAAGAACCGTATGCTCTTTTCTGGTGTCGCCTATTGTTGGTCATCCAACCCCGGCTTCCATCACCAAGCCCGCCTAACCCCAGCTAATCGGGCCTGGTATCGGGTAGTTCGGCGACCATTCGGCGTCGCAATGGGGATTGAACACCATTTATCAGTTTCGCCATCATGTTGTTAGTGCTTCTTGATGTTTAGAAGTTCTTCATTGCTCAGAGGAGCTGGGTAAAGGTGTCGACAGGTAGGGGTTATAAATCCCCAGTCAAGACAACGTCTAGCTCAGATCTATATGCCATCAAATTGCCCTGTCGTAGACTCTGAAAAAACTGACCGAAATTTCTTTCTGTCAAGAATACGAGCTTGTATCTTGTAAGGGCCTCGCGGGCTTCGAGTATATCATTGATCCTGTCAAAGTGTGCCTGAGCATACTCCCTCTTCTTGCGATTCTCCTCGCTGGGCTCAGTTAGCTCCTCGTCACCCTTTATCTCGACTATCACTATAACGTTACCCATTTTAATAAAAATGTCTGGGTTAAACCTTGCCTTTTTAGTAGCGTTTCGCTTTTTCCAGATAAAGTCTACTCCGTAGAAGCCTTGAGGTGATGACTTCAGCCAAGAATCGTAGAAGCTCACGTTTTGAGGCTGAATGAGCATGTTAATAAAGCGCTTTTCGTTCTCTGAGTCAGCAATAACACCCGTCATCGGGGTTTTAAAGTCATGACGATTCTGTACCTGAATCACCTTAAAACCACTTCCGGGCTCGGTTACATCCTCATAGAATGGCAATTGATCCCCAGGAAGGCTTGCTTTTGTAGTATCAGTATAGAATAAGGTCTTTGTGGACCTTAACTCGGATGCACTGACTGAACTAGCAGGTCTCCTATCAGTGCTGATTTCTCCAAAGTCCCTTACTTTAGGAATATACCTGACAACCTCTGTAGCCCCCCTATTAAGTGTACCTAAGGCCTGCAAAAATCTTTGGCGCATACTATCCGTAACTTCCTGTTGGTTAATCCGCGCCAGTGAGTTCAGCACAATCCTTTCCAATCTCTCGACGGGGAATTGGCTGGTATACACCCCGCTTCTTTCTGCATTTAGGCCCGCTGAGCCTTCCCATTCTTCTAGGCGCTCATAAATGGTCCAAGCCATCTCTCTTGCAGTATATGTCTTGTGGGAAATAGAGGTCTGCCATTTAAACCTTTCTCCTGTGGTTGCACGCTCTAGTTCAATGCCTACATCTTCACGAGGTGCCTCGCTAGCCAAGTCCACATACTCTTTTTCAAGCATATTGTATGGCCCTTCCTTTTCCCGCACAAGTACATTTTCCTCTATCTCATAAGTAATGTCATGAATGCTAAAGCTGAAGGGCGAGTCATCCACTATTTTTACCTGCAAGCGGAGTTCCATCTCAAGAATCTCATTTACCAGTTGCCGAATGCGTGGGGCCCAAGCATCATGATTAAACACCGTAACTTCTGGCTGGTCCCCAACCCATCCCTCAGGGACTCTTAGCCCACGACCGAGTACCTGAGAAATTAGCAGTTTGCTGTTGAAAGCTCGCTCTTCGTGGGGCACAATCTGAAACACCCGCTTTACATCCCAGCCCTCATTTAGCATGGATACACTAACTATCCATTCGACTGTACTTTGAGATAAATCGACTAAAGGTAAACGGGCAACATCCGGCGCATTGTTATATACTACCAAAACCTTTTCTTCTGCTTCCTCTGCAGTTAATTGCTGGTTCTCCCTAAGAAAACCTCTAAGCTCCTCAGCCACATCCTTACATCGAGCTATGGTTGCCGTCACAATAATGGTCAAGGGCAGAATACCTCGCGACCTCAATCTAGAGCGTATCTCCACATGCTTGTTACATATCATCTGCCATTTAGCATCTGTGTGTCTCGTAGCTGGCAACTCAGTCACATAGGCCGCTTTCTTCACATATCGCTGTTCAATTGCGTTTCGCAGCGAGTATCTAAGAATTACATCTGAAAAGTAATCATTCCCCACATAACAAGTTCCCGACAATCCTACTATGTACTTAAACCCAAACCTCTCATCCAGTAGAAACTCTTTCCACTTCTTTATCTTGGCTTGGCTATCATTTGCTACATGATGTGCCTCGTCATTCAAAATCAAGACCCTACTCCCGATGTTGGCTAAACTATCCCTTATCGAAGAGCGAACGTGTTCTAGCACAGCGTGGTAGTTTTCCACACAGATGCACCCGGCCGCGATAGTCTCCGTCGCATTAATAATACTTGGCGCTGCAATCACTGCACCAGCCGGTAGTAGGTCGCGCAAACTACTCTGGGATGCAAGATGTCTGAATTTCTTAAGTAACTCTGTTTCTATTGTTGTAGAAGGACATAGGACAAGGACACGGTCTACGGCCCCTTCGGCCAACATGAGGGCAGCAAGCCCATAGAGAACGTAACTCTTACCGGTTCCCGTAGCTAGGTCTATTGTCGCAGACAGCTGTTCCGGCAGCTGGAGTTGGCTCTCGAAAGCTGCCCATGTTCCATGTCGCCTCTGTAAATGCACATTACTATGGTAGTTCTCTCTTGCGAGGTCCCGCAAGCATGTGTAATTGCCACCTAAGAGATAGCGCATAGCGGCCTTGATAGCATCCTTTTGATACTCCCTATCTCCGCATAATTCGTCTAGGAACGCTTCATAGCGCGATTCGTCCCAAATCCTACGGTCAACAGCATTAGAAACACCAAGAACGAGATCCTCAGTACGAAAGCTTTGAACCTCCTGGCTCGTCAAGACCTCACATCCTTCTCACTCAAGTCCAAACTCACTTCTTGACACTACAATGCGTGATTCATTGCCATATATATCTAGGAAAACCGCCATGATATTTTGACCGATGGTGTCTGGGTCTAAGGCAGCTTTCCAATTCTCAGCGGCTAACTGATGCGCATAGAAGACTTTATCAAAGGCGAAGACTTCACCATCATAATCAATGTCAAGCATGAGCATTGAAAAGGCTTCCCATCCCTGGTATTGACCCTTTCCAACCCTGCTCTCAAAGCGCACTATCTGAATGAATGATTGCCTCAGAAAGCTACCTGGAACCGCTTCTGTTCCGGCGACCCATTCTACCAAGGGGGGTTGGATGAAATCAAAGCCTACTGCTTCAACTAGATCATTGACCAAGGCCTCTTGATTGGGTTGTAGGAGAGCCTTGAAGTCTCTAGAGTGTAGCTCCCTGATCATTGAGTACGGGATCCGTAAGGCGTAATACCTGATGGGGCCCCTATCAATGTAATCTTGCTGGAAATCAAACGCGCCTCTTGGTGCAATTATGTAAAGTCTTGTTCCTATTGACTTACCGAGGTGTAGGTGCAGGTCATCAATCGTTTCCTCACTAACTCTTCGTTTAGATCCGTGGGTATGATTAAAGACTAATACGCTATTACCACGAAGCTTGCCATCGAGAAGTAAACCACCGATGATATGTCGCTCATCTTTGCATCCAAACAATTGCAGCGCAAAGAAACGCCAGTCATCCCACTTTAGGGATTGTAGGCTAGAGAAGTCGTAAAGGCCCGCATTGTAGAGGGTAAAAGGTTGCGTTGTTAAGGCGTCACCCTTGTTGCCGATCTCCTGGTTTAGGTTTAACATACGCTTCTGAATTGTATATATGGAGAGTTTACCGCAATCAATGGCAATCCAGCGTCGGCCCAGTTTCTCTGATACTGCACATGTAGTCCCTGATCCAGCAAAGGCATCCACAACAATGTCGCCGCGTTTAGACCAGGAAGAAATAATGCGCTCAAGCAACGCCTCCGGCTTCTGTGTTGGGTAACCAACAGACTCCTTGGAAGAGTTATTCAGCTTATCAAGATCCCAAACATCATCAATCGGGCGACCGTCCTCCATTGCCTCCTCTAGAAATCGACGAACACGTTTCCCACCACCGCCATCTGAGAGAACATATTCCCGGCCATTGTCCTCTCTATGCACTTCTTGCTTCCTAGCTTTAACGTATGCATCCTTTGATTCCCACGGCACTGTGTAGGCGTTAAACAGAGGCTCTGGTCCTTTCGAATAAACATATATTCCATCCCAACGTCGGTTGAAGTTACTCTTTAGACGTTTATTCCATCCAGAATAGTGCCAAACCATCTCGTTACGAAAGTTACTCTCATCGAACACCTCATCCATCAACACCTTAACATAGTGACCTTTCTTCCAATCCAAGTGAACACATATAGTACCATCGTCGGAAAGTAGTTCTCTCATCAAGATAAGGCGTTTTCTCAAAAAATCTATGAACTTCGTCCCGAGTAACTTATCTTGATAAGCCTTTTGATCACTTGTACCTTTGTACTCTTTATTACTGGCAAACGGTGGGTCGATATAAATCAACCTCGCACCCGGAGTACCATCAGCGTTCACTAATTGTCCCTTCTCTTTCATCTGTACAAGCGTTTTCATAACCTGAATGTTATCACCGAATACAAGCATGTTGCTCCAGTTCTCAGCGTTTTTACCGAATACACTAACAGGCTGTAGTGGTACAGCAATGGTCTCAGTCATGACATCTGCTGCCCTTTGTTTTCCAGGCCACACTAACTCACATTCCCGTTTCTCAGGGGGAAAAAGATCGAGAGCAAGCTCTGGTGGCAAGTCTTGTCCACCTTGCAGAAGCTCTATAACCTGTTGCCGAATTTCTTCTCTCATATGCATAACCCCCATATGTTTATAGCTCCATACAACATTCTAGAGCAGATGCCTTATACCTTTTTTATGGAGCTCTTCTACAGCGGAACCTACCTATATTTGGCTCATTCAGGTCCAATAAGCCTTGCAGTTTTTACACAAAAACTAGCCGTAAGGTTAGTCTCAGAGCAACGCAATGGCTTAGCCCCTTGGGATAATTCCCAGGGGGCTAAGTACTTTGTCCAGAGAGGGAGACGAGAAATGCGCATAATCTGTACCTATAGAGACATAGAAGTGCTGGAGCAACACAATGCCTTACCCACAATTCAACTGCTGGCCCTACGGGGTAACCTAACTCAGAACTTGAGCTGGATTTGCGAGTCCGTAACAGATGAAGTGAATTTAGAAGACCACGGACCCATATTTCTTCTTGAGCCAGGCGATAACACACGGGGCATGGCCCCAGCGGGCATACCCTCACACATCGGCGGCCTGCTTGGCGTCATACCCGAATACGTAGAAGAAGTGACGCTCGACAGCAAGATCTTCTGGAAGGTCCTTGTTGTCCTTGGCAACAGCTACGCCCCGACATACTGGATTCCCGTAGGCATGGACCCTGAGTTAGACCAGCACCTAAATAAATACCTTGACCCCATAAGTGAACAACCCAAGTCCCCATTAGAGATACAGCCCGATGAGGAGGACTTTGATGCGGACTGGATTTGAAAGGATGAGTAACAATGCCGAGCTACTGTCCCAGCTGCGATAGCTACTTTGAAGGACCCCTAGAGAATGAGACTTATGATGGCAAACTTATCTGTAACAACTGCGCAGAGCATCTCCACAGGCTTTGCCAACAATGCGACCTGCTCTACCCCGTCCACGCAGAAGGCGCCTACCCCTTCCTGTGCCCTGACTGCCTATCCTCGCAGACGGAGGGAGATGAGGGCGATGAGTAGCGCTGCCATGTGGAGCTTGTACGACGAACGGCTCGGCCCAGAGTGGGCCAACAGGAGCCTCAGTCGCAGCACGTTTGTGGCAGAAGATGTGTTCGAGGCCGTGGCTCATCTGGTGCCAGTCGCCCTCAAGGCCCGCTTCCTTGGTGCTAACGAGGATGAGCGGGTCTGCGTTCTTTTCGAAGACATCTTTGACCACGTCAATCGCATTGCCCCCCTAGACTGCTTCTTTGGCCCCCACCCTGGCAATGCTAGCGACTTCGGTTTTTGGCAAATACCGAGCCAATGTGATAACTTCACCGCGCACGAGGTAAAGCTGGATGACCAAAAGCGATACTTCAGATACAACAAGGTCACGGACACCTACAGCGAGGAAGTTCTGTCTGGAGATCTGGGCCCCTTTCACATCCCACTGAGTTTTAAGTTTAGCATGGAGGAAATCTTGGTAGCACTTGAGGGCAAGGGCGTATCGGAGACAATCCGTAGCTATATCATTTTCCTTGAACGCCTAGCCGGACCTATGCTTTACTCTTAACAGCCATAATTCAAAGCGCCTACCCATGAAGTTGGGTAGGCGCTCATAATACTTAAACACAGGAGGTGAGGGCCGCAAGGCCAAACAATGACACCAGCAAAACGAGTCCAAATCGTATCCCTGAAGCTTGTTAAGGAGGGTTCCTTCCTATATAACATCCGCAAGCTAGATAGCCCTGAGGCTGCCGTTCAGCTTTTTCGGGAATTCATCGGAACACCTGACCGAGAAGTTGCTGTGCTCCTTTGCTTGGACACACGAAACCAGCCCATGTCGGTGCAGACCATCAGCGTAGGCAGCCTAAGCTCATCCATAATGCACCCCCGTGAGATTCTCAAGCTAGCCGTACTTCAAAGCGCAGCCTCAATCATCGTTTGCCACAACCATCCAAGTGGAGATCCAGACCCCAGTAGGGAAGACCGGGATGTCACAGGACGACTACACGAAGCCTGCGAAATACTCGGTATTAAATTATTGGACCATATCATACTGGGAGACGAGAAGCGCTACGTCAGCCTAAAAGAGCGGCAATTGATGTAAGACGTTGATGATAGGAGATGACCATGACAACAGCAAAACGGTTTCAGGGTCCTAAATATTGTACCGCCCGTGTCGCAGCCGCGTTACCTCTCAGCCTGCAGCTTTTCATTTGGACACTAATTGAGCAGGTTGGTTCAGATAGTGAGCTAGACTACCTACAGGTCTTCAATCTTGATACTAGCCAGGACGGATCCGGCACAATTCAGCTTATGGTTCATAGCCAAGAAGTCCCCGCCTACAGCAAGCAATATGCAATCCCTAGTCAAACGACCCTAAAGGCTAAGGTTTACGTCATTGACGATGGTGCATATTCGACAATGCTTTTTGCCGAAGAATATTAGCAGGAAAGCGAGGTAGACCATGGGCTGGATAGAAATATTGCTCTACATATTACTGCTTGTCGTTCGCGGCTACACAAGAACCGAGGCGGCCCATAGCGCAGCAGCGCATTTCAACGTGGACTTAGCAGAACTCATGAAACGTCTAAGGAAGTAACGAGTGTAATGTGCATTTCTCGTCTCGCCTCTTACGTTACAGATAATACTTTCATATAGTAATGGTTTATTCATACTCACCACCCATGTTATACTACAACCTAGCGCATAGAAACGACGAAAGGATGAATAACCACCATGACTGAACAGAAAGAGTATGAAGCGATAACACTTTACGAACTACTTAAAGGATTGCCTAGCTACGACAAGAACGGCGAGAATGTAGATACTGCTAGAAAGAAGTTCGGCAGACTCATGAGCAAGGTAGGCGGCAATGCCAAAATGAAGAATGAGGATGGCAACATATTGTTCGCCCGCCACGAGGCAGAATTCTTCCGACACCTGATCACTGGACCCAACGGCAAGTACCTTGACTCCTGGATTCAAGACAAGTACCCTGCCAAGACACTACCTGAAAGCTTAGCTCTTGCCACAGCTTTTACTAAGAGAATGTATGCCATAACAGCCAATGTCAACGAGAAAGAGGATAGAGAGTGGATGGAAGCCATGACCCGAATCATCAGTCGTGCGGAAATCTTTGAGTTTACGATTAATGCGGGCCAAATACTATCCTCGATAATAGCGAAGATAGCTGAGTCTACAGAAGACTACGATGAATTAGTAGCCAAATACTACAATCTACAAGATGCCCTTGAAGACATGAAGTTCTAAGATTGAAGGAAGCCCCAAGTGGGCTTCCTTTTTTTTTACGTTGCATACGTACTAAGGACAAGAATGTGACTCGAAACTTGCGAACACCCATTCGAGGAAGCAATTCGGCCCACCCTTCCTCTAATCAACAGCCCCTACAGCAGTAAGATTAACTCATGACGCAGACACGAAGCCTTGCCTCACGAGCTAGGGGAATCAATCGAGGACGTCGTTCCTCTATATGACTAGTTCAAAAACTCTAGAATGAGCCATGAGGTGTTAGCCATGTACATACGAGTCTTAGCGTCTAGCGGAACGATTGTGTCAAGGGCTTCCTCCATGTGACCACCCGAAAGACGATATCTTAGAGATGTTAGAGCGAAAGGAGGTCAGTTGCACCTAGCATGGGGACCATACCAAAGAAGTTAGAAAGGATGATATCAATATGACAATTCGCATTGCGGGCTTCACGAAACTACCTAGGAGGTCTTTTAACACCCAGACCTTAACGACGGTCACTCCTGAAACAAGGTTCATCAAACCTCGCAGCTCCTACTTTCCAGTAAACTCATTGAAATTTCTTGATCTTTCGTTAAAAGACCTCTCTAACACTATCTTCCAGTCAAATACGACCTTCCTAGAGGTGTGGGCTATACAGACCCAACTTACAGGCTCAACTCTAGAAGACGCGATCATTCAAGAGTGCGAGTTCGACGGCGCAAACCTGAGCAGGGTCTATGCTCCTGATTCTCAGGTCGTAGGAACAAGCTTCACGTGCTGTGACCTCCATTACGCAGATTTCTCTGACACTCGCTTTGAGATCTGCGACATGACCTCAATAACCGCGCCAGGCATAGTCCTGAGAGGTGCCACCTTCAAACATGTCATACTGGACAATGCTGATCTAAGGTACGCCGACCTCCGTGACTGCGACTTCCGCCATGCATCGCTAGAACATGTTAACCTCACTGGCGCGAAACTCAAGGGTGCGAAATTCCCAAAAAACTTCCGCCTTACAACACGGGGCTCGTCACTGGCCCAGAATCTGTAGAAAAGGATGATTTGCAAAATGACTGACCTGTACAGACAATCTATTGGTGTATGCGGCAAAAACTCCTTGAGTATCGAGAGAACGCACATGGCCAATACCAAGCTCCAAATTAACGACGGCAGGCCCACTATAGTGCAAAGTAGTTGTAGATACGTTGATCAAATTGTCGTAAGCGTTTTCGACTATAGGGGCAAGCCCCTAGCGATGTACGATTGTATTGATAGGCTAGACCTTGATGAGATGCTTCTAGGTCCGCTCCGGCTGTATTGTGAAGGGACCATCGTGGATTCGTCTCGAGACTGCTTAGAGGTAACGATTGCACTCGCCCATACTGTGCGGTTGAATCAGAGCAATATCGATACTTTCCTTGCTAGGGTAGCCCAGCTTGTTACGCGAGGCCTAGTGGATTGCGGGCTGACCGTCGAGTATGGACCCTGGGTTGACCAGCAAGAATGGGTAGAGCCAGAGGATTTCTTCGCACTGGGCGAAGATGATGGCTCGATGCGTAATGGAATGTAGCGACAATAAGGCACCGTCACCTTCCATGCGATGGCCCTGTAGAAAGGAGGTGAAACATGACGATCACTAATAACCAGCCACTAGGCCCGAGCACCGAAGACTTCCTCAATATGGCACATGGCGGCATGGTAGTAATTCCATTGAAACCTAGGGACAAGGTGCCTCTGCAGAAGAACTGGCAGAACAACGACATTCCCACTGATAACGAAATTAACACCATGCTCAAGAAGTACCCTACCTGCAACATGGGCCTCGTCACTGGCGTGAAATCTGGTGTGGTTGCCCTCGACATTGATGGAAATGGGGGCGAGGAGCTTCTTGCCGATTTAAGTTGTGGTAACCTGCCCGATACGTGGGAGTACAAAACCCCAGGGGGAGGACGGCGTCTTCTCTACGGCCTGCCCCAAGGTGCAAGCGCTTACTCCCACAGATATCCTGTTCCAAATGGTAACCACGAGGAGCTAGCCCTGATGGGCGACGGGCAACAGGTCGTACTACCACCATCAATTCACCCAAATGGTGAGCAGTACAACTGGCTAAGGGGCCACGAACCGTGGGAAATAGATCTAGTAGACGCTCCTGACTGGCTCTTGAACCGCATGAGCTCAAGGACTAAAAGGCCCTTGCCAAGTGAGCTATTTCGAGACCTTGCATCCCGCTGCCCACTATTTGATGAGGATCTAGCCCTTCAACGGGGCGCTGGCCTAGATGAAAACAACTGGTTTCTTTGGGTCAGCCTCCTCGTAGCAGCCGAATACCCAGACGAAGCGCTGGCGTTCTCACTGTTGTCAAAAAAGCATAGCGCACGGAGCGAAGAACGACTCGAAAAGCTCACCAACGAAGGCAAAAGGGGCATGGTCAGGTGCGCTAGGCTCGGGTGCAATGATGATCAGATAATAAAGTGCCATAAATCCCTCAGAACCAATGACAAGGGCGAGCCAACGAACTCGCCTGGTGCCTTCCTCAAACAAGAGGCCGCAAGCAACGAAGAAGTCGAGCACGTGTGGCCTACGGCCCCTATCTACGAGCCCTACGTAAACATGATGAGAGATACACCATACAGACTCGATGAGCAAGGCAACCTCTTGTACGAGGGCGAGAAGAAGAACGTTCCCATCTCAAACTTTGTGACCCGTGCGACAAAAGAGATAGTGAGAGATGACGGGGTCACTACTGAGCAGAGCTTCGTAATTGAGGGCGTTCTCTCTGGTGGTAGGCCACTGGAGCCAATCACAGTGCATGGCAACTCGTTTGCGGCCATGTCGTGGCCTTTAAGCAAGTGGGGCATCAAGACTGTGGTACGCCCTGGGTTTTCTACCAAGGACCATCTGCGAGCGATAACGCAGCTTCTCAGCACCAACGCGGAACGCGAAACCGTGTACACTCATCTCGGTTGGCGCGAGGTAGACGGCAAATGGGTATTCCTGCACTACGGCGGTTGCATTGGGGCAAGTAATGTGACGGTTGACGTTGATAAAGCTCTGCTTCGATATAGGTTACCAGAACGCACTTGCCACTCGACTGAAGCCGCAGAGGCCAGCCTAGCACTGCTACACCTTGCACCACTAGACATAACAATCCCGCTACTCAGCCTTGTGTACCTTTCACCACTGTGCGAACCGCTACGCATGGTGAAACTAGAGCCGAACTTCCTTCTCTGGTTTTTCGGCATCACTGGCAGCCGTAAGACTTCCCTAGCCATGGTTTTTCTTAGCCACTTCGGTGACTTCGTTCGCGGCAGCCCTCCAGCTTCATTTAAAGATCAGCTAATGCTTTAGAGAAGCGAACCAGCCTGACAAAGGATTGCCTGATAGTGGTGGACGACTACCACCCTCCTGCTTCTACAACCGAAGCTAAGCAACTCGAAGACAAAGCCCAGAAATTACTGCGAACATACGGTGATCGGGTGGCACGTGGCAGATTGACCGCAGCGACGGATTTTCGCCCCGAGTACGTCCCGCGCGGCATAGCTCTGGTGACTGGCGAAGACCTAATAGGTGGCCAATCCTCTAACGCAAGATACTTAGGTGTAGAGATTAGCAAAGACTCCGTAGACCTGAGCCTCCTGTCACAGGCACAAAGCAACGGCGAACTCTTGCCGCAAGCTATGCGTGGCTACATCGAGTGGCTCAGCCCCCAGATGCCCCACATTGCGGAAGAACTCAGTACCACGTTCCTTGAAAACCGCAAAGCATTTCAGGAGGATGCCGCCCATGGGCGCATTGGCGAGGCTGCCGCGTGGCTCCAACTCGGCTTCGACACGATGCTAGAGTACATGCTCAGCCTCAGAGTGATCTCCAGTGAGGAAGCCAGTAAGTTTTCGGCAAATGCACAAGATGTCTTCTTCCGACTGGTGCGGACGCAAAGCGCTCAAGTGGAAGAGGAAACCCCAGCTGAGCGCTTCCTCACAGCTCTGTGTGACCTGCTTGCGTGTGGCGCAATTGGTCAAATCCCCGAGGCGAGAGCTGAGACAAAGGGCCACCTGTACCACAACAGCAGAGACTTTGTCGGATGGGAAGATAAGACGATGTACTACTTCATACCCAGTAGCCTCTACGCTGTCGTTGAAGGCCACCTCAACCGGAGAAAAAGCTCGCTCAACATGACTGAGAGAACGCTGTGGGCACAACTAGACGAGCTGAAGGTACTAGTAACAGATAACTCCTCAGACCGCTCACAGAGAGCACCAAAGAAAAATATCCCAGGCAAGAATTCGCGGATTCGGGTGTTACACATCCCAAAGGCTCGCGTGCTTACCCACAACAACGCTGACTAGCAGTGGGCAATGAGGGCACCGGCTTGCCTGCCCTCTTTGCCCTCCGCATTCAGATAGAAACCCCAAAATAGAAAGGAGACCATATAAAAATGCCAGTAATTAAAAGGAACCAGTCAATTGCTAAACCGACTCAGAATCCCCTACGCGTCATTTTGGAGGAGGAGCCTGACATTGAGGAAGGGACTCACTCCGCTAAGATAGCGCAAATGAAGTTCAAGAGCGCAGAAGAGTCTCGTTACAACTTCCCTGAAGTGGTGGCGACTTTTAACCTCAGCGACGACCAGAAGCTCATCCGTAGCTACTTTGTGGGTAAAGGGAAGCGGGGCGCGGACCTCCGCCGCCTCTGCAGCACTTTGTTAGGGGTCGGCCTAGGTGCAGTAGACCTTGAAGATCTCATCGGGCTTGAATGTCAGGTTTCTGTAGTACACCGTGAGCGTAAGACTGGTGATGGCACGTACGCTTGGATTGAGGAAGTCTTCCCAATGTCTGAAGATGATGATGAGGCCGAAGAGACTTCTGACGAACCCGAAGAAGAGGAAGACGCGGTCTCCGAGCCCGAACCTGTAGTAAAACGCATCATCCGTGCCGCCCCCTCCCCTGCATCCAAAGGGTAAGGACGGCCTGGCGCGACGAGAAAAAAAGACGGTTGGAGTAGGCTGACGGGCCTTCTCCAACCACAACCGTGTTAAGTCATAACACAAGTATATATTATCACTTTAGTAAGGAGGCGCAACCATGAACCAAGAGAATGTTAATCTACCTGACATCCTCACCCCTAGGATGATAGCCGAACATCTAGACATCTGCTACTCCAATGCTCTGGCGCTGGTGAGAAGCGGCCAGTTCCCCTGCATCCGCATAGGTAATAGTTACAAGGTACCTAAGCATGCGTTTGAAGACTGGCTCAAGCAGCCTGGGCTACGTGTAGTTCTTCAAGACCTGTAAACCCGAGGGAGGGGAGGGCGCTGCCCTTCCCTCTTTTCCAAGAGAGGAGGAATAAAATGGCAGGGCACATTCGAAAGAGAAAAACGTCAACGGGTCACTCGTGGCAAGTGATCATTGAAGCCGGTTTCGACGGCAACGGTGAACGCAAAAGGCTGTACAGAACCGTTGAGGGAACAAAGAAAGATGCCGAAAAGGTCATGAATCAGCTGCTCTCGGAGCTTCACCAAGGCACACTGATTGAACCTAGCAAGTTGTCTGTACAGGAATACTTGCGCGGATGGATGAAGACCTACGTGGAGCCGAACCTAAGCCCAACCACGATTGACGGCTATCGAGTCAACATTGAGAAGCATATCATCCCGAGCATCGGCCACATCAGGCTCCAGGAGCTGTCACCCTTGCATCTCCAGCGGTTCTACTCTGAGAAGCTCAAGAACGGGCGCGTGGACGGCAAAGGCGGCCTCGGAGCTAAGTCGGTAATCTACATCCACCGCAACATCCGCGAGGCTCTCGACCATGCCCTGCGCATGCAGCTAATACCCCGCAACGTGGCAGATCTTGTGACTCTCCCTAAGGCGAAGCCTTTCAAGTCGGCGGTGTACGATGAAGACCAGATTAAGGCGCTAGTGCAAGTAGCGCAGGGTACGGACATGGAATTGCCCGTAACCCTTGCTGCCGCACTTGGCCTTCGCCGGGGCGAGTTGCTCGGACTGAAATGGGAAAACATCGACCTAGAGAAGAGAACGATAAACGTCTGCAACAACTTAGTCCCGACCAGTAATGGTAACATCACTAAGGCTCCCAAGAGTGAGAATAGCAGGCGCACGCTAGATTTCCCCGAAGGTCTCGTGATGATTCTAAAAAAGCACCGTCGCATGCAGGCTGAGAAAAAATTGATGCTAGGTCCAGGGTACTGCGGTGAAGGATACGTGTGCTGCCAAGATGATGGCCAGCATTGGGCACCAAGCTACTTCAGCAGGAAGTTCGCTTACTTCCTTAAACGGCATAAGCTTCCACATATTCGCTTGCACGACCTAAGGCATAGCAACGCGACCCTTATGCTCAAGTATGGTGTACCCGCCAAAGTAGCCTCACAAAGGCTAGGACACTCGAACATCGGTATCACACTAGACTTGTACTCGCACGTAATGAGTGACATGCAGAAGGACGCCGCGGACAAGATTGATGTGGGGCTATTTCAACAAGTAAAATAGCGCTAGTTGCGTCAACATGGTTTGGAAACCTCCTTGGGTGGGCAAACATCCTGTAGAGAGTCATTCGAAAGGAGGTTATTATATTGCCAGCCGGGATTATTATATTGATCCTCAAGCTGTTCATCTACTTTCTAAGCCAAGGCAAGGATAGGAGTGAAGCGGCTTCTCTGGTCGCTGGGCATCTACAAATGAACGTTTTGGACGTCCTACGCATCGTGTAACCTGGAAGCCCATGGTAGATAGAGATATAAACAAACCTCCCTTCCCGTTTTAGGAAAGGGAGGTTTGTTTTGCGTCATACTTTGGAACTGTGTATGGAATTCCTCCACGAAGTACGCAGAAGAGACTTCAACTGAAACGCGTTACTATATCCCAAGATGGAGGTGATTGGAATCGTGGTGACTGATCTAAAGCCTGAGCAGCTAAATGCTGTCTACAAAGATATTGCGGAACATTTGGGTATAAATATAGCTCTGTTGATTTTTGAACATTTTAAAGGGCTACAAGTGACTTTCCCAACACGGTTCCTTTCCCGTGAGTACATAAGAGATAAGATCTGCTCGGAGTACAACGGGGACAACATCTCCGAACTTGCCCGCAAGTACCAGTACTCGGGAAGGTGGGTAAGAGAAATCGTCTCTAAAGGTAACCACCCTGAAGTCCCAGGAGAGTGAGCATCATAGACCGTACATAAATTCATCAAAAAGGAGAGGTGCATAGTCAATGGCAAAATTCACGCTAGCTAACGCAGCAACCAGCCAACGGGTGTTCGACGTGCTGCAGAGCAACCTACGGCACGAACGCATTCAGAGCATCGAACTAGACAAGAACGGCAATGTGGAGGTCAATACGACATGGATGAAATATTCCGTCCGCACCACAAGGTACCCAGCTACACATCAACGCAGGATGGAATAAGGCGAAGAAGCCCCTCATCATTGGGCTAGCCGTAACGGGACTTCTCCTCATTGTGCCTCTCATAGTCGTTGCCGTCATCAGCATCGGGCAATCTAGTGAGCAGAAGCAGATCCCCGCGATGATCTTTGCTGCCCTAAACGCACACCAATAAGTTCGTAAAACTTGATCGCGTTATGAGCAAACTAATTCTAAAGGAAGATATTTAGGAGGAGTGCAATGATAGACAACGTAAAGAAACCCATCTACAAAAGGACATGGTTTATTGTAGTATGCGCACTGACAGTCCTTGGACTGATAGGGTCAGCCCTAAACAATGATTCACCGTCCGAAAGAGTAGATGGAGACATAGCCGGAACTCAACAAGAGGCACCTAGTAGCGCCGTAGTACAGCCTAAACCACAAGAGGTCAAGATAGTAAGCCCCTCTGATGTAAAATGGAATATGACCGACGTTTCAACAGATACGAACGGGAACTTGCTCAAAGCTAGCACTGTACTGAACAAAATGACCCAAGCAGACTTTGACAGGGAAGAGATTTATGAAATACCCGCTTCACAAGTACATAAGACTCCATGGGAATACTATGGCCAAACGCTAAAGATGACAGGTGAAGTTTGGGCTATAGAGGTCTTTCCTCCAGGTGGGGACGTGTCGAAAGCGATTGCTAACGGTGGCAAATGTGCTGAACTACGTATCCTAGACGAGACTGAAACTGTGTTTATAGATTTTATCTACATAGGAGATATCGGGGACATTTCGGTAGATGACGTTGTAACTATTGTAGGCTTGCCAATAGGGCGGGATGGACTCACGGGGACCAGCTTGGTCATTGTCGGGAAATAACCACCCAGAAAAATACGGCCCCCTTGCCACAAATCGGCAAGGGGGCTCTTTCAGGTATATCAATCTATTTTCTCTGCCCTCGTTGCGACGAGGTCAATCATCAGGACAGAGAGGGCATTGAGGGAACTGTTTTACCCCTCCCCCCGCCCTCTTTTCCCTCGAAAAATACTGAAGGGAGAGGTTCAATTGTATGCAATCACGGACGGCGAAAGGTACTACTGCGTTTGCTTAGATACTTGCCAACCAGTGTTTCTTACAAAGCCGTTTGCCTATACTTACGATACAAGAGCTGAAGCACTTGCCGTCGTGGACAGGCTACGCAAGGCAGGATTTAGGGCTGGGGTTGTGAGGTACTAGGGGGGGTGACTCTGCTAACCATCAATAAGCAAGACACCTTTTATTTGTCATTTAGACATAAATCCAAAAATGGCGGTCGTCACTATGGGGACTACTACTAGAGTAAGGGATGTAGCTATGACAAGTCGCCTTTTCTTCTCGCTCTTTCTGTGCTCAGGTCCGAAGTCTAGGTCGATGCACGGCCACAAACTCCAGAAGTACTGTTCCAAGGGAACATGCACAAACGCCCAGCCTCCCAACAGGATCATTAGCCAAGCCAACGATATAAGAACCGGATAGGCGATTTGACTATACTCCCGTAAAAGGATTATCAGTGGCAACGCTTCGTCTATGGGTGCTGCTCTTTGGCTGCCTGATAGGGGTGAGAGAAAGTCACTAACCACAAAGATTACTCTTCCAGCCGCAAGGTAAAAAAGCGAGCTAACAATTGGCTTGAAGCGAATAATGAAGTCACTATGCCAAGGGAGGGCATCAATCAACTCTGCAAGTCGATAATAGACCTCGTTGGCCCATTTCTCTTCTCCTGAAACGATGAGAGTCCCTTTTGTGATGCCGTGATGCAAAGCTACATCTATGTAGAATGTCTTGTGGCTAAGCCTAACTGCGACCGAAGCAGGTCTCTTGAACGCGATGTCCCTATCTGGATCTAGGCTCTCTGGAGAGTCCGCTTCGAATGAAGAGTCATCCTCAAACCCCACTTGGCATTTGTAATCTGCGGAAGTATTGCGTCGCTCTAAAGCTTCGTACTCGTTATAAATTTCTTTAGCTATCCGCGTAATGACCTCTAGTGTAAATATCCGCCTAGTAATTGTCTTTCTTCTAGTAACTAGCATCAGTGCTCTCCCCTCTCGGCAGAAGCCTTCTTTTTAAAATATAGGGCGTCTCAACACAATATCACCTATTTTCACAATATATTTGATCGAGCGCTCTACCGAGAATTGCTGAAGTACAACAGGCTCTTGAGGGGATGTCAAAGGCCTGCCACCTCATCACAAGCCTAAAGAAAACCTCAGGATAAGTCCTGAGGTCTTTTTATTTCTAAACTCGGTACCAGATGTCAATGAAGCGCCCTAATCGCCCTCCAAAACAACGGGGCCGCAATAGGCTGCGGGCACGGGAACAGGCCTGTTCGCGGTATCATTTTGAACCACCTTCTTTCCGTTTCCGCCCTCAGATCGACAGTATTAGACTGGACCCTAAAGACATCTACTGCCAATACGTGCTATAATCAGTCGGAAAGATGCGGAAAAACTTACCAACGAGTTTCATGGAGGGAGGTATTTCGTGTGGAAAAGCTGATCCAAGAGTGTGACGTGCTAATAAACTCACTTCGTCCGCTACCCTTTGATAAAGCTCTGCCGGTGATGCAAAAGGGTCTGTGGGAAATCGCCGACAAGTACGGGTTGACTGGAGCCGAGGTTTTTCAACGCTATATGGATTGGAAGTACGCTCAGCAGAAACGTTAGGGCATTGAACACTCGTCGGGGTGTTCTCGGTATTGTCCCATTACGGATGGGCTAGGAGGTTACGTTAATGAGTGCTCTAAAATACGACCTCGGCCTCGATGAGGACCAGGTCGTCATTTATGCAGACATACTCGGCTTCTCCCAAGCCATTGAGCAGAACATCGACATCACAATGGAAACAAAGGAATGTTTGATTGCTAACCTTCAACGTAACTTTGACGACATACTTGAATCTGTTAGTGATGCTGCCGCAAAGTCTGGCATTCACTTTACTTGGGCATCCGACTCGCTTGTTCTCTCTGGAGACGCCTGCAGAATTGGTAGTCTTCTCGCCACTTACGCTCAAGCATATTATGACCTAAGCGTGCTCGATTTCCCCCTTCGCGGGGCACTAGTCATCGGGAAGAACTATCACAAGAGCAATTACTGGGGCCCTGCAACAGTTCGAGCTGTAGAGCTGGAGAAGCATGTTGCAATCTACCCTCGGTTGATTGTAACAGGTGAAGACATGGAGAGACTGCAGCTTGATGAAAACCTGCGCCGTCACTTCTGGCTTGACTATGATGGCGTGCTATTCTTTAACACCCTAGAATACCTGATAGAGCAAGACCGTTGCAACTACTCGTTTCTCAGGCTGATCGTAGAAAAAGTGCAGTCCTCGCTTAATATCTACAGGCGAAAGCAAAGTGTTTCTCACCTAAAGGTTCGGCAGAAGTACGAATGGCTGCGCATGAAGACCCTTGAGACTCTTCGGCGGCACGAGGCTAAGCTTGCGCCCCTATTTGATACTGTGCCTATTGAACGGAGGGAGTATTTTGGAATGCTAACATTGCAAGATATCCTACAGGAACTGGATGGCAACTAACCGGGTTTGCCTTTCTCTGTGCCCCTCCTGCGCACCCCCACAACCCTCAAGTTTTCCATCGTTTTACCTGTTTTCATCTATTCCGTCGTCGCCACGGCGGCGCGCCGACCAAAATCACAGAGGACATAGCAAAAAGGCTCTTGAGGTACTTCCTCAAGAGCCTTGCCATTGCTATATGTAATGGCGGAGAGAGAGGGATTCGAACCCTCGTCAGGGATTAGCCTGAA
>WSXW01000029.1 GCA_009773495.1 Bacillota bacterium
AGAGACGCCTATGTCTAGGGTTTAGGGGGTATTTTTTTGCTCTTTTCAGCCAAGTCTCACGCTGCGCGCATGCCACATTATTTCTTTTTCAGAGTAGGAGTTGGCGAACAACGTTAAAAAGAATCGTGATGGGCTTACTTTTGGTTGCTCTATTAGTGCCCTCGTCAATATTGGTGGCCGCGAAAAATAAGACAGAAACTAAGGCAACATATGTACTGGACATTTTCGAGGCTCCAGCGTCCAAGGCGAGCACTAATGTCGCAAGTCTCAAGAAATCTTACGGAGCAAACGTCCTCATGGACGGGAAGATGTCCATTACTCTTGCTCTTGGCGAAGCTACAGAGGATGGGCAATTGTCGGTAAACGTTTCTGGAGGCGTCATAAACGGTAAAGACTACTT
Source organism: Bacillota bacterium (assembly GCA_009773495.1). GTDB lineage: Bacteria > Bacillota > UBA994 > UBA994 > UBA994 > WSXW01. Next base: position 401 of record WSXW01000029.1, read on the forward strand.
TGCTTTTACAGGTGATGGGGCTCTATGATGTCGACGGTCTACAAGTCCTAATAGGGCCTGTGAGAGCTTACTTTAATGATACCGAATCACCTATGGTTATGGGTCTACATTATGCACCAGAAAAAAGACAGCTGTTCTTGACCAGTAGTCGGAGCGTTGCTCCGGACGCACCCCCAGAGCGCATCTACTTTGGAACGCTGTTCCCAGAGATAGCACACGCAATGAACTTAAAGTCTGAAAAGGATAAACTCGCAAGAGATGAGAACGCCTTACTTATGGACTCCACATTCTTAGATGTTATTGCTAGCGATACTATCCTATGGCAGTACAAGGGTATCGCCCATGCTAATATCGGCGCAAGAAGGGTCGTCTCTGTGGCAGGATATGGACAGCAGTATGGGCAGTCCGGCGATTATGATGCAGCTGTAAGGGCGTGGTCTTACACCGATAATGTTAAGGCCATTTATGACGAAAGCTATGAGTGGCCCTGGGGTGATGCCACAGAGACCATAGATGAAGTAAATGTCGTAACGGCCCGATTGGGACTGCACGCTGGCTACAACTACGGTATGCATTACGGATATGAGGCTTTTCCAAAAGACTCAGGACAGACCTATGCCTCCATTTCCATCCCTCTTCCGTATGGCTTTTCAATTGCATTCCCGTTATCTAGTACCTCGGTTAATCGAGTTGATTATAATGGAGATGGCTACTGGGAATACATACGTTGGACGATGCAGGGCTCGCAGTCGCCATATGTAACTGACGCCCCGAGCAATAATAACTTTGAGTATGCAACTAATGGTAACGCTGCTCGCTCCATGGTAAAGTATAATGGGACACCTTCTAGCGCCACGATCAGCATGAGTGCTAACGCTATGCTCACCTACTCAATCCGGATTCTGCTCAACAGTTCTGAGTTCAGCAATTTCCCGATAATTGAGTACTACGAACCAGGAAATCCGTCAACAGTCTGGAATACATTAATATCCCGGTAAGCACTGCTCGCCAGTATCAGAAGGAAGCAGGTGCAGCGCCAATATTGATGCCTTGGATTGGAGGCTCTCCCAAATAAGGTAGCCTCCAATTAGGGGTCTTTAAGTATGCAGACGTTATTCCGCCTAGGAGGACGTGAAATCAAGCTCAAATGGATAGAGAATGTGACCGGGAGGCTTAGAAATGTAATGAATGGTGATAATAACCACGGCATCCGCCCAATGCTCATTTCCATTGCCTTGGTCGTGCTAGTCATCCTACTTAGCGTGCTGGTGTTGGCTGAGCTTTCTGCTTTGCGCCACTTATGGCAACGTAGGGACATACTGCTTCTGCATACCCTGGAACAGACTGTCTTGGCCTTGGAGTCAGAGACGAACACTGCAACTGAACTGACAAACAGCATCCGTTGGCTATGGAGTTACACATATGAGATCAATCATTATAACGGATATGGATGGGGGGCGGTTCAGCCCTACAGTGATGAAATATCGTCCTTAATTGGTGGTGTCTCCCGGGGTACGGTTAATGAAGAGTCACTGTCGCGCCTTCGAAATCACTTGGAGGGTTTATTGTTCCGGTTACGAGATTACAGTCCCGGGAGAGGCCCTTTCCGGCGAGAGGTCAGAAGGGCCATGCTAGAATACGTCGAGCCGAGGTGAGAACATGTGTAGCAAACGATTAAGACATGTCTCTATAATTCTTGCCATATTGCTCTTGGTAGCCTTGTTCGTAATTAACGCCGAGCTAAGGCTACAACAAGGACATGCGTCTGTTCTCTTTTATAACCTCTCTGCTAACTTCAATTGGCTATTGCAATCTCTATCCTCAGACAACCACGTAGATGAGGATCTAGTGGATATAGTATCTAGGCACAGAGCGATCAACCTTGAAGCGGCTGCGGTTTTGCTCCACCCAGAGCGCCAAGACATCCTCGATGGGCTAGAGCAGATTTGGCCTCATAGTGACGACCTCAACTTGGCCGACAGACAAATGACGGAGATATATAAATCTATGAGTCGCCATTCTAAGGGGGCCTATCTGACGCTAAGAGAGTTTGAGGCACTCTGTACATCGCTTATTGAAGAGTATCTCAAGACAAGCCATAGACTCATATGTCCTGCAACCCCCTGAAGTCTTCACTTCAGGGGGTTGCTATTCATTGATAGTTCCACAAAGCTATCGCCAAAACCTGTCATTATTCGACAAAGGGTTTATAGTTTCCAGGCAGAATGTCTAAACAGGAAAGCCTGGAGGTGTGCCCTGCTAGGCAAAAGAATGAGGGACGCGAGAAATGCCCTAGGGCTTTCTCAGTCTGCACTGGCGGAAGGAACCTGCTCAAGATCCTATATTGCAGGTTTAGAATCGGGTAACATCCGGCCTACTGCAGAAAACTTAAGTTGTTGCTAGAATTGGCACCCACGCAGATTTGTTCTGAGTGAGACGAGCCGCCCTACCACGGGGAGCATCGTCTCATTCTAAGGCGCAGGGAGACTCAACTACTAGAAAAACGAGGCTACTCGTAAGGGTAGCCTCACTTCAAAGCAACACATGACCGTGTGTATACGCAAAGTCCGTTAATGTTTTGTTGTAAAAATACAAAAAGTCCTTTGACTTATGTGAATAGGGCGTTATTATAGGAGTATACTATGTGGCCAGGATGTGATGCGTATGTATAGAAGGGCCTTAGAGGATCTGATCGGGTGGAAAAACAGTAGGGCTAGAAAACCGATGATTATAAGAGGCGCGAGGCAGGTTGGTAAGACATGGCTCATGCGCGAGTTTGGCCGCACGCAGTATAAGCAATACGCTTACATCAACTTTGACAATAACGAGCGTATGGAGCACTTGTTCAGCGGGAATTTGGATATTAGCCGCATTGTTACTGCTTTACAGATTGAGTCAGGGGTGAGCATCGACGCTGATAACACTCTTGTCATTTTTGACGAGGTGCAGGAAGTGCCCAATGCACTAACTTCTCTCAAGTACTTCTGCGAGAACGCGCCACAGTACCATGTTATCGCAGCGGGGTCGCTGCTAGGGGTAGCGCTACATCCGGGTGCTTCTTTTCCGGTAGGCAAGGTCGATTTTATGGACCTCTACCCCTTAGATTTTTTGGAATTTATGCGTGCTCTTGGTGAAGAGCGTTTAGTTGATCTTCTTGAGAACATGGATTGGGAAATGATTACTGGGTTCAAAGGTAAATATATAGATCTACTTAAGCAGTATTATTATATTGGAGGCATGCCAGAGGCCGTAAAAACCTTTGCAGAAACTCTTGATTACCGCATGGTGCGCCAGGTGCAGCAACGGCTCCTGATGGCCTATGAGCAGGACTTCTCGAAACACGCTCCACACGAGACAGTGCCGCGTATTCGTATGCTATGGGATTCGATTCCGAGCCAGCTGGCCAAGGAAAACCGGAAGTTTATCTATGGTCTTATACGTCAGGGCGCTAGAGCTCGTGAATATGAATTGGCGATGGCCTGGCTGTCTGATTGTGGCCTAGTGCATAAAGTAAGTCGCATTAGCAAACCTGGTATGCCACTGCGTGCCTATCAGGATTTTAATTCATTTAAGCTGTTTGTAGTTGATGTTGGGCTGCTCTCTGCTATGAGCGGACTTGATGTAAAATCTCTGCTAGAGGGGAATAGAATTTTCGAGGAATTCAAGGGGGCCTTGACCGAGCAGTATGTTCTGCAACAGTTGACCGCCATAAAAGAAATAGAACCGTTTTACTGGTCTGCCGAAACTGGCTCGGCGGAGCTAGATTTTGTGATTCAGAGCGGGATGCATGTTGTCCCACTGGAAGTCAAGGCTGAGGAAAATCTGCAGGCAAAAAGCCTAAAAAGCTACTATAATAAATACCGGCCGAAATATACGGTTCGTAGCTCCATGTCTAACTTCAGGCAGGAAGAGTGGATGGTCAACTTTCCTCTGTACGCTATCAACCAGTTGCCCAAATGGCTTGAGCAGAGGGAGACGTAACTACAACTAAAACGAGACTACTCGCCAGGGTAGCCTCGTTTTAGTTGTAGGGGGGTACGGTAACACACAAAATAGCAAAACGCCAACGAGAAATATCTACTCTTCCGGCCCTTCATAACACCTTTCCGGCCCTTCCGTGTATCGGGTTCTTAATCCTACGGGCTGGTTTCTGTGCTTTTTCGTACTTTTCTGCGACTTCTGTGGTTCGTCACTTCCTTACCCGTATTTTCTCTTGCAGCTCAGTATATCTCCTCTTGCTAATGCCAATAATTATGGCTAAAGAGGAGGAGATGTTATGCAGAAGGTATTGGCGGGTTTAATAATTATTAGCATTACATTGCTTGGTGGTAATCTCTTATATAAAATTACAGGCGAGGGGCAGGGTCTAGATATCTTACAAGAGGCCTTCGCTGCCACCGATGCCGCCTTAGTAGAAATGACTATGAACGGTTGGGCTAAAGTTTCAGCTACTAGTATGAATGAAGAACAACTCAAGGCTATAATAAAGGTAGGTTCCCAGGCAAGTTTTGGCATAATCCCGGCGCACATTTTAGTCAGCTCGGATGACGGCGTTACCATAGCACAAGCCTCATATTCGGCATTGGATTATCTAATTGACGTCAGCGCACAATCATTGCCAGGTGAGTCGTACTTAATTGTGACTGTACAGACGAATAATAAAGGTAGGGGTATTGAAGAGGCTGAGCGACAGCTCAAAAAATTCTTTCAAGCCTCTGGTCTCAAGGTGGAACTAACAACGTGTTTAGTGGGAGTAATTAAAGGGAGGCTATCTTCCCAGCAAGCGTCGGCCTTACTAGGCCAGATATTGGCTGTTTTGCAGGCTGATATGCAGGAGTCGTTTAGCGATGGGGCTGTTATAAACGTGAGTGCATATAGTAAACGGTTACCCGGTGGAATTATGATGGATGGGCGTATGCAAAACGTCTCCATTACTGCACGCTATAATCCAAACGAGGGAAGTACTTACCTATGGCTTGCGTGGCCAACATTTAGTCTTCCCATCTAGACAAAGCGTTAAATGGACATAATAAGTGTGCGAAATACTTGGTCGGATAGGGGGGGGCATGTGGCAAGTATTTTTGTGCGAGGAGGCAGAAGGTTAACCGGTAAGGTAGCAGTTAGCGGAGCGAAGAACGCGGTGCTGCCGATTTTAGCAGCAAGCTTGCTGGCAACTCAGGGAAAGACAAAGCTTAGTTTTATCCCACATTTGAATGACGTAGTGACAATGCTTGAAGTCTTAGAGCACCTCGGAGTAAAGGTAGACACCCACGGGGACTTCGTAGAGTTGGATGCAAGCGATCTAAGGGATGTAGAAGCACCCTATCAATTGGTAACAAGGATGAGGGCCTCTGTCCTGATCATGGGTCCGCTTCTGGGTCGGCTAGGCAGAGCACGAGTCTCACTTCCGGGAGGCTGTGCCATCGGTACGCGACCGTTAGATTTGCACCTTAAAGGATTTGGTCTATTAGGCGCAGACATCATAGTAGGGCATGGGTTTATCGAAGCTAGAGCGGATCGCCTTGTGGGTGCAACTATCTATCTAGACTACCCCAGCGTTGGAGCGACAGAGAACATCATAATGGCGGCTTGCTTTGCAGAAGGAATTACTACCATTCAAAACGCAGCGGAGGAACCTGAGATTGTTGACTTAGCTTGTTTTATCAACAGCATGGGTGGTAGAGTCGAGGGTGCAGGGACAGACACCATACTCATTCACGGAAAAAAACAATTCGATGGGTCAGACTATCGAGTGATACCAGATCGCATTGAGGCCGGGACATACATGGTGGTAGCGGCTATCACCGGTGGGGACATTATTCTGGAGAACGTCATACCTGAGCACGTCATCTCATTGACAGCAAAAATGCGGGAGGCTGGGGTGACTGTGCACTGTCTTAATGATCGCGTACATGTTATAGGTCCCGAGAAGATCGAGCCGGTGGATGTAAAAACATTACCGTATCCAGGCTTCCCTACCGATTTACAGCCGCAGATGATGGCCCTGTTGTTGTTAGCTCGAGGGACTAGCATCATCACCGAGACAGTTTTTGAAAACAGATTTATGCATGTCCCGGAACTGCGGCGCATGGGTGCAAACCTTCGTATCGACGGAAGAAGTGCAGTCATTCGGGGGGTGCCTTGTTTATCCGGCGCACCGGTGGCGGCATCAGATCTTAGAGCGGGTGCGGCCTTAATTCTCGCAGGTCTGGTAGCAGAAGGCACTACTGAGATCCGCGGGGTCTTTCATATCGAGCGTGGCTATGTCGATATTGTTCTCAAATTGCATCAGGTGGGCGCAGAGATTTGGCGGGAATGACAACCTTCTAATAGTGCCCTTACAGCATATACTAGATATGCTGGGAGGGGTGACCTTGCGGGCTTTGCTTCGTTTTGGGGTATTCATCGCACTTATACTTGTCATTATTCCTGCACTTATTGTAAGCATCTGGGGGTGGCTAACGCCGCCCCCTTCAATTTTGGACAGCCCTTATGAAGTAGCAGTATATATTACTAGCACGTCACAGGTTCTAATGATACCGCTAGAGGAGTATGTAGCTGGGGTTGTGGCAGCAGAAATGCCCGCATCGTTCTCGACCGCTGCTCTTGAAGCCCAAGCGATAGCCGCTAGGACTTACGCCGCGCACCGGGCGAGCAAGTTTGGTGGTGCGGGGTGCAGCCAACATTCGCTGGCAGACATTTGTGACGACCCAGCACATTGCCAAGCATTTTTGCCTTTAGAGGCCCTGCAATTAAAATGGGGCCTAGTATCTTTTAATGAGTACCATACACGGATACGCCGCGCGGTAGAAAGCACAGTCGGACAAATAATCACGCACAGAGGGCAGGTTATAGATCCCATATTCCACTCCACCTGTGGCGGCCAAACGGAAGATGCTAATAAAGTGTGGAGCAATTATTTCTCTTACTTAATCAGAGTTGAATGTAACTTCTGCAGTCACTCCAATCGCCTTACAGAAACCAAAACCTTTAGCCATGCAGATTTTGTGGCTGCCCTGAAAAAGCAGGACAGTACCATATTGGTCACCGCTCAGCAACTCGCTGGAAAGTCTCCCCCCGTAGAAGTAAAAACGCGCAGCGAAAGCGGCAGAGTTCTAGAGATGATGCTAGGGTCCAAAACCCTAAAGGGGACTGAGTTACGCTCGGCTTTAGGACTGAATTCCACTAATTTTGCGCTCGAAATCTCTAGTTCCGAAGTGCGAGTGACCACCACAGGGTACGGACATGGGGTTGGGTTGTGCCAGTATGGGGCAGACGGCATGGCTAAGGCTGGTTACGACAGTAGGAAAATCCTCCAATATTATTATCAGGGGGTACAAATTACTAGCCTCAGCGGCAGGTAACGGCTAAGCGCCGTGGGATTTTGTTCTGGCAAGGCTAATTGAGTGTACAGCGCCTTGTCGAAAAAAACCATCCGTGTTCGTATAACAAGGAAAATAATGGGCAACACTTGTATATGGAGGTGTACGGAATATGGCAAGTCGTATACGCGGTTACATGAACAAGCAGCGATTGAGAGCAGTAGTCTACTTCGAGTCTCTAAGCTACAGGATTAATAACATTAAATTCTCCCAGGTCATGAAGAGCAGGGGGTTTTTACTCGCGACATACCTCGTAGTGATGTTAGGGCTAGCGGGTTTGTGGTGGTGGAATAGTCCTTATAGGCTTGGCAACAATCCCATTAATCTTCCGGATTATCCGCCAGTCACTCAAATTCCAACGCCGGGGGTAATTGTGGATGATGAGCCATCTGCAGAAACCACAGGTGGAACACAGGAGCCGAACTTGCCTGTAGCTGAAAAGCCAGCACCCGAAGAGGAGCCGGCGTTGCCTGTACTGAGTCTAACTACTCCTGTCGACAAGCTGAAGAGACCTGTAGAAGGGACTATTACCGCACCCTTTGGATTCAAGTGGTCTAACACCTACCAAGACTATCGTTGGCGGCACGGTGTAGGCATCGCTTCTACGCAGGGCACACCGGTAGTTGCGGCAATAGCCGGAAGAGTATTAAGCGTTGTGGAACAAGACCCGGAGTGGGGATGTAAGGTGATTATTGACCATGGTAACAGCTGGAAATCTGTCTACGCTAACATTACCAAGGTGTCAGTGAAGGTAGGTCAAAAGATAGCTGAAGGTCAGCAGATCGGCCAAGTCGGGTCAAATCCACCTGCCATGAGCGCAGATAGCCCGCAGCTGTATTTCGCCCTCTATGAACGTGAAGAATCGGTTGACCCCACCTCGATGTTTAAGTAGTACCAAGCCATTGGCGTGGTAGAGAAAGATTAAAGACAACCTATACAGGTGGCTCTGCATTGAACTGAGCCCTAGATTGTAGACACCCTAAAAGGGCGGGGATTATACTGCTAATAGGCGGTTCCTGTATTCAACAGGGGCCACTTTTTTTCGCGTTCACTGGTAGCCCGATGGTTAGAATCTTGCCCCAGCCTAGCGTAACAAAAGCCGGTTGGTTTCGTCCAATGACATAGTTAGACAAACATGATATTGCAGGAATATGGTAACTATTGTAGAATTAATGCGTAGACAACAGGGAGCGGGCAACTAGAGTGGTTGTCCGCTTTTTTATTGCTGTGACACTACACTTGGAGGTATAAAATGAGCGGCTTTGCAAAACTTAAGCTCGTCAAACTCGACTTCATCATAGCCGCGGGAGAAGCAGGGTTATCCTTGCCCCGTTACAAAGGTTCTACGTTTCGCGGTGGCTTTGGCTCCACCTTTAAAGAAATTGTCTGCAGTCAGCGCCAGGCACAGTGCGCGGAGTGCTTGTTATTCCTCTCATGCCCGTACAAGTACATTTTTGAAACAATTCCTCCCGCAAATATTCAGGTGCCCAGTGGCTTTAGCGATGCTCCGCGCCCCTTTATTTTGCGTCCGCCGCTTGCTGAGAAAACCGATTTCGCACTGTGGGAGAACCTTACCTTCTCACTAATTCTTGCTGGGCGGGGGATAGACTACCTGCCTTATTTCATCCTTGTTTTTAAAGAATTGGGCGTAAAGGGCTTGGGTAAGGGGCGTCGGCCTTTCTCTTTAGTGAAGGTAGAATCCACCGATTTACATGACGGCATTCCTAGCCTTGTATATGATGCATCTACCGGGCGCATACAGAACAACTTATCCATAATAACTGGCGAGCAGATTTTAGAAATCCCGCGTCCAGCCACGCACAGCCTCTCTTTGGACTTCCTAACTATGACTCGACTCACAAGCGACGAGCGGCAAATGGCTAAACCCTACTTTAATCTTGTTATGCGCGCAGTTTTTCGTCGACTTACGTCCATGCTGCTGTTTCATCACGACACCATATTAGAGTTGCCTTTTCCAGATCTACTTGAGCAAGCTTCCCATGTGGAATTAGTTGTCGATGCTACAGAATGGGCAGATTGGGAGAGGTATTCGAGTCGCCAAGATGCCAAAATGAGCATGGGTGGTATTGTCGGTAAAGCAACCTACCGCGGTGACCTCACTCCTTTTTATCCTTATCTTAAAGCAGCCGAGTTTTTACACGTCGGCAAAGGCGTGGTGTTTGGGTTGGGGTGGGTGAGAATGGAGGCTTAGAAAAACACATTTAATCAAAGAGAGGAGGTGAATAACTTTGTCGTTTGATCTACTAAGGTATACTGGTCATGTTTTCGTAGATGCTGGCATTGCCGTAGTGGAAACGCAAATAGGAAAGCCATGTACAGAAATAGATTCGGGCAGTCTAAGATTATTGGAGGAATGGCTACTAGAGCAATATGCGAATCCGCCGATGAGAGCATATCTTTCGATTCATTTTCCAAACTCCCCGTGGTGTAACTTTAACCCTAAAATACCTGCAGAACGGCGCAGGGCAAACCAGTTAACCCTCCTGCGGGCATATGAGGCCCCGCTGTTAGAGCCGGCGGCAGCATGTCCATTTTGTGGACGTACGGCGCAGTTTTTGGCCGATAAACAGCACATACCCTTGCTTAGCTCAGCCGCCTGCCTAGTTACTGCTCCCTATGGTCGTGTGGGCACTCCGGTGTGCGGCTACTGTTTGCTTGCCATACAGTTTTACCCCTTGGGGACTATTAAGGCGACAGGCAAACCATTAATTTGGTGGACGCCAAATCAGAAGCTGCTCCAACGTTTGACAAGCATACATTTTAAGAAACTACAGCGTATTATTGCGCTAAGGGGAGAAAAAGTGCAATCCCTAGATTGGCCGCGAAGTCGATTATTGGAATCCGCCAAGCTGGTGGTTGACACTATTGACGACAAGAGGGAGTTTTGTGATTGTATTGGGTATCATTTTACTAATTACGGATCAGGACCAGATTTTAAGCAGTATTTTTTACCGCATCAGCTCCTAGATTTTTGGTGGGACGTAAAGATGTCTTCTGCAACGGTGCGCGAGGTACACGCTGGCATTGAGAGAGAAGCTTGGGCGACGCCAAAGCAGAAGAAGCGACCGTTGGAAGAGGACGAGCTTGAAAGCATGTCGCTGCGCAATAGGTATTATGAATTTCTGAGTGAGGCTTTTATGAGCCCTGACTGGGAAAGAAGAGCTAAGCTGGTTGTTCGTAAGTTCTTCCTACAGACAAAAAACATATCCCGTAATAGTTTTGATTTGGCCGAACTTTTTTTAAGAAGGGTGAGTGGCATGGAAAAATATCGGTTGGAGGTAATACGTAAGGCTGCAGACTCGATCGCCGATTTGGTCCTAGACCATGGAGAAAAACGCTGGCTCACTAATCTTTACATGAAAGAGCTAAGATCGCGAGAATTAATGAACTATTTGCTGCGTTGCCAAAGACGTCTATGTGATGCCAAGAGACCTTTGGAGTGGGAAAACGTCTTGCAGCTATTGGATGTTTCTTCGGCAGATGAAAACCCGTTAGGAGACTGGTGGCTGGTAAGAGACTTGCTCCTGATGCGCATACTGGAGAGAGTAGGGCAGACAAATGCACCCTTGGTGAGGGAGTTAGAGGTCATGGAAAAGGAGGAGGTAGAGTAATATGGCACACTTATCAGGACTCTTGTTGATTGATTGTCCAGCTTCTGCCCTCAATAATGCTGGTGCCGTGGAAGATGCTAGGACAGATAATACCGTTGCCGTGAAACGCATATCGTCTAAAGCGGGTGTATTCCCTTATGTTTCTGCACAGGCTTTTCGCTATTGGTTACGGAGTATTCTCAGCAAGATGGATGGATGGACGAGTTCACCAGTATTTAGGGAAGGTAAAATCGCCTATACGGACGCCAACCCCATACAATACGCAGAAGATGATGTATTTGGCTATATGCGTGCGCCATCAGGATCGGCAGAAGCGAAAAAATTACGTGAAGAACAAGGGATAGATAATAAAGCCACTGCCATGCAAGATAAAGTGACCCTCACGAGGCAATCACCACTTAAAGTTAGCACTTTAGTATCAATTGCTCCACTGCGAGAGGTAACCACAGATTTTGGAGTTATGGCAAGGCAAGAGGGGAATGCAGTGCCCTTTGAGCATGAATTTTATCGCACCACCTTAAGCGGCCTTTATTCCATGGACCTTGCTATGCTTGGAAGATTCTACAGCGTCAACAGGTCTGGCTTCAAGCATCTGGACGAAGTGCGCTTAAAGCAGGCTATCGAGTTGAAACTAGCACCTTTCGATGATGGTCGTGCCTATGAACTGCCGTTAGCTGAGCGAAAAAACCGCTTAAGTAAGGTTCTTCTCGCGTTAGGCGAGCTGACTGGAGGAGCTAAGCTAGCGATGCACTATACGGACGTAGCTCCAAAACTACTGATTATGGCTGTAACAAAAGGAGGGAATCACATTTTTTCTACGGCCGTTGGAGCGGATGCCAAAGGGCTTCCTCTAATTAAGCATGATGCTATTAAGGAAATCGCCCGGGTATACAAGGACGAGATTATAAGTGGTATGTATGTCGGGTTGCCACAGGGGTATCTTGACGAACAACGCGCTGAATTGTCTGCAACCTTAAACGAAATCAGTAAAGGCGCAGAATATAACAATAGGTGCACTTTCCTCGGCCATCCTCGTGAAGCAATAAAAAAACTGCTGGCGGACTTGGAAACGGAAGCTAGTGTATGGTTAGCGTAACAGCCCTCAAAATTACAACCACTGCGCGGACAGCATCGTTCCGCTACCCCCACGTCATGGTTGGCAGATTGCCAACATATGAAATGCCTCCTCCAGCCACTATTTATGGCCATTTGTGTAGTGTGGTAGGCAAATGGTTTGATCCCACTGGGCTAGAATTTGCTTATATTTTTACGCATCAGGGCATAGGAGAGGATTTAGAAACAGCGCATGTAGTAGAGGAAGCAGGGAATCGCAGGGGGATCAATGAACTTGGCTTGCCAAAAAACCTCGAGGGCAGCATAAATATACAAAGACGGCAGTTTCTGCTGAATGTAGAAATGCATCTTTATGTAAAAGGACCAAGTGAGATGCTAAACCAGCTAAAAATAGGATTTATTTCTCCAGTTTTTAGCTATATATTGGGACGGAGTCAAGATCTTGCGACTTGTCATTCTGCCATTATGGTAGATCTAGCGGCCGGGCAGCGTTTCTTCTTTTCCGGCACCTTATTGCCATGGGAGTTGAGACCATATGTGACGAACGGTGTACCTGTCTTGATGCCGGCCAAGATCGATTATCTTAACTATCGTGAACCAACCTTTGCGCAGTACGTTCAAATTGGTACGCGCCCGCTTCGGATTGACTTATGCGAGGAAGGTGACGATGTCTTGTCATCACGCCCCTTTGAACAGGCCCTTGTGGACGCGAACCATCACCTAGAAGTCAGAGGCGTTACATATTCTCGCGGGTTATGGTTTATGCCTATGCGAGGTGTTGGAAATTGAGTGACAGCAAGCTATGGTCTAAAACCCCGCCGAACCCCGGTGAGCCGGGGTTATCTTTATGCGAGCATACGAGGGATGTCGTTAAGGTGATGGGGGAATTAGTTGATTTGTATCAAAAAGAGTTATCTTTAATTGCTCCCGGTATTGTACCTTTATTGTTGCAGGCTGCCTTACTCCATGATTTAGGTAAAGCTCACCCACAATTCCAACAGTATCTGAGGGGTGGTCCTCCATTTAAGCTACGCCATGAGGTGTTGAGTTTAGCAATGGTATCGGCGGAGTTAAGTGTGGAGGAAAAGATTTTGGTCGCAGGAGCCGTAGTGACACATCACCGGAATTGGGCTTACTTAATGGGTGAAGGGTCTAGTACAGCTTATTACGCCGACAGAAAGCCGGCATCCGAAATAGGGCCGTTGGTTGAGTTATGCCAAGGATTAGATTCAGATCTCTTTGCCGAGATCAAACAGATGATAATGAAAATTGCTGAGGAGCAAAGTTTAACTCAAGTAGGCTGGCGGTCTGCTTACACAAACATGTTAGACGCGGTACATCTTCACTTGCAAGAAATAAGGGCCACCGAGAAGAGGTTAAAGAGTGACGCTTACGTGATGAGTGCAGACCCTTTTATCAAAAGAGCAATCATTATGAGAGGGTTTCTTATGCAAAGCGATTACTTGGCCAGTGGTGGAGCAAAACGAGTACTCCGTGGTGTATCAAGCTTGCCGGAGATGGAAAGATTGTTGTTTCCGAAGGTAAATATGTGGGAGCACCAACATAGAGTAGCAGCGTTACCCGCTAATGTTATTCTTATAGCTCCCACTGGGGCCGGGAAGACTGAAAGCGCTTTGCTCTGGAGTACCGTAGTCAAAGAGCGTCTGCAGCTCGGAGGACGAACTTATTTTTTACTCCCTTATCAAGCAAGTATGAACGCCATGACATCTCGTCTGCGCAGAGTTTTCGGCGAGCCATGCGTATCAGTCATTCACGGCAAGAGCCTAATTCGAACTTACCAGAACCCCCTTGACGATGGGTATGATATCTCGCAATCTCGCCGCATGGTGCGTGAGAAAGAAGCAATTGCAAGATTAAACGTAGCTCCTATAAGGGTATCTAGCCCACTGCAGCTTATTAAGGCATTCTTTACCTCCAAGGGGCACGAAGCAATTATTTGTGGGACTCTGGGGGCACAAATAATTTTTGATGAAATCCACGCATATGACTTGAACATTACTGCAATGGCACTCGCCTGTGCTAAATATCTTGCGGACCATTTTTTAGCCAAGTGCCTATTCATGTCAGCAACCATGCCCACTCACTTGAGAAGTATTCTTGAGGAGATGTTCGTTATAGAACATGTCATTAGGCCAGAACTACGATGGTTGGCATCGATAGAAAGGCATAAACTCTCGATACTGAGTGAGGACTATTTAGAAGCAGCGCCTAGAATTTTACACGCTGCGCAGAGTGGGCTTACTGTTCTAGTTGTGCTTAATCAACCAATGCGGGCTGTAAGGTTATGGGAATTTATCCGTAGTCAAGACTATGACGATGTTTTGCTTTTTCATAGTCGTTTTACGGCTGAGGACAGGGTACTAAAGGAACAGCAAGTTGAACCTAAGCCTGGGCGCATATTAATCGCGACCCAGGTAGTTGAAGTATCTCTAGACATAGATTATGACACGTGTTTTACAGAACTCGCGCCCCTTGAGTCACTTTTACAACGGTTTGGCAGAGTGAACCGGTACAGCAAGAGGGATCCCGCCGATGTTTTTTTGTTCGCAGAGTTTAACGGAGAGCAGCACAAATATGCACCCTATGATAAGACCCATTTGCAGAGTGTGCTAGCTGTTTTAAAGGACTTTCGCAACTCTAGTGCTGACGGGCTGTTGCGCGAAGAAAATCTGCAAGAGCTTCTCGACCTCACTTATTCCGCTGAGATGAAAACGGCACTTAAGAAAATCTTAGCTGAAAAAATCGCGCTCTTTGAGAGATTTGTAATTCGCGAGCAGCTGCCTTTAGGAATGAGTCCTGCGGCTGACATGGAGGACTTAGAAAGACAGTGGGAGGCGCTTTTTGACGGGCATGAAGTAATTCCCGCGTGCAAAGAGGAGCTAGCGCTTCGTTGTGATACCGCGTTGGATGTGGTCAAATATCTGGTCCCGCTGTCCTCGCCTATATTTTTTGCTCTAAATAAAGCAGGGCATGTAAGGTATAGCAAAATTTTAAAAAGTTTTATTGCGGATATGCCGTATGACCAGATTAGCGGGCTAAAAACCTCTCTTTAGAGATGGTGTTGGTATATCCTAGATAATTATTCTTAATAATTAATTTTGAGGTGAGTGCTAATGGAAATCATCGTCGACAACTTTGGTTCATTTGTCGGCAAGAAAAGCGAACGCCTTGTAGTAAAAAACAAGGATTCAATAGTAGTGGAAGAACCATTTTTCAAGATCGAAAGTATTACTTTAGCTTCAGGCGGTATTTCTATTTCAACGGACGCAATAGAGGAATGCATGACTCATGGTATTCAGATAAACCTGATGTCTCCGAATGGCAAGGTTTACGGTGTGATACACTCCCCTCACGTGAATGCCACTATTGTCACTAGGCGGGCGCAGTTACTGGCGGCCATGGATAGCAGGGGTATAGAGCTAGTAAAGGCTATTATTTCCGGTAAAGTACATAACCAAATAAACACCCTCAAGTACTTTGCCAAGCATCTTAAAGAAAACAGGGTAGAACTTCATGAGTTCACCCAAACAGCAGTAAACAAAATGGATAAACATTTGAGTCACATACGCTCTTTGGAGAGTGAATCTCTTGATGATTTACGTCCTATAGTTTTTGCTGCTGAAGGGCAAGCAGCGGACACCTATTGGAAGACAGTAGCCGAGATCCTTAAAGGAAAGGTAGAGATACCAGGCAGAGAGCACCGTGGGGCAACAGACCCATTCAATATGTTTTTGAACTATGGGTATGGTATTTTATATGGGCGCATATGGGGCGCAATTAGCACCGCCGGTCTTGATCCATATGCAGGATTCCTACATGTGGACCGCTCTGGGAAAGCCAGCATGGTGCTAGATTTCATTGAGGAGTTTCGACAGGCCATAGTTGACCGAGTGGCGATAGCCTCATTTAGTCGGGGATTCGATATGAAGCAGGAAAACGGACAATTAACAATTGAGACCAGAAGTGAAATTGCCAAGCGTGTGAGCGAAAGGTTAGATTCTACAGACAGCTACGACGGCAAAAAGTATAAACTCAGCAATATTATTCACGCTCAGTCGCGTAAGCTAGCTTCTTTCTTGAGGGGCGAAGGTAAATACACGTCTCACATTGCGGGGTGGTAGTATGCCAGTGCTTCTCCTTTACGACATCACCGATGATAGGATTCGCCACAAGGTTTCTGAGGCGTGCAAAGACTATGGTCTAAAACGAGAGCAGTACAGCGCCTTTTCGGGTCAGCTCAACACCAACAAGCGAGAAGAACTGTTTATGAGAGTAAAAAAGCTGCTCGGACGCCATGGGGGCAGTATTCATCTCTACAATATTTGCGAAAAAGACTTTCGTTTGCGCCAGACATATAAGGTTGAGGAGCCAAAAGAGGATGATTGAGCTTAAGGTGACGGATATAAAGCAATATTTTTATTGCCCGCGCATCGTTTATTTCTGCTACGTCATGCCAGTGGACAAAAAGGTGAGTTTTAAGATGTCGGCAGGCACTATCGAACATATTAGGTTCGAGACTTTAGAAAAGAGGCGTAAAGTTATACGCTACGGTTTAGAGCAAGCTGAAAGACGTTTTCGCGTACCGCTCTATTCCAAACGGTTAGGTCTGCGCGGGGTACTTGATATGCTCTTAATCAATACACAGGGCGAGATGTTTCCTGTAGAGCATAAAGCAACTATGCAACGCCTTGGCCTTAACCACAAGTATCAGCTGGCAGCTTACGCCATACTCGTAGAAGATGAATTTTCTACGCAAGTTCGCAGAGGTTTTCTGTATGCCTCTTTAAGCAAGGAGCTAAGAGAGGTCGAGGTCGATCATTCTATTCGCAGGGCGTTGCAGAGGGTTTTGGTAATCATACGCAACATGATAAGTACACAACGATTACCTAAAGTTCTGCACGATAAAAGTCGCTGCGGCGATTGTGAATACAGGCTATATTGTTTAGATGTGAGGTGAAGTAATGTATTTTCTTAACGATGAAGAAAGAAAGCTATTGCTGCGTAAGTTGTTGCCAAAATCAAGGGCGGAAGCAGCAGTTGCGGATGAACTGCGAGGGTGGAATTGGCACCAGCCGCCACTTGAGCCTCTCTATGATTTAAAGCTTGCTGTTTACGAAGTGGCGGGGCAATATTGTTCCAGTGGCAGGGATTTGTTCTTGCGAAAAGTAAGGGGAGCAAAACTCATAGCCAATTCAGAAATGCAAGCAGGCAGCCTGCTGCACGAGACTGTGGCGCTTGCGCTAACCAGCGCTAAGAGATTGCTTTACACCTATGGCATCGAGCGCGTGGACCAAGTCTTAAAGGATATTGTTCAAGTTCCAAATGCTCTCATTAGTAAGGCTGGCGTAGGCGATCGGCGGGTGTACAATGAAATTTTGGTCAAAGCAGCGTGGGTGTATGAGTATAATAGCATAGCGTCGCGCCTGCAAAGTTATCTTTCTCGCTTTCCCTACATAAGCGTTGATTCGCTTGTCACCCTTGCTTTGCCTATTGTTCTCGAGCAGAGGCTAGACGGCAGTTTTTTAGGGCTGTCTAAAGGAATCAGTACAGACGCTTATGTATTCTCAGAGCCAATGGTTCTCGATATGAAGCTTGGCTTGCCTCGTCCATTCCACAGGCTGAGTACAACAGGCTACGCTTTGGCCATGGAGTCACTATATGAGTTTCCGGTCAGCCTAGGGTGTACAGTTTACGTTGAATACAAGAATAACCGCATCCACGTTAATAAGGACATGTATATTATTAGCGATGAACTTCGGCAGTGGTTTATTGATTCGCGCGATGAACGAATGCGTATGGTAGTCGAAGAAATAGATCCCGGAGTGTCAAATAATTGCTATGATACATGCCCGATGAGAACTGCGTGTAAAGGGGTCTAAACATTGGACTGCCGCGATTGCCGCGGCAGTCCAATGCCTGTTGATTAACAAGGCTTGCGCGAGGACACTCATGTGGAAATTTGGAAACATATCTATGATCAGCAGGAAAAGCTGGTGCAGATCGAGAAAGAATATAGAGAAGAATATTGGTGCACTCGAAGGAAGGGCGGGTTTTTGTGCAGAAATGCTTTATTCGGGAGAAACGGTTCTTTTAGCTATTTGTACAATGCTGCAAACTTAGCTGTAGCAAGGGGTTATTGGCTTCTAATTTAACGGGATTGCATTCACTACCCCGATGAGTAGGGGACTGAAACTACGGCAACGGTAACCTGACCGCATCAAACGGCCCGATTGCATTCACTACCCCGATGAGTAGGGGACTGAAACATCTGCCGGTGCGATAACTAGCATTGTATTGCTATCAATTGCATTCACTACCCCGATGAGTAGGGACTGAAAATGAACTTCTCGCGGTCAAACCAACCTGGCACAATTGCATTCACTACCCCGATGAGTAGGGGACTGAAACTCGAGGGCTGCAGCGAGGGTAGAGATTTGGCCGTCATTGCATTCACTACCCCGATGAGTAGGGGACTGAAACTCCGCAGAAGGGAAAGCGGAACTAGGCCAGTACCGATTGCATTCACTACCCCGATGAGTAGGGGACTGAAACCAACATACCGGCTTTAGGTGGTTTACCGCGTGGGAATTGCATTCACTACCCCGATGAGTAGGGGACTGAAACAGCGCAGCATCATCGTCCTGGTCAGCGAACTTGTGCATTGCATTCACTACCCCGATGAGTAGGGGACTGAAACCCGCCCATTGCAACACGCCAGCGGCCTCACGTTCGAATTGCATTCACTACCCCGATGAGTAGGGGACTGAAACGGTAGTGATGATACAGTGGGGCGATCTCGGCGCGATTGCATTCACTACCCCGATGAGTAGGGGACTGAAACGTCGCACTGGCTGCACCTCTTATGCCTGTCGCACTATTGCATTCACTACCCCGATGAGTAGGGGACTGAAACTGGGTGTTAGTATGCGCTACGTCCGAATGCGTGTTATTGCATTCACTACCCCGATGAGTAGGGGACTGAAACGCCCGGAATACTCCTTCCCCGTGTACACATTGACCCTATTGCATTCACTACCCCGATGAGTAGGGGACTGAAACCTTAAAAATGAGCGTTCCATAATCGTCTAACACCCATTGCATTCACTACCCCGATGAGTAGGGGACTGAAACCTTTTATTAGTTCCTGCATGGTGTCTTCGTGGACAGATTGCATTCACTACCCCGATGAGTAGGGGACTGAAACCTCTATTTTTTCAGATTCGCGTGCTTCGCGTGCTTCATTGCATTCACTACCCCGATGAGTAGGGGACTGAAACCTCCAACGCGCAACACAGCGCATGAGTAAAAGACATTGCATTCACTACCCCGATGAGTAGGGGACTGAAACCCGGCACGGCCACAGACAGAACGTTTTGCTGCAAGATTGCATTCACTACCCCGATGAGTAGGGGACTGAAACTGGATAACGAACCATGCCTTGCGCAACGCGTCATAATTGCATTCACTACCCCGATGAGTAGGGGACTGAAACTCGCGAGTATACTAGGGTCTTCTAGTAAAGCAGCCACATTGCATTCACTACCCCGATGAGTAGGGGACTGAAACATCCAAACAGTCCGCTGATGGTGTTTAACCTACCATATTGCATTCACTACCCCGATGAGTAGGGGACTGAAACGTAGCGGTGCTTACTTTGACGTTCTTCAAAACATGATTGCATTCACTACCCCGATGAGTAGGGGACTGAAACATAAGGACAAGCCAATTAGTGTATAACAGTCGCTAGATTGCATTCACTACCCCGATGAGTAGGGGACTGAAACCTTTAAGCATGGCCGGGTGAATAAGGTCGTTCTGATTGCATTCACTACCCCGATGAGTAGGGGACTGAAACACGACAGACACAGAATGTTTTAAGTTGGTTAATAAATTGCATTCACTACCCCGATGAGTAGGGGACTGAAACATGTCTTTCTTCTTGTATGTGCAAACCCACTCGCATATTGCATTCACTACCCCGATGAGTAGGGGACTGAAACTATTGTAGCTATCAGGAATCTCGCCACCCCATTCGATTGCATTCACTACCCCGATGAGTAGGGGACTGAAACATAATCATGTTCCCACCACCTCTGCAATTAAATTGATTGCATTCACTACCCCGATGAGTAGGGGACTGAAACAGCAAGACCCTCATCTGTTATTGTGACTTCGTCACATTGCATTCACTACCCCGATGAGTAGGGGACTGAAACTATCTATATCTACTACCTGCACATCGAGGCAAGGTATTGCATTCACTACCCCGATGAGTAGGGACTGAAACTTCATAAACTTTATAAACCGTTCGGCCTGTGGCTGATTGCATTCACTACCCCGATGAGTAGGGGACTGAAACGTTGTCGCCATCTAGGAACTTAGCGGCTTCTTTTAGAATTGCATTCACTACCCCGATGAGTAGGGGACTGAAACTTTGTTAGCCAAACTACATGCGCACTCATCCCGCTAATTGCATTCACTACCCCGATGAGTAGGGGACTGAAACACAACATCTTCTCGTAATTTCGTATAGTTTCATATGATTGCATTCACTACCCCGATGAGTAGGGGACTGAAACTGATACGTTCTTCCAACAAGCTGAAACGCTCTTCCAATTGCATTCACTACCCCGATGAGTAGGGGACTGAAACAGCTGTAATAGCCCCGCGCTCGGTTTTTAGCCACGAATTGCATTCACTACCCCGATGAGTAGGGGACTGAAACCTAGGACTACACCAGAGTTTTCGAGCAATCCGTTTTTATTGCATTCACTACCCCGATGAGTAGGGGACTGAAACGTGTCTAACTGGCCATAACTCGACGAGGTCGTCGTCATTGCATTCACTACCCCGATGAGTAGGGGACTGAAACACGCCGCCAATCTCTCGTTATAACTCATCTCTTCAATTGCATTCACTACCCCGATGAGTAGGGGACTGAAACTTTTTAACGTCAGCCGGGATGTTGTCTCGGGCCGCTATTGCATTCACTACCCCGATGAGTAGGGGACTGAAACTTAACTATCGTTTCTTGAAGACGTGGGGCAATTGCATTGCATTCACTACCCCGATGAGTAGGGGACTGAAACACTTGTGATATGCTATCTCTTCCTCGGTCAGGCACATTGCATTCACTACCCCGATGAGTAGGGGACCCTACTTGAAGTAAGAAGTTGGAAGTTGGGTGGATACCAGGTAGCTGACCCAATAAGTGCGTCATCGGCTGCGCTTAGTCGTTACATTGGCAATTGTATCAATACTCGTGAAACTTGCAGGAACTTGAGTATGCTGTGTGGAAATAAGAATAGCCGCATCACGCATGCCACCAACGAGGCATGTGTGATGCGGCTATTTGTATTTGAATGCGGTAAATGTATCCGAAAGGGGAAATATCATGAACTGTTTTATTATTAATCTCGGAAATAGCGACATAAATTATGAGTCTCTTACCTCGGAATTACTGGCAGCTAACATAGAGACCGAAAGAAAAGAAGGGTGGGATTATCGGGCGATTGCAAAATGGATTTCCCAAAATTATGAGACGTCTAGGCATAAAATTGATTTTCCTATTGTTAAGCAGATATTAAAGCAGGCTACGCGAGACGATCTTGTGATGCTTATTGGGACTGACCAGCATAACAAAATGAGCAAAAGTGATACTTATCCGGCGGGGGAGCTGTTAAAGAAGGTTTTGCAGGATGGTTTTTGGGACGACAATCGTAATAGAAGTTTTCCTAATGTGACTGTTAGAAAATTGTTATCCCCTGCGAATTTAGACAAAACCTACAAGTTCTACCTCAATTTGCTGGAGAATGATGCAGATCTTAAAGCCATCAGAGGGCACGTCTATGGGAGTATAACCGGGGGCACTCAGCAAATGAACTCTGCGCTATTGATGGTCGGTGTTCAAGTCTATAATGATAGATTTAGCGCCTTATATGTTCCTAAAGAAGAAAATGACAAATCAGGTCAGGTAGAGCAGTTATCCATATCTGGCAATTTAGTGCGAAAAACTAAATATGATTTCCTCTTAACAGGGCTTGCTACTGCATTAAACAGGAGAGATTATATTGCGATTGTTGACATTCTTAACGATAACAGTGAACTGCTTGCCGCTTTCCCCCAAGCCCCTTGGCGTTATTTAAGAAAATTTGTCACGCTTCTGCAACTGCGGCTGAATTTTGACTTTGGTTGCGCGGTGCTCGTAGCGGACAAGGTAGGGGCACTCTCTAAGGAAGACGCAGGCGTAAATTGGTATGTGAATAGCGTAAGGAACGAGTTACTTTATCTTAAGGAAGCGGTTGAAACAGAAGACTACCAGCGTAATGCTAAACAACAATGCCTACTTATTCGTGAGTTATATGCTAATCTCCAGTGGAAACTTGAGCGAAACGAGTGGGCTGACGTTTTATCTCGTATCTTCAGGTATCAAGAGGCAGTTCTTTATTATATATGCAGTACAAACGGGGCTCAATTCAGTGTCGGGGGTAAGGAGGCCAGAAAATTATATTTTGATCCGGCGTGGATCAGTCAGCACCCAGAGATAGGAGGCTATTTGCTAAACAAAAATATCATTGTTGATTGTCCTGTCAATCGTCACAACCTCTTAGGCGTGGCAAAGTTTTTAGCACAGCAAGCCGAGGCGCGTGATTTTGTAAAGTCAATTGAAAAATGGGAAAAACTTGCAGACTTGCGTAACAAGTCTGTGGTAGGGCATGGTTTTCGAGGCGTATCAAGTGAACATGTTTTGCATGAAGGGCAATTGGGGACAGTCGATGACTTAATTAAGAAGCTAATTAAAGAGCAGGAGAAACTGGGTTTCGCACCAGAAAGTCATTATGATGCAGCAAAAAAACACATCGATCGGATTCTGCAAAAGATGCGCAAGGCCAAACCTCAGGATGCACAGTTATGAGTGCTGGTGACAAGAATGAGAATTAGATACGTTTAGGAGGGGTTGGATGTTAAAGATTACATGCCAGCTAGAACTCGTGACGCCTGCCTTTTGGGCAGGAGCTGATCGGAGCCAAACGGAAATACGGACGCAGAGCATTAAAGGGCTGCTGCGGTTTTGGTGGCGGGCGATACAACCGAACGACATAACACTATCGGAATTGGCGCAGCGAGAGGGCGCTGTCTTCGGCGCAGGCGGCGATAAGGCGCGTATCAGCAGTTTCCACCTTAATGCGCTGAATGAGGGGCATGATACCACAAAAGATAACCTGCCTCGCGTTATGCTGCCCAGAGCTAAAGGACGAGAGATAAGCATCAATATTCTAGAGTACTTAGCGTATGGGACTTACGAGTGGGAGCAAGGAGGCAACAGATTTATCAGGAGTAGGATTAAAGAGGGCACCAAACTTGAGCTAGAATTTCTCTTTAGAAAGTCATCAACATCCAATCATGATGAAGTACTAAAGGCCTTGGAGGCATGGGTGAGTTTTGGCGGTGTTGGCTCGCGCTCTCGCAACGGCTTTGGTTCGCTAGCATTTGTTGGCCCGGTTAAGGTCAATGGAGTCGAGCGTCAAGCGGTATTATCAAAGAATCTCTTCAAAGACTGGCAGCAAGGCGATTCATGGCCGCAGTACACGGCTTTTTCAAAGAGTGCTATGCTCTTTGAAACAAAACTCGACTTTAATTCATGGTCTGAGTGCCTCGGCGAGCTGGGTAAGACATATCGTAAGTGCCGAATGGACTTAGAGCCCCGCAACATATTTAGGGCTCGCGAGTTTCTTGGGGCTCCGCTTATTGAAGGCAAGGTCCAGCGTTCTCGTTTTGCTCGTAGAGCAAAGCCGTATTTCCTTCACGTCACTAAGGAGCAGGGGCGTTTTCGAGGACAAATACTGTTTTTGCCGTCAATATTTCACCCGAAAGATCTGGATGTAAGCACTCCTCTTGCTGTGTATAAAGACTTTAACGCATGTCTGGAACGAACGGGAACCTTGCGAAGGGTAGGTGTCTAAGGAGATGCGCTTACATTACACCTTAGGCCCAGTGCAAACCTTTGTCGCTCAAGCGCGCAAAACCCAGGACTTTTGGGCAGGTAGTTTTTTGCTTTCCTGGTTAGCAGGGCAGGCAATCTATGCCGTTCATACCCATGGAGGAAAACTAATATTGCCTAGTGTAGTCGATGACCAAAACCGACTGATTGATGATCTGGTTAATGCTATTGATTCAGCAAAACATGGAAAAATATGGCCAAATGAGCTTCATATGGCATCGCTTCCAAATCGCTTTGCAGCCGATGTTCCTGAGGATTTCGACCCTGCGCTTTGCACCCAGGCGGTGGAAGAGACTTGGGAAAAACTATCCCAAATTATTTGGGAGCGTTACGTGCGACCGATAGCGTCGATAGGAAAAGATACCGAGGCTATTTGGCGTCGACAGGTAGGCCATTTTTGGGAGCAAAAATGGGTGATTAGTGATTTGTTCACCGATTTAGATCGTCGCAAGAGTTGGCGCACACATATTGTTCCACCCGAACCAGGCGGTAAGTGTACGCTCATGGGTTCATTTCAGGAATTGTCAGGCCATACAAGAGGTGTATTGCAGAAGTCATTTTGGGATCTGCTTGCAAGGCAGGTAGAGGGCTATCTAATCAGGGAAAACGAGCAGCTATGCGCGGTCGCTTTTATTAAGCGTGTTTTGCCCTTGGTGGCCGATGAAGTAATTGGCCGCGTTCCACAACAGTATCCTTCAACGCGTTTCTTGGCCGCAATTCCTTGGTTACAGAGCTTGCCGCATACACCAGAGGTTCACAGAGATATAGCCAGCTACGTAGAACTGGTGCAGAGTTCTTGCTCGGGCTATCGGGG
Source organism: Bacillota bacterium (assembly GCA_009773495.1). Lineage (GTDB taxonomy): Bacteria > Bacillota > UBA994 > UBA994 > UBA994 > WSXW01. The sequence continues at coordinate 25,325 of WSXW01000029.1, forward strand.
CGACGAGGCTAAGTCTATACCTGTGCTAACGAAGGAACTGTCTTCTGCCTCTCCTGTTAGGACGCTTGCTACATTAAAGAGCGACTTCTTCGATCGTAGCTCATTTGAGGACAAGGAGTTTTTGGAGCAGCATAAGATTTGTAATCAACGTCAATTGCTTCAGGCGTTAGATAGAGTGACAGGGCATAAACAAGTAGGAGTTCCCGGTAGATTCTATGCCATGCTTCTCATGGATGGGGATAGAATGGGGGATCATCTAAAAAAACAAGAACCTAGATTCATAAGTGCTGCTTTAAGGCGGTTCAACTCTGTGGCCGAGAAGATAGTAGCGGGTTTTTGTGGGGTTACTGTTTATTGCGGGGGCGATGACCTGTTAGCTCTAGTGCCCCTAGATAGCGCTCTTAATGCAGCGGAAGATGTGAAAAAAGCATTTGGCACTTGTTTTATGGAAGTAGACTTAGCACTAAGGCCTTCAATTTCCGCAGCCATAATCTATGCACATGAAGCTACGCCGCTTAAGGCTGTCTACGGGAAAATCCAACAGCTTTTAGACGAAGTGGCAAAAAATACCATCGGACGCGACGCAGTAGCGGTGGCGGTTTGGAAAGGAAGCGGAGTAGCGCTGGAGTGGTCTCTTCCTTGGCAGAAATTATATTATGGGCAAGAACATGTAGTTGACATATTAGTGCAGGAATACCAAAAACAAGTCTTCAATAGTAGCTTCATTTATAACATACAGCAAAGATACATCAAATCCGGAAACTTTAAGATAATGGAGGATGGTTTCTGGAAAAAAGTGCTGGTAGCTGAATATCAGAAGAATGCTGAGCGCAAGTTGCCTATTGACCAAGTCGAGGCTCTCATAGATCGCCTGACGCATGCATGTACTTGCTTTAGGAGAGATGAGAACGGTGCAATTCGCATAATTCCAGATAAATTTAGCATAGAGGGGCTCAAGTATATTAAGTTTTTGGCAGAAAAGGGGGTGGAGTAACGTGTGGCATTACTGGGCACTGCGTTTCTTAGACACAACGTTTTTTCGTGAATCAACTCCTTTTCAGGCCGGTGAAAGCGTAAATCGAGTAATCGGCTCGCGGTTTCCACCCACTATGCAGACGTTACAGGGTGTCCTTCGCTCTAACCTAGCGGCAGGGCAGGGCTGGCATCCTAGGGGGGTTATTCCTTGGCCCACCACCCTCGGTGACGCGGAACACCTTGGCGAGCTTAAACTACGGGGACCATATTTAGTTCGTGGCAACGAACTCCTATTCACCGCTCCATATTCCCAAACATACGCGTCTGGCGATAGAGGCACTCAAATGAAACGAGTAGTACCGGGGGCGTCGGTGCGCACAGATTTAGGCTACGTGCGGCTACCTGTACTTGATGGAGATGGTAAAGTATACTCCACGGGGAATCCGGCCTATGTGAATCGCTACGGCCTTTACGAAATACTAAACGACCGTTTTCCAAAGTCAGATCAAATAGTTTTCCCTGAGCAGCTTTGGAGCACAGAGCCTAGGATGGGTATAAAGCGCGATCTAGACACACGTGTAGTGCAGGAAGGCATGCTATACAATAGTGCCCATATTCGCCCTAATATTGACCTAGAGCTGGCTGTGTTAGTAAATGGTGTAACACCAGAATGGCTAATGGCCGCTCCACGAGTTACGGCAGTCGGTGGAGAAGGGAGGCCGGCAGCCATATCTGCCAAAGCGGATTATTCAATAGCAAATATTTTGCCTTCGCCTCCAGATGTTCCTAGGGGAACAGAGGTAATACAATTTACGGTAAGCCTGCTTACTCCAGGTAGTTTTGCCGATATCAAGCAGGTAGCAGTGAGCGGACCCAAGGAAATGGGAGTAGATTGCATGTGCGCCTGCTTAGGTAAGGCCGAGTATGTGGGTGGATGGGATTTAGCTAATAACTCCCCCCGTGCCTTAATGCCAATGCTGCCATCTGGAAGCACTTGGTATTATGAAACTTCCCAAGAAGTATATGAGCGGGCAGTCAGGCTGCATGGCGAGTGCATCGGGGAAAAGACTACATATGGCTTTGGGCAAATAGTTATTGGAAGGTGGGGATAAATAATGAGCGGAACGATAATTGGTCTCTTGGCTGAGACAAATCTTCATCCAGGAAGTGGCCAAACAGCAGGGGCAATAGACTTACCCGTAAGTCGTGAGAGCACAACACAATACCCATTTGTTGCCGGATCCAGTATGAAAGGCGCCATGCGGGCCTACTTTCAACAGTGGCGCGCGGAACGAGTGGACGAGTTCTTTGGCAAGGATGAGGCAGGAGCGTTAATCATAAGTGACGCTAGGGTGCTTCTCTTGCCGGTCAGGTCTCTTACGGGTCATTATCGCTGGGTAACTTGCCCCTATCTATTAGAAAGGTTTCAGCGTGATTTCGCGCTGTGCAGTAGCAAAAAAGCGTCTTTCGAGGTGCCAAAACCGCAAGAGGGTGAGGTTATAGTGTGTGAGGGCAAAGACTCTCTTCCGAAGCTTTTTGTCGAGGAGTTTGCGTACACTGTTAAGACCGAAAAACTGGAAGGAGTAATCGCGGCTATTGCTCCGCTTTTGCACCACGAAAGTATGAGACATAGGCTGGTCGAGGCCTTAACAATTATTGCCGATACTGACTTTAAGTATTTCGCGCAATATGGACTCTGTATACGAGCTCGCAATGTTCTAGATGATACGACCAAAACCAGTAAGAACCTGTGGTACGAAGAGAGTATCCCGAGCGATACGCTACTGTATTCTCTGTGCCTACCGCGCTTTCCGCTACATAAACAGGTGCAGGAGTTCTTGGAGACGGTGACGAAGCATCCCTACATTCAAATTGGTGGTAATGAAACGGTAGGCCAGGGTTGGTGCGTCATGCAACCACAGTCCGGGGGCGATATATAATGCCTACTTTCCTGGATCAAGAAAGAGCAGAGCATGCTCTTAAAGTTGTCAAGGGGATGAAAGGGAATTCGGTTGGAGACAAGTTTGCCAAGTTAACCGCCGGTTTTACAGCGACTTTAATCAGCAACGGCCTAGGGCAGTCTGTTGCAACTTTAAGAGCCAAGCAGGAACCCCAGTATCTTGCGCTTTACGAGGCTTTGCAGAGTTGGTTGTGTGAGGGGAAACCATTTATGCCTGTGTCTAACAAGGAACTTATTAACCACATAGTCACTGCCGATATGAGGACTTACATGCAGGCACAAGCAGAAGCTATAAGTTATGTTGAGTGGCTCAAGAAATTTGCCGCTGCTTACCTTAAAACCCCGGATTAAGGAGGAGTTTATGTGCCGACGAAAATCCCCATATATAGTGGGTGTGAGGGGTTATACAAAATTGGGATGAAACACCCAAACATCGGTCTTTATTTTAACAAGTTTTTTGACGGCTGGTCAGACCAATGGCAGATAGAGCTTGGCAGAAAACAAACTTGGCTAAAAAGCATGGCCGATGCCACAGATACGCGTTCTTCACGTTCCGATTTAGCGCGCTATGCGGCAGTCAGGCTCGCCTCCTTAGTCGGTGATAGGAGAGGAGTGTTACGGTGTTATTCTACTTGCTCACCGCTCGCACTAGGACTGGGGAACGCACATCCCGTGGAGAACGGGTTTTCTTGGCACCATACTCAGGGGTATCCTTATATCCCAGCTTCTTCTTTAAAGGGGATCGTGCGCTCTTTTGCGAATAAGTGGTTGGACACAAACGCCAACATTTCTAGAATTTTTGGCCGCGAGGGGGAAGGTACGGCCTCAGTGGGCAGCGTAGTATTCTTTGATATCTTGCCTTTGTCGACAGTTGCTTTGCGGGTGGACATCATGACGCCCCATTACGCTGAGTATTATCAAAAAGACAACGTTTGGCCCGGAGACTGGCAAGACCCACAACCCATACCCTTTCTTACAGTAGCAAAAGGGCAGACATTTGCGGTAGGGTTAGCTCCAAGGCAAATTAATAATGATGAGGACCGATTTGACTGTCAACTGGTCCTAGGGTGGCTGGACCAAGCGCTTACATCTATCGGAGCGGGTGCGAAGACTACGGTCGGTTATGGGCGTTTCTTTCGGGCTGCCAAGGAAGTAAATGCGGAACAACAGATAGAGCAGGAAGTTCATAAACTTAGGGCGCCTAAAGCTGTCGCCCGCACTTTTACTACACCTATTGAAGAGGAAATGTACAAGGATGGCTACGAGGATAAAGAGGTCTTTATGGTACCGCTGACCAATAAGTGGCTAGGGCGCATGAACGAGACTGCATCTAGCCCCACAGGACTAGAGATTGCGAATAGGTTATACAATTGGTACAAGAAGTATCGTCCTAAAGAAATAGCCAACCCCAACGATAAGAACAAGAAGAAGCTTGATTCTATAACGCACGTGATAACTAGTCATGGGGTTAAACTAACCTAGTGGACATGAATTATTTTACCAAGCCACCTGCTATTTGAGGTGATTCATGTGAAAACTGAGTACGACCTATTTCTTGATGAAAGCGGAGAGTTTAAAGACCATATCAAGGTAAGGGAGGTCTCTTTAGTGGGGGGCCTCCTCTTCCCGCAGGGTAATTTGACTGAGGTCAAAGCCAAACAGTTGCTCAATGAGGCCTACTTCGAAGCGGGGCTAGACTGGAAAGAATCAGTGCATGCCACTGAGACCAAGGTCCTAAGCTACAGCAAGTACTGGTACATGATAGAGCTCTTATTGAGAAAAGTGCTTGCTGCTGGCGGCAGGGCGGTGGTTTACGAAAACGTCAATAAAGCTAATATCGTGAATGCCGATGTTACCTATCTGCATGTTTTATCTGAAGGAATCACGCAAACATTGCAGACATTAACCACAAGTGACGATGAGGTAGTAATAAACATAGTGGCCAGCCGACGCATGGGCAAGAACGGCACCGAAGAGATGGTGGTGGGGGAATATTTGGACCGTTTGCGGGAACGCCTGCATTTAGAGTGGGTGCGGCGCGGGAGATATGGTTTACATCGTAAATGGGAGCTGAAGGGTTTCACCATAGGTTCGGCACGCAAAAGTTATTGCCTAATGTTGGCCGATCATGTTTGCCATTCGTGGTATTGCGTGGCAGAACGCGAAAGAATCAGGCATGCCTATGATCCATATGTGTTCTCGGTTTTGCGAGTGGGGCAGAATGAACTGCTTGATAGCCTCTTAAACGCGGGGGCGCTCAGCCAAGCCTGTTTTGATTGGCTGGGTGCTACAGCAAACGCAGAAATGGAGCATGGCGATGCGATGAGGTATAGGGCAAAATTCACTTTAGAGTATAAATGCCTACCCTACCTGTGGCGTAAGCGTTCCATCCAGCAAACTCTAAGCCTTATTGAAGAGTTTGTTGGTGTAGAGTATATGTTGGCTTTGGCAGATCGGATGGGGTCTCTATTTTCCGACTTCCTAAGAGAAGTAGTGTTGGCGGAGCCACATCTTTTCACGGAAGAGATATTTAAAGCGGGCCGCATTAGGTTGTCACTCCATAATCATGCTGGCCGCATCGCTTGTGCCCACCAAGAACTACTTGCGCTCGCTGAGTTGTATCCTCCCATGTTAAGTCGGCTGGAGAACATGACAGAAGTTTTCGAAGCCATGATTTGCGAAGGCGTTCATTTATGTAATTGTTACGCTTTTGACATTGCCAGTGAAAAGATGGGTCGCCTGATAGAAGTCCTGCGAGAGCTGGCTCAGTTAGTGCCATGCCTGTTACCGCTTTCTGACGTTACTATAATGTATTCGGATCTTTTGGGTAAGGCATATGGCACACGACTACAGGCGCATACGTTTCGTACCCGTACGGACCGCTCGTGCTATAAGTTAGCAGTGCAGGATTCCGAAGAGGCAATTATGCAGTTTCACAACCCGCAAGACCAAGAGCGCCAATACTTGTATCGGTGTCAACTAGAGTGCGACCAAGGTAACGCCCCTGAGGCGCTTCGCTGGCTCCTCAAGGCTACGCAGACGAATACAATAGATGAGCTTGCAGGTTATCTGCAAAACAATGCATCAGTCAGCGCACGCTTTGTTATGGCTAATTACTGCCGCCTAATGGCTCACGCACCTAGTGAGCTTGCGTGCAGTATGTACGCAGTTTGGGGGGAAAAGCAACTGGATCGGCATCCGACTTTGAACTTAAAGGAGCATCCCGTTGAAATCATCTGTTGGAAATTAGGCACTTATTTATTAAGGCAGGGGGACATGCCACGCGGAATTAGTTGGCACCAGCGTGCGCTTAAGATCAGCTTGTCTAACCCCGAACAACTCACTCTAATAACAATAGGGCTGGCAATATTAGCTGAGCAGTGCGCATATGTAATTAGTAATCAAGCCAAGTTTAAGGCCAGCGGCCAGAAGCTTGAGAAAAGACTAAGTGCACTGTTAGCTACACCGGGATTGCCCGATTCCATGCACTCTTACTTTGCTTCATGGGTAGGTGTAGTGCAACAGCCATGCGCCAAGGCCTCGGTAGAGGAGTTATTGAAGCTAGCTTGGACGGTACCTTTCTAGAGAATAATGCAAAAATTAGGGTTGTGAGCCTAGTAAACCCAAGCCTATCTGACGAGAGCAATGGTTTCTTTGAAATTTATCAGAATGAGAGCAAGTAAAGGCCTAGTTGTCGTCTTGCAGAGGAGTATTCAGCAGTTTAGTGAAGACAATATGATAACCACAAGATCCAAATCTGCTATACGGAACTGAACGAAAGAGAGTTACCATCTTGGCAGCTCTCTTTCTTTTTCAGGCATATCCCACTTTCCCGCTCATATATATTTATTGAATTAGTGAGCTACGGGGAGGCGGGGGACAGTGAACGACCAGATTGGCAAATATATTGCGGACACAAAGGCTACCGTTCGTGCCGCAGCCGACCATTTTAACGTGTCCAAGTCCACAGTTCATATGGTAGTATCAAAACGGAGAGGTTTTTAGTTCGCGTGGAGTAGCCTAAAGTAATAGAAAATAGCAAGAAAGCTACCACAACTTGGTAGCTTTCTTGCTTTACGGCAAATCCCGCCTTGACAGTTAGTCATGCCACGGGTCATAATTAACTATATCACTCAACAAAACCCATCGACTTAAACCCCCTAGGCCTGATACACGCGCATACTGTCCAGAAGTCTCCTCAATAAATACACTGAGCTCACGAGGCTCGTAGACATGTACTGATAAGTCTGGGCCACCAACGGAATCCAATGCATATAGAGGAGCACCAGCTCTCAGTATTCCCCTTCGCGACTTCTCGGGAGAGAAAGGAATGAGCTTGTCTGTAGGAACCCAGCCAAGGCTACAGCCATATTCATGTGCGACCATTTCGACATAGCTCCATTTGTCATAGGTGGAGAGAACCTGAACAATCTTCCCTTCGCGCAAGACGTTGTTTACTCCCATTGAATAGGGCAAGGGTTGAAGTGCGGCCGTTGCTGTCACAACCATAGATGTCGGGGTTGTTTGGTGTAGTGTTTTGGTCGGGTCACTAGACAGGTACCACGTAGGTATCCAGCATAATCATCTAGTACTTTGATTCGGGTTAGCCCATCCATTGACATAACCAAGGCCCACTCCTCCTGTTTGGCTAAGACCATAACCGGGGTAACTGAATTCGCCGTTGAAGAGACCCTGCTGCCGTTTGTAGGAGCGTGCCCAAAGAATACATTGTCAACAATAAACACTATCTGCGGCGAGCTTTCAGCTGTAATTTGCTCTGCATGGACCCAGAAATAGTAAGTGAGTCGGTAGAAACTAGAGTGCAAGGAAGGTCTAATTTCACAACATGTGTTTGAAGGGCAAGTGACAGTTAAAGACGTCAGTCGTGATGAAGACTTTATTTCTTGGGCAACTATAGGTGCTAGCAGTATCATCTGGCATATGCAGAGTCTTTTCCCTGACCTACCTATTACCTGGCCGATGAGAAGTGAGAAGGATGCAGGGGCTGGAAATGGGTAAGAAAAAAGTTAGGAGGATGGTTCCTCCTAACTTTTTTCTTCATTGCCGCTGTTCGGGTGCCAGGCCAGCAGGCTGACTATGAAGAGGATAATCCCTATGCCAAATGTCCAGAGGGAGCCTAGAATATTTCTTAGCAAGGCGGAATGATAAAGTGGGCCACCGAGAGCGAGCAGTAGATTAAACCACCGCGTCTGGAGCCAGAGTATCAGGCGCAGCCATAGAACAGGGTCATTAGCAACTGCAATCTTGCTGCGTCGCAACTTGGTGTAGTATAACCGTGCGAGGGATAAAGCAATGGCATCAGCATTAATAGGGTAGTCGGTAGGAGAAAACCCCTCGTATGTTTGCCTGACGCGTTCCAGGCTGATTGCCATGGCCTCTGCTGTTTTTTCGTAATTACCACCATACGACAAGAGGAAGTTCCCTTTCTGTATTACAACCGGGCGGGCTGCTTCCATATGTGTGTTGGCACCGTATGCGGCTTCTTCGGCAGTCTTATAGGTGGCAGTGCGGAATTCATGTCCGGGCGAGTACACTCGCAGAGCCAAGTCCACTACCTCGATAGCTACTTCTGAGTCTGCGTCTCTCTCCACCAGAGCAGTATCGTGTAGCATAGACAGAAATCGGGCTCGTTCAGAGCCGTCAAATAAGAAGCTCCCTTGGCGAATGGTATAGCCAAGACTTGCCCCCACAAACATCATTATCAATCCCAGCACCATGAGTACGACTAATATTCCTCTCCGCATGGGCATCATCTCCAATATAATACTGACTACCTATCCCCGTCTTATAATAAAAGTACATTCCTTGACTTTATATTTATTGCAAAATATTGCTATAAACTTAGAAGGAATATAAAGCAGAAGAGAGAATAGCATAAATTAGCATAATACATATTATTTGTTAGGAGGGTTAAGTAATGTTCAGACGTAAATTAATAGCTTGCGTTATATCTAGTTGTGTTGGCTGTTGTTGCAATAACCAGTGACACGAAGGCATATGTGGTGGATCAGTTCCCAACCATAGTCGCATATGCCCCAGAGAGTATCCGATTTGAGTTATCTGCTATCGAATGGTTCAGTTGTTAAGCGACAAGTCACACGACCAATCAGCGGTATTCGAGGGCCTATCCCTAAACGGCAGGGACATTACGCCTCTACTTAAAGAAAAGCCCGATGCGCTGCAAATAAACCAATTTAAGAATGTACCTGGCAGAGCTACAGCAGTGGAGTGAGATTCGTAGGACAGGCGGGCAGTCTGCACTATCTGGTACGCAAAGTGAACACTACATGCGCGTAGACGAGAGAATCTACCTGAAATGAAAAATGCAAAAGGCTCACTACTGCGAGTTACAACCGAGGAGTTGGCTGTTCAGGAAGGCGTTACATATCCTATTCGATGTGATCTTCTGGTTAACGGCCCAGAGTGTTACCGTCACTGTGTTGGTAAACTCTCTACCCGTAGATTCTTCTTGGAGTCCAGCTGAGCTCCATATCCATTCCACTTGGCCCGATCGTACGTTAACGCTAAACACCATTAGGGACTTGTTTCTGGCACAAGGCTTCAGAATCGTCTACGTCACTGATTATATCGATCCCCTAAAGGCAGCTCCTAACAAATGGATATACTATGTCCAGTCGCTCAATCCTTTCGGTGGTGAACTAAGAATGTATCCTGGAGTTGAGATAACCACTAATCGTAACAGTGATACACTCAAACTTATCCTAGGACTGGTGTTAATTGTATTTGACATCATCAACTGGGGTAAGGCAGAAGCTCAGCACCCACAGTCGGGTGTTATTAACAAAGGCCAGAGTGTGCTCCTTGTTTATTGCGGAGCAAGGACTCTCAAGAGCCAAGATCGATGTTTGAGCTGTGGTAAATGATCTAGAGCAACAAAAAAAAGACGGTGCATTATGCTACCGTGAAACTCCAAGAGGAGAACGAAATCCTTAAAGAAGCGGCGGCCTACTTCGCGAGAAGCCAGAAGTAAGGTTCGAATTTATTAGGGCACACCGCCATGAATACCGGGCCAGATAAACCACGAAAAACTGCGATACGAAGAGATTCCACGAGTTCTAATTGTCTACTTTATGGGGGACACCGGAAATCATAATTTGGGAGGTTTTTTGGGATGAAAAGAACGTCAGCGTTGATGCTGCTATGTGTGATGCTCCTAAGTCTATTACAACTTCCATCCCCTGCTAACGGCGCAGAGAAGATCATGATAGAGCAGGTAGTTACAGAGTATTTTGGCCTCCGGGAAACGGCAATAAATAGGCGGAAGTTTGCCGAGACCAGAGACAGTACAAGCCATTTAAGCACGTCCATACTTCGGACTGAGGAAAGAAGAATTACGCACTTAGAAGATATGGCTCTGCGGACGGGTATCCGACTTCTTGACGCGAGATCATCCGTTTCTATCATGAATTATTCGAAGATGCAGGATGGCCTTATCAGAGTAAAGGCATACGAATGGACATTTTTCGATTACGAGGAAAATGGGTTTACTGATTTCTTTGGCATGGGCGTCTGGCATAACTTAGTGCTCAGTACGGAGAAAGGGGCACTCATCGTCATTGATGACATCTATGATGAGGGGCCATTAACTGGGATGTGGGTCGGTGAGTCCATCAACGTAGAAGAGAGTGATATCTTCTTAGATATTGAATCAGGTTATTCAATCGAGACCCTCATGGTACCAGCAAGCACTGGGGTGAAGTTTTCACGTAGTGGCGTAGCTACATATGCGGACCAGTGGGTGTTTAATCAAGCTAATAACGGCCTCTGGGAGCAATACTACAACTTAGACGCCTACAAGAATTACAACCCCTCTGGTGGTGATTGTGCCAATTATGCTTCACAGAGCCTCTACGAAGGGGGAAAACTACCTTTCGTTCCCTCCGGAACGTATGTCTGGTGGTATGATAACAAGGGCAAAATTGGCCGCGATTTCACGCACGAGCATACTGCTTCCTCATCTTGGATATCCACTACCGCTCACCGCAATTTTTTCAGTAATTACGCCCCTTATGGCGGGGTCCTAGTGAATAACCCTACAAATAGCGACATTATCATAGGTAACCCAGTTTACTACGACTGGACCGGAAACGGTCTTTGGAATCATACGACGATATGTGTTGGTACCAATACCGCTGGAACACCTGTAGTAAACTCTCATAATATGGACTACTATCGAGTGAAATGGAATTACGGCGCGGCAGCGTGTAAGTATAGTACAGTCAAGATCGGAAAGTGGGAAGTATTGAGCCCTAATGGTGGCGAACGATGGAAGAAGGGTACATATCAGACCATCAGATGGAATGTACTTGATGAAGGGAATGTCTGGATCGAGCTATCCGTGAACGGAGGGTCATCTTGGGAGACTATCTTCTCATCAACCCCCAACGACGGAGAAGAGATGTGGCTAGTAAACAGGGTAACAGAAAACGCATTAATTCGAGTCACTTCGCTTTCCCATCCATATGGAAGGGACATTAGCAATAATACCTTTAAGCTTGCGGACCTCACCGTGACATCTCCAAATGGAGGAGAACAATGGGTTAGAGGATCTACTGAGACCATAACTTGGAGTTCAGTGGGGCTAGGTGGCAATGTTCGGATCGACTTATCAACTAATGGTGGAGCAAATTGGCAAACGATAATATCTTCAGCGCCTAACAATGGCATCGCATATTGGGTGGTGAACAGCGTCTCTACTACACAAGCGAGAATCCGTGTCGTTAGCTTGGTGGATTCGACATATTCTGATACGAGCAACGCCGGGTTCACGATAACAGAGCCGACAAAATGAAACGTCCTATCGTTTGCTTACTAATGGCCACATTGATGGTCTGCGGGTGTTCTCCTCCTCCGCGGACTCCCACCGATGCTGCAAAACTGGTCGAGGAAATGGCTGTTCTTAAGGAATCTCACATGATAGAAATACAGGGGATGCAGCGGCGGATCCTGGATTTGGAAGGACAGATTAGTGCCATGGTTCCTAGGATAGACGAGTTGCTTCATACTAACGAGGACCTAAGAGCAAGGGCTGAACAACTCACCATGACAAGTGATTCTCTATATCTAAGAACTGCTTCTATGGTAAAATACGTACCAGTAGAACTGCTTTCCAAGGAGCAGTTACTGTACTTGTTCATAGATGGGCTGCATACTGGAGATGCGTCGGTCATGAACAGAGTTTTCAGTGATCGGTTTCTATCATACCTGCCCAATGGCAAATATACATCTATTAAATCTAGCTTTCTTGCTAGTATTCAGGTGTATTCCGGCCTGTTTGGAAATAATGGCAATTTAACGCATGTAATTGAGTTTACTGTCTTAAATGAGGATGGGCCTTTTTGGCGAGGCACCCACTCTTTTTTTCCGGTTTTTGTAATGGATGCAGGTCGGCTCAAGATAGATGCGTTACCTACTTCGCCGCATTGATTGACGAGTCCTGTTCGGTAAACCCCTAGCAGCGGAATGACCTTTCAACAGGGAATGTTAGAGTAGATCTGTTTAGTGGAAGATCGTGGGTTACAATAATACCGAATACCGCGAATGATGGGTTTGGGAACTGGATAGTTGGTTCTTACTTACCACGAATGCAAAACTCCGGATTGTCAACATCGTCGATGCACGTATATATGATGAGAGTAACAGCTTTGTTGAGGTCTACAGGGACGAGAGTAAATAAGCCTCTTATGCAGGCCGATCTGAGAGAACTGCCAAACGTGGCAGCTCTCTTTCTTTTTCAGGCATATCCCACTTTCCCGCTCATATATATTTATTGAATTAGTGAGCTACGGGGAGGCGGGGGACAGTGAACGACCAGGCTACCGTTCGTGCCGCAGCCGACCATTTTAACGTGTCCAAGTCCACAGTTCATAAAGATGTTACGGAGAGACTTCGTGCCATAAATGCGGGTCTGTTCGAAGAAGTTCAGGACGTGCTGATCTATAATAAGGCTACCCGGCATTTGCGCGGGGGCGATGCTACGCGCCGTAAATACAAGCTAGATACTTAGTAATATCAATAACAATAGCAGGAGAAACCCATGCCAATGTAGAAACTACCCACTAAGACTAGGGCCCGTAGGGGCCCCAGCTTTTCCACCCGCAATGGACGAGCTTAGGTAGGGGGTAGGGCAAGTGTGTTTTAAGGGCAAGGATATCGGCATTGATCTTGGTACGGCAACGGTGTTGGTCTTCGTCCGCGGCAAAGGCGTTGTGCTTAACGAGCCTTCCGTGGTCGCTATAGATCGAAACAACGGCAAGACATTGGCCATAGGAGAAGAAGCGCGCCGTATGATAGGTAGGACCCCAGGGCATATCACAGCAATTCGTCCTATGAGGGAGGGCGTAATTGCCGACTTTGACATCACAGAGAAGATGCTCAAACACTTTATCCATAAAGTTTGTGGTGCTAACCCTTTGTTTAAACCAAGGGTGATGATCTGTGTTCCCTCCAGCATAACTAGTGTCGAGCGTAGGGCCGTGGAGGACGCTGCTCGTAACGCTGGAGCTAAGGAGTGGTACTTGATTGAGGAGCCTGTGGCTGCAGCGCTAGGAGCAGGCATTGATATTACTCAGCCTGAGGGTAGCATGGTTTTAGATATTGGCGGCGGCACTACCGATGTCGCAGTAATGTCTTTAGGAGGTATTGTTATAAGCGATTCCGTGCGCGTCGGTGGGGATAAGTTCGACGAAGCCATGGTCCGCTATGTCAAAAAACGCTATAACATGCTCATTGGTGAGCGCACCGCTGAAGATATTAAGATTACCGTGGGCACTGTCTTCCCTAATGGACGCAATGAGTCTATGGAGGTTAGGGGTAGAGATCTGGTTTCCGGCCTCCCGTCTTCAGTGATGGTTTCATCCATGGAGTGTTTAGAGGCTTTCGCAGAGCCAACCAACAATATCATCGCTCTTGTGCGAACAATTTTGGAGCGTTGTCCACCCGAGCTCTCTTCCGACATTGTTGAAAAAGGCATTATTATGACTGGTGGCGGATCTCTACTAGATGGGTTAGATAAGCTTATTGCCGAAGTGACCCAAGTTCCCTGTAACTTGGCCGAGGATGCTGTATCATGCGTGGCTCGGGGCACAGGTAGAGCTTTAGAAAATTTGGACGCGCTGAAAGGTAGCATCGACTATTCTCGGCAGCAGCGAAGGTCGTAAGTGAACATGTGAAAGCGCCATCGGCGCTTTCTTTACTTTTTGGGTCCTCTGGGCTAATATGAACATAAATACAGACGAGGAGGCGCTCATATGCTCAATATCGATGAGATCAAGAAGATCATACCTCACCGTTATCCATTTCTATTGATTGACAAGGTCACTGAGCTTGAGCCTGGCAAGCGCGCAGTCGGCTTTAAGAACGTAACTATGAACGAACCTTTTTTCGCAGGACACTTCCCGGACTATCCAGTGATGCCAGGGGTGCTCATTATTGAGGCCCTAGCCCAAGTCGGTGCCGTTGCGGTGCTGTCCATGCCCGAATACTCCGGACGATTGGCATTTTTTGCGGGCATTGACGGGGTTCGCTTCAAACTCCAAGTTCGACCTGGAGATATTCTGCGCTTAGAGGTTGACTTACTTACCCTGAGAATGGGTATAGGCAAAGGGGATGCTAAAGCGTATGTGGGAGACGAACTAGCTGTGAGCGGACAACTCACTTTTGCTCTAGGAGCCAAACAATAATATGGCTCGAAAAGTGTTAATCGTTGACGACGAGGAGAACATTCGCTCTAGCTTAAGCTATGCGCTCAAACAAGAGGGCTATAGCGTTTTCTCAGCTGAGACTGGAATAGAGGCCTTGCGGTTGGCACGTGAGCTTAAACCCGACGTGGTATTGCTAGATCGAATGCTTCCGGGGTTGGATGGTGTTGAAGTGTGCCGCCAGTTGAGGGCCGATAGTGATGTACCCATAATTATGGTCACAGCGCGGGACAGTGAAATCGATACGGTTGTCGGTCTAGAGGTTGGGGCAGACGACTATATAACGAAGCCGTTTTCATTGAGTGTACTGTTGGCGCGCATCAGGGCTATAATGAGGCGCAGCGATGCCCGTAAAGAAAAAGACAGCGGCGACAGCATTGCATATGGACCCTTTACCCTCTACCCTAGTAAATATGTAGCATTTAAGGAAGAAACAGATATGCATCTTACTCCCAAGTTGTTTGAGATGTTGCTTTTTCTTGTAAAGTCTCCCGGTCGCGTCTTTACGCGTGACGATCTATTAGAGAGGGTATGGGGCATGGATTATGCCGGAGAAACCCGCACAGTGGATGTGCACATAACTTGGTTGCGCAAGAAAATGGAGTTAGATCCGAGTACGCCAGAATACCTGCTCACAGTGCGGGGTGTTGGATACAAGCTCGCAGAAGTGAACCGGCATGCTTAGAACGCTTAAGGGTCAGCTTCTAGCAACTATTCTATTGTTACTGTCTTTGTCTCTAGGAATTATGGGTCTGTGGTTAGTCTCAGAATTCAGGTCTTTTTATTTTGAGCAAGTAACGCAAAGTTTGAAGCATCAGACATTATTAACAGAGGTCCTAGTGCGCGATAAAATTACCCAAGGTGACCTAGAGGGGTTAGCTCGCAGTGTAGGTTTAGCAACAGGCGCTAGAGCTACTTTCATTGCCCCTGATGGTAGGGTTGTGGGGGAATCAGTTCGTGACGCAGCTACCTTAGACAATCACCGCCATCGGCCTGAAGTAGCAGAGGCTCTAGAAGGCAGGGTCGGGGTTAACTCACGGTCTAGCTCCACCTTAGGCGTACCAATGCTATATACAGCGGTGCCATTGCGATCGTCGACTGGCGAAGTGGTTCTTGTGGTACGCTTAGCCCTAGATCTGTCCCAGATCAATCTGGCTTTTGCCCGAATTAGGGTGTTCACACTGACAGGAGGGTTGGTAGCCCTGCTGGTGGGGTCAGTGCTGGCATTGGGCAATGCTCAAGCTACTAGCGAGCCTTTACAGGAAATGGTTACCGTAGCGAATCGGCTATCCAAGGGAGACCTAAGGTCGCGAGCAGCTAAGGTTGGACCTCTCGAGGCGAGACAGTTGGCCACTGCTTTAAACACTATGGCCGAGAACCTAGAGGGAGAGTTCCAACGTGTGCAGAAAGCATCGGAAAAGCTACAGGCTGTGCTAAGTTCTATGCGCGACGGGGTTGTGCTTATCGACAGCCAGGCCAGTATAGAGCTCGTTAATCGTGCGGCTGCAGATATGCTCGGTCTACACGTTGATGCTGTGGTGGGGAAACATGAACTCTTGCTGGAGCGATATCCAGATTTATTTAGACTGATCACCCGTGCCCGCACAGAGAGTAATGCTATTGCAGAACGCATAAGCGTAGGCGGCATTGGCAATCGCCATATCAGAGCTGCAGTGTTGCCCCTAGCGTCTGGCAGGGTGTTAATTACTCTGCAGGATATAACAGAGGTTTATCGTGCCATAGACATACGCCGTGACTTTGTAGCGAATGTCTCCCACGAGTTGCGCACCCCCCTCACATCGCTAGGCCTGATGACAGAGAACTTATTGCGGGGGGCACTTAACGACAAGCCGGTTGCGGAGGATTTTTTGCGACGCATGTCCGGTGAAATTGAGCGCTTAACAAAGATGGTTCTGGAACTGCTGCAGCTATCTCGTCTGGAGTCCCGAACAGAGTCTTTGTCATTTTCTTCCTTTACGGCTGTGGGTCTGATTAGTGATGTTTTAGAAGTGCTACAGGAACTGCTAGATCAGAGAGCCCAAGCAGTAGCTATCGAGGGTGAAGCAGGCTTGTCCATTTACGCCGATCGGTCGAAGCTTAGACAGGTTCTACTTAACCTACTAGATAACGCCAGCAAGTTTTCGCCTGAAAGAGCAGTTATTGTGGTGGGGCTCAGGCAGCACCGCGACGAAATAGAGATATACGTGCAGGATAACGGCCCGGGTATCCCGCCTGAACAAATTCCGAGAGTTTATGAGAGGTTTTTTAAGGGCTCTTCGAGCCGCGGTGGAGGTACCGGGCTAGGTTTAGCTATTGTCAAACATATTGTCGAGGCACATAGCGGTTCGGTATATGTGCGTAGCCGCCTAGGCGAAGGCGCTACGTTTGGTTTCTTTTTACCTCTAAAGGCCTCCAGAACTGACTCGCTCTAGTGAGCCAGCCCTAGGCTCTACCACTGAGTAACCTTGATAGAAACGGCGGATAATACTGATACGAGGGAGGAACAAAAGCGGGTCGTTATTATTCCCGTAGTTTTAACATTACTTTAACAATGGTTTTTTATTGTGTTAACGGTGCTCCGTTATGATTTTGTTGTGAACAACAAAAATAATTTAAGGGGAGGCCGAATAGTGAAAAAATTAGTAGTAGTTTTGCTAGTTGCTTTGATGGCAGTGGCTGTAGTCGGTTGTAGGGCAGAGAAAGCCGTAATAGATATCAACGGCTCAGATACAATGGTAAACATTGGTGCAGCTCTAGCAGAAAACTTTATGAAAACCAACAAGAATATCGAGATAGTAGTATCTGGTGGTGGTTCCGGCACAGGAATTGCAGCTCTCATTAATGGCGCCACAAACATCGCTCAATCCTCACGTGCTATGAAACAATCTGAGAAGGATCAAGCGTCTGCCAAGGGCCTACTAAATGAAATTATCGTCGCGTGGGATGGTCTTGCTGTCACAGTCCACCCCTCGAACCCTGTGCGCGAACTGACCCTTGCGCAAATCGCTAAGATTTACCGCGGCGAGATAACGAACTGGCAAGAAGTCGGTGGCAACGATGCTAATATCGTTCTGCTCTCTCGTGACACCACCTCTGGTACCTACATTTTCTTCAAGGAGTTTGTCGTTCAAGAAAATGGAAAGTTAAAAAGCGCAGAATTTTCCCCAGCAGCTATGATGATGCCCTCTACCGAAGCAATTGTGCAGGAGTCAGCTCGTAACGTTAACGCCATAGGTTATGTAGGTTTGGGTTATCTTAAGACAGAAATCAAAGCGCTCGGCGTTAAGGTCAACGATGACAGCGCAGCATCGTCGCCTTCGGTCGCGACCGTACTCGACAAAACTTATAGCCTCGCCCGCCCGCTATACTTCTACACAGTCGGTGAACTTAAGGGCGCAATCAAGACTTACGTGGACTACGTTTTAAGTGATAACGGACAAAAGGTAGTTCGTGAGCTAGACTTTGTTCCCATTAGGTAAATCAGGAGGGTCAGCAGTGCCTACACAACAAAAATTAGTTATTGCAGCAGGCTACACGGTGCTAATCCTTACGGTTGCCATCTTCGTGTTCCTAGCTCATCAATCTTGGCCATTCTTTGCGGAGCACGCTGATCTTAGCTTTGTGACAGGAGACCGGTGGTTGCCGGTCTCCTTCCCGCCTTCTTTTCAGATTAAAGGCTTTTTGGTCAGTACCTTGCTCATAACTGGGGTAGCTGTATTATTGGGCTGTCCCCTTGGAGTAATTTCGGCAATTAGCTTGGCTGAATTGCTACCTAGGCAGGTCGGCCTAGTGGTGCGATCACTCTTTGAAATAACCGCAGGTATTCCTTCGGTTGTTTTTGGTTTCTTAGGCTTACGTATAGTAGCCCCCTATGTAGCTCGAGTCTTTGGCCTGCAGACGGGGTTAACAGGGTTTAGTGCTGGCGTTGTGCTCAGCGTGATGATCCTGCCGACTCTCGTCAGTCTGGCAGAAGAGGCTCTACGTGCAGTGCCGCGTGAATATGCCCAAGCTTCGTATGCCTTAGGCGCGACACGCTGGCAAACAATTTGGCGTGTAATAGTTCCCTCGGCGCGCGGCGGTATCGCTGCGGCCATTCTCTTGGCAATAGGACGCGCTATAGGCGAAACTATGACGGTTCTTATGGTGGCAGGAGGCAGGTTAACAACTCCGGGGAGTATTTTTGACCCGATGCGTACACTCACAGCACTTATCGCTTCTGAGGTAAAAAACGCGGCTCGCAATAGTGCCCAGTATCATGCACTGTTTGCGGCGGGTTTAGTATTGTTTGTAATCACCTTTGCAGTCAATGCCCTAGCAGCCGCTGTTATTGTAGGGGGGAAAGGTAGGCGGTCCTCATGAAAACGTCATATTCGCTACAAGAATATCTTTGCCTAAGCCTCTTGGCGTTGGCAATTGTGCCTCCTTTGGCTGCTGTAATTTACATCTTCGTACGAGCGGCAGGTGGAATATCGGTGCAGTTTTTGACGACAATGCCCCAGCAACGAGGCATTTCCGGAGGGATTCTTCCGGCGATCATGGGTACCATTTGGCTAATGGTGGGTACGGCAATGGCGGTGCTTCCCATTGGAGTAGGGGCAGGTATTTACTTGGCGGAGTTCGCTCCGAATAATAGATTTACCAGGCTATTAGAGATGGCACTCATTAACCTCTCTGGTGTACCGTCTGTAGTGTTTGGCCTCTTTGGCTATGCGCTATTTGTAGTTATATTAGGCTTTGGCTCTTCGCTGTTGTCGGCATCGCTTACACTGGCTGCCCTGACCTTGCCTCTAGTTGTAACGGCTACAAGGCAGGCACTCAACGTAGTGCCGCGTTCATTTCGCGATGCGTCTCTCGCCTTAGGGGCAACCAAATGGCAGTCGGTATCTACCGTAATTTTGCCCTGTGCCAAAGGAGGTATCCTAACAGGTACACTCCTCGGCCTCTCACGGGCGGCTGGCGAAACAGCGCCTATACTAATTACGGGCGTAGCCTTTTACTTGCCAAGTCTGCCCCGCTCATTTCTTAGTCGCTTTATGGCCCTGCCGTACCATTTATTTATCACTGCTACCCAAGTGCCAGGCATGCCGCAGGAGCGAGTGTGGGCAACGGCAGGAGTGTTGTTGTTTTTGATTCTTACCATGCAGGTGGGAGCAACTTTTTGGCGTGAGAAAGAGAGGATGCTAAAGAAATGGTAGGCAAGACAGAGGCGAGAGTAGAGCTCCAAGGAGTGTCTATTTACTACAATAAGCTACAAGTTATCAAGAACGTCAGTCTGACCTTGCCTAGCAAGGAGATAACAGCAATTATTGGCCCGTCAGGGTCAGGAAAATCTACGCTATTGCGTGCTATAAATCGCATGAACGACCACATCCAAGGCATGCGCATAGAAGGACTGGTTTCCATGGATGGTCAGAATATTTATGGTGAGAAAGTGGATGTTGTGGCGCTCCGCCGCCGCATCGGTATGGTATTTCAACGCCCTAACCCTTTCCCCAAGAGCATTTATGATAACGTGACTTATGGGCCTAAGCTGCATGGCAAAATAAGTAAGACGGAGCTCGACGTTTTAGTAGAAAAGTCCCTGCGCCAAGCGGCGCTATGGGATGAGGTAAAAGATCGCCTAAATTCATCTGGCTTAGATCTCTCCGGTGGTCAACAGCAACGCCTCTGCATCGCCCGTTCCTTAGCGGTAGAGCCTCAAATATTATTGATGGATGAACCTGCCTCAGCGCTGGACCCTGCCGCTACGGCCAAGATCGAGGACCTGATGCTTAAGCTTAAGCAAGACCTGACAGTAGTTATTGTCACTCACAACATGCAGCAGGCTGCGCGGGTATCTGATAAAACTGCTTTTCTCCTAAGTGGGGAGCTTGTGGAGTTTGATGTTACCAAAAAACTATTTACCGCACCCCGAGATAAGCGGACTGACGACTACATCAGCGGGAAAATGGGTTAAAGGAGGATGTATTAATGTTGCGCCAAAGTTTTCAAAAAGAACTAGCCGAACTTCATGCCAAGCTTTTAGCTATGGGGGGGCGCATCGAACTAATGATGGGGCTAGCCCTAGAAGCCCTGCGCAATGGCAACGAAGCGGCTGCAGCAGAGGTAGAGCAAATGGAAATTGTCATTGATGAGATGGCCAAGGACGTAGATGCGCAAGCAGTGGAGCTTATTGCTAAACAGCAACCGGTAGGACAAGACTTACGCCTCATTATCGGTTGCATGCGCTTAGCAATAGATATGGAGCGCATCGCAGATATTTCTGTTAACATTGTTGAGCAAGCCCGCTTGTTGACCCACCCTCTAATTAAGCCCTTGGTAGATATACCTAAGATGATTGACGTTGCAGCTGGTATGGTTCAAGATGCACTCAATGCGCTAGTTAACTCGGATAGTGAGTTAGCAAAAGATGTTTGGGCTCGCGATGATATAGTCGATGACCTGTGTGAAAGAATAGTGGTGGAGCTCAGAAACATGATGACGGCCAACGGTGAGGTGGTACCTAGGGCTCTGCCCCTCTTGATTGTGGCTATCCAGATTGAGCGTATTGCAGACCATGCTACCAATCTGGCTGAGGTGGTAATATATATAGCCACAGGTGCCCGCTACGATGAGCAGGTTAGAACGAGTTGACAGCAGCTGTACCCCACCCGCTTAAGGGCAGAGGGGTGAAATATAGCAAAGGGGCTGTTGCAGTAACAGCCCCTTTTAGCGTGGTCGTGCTAGGCTATAGACGAGGGCGAAGCGCCTCGGTTTCCTCCTCGAATTCATCAACTACAAGACGCGAATAATCATAATGCTCACTAGAGAGATGAAAACTGATCCAATTAAGCCGACAGCAAAAGGTTTAAAACCAACTCGCGCAAAAGCCTTAACATCTACCCCCATACCAATGGCTGCCATAGCAATAGTAAGTACAAAGGCGCTAAGCGAAGTTAATCCTGGAACTTGTGCTGGCGGAATTATCCCTTGCGTGGTTAAGATACTGATGATCAAGAAACCCACAACGAAGAGGGGGAAGGCTACCTTGGCGTTGTTCCTACCCTTGCGGCTCTGCCGCAAGCCAATGAAAAGTACCGCAGGTGCTAGCATTGCTACGCGACCTAACTTAACTAAGACCGCTAAATCAGAAGCCTCTCCCCCGGCTACTGCTGCGGCAGCCACTACATGTGCAACTTCATGTAGCGTACTTCCAACCCAAGTGCCATAAAAAGCGGGGGATAGAGACATAGCGTTGTAGATATAAGAATAGATGATAGTCCCTAGCGTACCTAACGAAGCAATGACCGCAATGGCAAGAGCAGTCTCTTCTTCGGTAGCCTCAACTACTGGGGCTGTAGCGGCAACAGCCGCTGCACCGCAAATACCGGTGCCTGCCGCGATCAGTGTTGTTAGACGGGGGGGTAGCTTAAAGATTCTACCAAGACCTGCAAAGAGGGCGAGTGCCGCAAAAACTACCACTGCATCTAGGAGCAGCACGTAGGGGCCAAGTTGCATCACCTTACCAAAGTGTAGTCTGGCTCCCATCAGCATGATGGCACCACGTAAGAGCCAGCGCGAAGAAAAAACAGTGCCTGGCTTTAGTGGCGCAGGCAGTCCAATGATAACCCTCAGCAATACGCCAATTAGGATGGCAATAATCATAGGGCCGAGTATCTTCAGCCCCGGTAGTGACGCTAGCTGTCTCGAACCCAAGGCAATAACAAATGCGGTTGCGATGCCGGGTAATATGACATGTGGTCGGCTAAGTTGTTTAAATAAGTCCTGCATAATCTCCACCCTTACCCCTGTTCATTTACTAATCCAGTATAGCAAAATACCAGCAGGGTTTTATGTTTTCAATAGCGAAAAATAAAGATTAGGAGGTGACAGGAGTGCCCTATATAGTTGGAGTCGCCGGCGGAACAGGTTCTGGTAAATCGACTCTGGCAGAACGGATGGTCACGAGTTTTGAGGGGCAGGCCTTACTAATACGTCATGACCATTATTACCGCGATCAGGCGCACCTAAGGCTAGCAGAGCGCGCGAAGACTAATTACGATCATCCCCATGCGTTTGAGGATGACCTTTTGATTACCCATCTTGATTTGTTGCGTCATGGCGAATCGGTTTGGGGTCCCCTGTATGACTTTGCGACTCACACTCGCCAGTCTGCTCAGCAGCTGCTTGAACCTCGGGAATTGATCGTGGTTGAGGGGATACTGACTTTACACAGCCCGGAATTGCGCCGGAGTTACGACCTTAAGGTTTTTGTAGATACAGATGCAGATATCCGTATTTTGCGGCGGTTAACGAGAGATATGGCTGAGCGCGGGAGGTCCATGGAATCAGTTGTGGAGCAATACCTTGGAACTGTAAAACCAATGCACGAGCAGTTTGTGGAGCCTAGCAAACGGTATGCTGATGTCATAATACCCGAAGGCGGTTTAAATAATGCTGCCCTAGCTTTGATCGTCGCACGCCTAAGGCATGCGCTACAGGCCAGTGTAACTAGTCAAGAGTAGATAACACCGATAAATACAGACCTGCAATGCACCATAGCAGGCCGTAATTGTGGAGGCAAGATCGATGGCAGGATATTTAGAAGTTATTTGTGGGGGCATGTACAGCGGAAAATCTAGTGAGCTTATTCGGCGGATTACCAGAGCAAAGTATGCCCGCAGGCAAGTGCAACTCTTTAAGCCGGCACTAGATGGAAGGTATCATGCCACAAAAATAGTGGCGCATGATAGTCGCAACTACGAAGCGCACGCCGTTGCGCATGTAGA
The DNA here is from genome assembly GCA_009773495.1 of Bacillota bacterium. Classification (GTDB taxonomy): domain Bacteria; phylum Bacillota; class UBA994; order UBA994; family UBA994; genus WSXW01. The sequence continues at coordinate 48,769 of WSXW01000029.1, forward strand.
GGAAATCTTAAAAGAAGTATTGCCCGATACGGACATAGTAGCTATAGACGAAATACAATTTTTTGCCCCTGACGCTACGATTGCAGTTGTATCTGAGCTATTGGCACAAGGCAGGAAAGTAATTGTGGCGGGCCTAGACATGGATTTCGCAGGCCGCCCGTTTGGAGCAATCCCTTACCTCTTAGCTACCGCAGACGAGATTGATAAGATTCGAGCTATATGCATTAAATGTGGCAAGAAAGCATATGTGAGCCAGCGGCTTGTGGATGGCTGCCCGGCATCGATAGATGACCCTCAGATTAAGGTGGGTGGCATTGAGTCCTATGAGGCCCGATGTCGTGAGTGCTGGGAGCTTAAAAAGTGAGCCTGAAATTAAACATCGAGCAAAAGAAGGAGGCGGAAGCGATGGACATAAACGAACTAAAAACAAAAGTATGTGCGGCAATAGACCTGCGCAGGGGTGAGATAATAGCCATTGGGGACTACTTATTCAAGAACCCAGAGCTTGGGTACAAGGAAGTGCTAGCAGCGCGCTTAGTGGCAGACAAGTTTAGGGAACTCGGTCTCTCCCCCCGCGAGGAAATAGCGGTTACAGGTGTGGTAGCAGAGGTAAAGGGTAAGAGCAGCAAAGTACGCTTGAGTATCATGGGTGAGCTAGATGCAGTGGTTTGCCCCGAGCATCCCCATGCCGATAAGAATACGGGAGCAGCCCATTCATGTGGTCATAACGCCCAGATAGCAGGAATGCTCGGTGCGGCCATGGGACTAATACATTCAGGGGCAATAGAGCATTTAGACGGAGACATTGTACTGATGGGCGTGCCTGCTGAAGAGTATGTAGAAATAGAGTATCGTCAGAAATTGCGTGAAGAAGGCAAGATCTCTTTTCTCGGTGGTAAGCAGGAGTTTCTGGTCTTAGGTGAACTTGACGGAATAGATTTATGTATGATGTTTCATACCAGTACCGGTCAAGAGCAGAAAATTGCCGTGGGTGGTAGCAGTAATGGGTTTGTGGGCAAATTGATCAAGTATAAAGGTAAAGAAGCTCACGCGGGTGGAGCCCCTCATGCAGGGGTTAATGCCCTCAATGCAGCGATGTTGGGAATGATGGGCATACATGCGCAGCGCGAGACTTTCCGCGACGAAGACCACATTCGGGTGCACCCCATTATAACCAAGGGCGGTGATTTAGTTAACATTATTCCAGCCGATGTCCGCATGGAGACATATGTACGGGGTGCAAAAATTGAGCCGATTATGGATGCCAGCAAAAAAGTGGACCGCGCCTTGCAGGCGGGAGCGATGGCTATGGGTGCTGACGTGGAGATAATTCAGTTGCCAGGCTATTTGCCACGAATTAATGAGGACATTATGAGTGGTCTCTTCCGGGAAAATGCAGTGGAGCTCCTCGGAGCTCAGTATGTAGGCGATAGCGGTCACGGTTCTGGTTCCAGTGACATTGGTGACGTAAGTCATATCATGCCAACTGTTCATCCATATGTTGGGGGGGCTACCGGACGGGGCCACGCGCAAGATTTTATGATAACTGATCAGGAGTTGGCCTATATAGTGCCGGCTAAGGCGATGGCCATGACTGCAGTCGACCTGCTTTTTGATGGCGCTGCTAACGCTCTTAAGGCCAAGGAGAACTTTTCCGCTCCCTATACCAGGGACAGTTATCTCAAGATGTGGAAGGAGCTTATTTAATAAGGATAGAATAAGGGCTTTAGGCAACACTTTTAGGCAGAGGCTTCGTCAGGATATCTTGTATGCAAGGAGGGGTATTATGTTAGTGAAGATTGTTGTAGATAGCGCTTTAAATATTCCGGAGGCCCTACTGCACGAGCTAGGGATTACCGTTATTCCAGTATGTGTGGCTATTGATAATCGGACTTATCGGGAGGGGATGGATGTAAGCAGGAGTGAATTAGTTCAATTGATTGCCAGTGCCAAAAAAACATCAACATCACAACCTGCGCCCGGGGAATTTCTTGCTGTATACGACCAGCTCCAAGGTGATATAATTTCTATCCATGTAACTGCCAAAGCCAGTGGCACTTGCCAGACGGCTCAAATTGCTGCTGATATGTCTAAGCTAGCTACTGTCAGGGTACTAGACAGTGCTAGTGCCTCTTTTGGGGGTGGGTGGTTAGCTATAGCCGCGGCACTGGCGTCCAAACGCGGGTTGTCGCTAGGCGAGATAGAAGCACTAGTAGAAGAGGCCAAGGGGGAGAGTGCCATGTTTTTGTCTGTCCCCACCCTTAAGTATTTGGAAAAGAGCGGTCGAGTAAATTTTGCCAAAGCAGTCATCGCCTCGCTCTTATCCGTGAAGCCGGTGATGCACTTTAATGAAGGCATAGTAGAAGTTATCTCGAGGGCTCGTAGCATGCAAGGTGCAGTTAAAGAAATGGTCAACCTCTTGGTTGAGAGATACGGGCATGAGCCGTTAGCCGTAGCAGTCATGCACGCCGAGGACGTGGAACTGGGGCTGCAATTACAGGAAGCCTTACGCCAAACTCTGAACGTGGGCTATGAAGTCTTGACTGATCTAGCGGCTTCATTAGTGGTACACGGAGGCCCTGGTTCTATAGCAGTAGCAGTTTTGCCACTCCGTTTTCTAAAAGGATTAGCTTAGCCGCGCAAGCGGCTTTTTCTTTTGCTAAACTTTCCAGCATCATGCTACAATAAGGGGCATAGAGGTGAGAGTAATGGTAGACCAAATTAAAATCGCTCTGGGCAAAGCCCATGGCACCCTTCGTAATAACCTAGTGGTTCTGTGGTTCCCTGCTCTGTTTAATACTGCAGCAGCGGTATTCATAATGTTGGCTGTAGTACTTGTTCTGTTGCCAGTTGTGCCCGAGTTATTGACATCCCCCGACATTGTCAGCTTGAGCCCGGAGCTCCTGAGCGCGGCTTCCGGACGCCTCTTATTACTTTTGGGGCTATGTATCCCTGTGCTAGCAGTGGCCAACGCCGGTGCTATTTTTATGCAGGCGCGAGCTGCGAAAGGCGAGCAAGTAGATACCGCGCATTTCTTCCTTGGTGTCAGGACCATTGGGGTGCGGATCTTAGTAGGAAGCCTTGTTGTGTGGGGGTGCTATGCGCTCATTTTTGTTCTCAGCATGCTTGTATTCGCTCAAGGTATAACCAAAATACTGCTTGAGTATGGAGTGGATAGCATCCCTTCACCCGAAGTAATGTCTGAACTCTTGTTGCGCTCCAGGCCTCTTTCAATTGTGGGGGCGCTGCTACTATCCTTAATTAGCCTAATTTTTAGTATGTGGGCACGCGTGGTGGCTATCCGTGAATTAGGCCTCAGGCAGGCTTTTGCTTGCAGTGTGAAGTTTGTGCAACGTAATTTTTTTGTGGTCACAGCGGTATTATTACTGACTTGGCTACTAACTACCTCCACTCAGCCACTGGTAGAGAGACTACCCCTAGGGGGTTTAATGGTTGTTGTTTTTTTCTATATCGTGCGCGTTTACATGAGCATTATCTTGATGCATTTCTATATTGATAAAACGGGTAAGTAATCTGATGGCTGCAATAGTACGCTTATTTGTGGATGGAATTTCTGCGAGTATTGACTCTAGGTAGGGGATAATCTACTATAGTATTGACTCATCAAGAGTGGCTGAGGGACAGGCCCTATGAAGCCCGGCAACCGGCGTGTTAACGCTATGGTGCTAATTCCTGCAGAGAAATCTCTGGAAGATGAGAGGCGTGGCTTTATCTTAGTCGCTTCCTCTTCTTTTGGAGGAGGTGATTTTTTGTTGGGGAGGTAAAATACTGTGATAAATCAAAGGTATTTCTTTACATCTGAATCTGTCACGGAAGGGCATCCGGATAAAATAGCGGATCAGGTATCAGATGCCATACTTGACGCAATTCTCACTCAGGATCCTCTGGCTCGTGTTGCCTGTGAGACGGCTGTAACCACAGGGCTTGTTCTAGTCATGGGTGAGATAACTACCACGTGCTATGTAGATATACCAAAAGTAGTGCGTCAAACCATTAGGGACATTGGCTATACTCGCGCCAAGTACGGATTTGATGCCGAAACCTGTGCAGTAATCACATCTATCAATGAGCAATCGCCTGACATCGCCCAAGGGGTTAACACTGCGCTAGAACAGCGTGAAGGGAATGAGCAGGACGAGGCCTCACGCATTGGCGCGGGTGATCAAGGTATGATGTTTGGTTTTGCTTGCACTGAAACAGCCGATTACATGCCCCTTCCCATAAGCTTGTCCCACGCATTGGCGCGCCGTCTAGCGGAGGTGCGCAAAAAGCGCATTATACCCTACCTTAGGCCAGATGGAAAAACTCAAGTGACAGTAGAGTATGAAGGCTTTACGCCGGTTAGGGTAGATACGGTTGTTCTGTCTGCGCAACATAAGTCTGAAGTGAGTCTAAGTACGATTCGTGACGACGTCATAGCCAAAGTCATCAACCATTGCATTCCAGCCCACTTAATGGACGAGCATACCAAGATACTAATTAATCCTACAGGTAGGTTCGTAGTGGGAGGCCCCCAGGGCGATACCGGACTCACAGGGCGGAAAATAATCGTAGATACTTACGGCGGCGCTGCCCGCCATGGCGGCGGCGCCTTTTCGGGCAAGGACTCCACCAAGGTTGACCGCTCTGCTGCCTATGCTGCTCGCCACGTGGCCAAGAATATTGTGGCTGCTGGTCTGGCCGAGCGGTGTGAAATTCAGCTGGCATATGCTATTGGTGTAGCCCGCCCAGTGTCCATCATGGTTGATGCTTTTGGTACGGGCCAACTACCCCATGAGCGTCTGGCTGAGATTGTCACTAAGCATTTTGACCTTAGGCCTGCCGCAATTCTGAGGGACTTGGGATTGCGCGCTCCAATGTATAAACAGGTTGCGGCTTACGGGCATTTTGGTCGCCCAGACCTAGATTTGCCTTGGGAACGTTTAGATAAAGTAGAAGCTTTAAAACAATACTTAGATTAACCAAGGCCTCCCTCCGTGCATAAAATGTTGCAAGGAGGTGGAACGTCTTATGTGGGCCGTCTTAGTGGTTTTGTATGTACTAGCTTTGTTATGGAGTCTATATAAACTGAGCCTTCACCCCGAAGAATCGCAGGTAATATGTTTAGACTTTGGGGATGCCACAGACTTAGTAGAGCCCACTCTGCGGCAGCTGGCACGAGAAGTGGAGCGCTATAGTATTTATGACCTTAGCGTATACCTGCAGGCTAATGAGGAAGAGGCAAGAAGCATTGCCCTGAGGCTAAGCGGACAGGTTCCCATGAACCTGTATATCGGCAGTCATCCAGAGTATGACGTAATTAACATAGGTGAGAGTACCCGCAGAGAGAATACTAACATAACCAGCGAAAAGGTACCGAGCTAACCTTCGGTGCCTTTTCATATCACGGGAAGGGAAAACTAACTTCGTTGTCAAATAGAGTATCGAGGTGTTGTCGTTGGATATACTAAGAGGAACAGTAGAGAGGCTGGTTTTTCGCAAGGCCGACAGTCCCTACACTGTGCTGCGGTTTCGTACACGAGACCAGCAGCTTGTAACTGTGGTGGGGAGCTTTACTAGCATTATGCCGGGCCAAGTATTAGAGCTCAGTGGAGAGTATACTCAGCACGCTCAGTATGGCCGTCAATTTGCGGCCAAATCCTATGAGGAAAAAGTTCCGAACGACGTTATAGGAATCGAGAAATACCTTGGTTCTGGGTTAATAAAGGGGATCGGGCCTGGAACAGCCCGTAAGATAGTAGCTCATTTCGGGGCTGATACCTTGCGGATACTAGATGAAGCTCCAGAACGCCTTCCTGAAGTGCCCGGTATCGGAGACGCGAAGGCTAAGCTTATTTGTGCATCTCAGGCAGAGCAGAAACAAGTGCGCGGAGTAATGGTTTTCTTGCAAGGTCATGGCATTTCGCCAGGCTACGCGACGCGCATATATCGGACTTACGGCGCAGAGTGTGAAGAACAGATTAGGCGTAATCCCTATCAAGTCGCAGATAACGTACATGGTATAGGCTTTAAAACTGCGGATAAGCTGGCCAGAGAACTAGGGATAGAAGTAAATGACCCTCGTCGGGTTGCAGCAGGCATCCGTTACTTACTAAGGGAGGCTGAAGACCAGGGGCATTGTTACCTTCCCTTGCTAACCCTTGAAGAAAAGGCGGAGGAATCTCTGCAAGTTTCAAAGCAATTGGTGCCTCGAGTAGTAGATGCATTAGTGAACGGGCGTAGCTTAGTTAGAGTAACTGTTGGCGAGGAGTGTAGGATCTACCGAGCTGAGATATATTTTGCTGAACGGGCAGTGGCTTCAAAATTGCGTGAATTGTCGCGCGTGCAGCTCGAGATTGCAGCAGACAGTATAGACTTTGTTGCATTTGAAGCAGTAGGCGGCCTTAAGTTGGCGGAGGAACAAAAACAGGCTGTAGCTGTAGCCTTACACCATGGAATCGCGGTAATAACAGGTGGGCCTGGTACCGGTAAGACAACCTTAGTGCGAGCTCTGTTGCATGTATGCCAAGAACGGAGCATGACCGTCTACTTGGCTGCGCCTACTGGAAGAGCAGCCAAACGGCTCAGCGAGTCTACCGGCCAAGAAGCCAAGACATTGCATCGTTTACTGGAGTTCACAGTCGCTGGTGGAGCCGCAACTTTTGCCCGTAATGAGGAATCACCCTTAAAGTGTGATATGCTGGTATTAGACGAGGCCTCGATGATCGACTTGAGTTTGATGAACAGCCTGCTAAAGGCAGTTCCTCTAGGTTGTCATATAGTGCTCGTGGGTGATATTGATCAGTTGCCCCCAGTTGGGGCGGGCAATGTATTGCGCGACATCATTTCCTCTGGTCTTGTGCCGGCGGTACGTTTGCAGACCATCTTTCGGCAAGCGCAGCAAAGCTTAATTGTGTACAATGCGCATCGTATTAACAGAGGAGAATTCCCATATTTGGCGACACGCGGCAGAGATTTTCAGTTTATTCAGTTAGAAACGGCCGAAGGCATTCTCGACAGCGTTGCAAACTTAGTAGTCAATGACTTACCCAAACTATTTAGGTATCATCCCATCGCCGATATCCAAGTCCTTTCACCTATGCGCAAAACACTAACGGGTGTCGACAACTTAAATTTAGTACTGCAGCAGCGGCTTAATCCTGCGGCAGGGAGTAAGCCAGAGGTCAGGCTTAGCACCCGGTCTTTGCGCCTTGGCGATAAAGTGATGCAAATTAGGAATAACTACACCAAGTTGGTTTTCAACGGAGATATCGGCCGGATATCTGCGATTGATCAGGAAGATGGTTTGGTTAGGGTTCTATATGCCGATCTACAAGGCCATCGTCAAGTCGACTACGAGCTCACTGAGCTAGATGATTTGAGCCTCGCCTACGCGGTCTCTGTGCATAAGAGTCAGGGCAGTGAATACAAGGCGGTTGTCCTACCCTTTTCCACACAGCATTACCTGATGTTGCAGCGTAATCTCCTCTACACCGCTATTACCCGCGCTCGCGAATTTGTGGTCGTGGTGGGTAGCAAGAAGGCTGTGGCAATAGCGGTGGGTAATAACCGCACGGAAGAACGCTATACCGGGTTAACAGATTTGATGCAACAAGGCTGGCTACAGTAATGCTACTAGAGGCCGCCCTGCGATTCTTGTTTCCTGACCCTGCCAAGTGCTTTTTATGTGGCGCCCCTGTAGCGCTAAGCCCGCTGTGCACTGCCTGTGCGTCTAGCTTTCGAGCTGGCCGCAGCACCATGCAGCCTAAAATCGAATTCGTTAATCGCGTTTTTGCACTGGCTCCTTATCGTGGGGAAGTGCGCAAGAAGTTGCATGCTCTTAAATACTGGGACAGGCCTGCCTTTGCCAGGAGCTTTGCCCAGGCAGTATGCGACCTAGTTATTCTCACCGAGAGATACGACCTAGTTACCGCCATCCCCATGCATAGGCGAAGGTTTATTCAGAGAGGATATAACCAAGCGGAACTATTAGCGAGGGAGATAGCGGCTCGACAACGTACGCCATTCCGACAGGTTCTTAAGCGAGTGCAGGACACTCGCCCCCAGCATCTGTTGGGAAGAATGGCGCGGCAAGAAAACCTTGCCCATGCCTTGGCTCTGACTGCTAGAGTAGAGGGCCTGAGAGTACTTCTCGTCGATGACATACTCACGACTGGCAGTACGTTAAGTGCAGCAGCTAGCTTGCTCGTAACCTCCAAGGTCAAACATGTGGACGCTTTAGTTGTGGCTGTGTCTCTAGCCGATTCCGCCGGTCAGTAATGCATTTTTAGGAGGGTCTTTTTTTGAAGCAACAAGGTAAGGTAAAATGGTTTAATCAGCAGAAAGGCTTTGGATTCATCACTACTGAGGACGGTCAGGATGTGTTTGTTCACTTTTCCGGTATTATCGGTGAGGGATTCAAGTCTCTCGACGATGGTCAGGATGTTGAATTCGAAGTAGTAGACGGGCCACGTGGTCCTCAAGCAACAAATGTAGCCAGACGTTAGGGGATGGGGCGAGCCGAATTCGGCCGCTCTTTTCTATGTAAGCAGGATTTTTCTGATGATTTGGCGAATAGATTAATTACACAGGTACGAAAGGGGATGAGCGGATGCAGATTAGCGTGAGGGGAAAGAATGTCGATGTGACCGATGCTCTGCGAGACTATGTCTTTAAGAAGTTGAAGAGGCTTGACCGCTACTTCGACGGTGCAGGAGACGGGCAAGTTACCTTGAGCGTGGAAAGAGATCAGCATCGCGTCGAGGTAACGATAATTGTTAATGGCCTCCTCCTAAGGGGAGAAGAACTCAGCCCTGACATGTATGCCTCCATCGACCTAGTAACCGACAAGCTAGAGAAGCAAGTCGATCGCTATCGCACTAAGATTGCCCGCCGTTTGCGCTCCACAGTTCCACAACATACAATCGCGGTGGATGCGCCCGGCGAAGACGATGAACCGCAGATTGTACGCACCAAGCGCTTCCCAATGAAGCCCATGAACATTGAAGAGGCTGTCCTGCAAATGAATCTCCTCGGTCATGACTTCTTTGTGTTCAACAACTCCGATACCGAACTGGTGAACGTAGTCTACAAGCGCAAAGACGGGAACTTCGGCCTGATTGAACCGCAGCTCTAGCAGTTAGGGGAGCCGACTCACATAGTGAGCCGGCTCTTTTTTTGGTGCGCCCGGCATGGGCGCGACCCCATCTCCACCTGTCGACCTTTTCCGACACCGCTTTTGTTGATTATATGAAGAAATTGTTAAAATATTGAGCTTTTTATTTTTCTAAATTGTTCTACACTTATCTTGCAGCCAATCCGTGACAGGATAGAAGAGGAAGTAGGTTTTGTGAAGCGAGAGGAACACCAAAGGAAGAACGGGAGACCACAGTCGTTGAGTTTCTTCCAAACTAGATAGCATAATTCCTTTGCTCCACTTACATTACAGAAACTTCATCGCTACTACGGGTCATTCCTCCCCTATACTTCGCATCGGTACTCTCATCCTTGTGGTTGCCGCCACTTGGATTTCTCCCTTGACATCGAAGTCGTAGGCTCCCTGTACAAAGCAAGAGGCTCGCTGACTGTCCGTTCAGCGGGCCTCTTGCTTTCGACATCATTCGACACAGTTGTCGAAAGATTGTATTTGCTCTTTTTTCTCTTGTCATTTACACTTTCTATAACGGCCTGCTTGGACACGAAACGGCAGAAATAGGCAGGCTACAAGGGAGGAAGGCATGTGAAAAACAAGAAGGACGGCCCCATCCAACTCCGGAAGCGAAGTGCGCTTCTGCTGCTGCTCATGCTCTTAATGGTCAGTGCACTCGTAACCCATACTGTGGCAGCAAACCCCGGCCAAAGCAGTCAGGCCC
>WSXW01000030.1 GCA_009773495.1 Bacillota bacterium
ACCTCAATTTCCACGAAAATGAACATCCTTTATACCGACTTACTGCAACTCGGTTGCACTCACTCTGACAAAGTTGCATTTACTCTGACTAGTCACCAAAATTATGGTTGACAATTAATGTCGTGGACTACAAGATGAACTCAAGAAGGCTGTTCGTCGGCTTCGAGGTCCTCATTGTACAACACAACCTGCCCTAAAGCGCATTGCGAGCATATTATATGCTCCGGTAATGCTGCACCTTGGTAATACTGATATTGCTTTCCACAATTCCGACATTTCTTGACTGAAATTACCACATCCATCACCTCTTCTATAGTTTCGCCTGATTCTCACCGTGGCAAACTAACGTCGGAGGTGTTTTAAAATGTTGTGCCCGGTCTGTGGTAAGAAAAATGTCTTAGGTGTAGATACCTGCGTACGTTGTGCAGCCACCTTGAAGGCAGTAACCGAGTAGTTGTCATTATATGGTTCGCAGATTGTGCCTATGGGTATACTTGAAGAAGATGAACGCCGGGGAGAAAGAGAGGAGAGATCAACCACATGCGCAAAGTAGTATTCACACTGACGCCCGCCGCGAGCAAGAGACTAATCGCTAAAGCCGTTGTGCAGTTGCCAGAGGTCCAGCACGCCTTAAAACACGGACGTCTAATCATTGCAGGTGGAACAACTAATGGCTACATTGTGGAGGAAATCACAGGGCAAGAATTTGATAAGTGGCGCTATACCTCAGGGATCGTGACAGAATCTTCCTGGTGCCTGACACCGCCTGAAGAACGTATGAAACCGTTAGTCTTTGAAAAGGGACTGCCCTCGAGTAGGAGCATACCTGAAGTTTTGGCTGATTTCGCTCGTGATGACGTATTTATCAAGGGTGGCAATGCCTTAGATCTAGAAGGCACCGTTGGCATACTGGTCGGCGGTAAAAATAGTGGCACTATCGGTAGTGCATATGGCCAGATAGTCGCCATCGGGGCCTACTTAATTCTCCCAGTTGGTCTAGAAAAACTCATCCCTTCTGTTACAGAGGCGGCTAATGCCCTCGGACAACAAGAGATTGACGAGTCTTTCGGCATGGCATGTGGTTTATTCCCTGTGACCTATGGGTCTGTCGTTACGGAACTCGATGCCATCAGTATTTTATATGGCCTAGAGTCTATGCACGTGCATAGCGGGGGCGTAGGTGGCAGTGAGGGTGCTGTAGGACTATTGGCTTACGGCGAAGACAGCGCCTGTGACAACCTTATGCAAGATCTCGAAGTGATACGGTGCGAACCTCCAACGGGGGGCTCTAAGCGCATCTGCAGCGTGTGTGGCTCATGCCTTAACGGGCGGAAATAGATTAAAATGAACCACCTCCGGAAACCATAAGGTAAAAAGCCGTGAGGTGGTTTTTCTATGCGCAGTATTTGGAATGGTGCCATATCTTTTGGCCTGATAAATGTCCCGGTCAAGATGTTTGCAGCTACTGAAGATAAAGACCTACACTTCAAACTCTTACATAAGGCCTGCAAGGCACCACTTAAGCAGAAGCGAGTCTGTTCTGAGTGTGGCCAAGAGGTAGCTTGGGATGACACGATTCGAGCCTTTGAATGGGAGAAGGGACGCTTCGTGGTCATGGAAGAGGAGGACTTTAATGTCCTCCCCGAGACAGGCTCCCGTAGCATCGATATTCTTGATTTCGTAAACCTCAAGGATATCGACCCTATCTATTTTCATAAGACATATTATCTTTCCCCAGGCGATACTGGCAAAAAAGCGTACAACCTGTTGCGCTCAGCCATGGAAGATACGGGCAAGATTGCAGTGGCTAAAGTGATATTGCGTGAAAAGCAACACCTGGTGACCCTGCGGATAGTCGAAGATTGTATTGCTATGGCGATGATGTTTTACCCTGACGAAATACGCAGCATCGAGCATGTACCAGCAGTCCATGACCAGATTACCGTTAGTGAAGGCGAGAAGAAAATGGCGGTGCAACTTATTGAGAGCCTGGCAGAGCCCTTTGATGCTAACAAATATACGGATACCTACCGGGAAGAACTTCTTAACGTCATCGAAGCCAAAGCACATGGGGAGCAATTAGAAGTCTCAGTTGCACCGCGCGCGGCCAAGGTGGTTGACTTAATGGAGGCGTTAAGGGCTTCGCTAGAACTTGTGGAGAACCAAAAGAAGAAACGGGGCGTATCTTAGTGGAGCCGGGGCACGTTGTACCCATGAAATTAATGACCGCGGGGGAAGTGCCCCGCGGTAACTTCATTTACCAGCTCAAATGGGATGGTGTGCGCATGCTTTCGTTTGTGAGCGTCAGCGGCGTTATATTACAAAACAAGCAGCTACGCATCCGTACGGCGCAGTACCCTGAGCTGCAGAAGCTTCCAAGGTTACTTAAGGCCCGCCAGGCTGTGCTGGATGGGGAAATTGTGGTGCCAACAGAAGGCTTGCGCACTAGCTTTCAGAGCGTAATTAGACGCGATTTTGCCTCTAATCCAAGTGTCATCAAAGTTATGTCGCAGACTCTTCCTATTCATTACATCATCTTCGATATCTTGCAGCTAGATGGTCAAACCATTGCCACTACACCGCTAGAAGAACGGCTGTCCTTACTACGGCGCTATGTGCGACCCGATGGAGAAAACGTAACGCTAATCGAAGACTTTCCGGATGGCCTTGCCCTCTATGCAGCGACTAAGGAAATGGGGATGGAGGGCATTGTGGCCAAGGAGAAGGCTAGCGCCTACTTGTCCGGCGAACGAACGAGCTTATGGCAAAAGATAAAACATCGGTTGCGCGAAACCTTTATCGTGTTGGGCTATACCACTCGCGATGGTCTGGTAAACTCGTTGGTGCTCGGGAGTGCAGAAGCCGAGGGGGTTTATCTGTTTAAGGGTCGCGCTGGGAGCGGCTTAACGTCTGAACATATACACATGCTTACCGCTGAATTACCCAAACTCCACATAGCTTCGAGGCCTCAGGGATTTCCGAAGGATGGAACGCCTGTTCACCCTCACCTTCAAGTGGATATTGAGTTCATGGAGTGGACAGAGGACGGAGTGGTGCGTGCCCCTTCCATCAAAGGTTTTTCTGTGCGAGGTGAACAAAGTGGCTAGTGAGCAGATGGTAATGATAGATGGTCGCAAGATTAAGCTTACAAACCTCGAGAAGCTAATGTGGTCCGAAGAGAACATCACTAAAGGAGATGTTGTTAAGTACTTTACGGACGTGGCTCCCGTCCTTCTGCCGCATCTGAAAGACCGGCCCCTAGTGCTGACCCGCTATCCTCAGGGATGGCAGGGGAAGAACTTCTACCAAAAAAACGCGCCTGAACACACTCCTGAGTGGGTGAAAACTGCACCGCTCCCCAGTGAAAAAAGAGTCATTAACTACATTCTCGCCGAGACCACAGCGGACTTAGTCTGGCTTGCCAATCAAGCCGCCTTTGAGATCCACCCATTTTTGTCGAGGGTGCAAAGTATCGACGAGCCAGATTACGCCGTCTTTGATCTCGATCCCATGGAGAACACCACCTGGGAAGATGTGCGCACCACCGCGCTAGCCGTACGTGCAGCTCTCTCGCACTATAATCTCCGCGCTTACCCCAAGACCACGGGCGGCGACGGGTTACAGATTTTTCTGCCCTTAGTGGCAGGCTTTAGTTATGAAGACGTACGCACCTTTGCCCTTGGCCTCTCTCAAGCAGTTCATGGCGTGCTGCCCGATATCACTACCCTAATCCGCAAACCCTCCGAAAGAGAGGGGAAGATGTATTTAGACTACCTGCAAAATGTTAAGGGAAAGACTTTGGTCTCTGTATACGCAATCCGGCCTCGCCCTCTCGCCACCGTTAGCACCCCGGTAACCTGGGATGAGATGGAATCTGATTCTGTACGCAAAGATGAGTTTACTATACGCACACTGCGACAGCGCCTAGAGAAGCACGGCGACCTCTTTGCCCCAACACTCTTCGACAAGCAGAATATTCGCCCTGTCTTGAAATTATTCAGCAGGTAATTACCCGATAGAAAGCGAATTATGGTGGAAAGCAACTAAGGGGGAAATGTATGCGCACCATATTCACTAATTGCAAAATCCTTACGATGAACGTCGCTCAACCTGAGGCCACTGCCTTAGTGCTTGAGGGAAGCAAGATATTGTTTGTCGGCAACGACGCAGAGGCCGTATCTTTTAAGCAAAGCGACTCCAGTATAATCGACGGACAAGGCGCATCTCTGGTACCTGGCTTTAATGACAGCCACATGCACCTCCTAGGCTTAGGAGTGTCAATGAACGCTGTGGACTGCCGTGGACTTACAGGTATTGCTGCTCTCAAGGAACGGGTCAAAGAGAAGGTGCAAAGTGTAGCTCCTGGAGCCGTAATTACAGGTCGTGGCTGGGACCAAAATAAATGGACTGATGGTCGCTATGCGACTTGCCAGGACCTCGACGAAGTAGCTCCTGAGCATCCAGTGATATTGACCAGAGCTTGCGGCCATGTACTAGTGGCCAATAGCTTAGCTCTTCAGCAGGCGGGCGTAGATGCTAACACCATGGATATAGAAGGCGGAAGCCTAGACCGCGATGAGCAGGGGCAGCCCACAGGGGTTTTCCGTGAACGCGCCATGGGGCTAGTACGCCACATCATTCCCGCTAGTGACGCAAAGGCCATTCGCGAAGCACTGCAAGTGGCATCACAGCATGCCGTATCGCGTGGTTTAACCTCTGTTCAAACTAATGATGGTGGCGGTGCTGGATGGGAAGACGTTGTTTCTGCCTACCATGAACTAAAATTACCGCTAAGGGCCAATGTCCAATTCAGTATGAGCGCAGAACAACTTGCTGAATTTGCTGAGAGAATGCATGCCGCAAACCAGGTTATCCCCGAGCATGTGGGCGTTAAGACTATTAAGGTCATGGCAGATGGTTCCCTCGGTGCCCGTACAGCTGCTTTATCTGAGCCCTATTCTGACGCCCCCAACGAAAAAGGACTGAGCTATTATGAGCAGGCTGACTTAAACAAACTCATCGTCGAGGCACATCAGGCTGGTTTTCAGGTAGCCATTCACGCCATTGGGGACTACACCGCAGAACAAGCCATCACCGCTATTGAATACGCCCAAGGCTGCGACACTAGCCGCCGTCACCGCATGGTCCATTGTCAAGTACTGCGGCGCGATCTAGTGGAGCGCATGGCAAAGGCTAATATAATTGCAGAAATTCAACCTGTCTTTCTGATTACCGATTTGCATTGGACCGAGAGCAGGGTGGGTAAAGAGCGTCTGAAGTTCTCATACGCCTGGAAAAGTCTACTAGAGTATGGCGTCAATTGTTCGGGCGGCTCTGACTGCCCGGTAGAAGTGCTAGACCCACTTCTCGGTATCGGGGCAGCAGTAACGAGAGCCGACGTCACTAATTGGCCAGAAGATGGCTGGCTACCACAGCAAAAACTATCTGTGAGAGAAGCTGTGGCTTTGTTCACGGTGGGTTCGGCATATGCCGAACATATGGAAACAACGAAGGGCCTCCTCAAGCCGGGATACCTCGCTGACATGGTCCTCCTCTCTGGAGACATTGAGGCTGTGGACCCCTTTGCCATTAAGGACTTACAAATTAAACTCACCATGGTGAATGGCATGGTAGTGTACAAGGCCTAACCATGAAGCAACTTATTATTAACGCCGACGATTTTGGGCTATCCCTAGGCGTGAGTCAGGGAATAGCCCTAGCGGCTAAAACAGGTGTACTAACATCAACCACCATCATGGGTAACATGCCCGACCTCCGCCAGCACCTTAAGCTACTTGACGGAACTCAAATAGGACTCGGGGTGCATCTGGTTTTGTCCGCAGGCAAGCCTGTGCTCAAGCCTGATGTTGTTCCTAGCTTGGTAGACGGGCGGGGGTGCTTTAGGCGCAACTTTCGGCAGGCAGTCAAGCTAGCTAATCCCCAAGAAGTTAAACAGGAATGGCAGGAGCAAATTGAGCATATCCTGAACCTTGGCGTTAAACCCACTCACATAGACAGCCACCATCACGTACATATGGCTCCCATACTTACGCGCATTGCAGTTGAGCTTGCCCATTACTATGGGATTCATGCTATACGTCGCATAACATGGCGCGATGTGGCTCGGGAGCAAGGCCTACGTCTAGCAACTCTAACTTCTCCTGTGATAATCCCTTCCGCTCGCA
Source organism: Bacillota bacterium (assembly GCA_009773495.1). GTDB lineage: Bacteria > Bacillota > UBA994 > UBA994 > UBA994 > WSXW01. Next base: position 6,186 of record WSXW01000030.1, read on the forward strand.
TCATAGCTCGTAGTGGGCTTAAATACACGCATCGTCTCATAGCATTAACTGAGGAGAATCTAAGGAGTCTCCTTAACCTAGGGGAAGGCACCTTTGAAATCTTCTGCCATCCTGGTGTGGTAGATGCAGAGCTTCGCAGTAAAAGCTCCCTTTTGTCGGAGAGAGAAGACGAACTTAGGCTTCTGACGGCATCATGCACTCGCAAAATAGTAGAACAGGCGCGGGTCGAACTCGTAACCTTTGGTGTATTCTCGACCTAGAAGGGGAGGGTAAAAATGCGAAAAACACTTCAGAAGATCTCTGCATCACTAATGATACCGGTAGTTATTTTACCAATCGGAGCACTATTTCTCGCTATAGGCACGCAGTTTAACATTGCCCCGATAACCGCTGCAGGACGCGCAATTCTCCTAGACTACCTACCACTACTATTTGCAGTTGGTGTAAGCATCGGGTTTACTGGCTACGATGGCATGGCAGGTTTTTCTGGCGTCATTGGCTACGTAGTCTTGATAGCAGTACTCAAATCTATTAACAGTGAATTAGACATGGGGGTACTAGGAGGCATTATTGCGGGTGTTTTAACGGCCAGCCTTTACATGCGCTATCATACGGTGAAGCTTCCTGAATACCTAGGCCTCTTCTCGGGAAAAAGATTTGTGCCGGTTGTTACCGCGGGGGCGTCTCTAGTACTCGGGAGTTTACTGGGATACATCTGGCTCCCCATTCAGAATGGAATTTTCAGCTTCGGGAGTTGGATTATGGGTAGCGGTGGACTCGGGCTGTTTTTCTATGGTTTCACCAACCGACTGCTTATCCCTACGGGCCTTCATCACATTATAAATAACCTTATACTTTATACTTTTGGAACCTACGCTGACCCATCTACCGGAGTGCTTTACCAAGGTGAGGTGCAGCGCTTCTTTGCGGGCGACCCTACGGCCGGCATCTTTTCCGCCGGTTTCTATCTGATCATGCTCTTCGCGGTACCGGCTGCATGTTTGGCCATGATTCACGAGGCTAAGCCCGAGGCGCGCAAACGAACCGCTGGCATCCTTATTACTGCGGCACTGACTTCGATAGTAACGGGTATCACCGAACCAGCAGAGTTCACTTTTATGTTTGCGGCTCCGGTTTTGTATGCCATACATTCACTTCTCACCGGTGTGGCGACGCTACTAGCGTATGTCTTTAACATACGTCACTACGGCTATGCTTTGCCGATGTACTTTATAAACTGGAGCTTTAGCGAAAACGCGGTCCTGATTTTACCATTAGGGGTCGCGTATAGTTTTAGTTACTACTTTGGCTTTAGATACTTAATTAGGCGTTTTAATCTCCCTACCCTAGGAAGAGTTGAAGACAGTATTGAAGAGGTGGCGGAGCTAAGGGGCTCACTAGGGGCACACATTATCACAGCTTTAGGTGGACAAACAAACGTTGTAAGCGTAGATGCTTGTATGACACGCCTAAGGCTAACTATTATCAACACGGAACTTATTGATGAGCACGCACTGAAAAAGCTAGGTGCAGTTGGTATAAGCCGTATTGGCTCAGATTATCTTCAAGTAGTTATGGGGACTAGAGCACAAGATATTGCGGATGAATTGCGTGCTCTGTTAGGTAATCAACCCCCTGTGAAGATTGAGACTATGGTCAGTCCCGTAAGCGGGATGGTTATTCCACTATCAGAGGTGGAAGACGATGTGTTCTCGCGCGGCCTCTTGGGGCGCGGTGTGGCGATTAGGCCCACGGAGCACTGCCCTATGGTCGTGGCACCATGCGCTGGAACAGTCGAGAAAATATTTCACGGTGGCCACGCGATTGTCCTTAAGAATCAAGCAGGGAATCATATACTTATCCATGTAGGGTTAGACACAGTACAGTTAAAGGGGCAAGGCTTTTCCATACGAACTCATCATGGGGCCTCAATACAGCCAGGAGATCGCTTGCTTGAAGTTGCCTGGCCCATCTTACGAGAATTGAAAAAAAATACTACTACTATCGTCGTCTTCATGGATAGCAGCACTGAGAATTGGGATATTGTTACCTGCGGCGAGGTAAGAGCCGGAGAGGACCCCATAGCGAAGAAAAAATAGGAGTGAAATATGTGTCTGAGGAACTGAGAGTAGGTCTTGCTCTTGGCGGTGGGGGAGCTAGGGGAGCAGCGCACATCGGAGTACTGACCGAGCTAGAGGACGCCGGGGTGCCAATCCGCGTGATTGCTGGGACAAGCGCTGGGAGCCTTGTCGGCGCACTATACGCTTTTGGGTTATCGCCAGACCAAATCTTGGCCTTAGCCGTTAAAACCACTTGGCGCGATTTAGTTAATCTATCTTTACCGCGGGTTGGCCTCGTCAACGCCTCACGCATGGAGACCTTGCTAAATGACATACTCCGTAACTGTAAGATTGAAGATTTGGCATTACCTTTTGCGGCAGTGGCCTGTGACCTGCACACCGGCAGAGAAGTCGCCTTGACCCGCGGCAATGCGGCTAACGCCATCCGCGCCAGTTGCTCCATACCTGGTATCTTTGTTCCCGTACCACATGGTGACGAATTGTTAGTAGACGGTGGAGTAGTTAATGGTGTCCCCGTTAACGTTGCTAAGAGCTTAGGGGCGAATTTTACCATAGCAGTTAAGCTTCATACTCAAGTTAACCCCGCAACTAATCTGGATAATATCTTCGCCATTCTAGCCCAATCCCTAGAAATAATGCAGCGCTCACAACAGATGGGAAAACCGGATGTGCTCATTCTCCCGGATCTGAAGGATCACCACATGAGTGACTTGACCAAAACCATGTCCGCATATGTGGCAGGCAGGGCCGCCGCCAAAGCTGCTATGCCTAAGATAAAGAGGTTGTTGGCTAAGTGGGAGTAGGATGGGGACAGCAACGGACAGGTTGTGGTCAGTTGTCAGTTCCCAGCGTGTAGCCACGAGGCACCGACTCGTGGAGTCCTTACCTTCGTTCTTCTAACGCCTCAACCTATTTTAGTCGTCAGTCTTCAGTCCTCAGTCTTCAGAGGAACGTTCTCCTGATGGCTGATGTCTGTTGTCTGATGACTCACCTCTAAAACGGGAGTTTATTTACTTGAGCTTATTTACAACCTGGAACCTCACTAAACATGCCGCCGCTAGCCTCATCGTCTCATCGGCAGCCTTCTATATATACAGGGTTGTAGCTCCCCGCAGGGAAGCTAGCAGCATTGGCATCATTGGAGGTGCTGACGGGCCCACAGCCATATTCATATCCTGCAAAGTGTTGCCCGCGTTGATCCACAACTTACTATTCGTTGGCCTGTTCATCTTGTTAATGGTTCTTTACAGCCCAATCAAGAATTGGCTGCAAGCCCTCGGGAAATGATGGCACATGGTAACGGGACGCAGAGTAGTGCGATAGGGCGCTCTTAGGAAGCGGCAAGCGGAAGGCGGCAAGCGCACACCCCCTAGTGATTAGTGATTCGTCAACCTTAGGTCATGTTTTACAATTTATGATTAGTATTTGGCGGCAAAATTAAGGAGGTATACCTGTGATAAAAACCAACCGAGACAAGCTCGTGACTATCAGTGTCCAAGGAGAAGTCAACCACCCCAAGGCTAGTGTGCCTTACCGCATTACAGTGGATGGTCAACCCATGGTTCTGCCCGGTACGGGCGGTATCACTTACAGCCATAAAATCGGGGACAACTGTATGGACCTAGCTGGCGACCATGTTGAACCGGGGGTTACAGCTACCCGCTCCGACGCCAATGAAAACGGTGGCTTTAATACCCTTGCATGCGTGGGCAACGAGGCTCGCGTTGTTACCGGCGATGCTAAAGGTGCTAAAGGTTATGTGACTGGCACTCATGGCGGTGCCGAACATGTACTTATGTACTTCAACGCCGAGACTCTAGAAAAAATGGCTGTAGGCGACAAGATTTTAGTTAAGAGTTGTGGCCAAGGTATGAAGCTACTCGATGCTCCAGAAGTAAAGGTGATGAATCTCGACCCAGACCTTTTAGTGAAAATGGGCATAACTATTGGCGCTGACGGGGTACTAGAAGTACCTGTCGCCGTACAAGTTCCAGCTTACTTAATGGGCTCGGGTATAGGAGCTAACACCGCTCACCGCGGCGACTACGACATTATGACCCACGACAAAGTGGCCTACGAGAAGTTCAACCTCGGCAAGCTGCGTTTCGGCGATATCGTAGCTCTGATGGACTGCGATACTCTTTACGGTCGCGGTTACCTCGAAGGCGCTGTAACCATCGGCGCAGTCGTACACTCTGATTGCGTCCTCACCGGCCACGGCCCTGGCGTAGTCACCCTTCTAACCTGCAAATCCCCCAAGATACGCCCAGTCCTCGTAGAGAAGGCGAATATTGCGGATTATCTCGGCGTATAAGGCGTAAGAGTAAAATTACCTCCACCTTGCAGGTAGCAAGGTGGAGGTAATTTAGTCAACTTCGTACTTATCGTATCCCCCGTCAAAAACCAAATTTATCCAATCCTGCCTAGAATGCAGCACGCGGGCGATAAAAACCTCATCCGTGCCCAAGCGATAAAAAACTAAATACGGTTTAACTACAATACGGCGATACCCCGGCTCGACCAAAGACAAATCGTTAGTAGGCAACACTGCCCCTATGCGGGGGGTATCCGCCAGTTGTAGAATTAATTCTTCTTGCCGTTTTAGCATCCCTGCAGCCGCACTGCGGTTATCTTCTGAGATGTAATCAAAAATGCTATCGAGATCGTCCACAGCATCTTGAGAGTAGCGTATTCTATGCTTTGCCATGTACGCGCTCTCGTAGCCGATTGAATACCTCGTCATGTTCAACTAGATTCCCCGCGCTTATTTGCTTATCCGCCGAGGCCAGTTTGGCCTGCAAGCGAATCCAGGCCTCTCTGCGGCAGAACGCTTCATGGCTCATGACCACCAGATCATTTTCGCCGTTATTGGTAACAATGATAGGGTCGTCTGTGTCGTGACAGAGTTTAGAGAAGGCCTTGTAATCTGAGCGAATTACCGATGACGGTCTCACAATCATAACACTGGGTCTTCTATGCTTATTCAACATCATGGCAGCCTTCTATCAATTATCTATCAATAGTATACTATATGATTGCTTCTAGAGCAATGTGTGGGGCAGTAAAAGCACTTAATCAAGGCTAGGCAACTTCAATAGCGTCAGCCTAATTCTCTACACAACAAAAGAGCCGCAATGGTTTCTATGACGATGTACATACTAGACAAGAATCTTATAAACCGGAGGCACACATGAAATTACTTGATTGGAACAAGGTTACCACATATACTCCGTCAGACTATAACGGCAACTTGATGTTAGCGGAGTGGAAGGCAGGGCAGTGCACCGTTGACCCTAGTGCTACTGCCACGCAGACCAATGAGATGAGTACAACGGCTATTGTAAAAACTCTTTCGATTCAGGAGTTACTCTCCTCAGAATTACTAGACACCACTCCCGAGGAGGTTACAGAACTCTTTTTGCTCTGCCAAGACGATGCTGCCACTGCTTTTGCCGGGTATCGGAGTAAACTGTCCTACGAACTTGAATCCGTAGAAGCTAGTATTGCCTGGGTAGCTAATGCCTTCTTCTATTTTCGGGAAAATGACCAGGTTCAGACAGGCACTGTCAATATGCTATCGGGAAATGTAGTCCCTGGGATGGAGCACCTACTTAAGAAATACCCGCTGACTTCCCATGGTCAGCAGCCACAGGCACAGCTAAACATTAGCCTTGCGCAGGGGCTTAAAGTAGTCATAGAACAAGGGCTTACTTCACGCCGAGATGACCCCGCTTCGCTGCAATGCTTGCTATTGTATCGTAGCACTGTCACCACTCATGCGCCGGGGGAGGGTGAGATGCAGAAGAAGCAGTATCGCATCGAAAAGACCGAGGCTGGCAACATGGAATTACCAACGCCCCATCTTGTAAGCTCTGCTGTTATCTTCACACCGCTGCTACTATACCCCCTCAAAAATACGGAACAATACATTGTCTATGACCCAACCATCGGTAGGCTGTATTTAAGTGACGTGAACGTTGAGCAAATATGACTAAAGGTGTTGGATATACTCCAACACCTTTAGTCATATGGAATCATCGACCTACGACGAGGAGTCTAGCCGCCACCGTAAAGTAAATCAATAAGCCCACGGTATCTATAAATGTCGTAATAAATGGGCCTGAAACTACCGCCGGGTCTATCTTAAAGCGTTTGAGCGCCATAGGTAGCAAAGAGCCTGCCAGCACCGCCATAATAATTATAGAAACTAGAGTTATTGTAACAGTTAGGCCTAACATGGGTGATTCACCCATCATTAGGGCACGCAAAAAGGTAACAGTACCCATTACTACTCCTAGAGATAAACCGACGAGTAGTTCTTTGCTAAACACTCGCGCCCAATGCTTAAAGTTTATCTCGCCTACTGCCATGCCCCGTATGACCAGAGTCGTTGCTTGGGAACCTGCATTCCCCCCGATACCTATTAAAAGCGGAATAAAGAACGTCAGAGCGACTACAGTGTCGAGCACGTGCCCGTAGAACTTCATGATGCTACTGGTAAAGGCCTGGGCTACGAAAAGAACCAGCAGCCAGCCCACCCGCTTCTTAAACATAGAGAATACCGAAGCTGAGAGATACGGCTCATCGAGCGGTTGACTACCACCAAATTTAGAGATATCCTCAGTAGCCTCTTCGCTTAGAACGTCTAGAACGTCGTCTACGGTAACTAAACCAAGTATTTCTTTCTTGTCTGTGACTACCGGTATAGCCAGCAAATCGTATTTACTAAGTAGTCTTGCCACTTCTTCTTGATCAAGTTCGGCGCTTACGGATATAATGTTATCTTCCATAATGTCACGTAAATGGGTCTGGGGTGAAGCAAGAATCAATTGTCGCAGGCTCACTACACCTGTTAATCGTTGGCGAGCGGTCACATAGACATAGTACACGCTCTCGGATGTTAGGCACTTACGAATAGCAGAGATGGCATCGTCTACTGTTTTGTCTTGCTCCAAACTGATGAACTCCGTAGTCATCAAACCACCAGCGCTGGTATCTGGGTAAACTAACAGTTCGCGAATCTCTTGCGCGTCCTCATCCGCCATTAAGCCCAACACTGCCTGCGCTTGCTGTGGGTTTAACTCCCCTATAAAGTCAGCGATGTCGTCAGAATACATCTCACCTAAGATTTCTCTGGCGCGTGTAGGGCCGAGAGCGATGAGGAGAGTTTTCTGTTCACGGGGTTCTAAATTCTCGAATACACGAGCTCCTGCTTCTTGATCTAACCGAGTAAAAAGTACATGCCTTTCTTCCGGGTCAAGCATAGCTAAGATTTCCGCAATATCTGCGGCCTGAATATCATCGAAAAGGTTATCTATTGGAGCAAACTCTCCTAAAGCAATATACTCTTTAATTTGCTGAAAATTAATACGTTGTACCCATGTCAAAATAAACCCTCCTCTTCCTTAGTTCGGGAGGGCCCACTCCTGAATGATGGTCTGAAGTGGACCCCCAGGCTCCTCTACATTGCATTGTCTATTACTATCTCCGTCCACAAAACCACCACCTTTACTCCCGGTATTATAGCACTGTCGAACACTGTATACTAGACAAGTAATACAGCCTATGATAGAAATATATAAGCAACACAGGGGAGGCGATCACCCATGCACATCCTAGTTACCAACGATGATGGTATTCATGCACCCGGTATACGAGCATTAGCTGCAGCGCTACGTACCTTAGGTAAGGTTACTGTTGTGGCACCTGACCGCGAGAGAAGCGCCACAGGGCATGCCATAACTGTACATCGCCCGCTACGCGTGCGTCGCAGTGCAGATTATCCTGCCGATGACGCCTACTCAGTAGATGGGACTCCAGCTGACTGCGTAAAGATTGCAGTTGAGGCCTTGCTCCTCGATAGGTTCGATCTTGTAATTTCGGGCATCAATCGTGGAGCTAACCTTGGTACTGATGTACTTTATTCCGGCACAGTTTCTGCAGCTGTAGAAGCCGCCATTTTGGGCCTACCCGCCATTGCCATATCCTTAGCCGACTTCAGAGACTCAGGGTTTGAACCCGCGGCACAGTTTGCTGTAAAACTCGCCCATGAATGGCGCAGCAAAGAACTACCGCCTGACACCTTGCTCAATGTCAACTGGCCCAAAGCTGAGGTAAAAGGCGTTGTGGTCACTACTTTGGGCCGCCGCCGCTACGCCAATACCTTTGAGAAGAGGCAAGATCCGTCGGGCCGCGATTACTTTTGGATGGGTGGAGAAGTCGACAAAGATGAGACGTTGGATACCGATGTGTGGGCCGTCGCCAATGGCTATGCCTCTGTTACACCCATCCACTTTGATTTAACCAACTACAAGCTGATATCGCAGGTGCAGAGCTGGGATATTACTCTATAGCTAATATACGCAAAGAGCAAAGGCCGTGTTCATTGGAACTACGGCCTTTGCTCTTTTTCAATGGATACATGTTTGTGAGAAGGCTGACGATAGTTTAGGACCTTTACTCGGCTTTTCTTACCGCTGTCCGCCGTCTCAATGACGCCTAGCTCTTCGGCGAGCTCAAACCTAAACCGCTCTATATCTTGCTCTAAGTCCTGTAAGGTCTTTTTCACAGAGTTCACCTCAACATAATTTTCCCAACCCAAGCATCAAATAATACATAGTGGCAGGAAGTAACTCACTATTGTCGAATATGCAACAAGGTTATCAGTTTCATGAAGAGGGGAGGAACAGATTTGGACACTAAAGAATTTTTAAAACAAATAGTTGAAGGCACAGGCGTGTCCGGTTACGAGACTCCAGTAGCAGCCCTCATTAGTAAGACCTTCGCCGAGGTAGCGGATGAGGTGCGTACTGATGTGCTCGGCAATGTCATCGCCTGCAAAAAAGGTGAAGGCCACGGCAAAGATCCTATTAGGATCATGGTAGCTAGTCACATGGACGAAATTGGCCTGATGGTTACTAAGATCGACGAGCGGGGCTTTTTGAAATTCACGCAAATAGGTGGTATTGACCAACGCACCTTGGTATCTCAAGAGGTGCGTGTGCATGGTAAGAAAGATCTACTAGGCATTATCGGTATGAAGCCGCCTCATTTGTTAAGTCCGGATGAACGCAACTCTGCTATCAAAATGCAGGACATGGTCATTGATTTGGGCTTACCGTTAGAGGAAGTTAAATCGCTCGTCAGTGTAGGTGACATGGTCACTATTAACCGTAATTTTATTCAACTCGCGGGAGACTTCGCCGCAGCTAAAGCCATGGACGACAGAGCGGCAGTTGCAGTAATGTATGAATGCCTGAAGGAACTTGCGAAGCTCCGTCACTGCGCTGACTTCTATGCCGTATCCACTACGCAAGAAGAAGTTGGCTCTCGTGGCGCCATGGTAAGCACTTACCATGTTGAACCGCACATAGGGATTGCCATAGATGTTTGCCACGGAGAAATGCCCGGTGTTCCAGAACAGGATACCGCTCCTATGGGCAAGGGCCCGAACCTAGCATTTGGCGCAAATATTCATCCCAAAGTTTACGAGCGTCTAGTTGACGTAGCCAAAGAGAACAACATTTCTTACACTATTGACCCTGTACCAGCCGGAACTGGCACTGATGCTTGGGCGATGCAAGTAACTCGTGCCGGCATACCTACTGGCCTGATTTCTATCCCTCTTCGCTACATGCACACTTCTGTCGAAACATTGTCTCTGGCAGACGTTAAGGCGAGTGGTAAACTGCTGGCATTGTTTATTGCCAGCATTGACTCTAAGTTCGTGGAGGGATTACTATGCTACTAAAGAAATTATCTGAAGCATTTGGTCCCTCCGGTTTAGAAGGCGAAGTCCGCAACATTCTGACAGAAGAGCTTGCGCCCTTTGTCAATGAATGGACGAGAGATGCCTTAGGTAATCTAATCGCGGTTAAACCTGGAACCCGCGGACCTAAAGTTATGCTCGCGGCCCACATGGATGAGTGTGGCTTAATGATTTCGTCCATCGACCGCTCCGGTCTGCTGTGCTTTCGAAAAGTCGGCGGCCTCGATGACCGCGTACTAGTTTCAAAGTATGTCGTAATCGGACCGAAGAAGATCCCTGGCGTAATTGGAGCTAAGGCTATTCATCTGCAGCGCCCCGAAGAACGTACTCAGGTGATCCCACTAAACGGCCTCTATATCGATATCGGTGCGAAGAGCAAGGAAGACGCCGAGCGGCTTATTAAGCTAGGCGACTACGCTGTGTTTGGCACCGAGTTTGGTCACTTAAGCGATACGGTTGTAAAGGGCAAGGCCTTTGACGACCGCTCCGGTTGCGCTGTACTAGCCGAGGTTCTTAAAGAACAATATTCTATGCCCATATACGGTGCATTCACTGTTCAAGAAGAGATCGGTCTGCGCGGTGCGGGCGTAGCAGCCTATGCCATCGAGCCAGATCTGGCCATCGTGCTAGAGGGCACCACATGCAGTGACCTTCCCGGCAGCCTTGAGCACGGCTTCTGTACAGGCATGGGAGAGGGCCCAGCCATCACGGCCATGGACGCCTCGGTCATCACAGATAAGCGCCTGGTAAACGAACTGCTACGCCTAGCTAAGGAGAACAATATTCCGGTCCAATTCAAGCGCTCAATTACCGGTGGAAGCGACGCGGGTAGAATAAACCAGACTAAAGCGGGTGTTCCTGTGGTCGTCATATCTGTACCCTGTAGATATATTCACTCCCCAGTCTCTATGCTGAGCCTGGTGGACTTTGAGAACACCATCAAGTTAGTAAAGCTATTCCTAGAGAGCATTGATAAAGGAGGGTTTGCGCTATGAAGGAGCTCATTAAAAAGGTAGTCGAGGCTTACGGGCCAGCGGGCAACGAAGCTAAAATTAGGGAGGTTATTACAGAGGAAGTCTCTCCTTACGTTGATGAAATAAAGGTAGATGCTCTGGGCAATCTCATTGCCGTAAAGCGCGGTGGAGAAAAGAAGATTATGTTCGCCGCTCACATGGATGAAATAGGAGTGATGGTCACCCATATAGATAAGCATGGTTTTCTACGTTTTTACCCTGTAGGCGGATTATCGCCCTTAACTCTTATCGGCAACCGTGTGATCTTTGAGAACGGTACCGTGGGCGTAATCAGTAACGAAAAACTCGAAGCTCAGAAGGACCTCACCCTCAACAAGCTCTTTATTGACATCGGTGCAGACACCAAGGAACAAGCCTTAGAGAAAGTTAACATCGGCGATGTGGCCGCTATAAACCGCGAATATGTAGATTTAGGCAAGCGTCTTATCTCTAAGGCCATGGATGACCGCATTGCCTGTGTAATACTCATAGAAGCGCTTAAGAAGGTTACTAAGCCTGCCTACGACATCTATGCTGTATTCACTACGCAAGAGGAAGTAGGCCTCCGAGGAGCTAGGGTCGCAGCCTATGGCATCAGCCCTGATTTAGGTATCGCCATTGACGTTACCCGCACCGGCGACACACCAGAATCGGCCACCATGGATGTTTCATTGGGCAAGGGTCCAACTGTTAAGATTCGCGATTCGAGCCTCCTTTGTACTCCTTCTGTGCGCAGGTACATGGAAGACGTAGCCAAAGCTAACGGCATTGAGTATCAACTCGAAGTACTGGAGGCAGGTGGCACCGACGCAGGCGCTATCCAATTAACCAAGGGTGGTATCCCCGCTGGCGTCATGTCCGTTCCTTGCCGCTACATCCACACAGCCAGCGAAATGATTGACTACAACGATGTAGTCAATGGGGTTAAGTTGATTACTGCTATTATGGAGACGGAGTTTACTGGCGCCCTATCGCATTACATTACTACGTAATGCTGCCGGGTAACACATAGCCCGTAGCGCATGGCACATAGCGCATAGCGCAGGGGGGTGCTCAGTTGTCAGTTCCCAGTGCTCCGTAGAGGCGTTTGTTCCTCGTTCCTAGTTCTTTGTAGTGTTGCCGCTAGCATCCAGCGTTCACTAGGGGATTTTTGCTTTTTGATTTTTGTTTACCTCTACTTTCTGGTCCCTAGTGATTAGTGAGTAGTGATTATGATTCGTTCTAGTTCATGATTTATGATTCATGTTTCACCAAACACTCCCCCGACTGCATACCATGTATGAATGGGCCTATGCGCAGCAGGGGGGAGGACAGCCATGTACTATGAGGCACGCAGGGTTCTCGGTGTATCAGCCAACGCAGACCTTGGGGATATTCGCCGTGCCTATCGACAGCTGGTGAAACAGCACCACCCGGATGTAGGAGGAGACCCTGATCACTTTAAACAGATCAATGCTGCCTACCTGCGCTTGATCTCCCATCGAGATGCCCCCCTGTTCGGCCCGTCTGTAGCCTACGAACACAGCGTACGGGTCGTGTATGGCTCGCGTAAGCCGTCGTATAGTCCCGGGTACTTATTAATGCGCAAAGTCTTGGGGCCTAAGATTATATGGCGCAGGGGACGGGTTAGCTTCTCTCTGCCCTTGCTGGTGGCGATTGTATTGCCAGTTGCTGCCTGGTCGTTCCACCCAGCAGCAACAGTTATATGCAGTGCAGGGTTTCTTGCTTTCGGCCAGGTCAAATATAGTAAGTTCTAAAAAAACGAGCAGCTTCCCAAACGGGGAGGTGCTCGTCTTTTGAATAATTGAAAAGAGGACATCCGCATTACAAAGCGAATATCTATTACTTATATGGACATATGTATTTACGACATCAGCTAAAAGAGGTGTGAGTATGGATTTTAAAAATGAGGAAAACCGGAAACAAGGGTTACGTTTGTCGCTAGCTAAAGTTACAGCATTGTGTTTGGTATTCCTAGTTATCGGCTTCGTAGTAGGCTCAACAAGTCAATTCTTACTGGGCCCCGCAGCTACCAACATCCTTGCTAAACTGGGATTCCCGGTAAATGTGAACCTAGCTAAACTTATCAGCGTACAGAACCTCGTCCTCGACAGGCACGTTTATACTGATCTTGAGGCTGACTCGATGATGGAGAACGCCATACGCGGCTTGCTCTCCAAAGTAGACGGAGGCTTCACGCGCTACGAGAGCACCGAAGAAGCTCGACGGTCAGCAGAGCAATCTAGCGGTGAGTACGCGGGCATAGGGGTAACAGTTAGACTCGTAGAAGAACAAGTACACATCGAGTCCGTCTTTCGAGGAAGCCCTGCACAAGCGTCCGGCATTCTACCCAAAGATATTATTGTTGGTGTGGAAGGCGAGAGCATTCGTGGCATGGCACTAATTGATGTAACCAGCCGCATTAAGGGACCGGTAGGTACACCTGTGAACCTGACTATCTATCGTCCCAGTGGTAATTTGTCAATTGACGTTAAGGTGACTCGTGATAGAATCATAGTGCCCGTCGTGGAATACGAAATTCTGTCGCCGGACTTAGCACATGTTGTGCTAACCCAATTTACTACAACAGCCACAGAGCAGATGCGTCTAGCACTCTCTGACCTTGAGCAAAAACGTGTTAAACACGTCTTATTAGACCTGCGGTTTAACCCTGGGGGTTATACCAATGTAGTTGAGGCCATAGCAGGTTTTCTACTTGATCCTAATCAAGTGATTTATAAGACTGTAGACCGCAACGGTGGCACGTTTGATCAGAAAACTCTCACCAGTAAGTTGTTTACCGGCGGTGTCACTGTCTTGATTAACGGAGGTAGCGCTTCTGCCTCTGAGATTCTTGCTGGCGCCTTAAGAGATAACCGACAAACCACAATTCTTGGCACTACAAGCTATGGTAAAGGCACTGTTCAGCAAGGGTATCCTTTGGGAGATGGCTCTCGTGTGTGGGTTACTGTACAGACGTACAGAACACCAGCAGGCATGGATATTAACAAAGTCGGAATAGAGCCTGATGTAGTGATTCCGGCACCAGATACGGCCGCCACTACTGATAAGCAGCTTGAAGACGCTATTCAGTACGTTCGAGATAATTTCCTTAGGTAGTACATCTATTAGAAGTAGCTTGATACATTAGAAGGGTGGTTAACCGTGACATTTACGCAGCACGCATCTAACCCATCTAGAGTGGTGTTAATATGATATTTGCACTTGCTTTTGTGGTAGCCTATCTAGTCGGAGCATTTCCCACAGCTTATGTTGTGGGTCGGCTCAGGAATATTGATATCACTAAGGAAGGCAGTGGGAATGTAGGAGGTACCAACGCACTACGCGTCTTGGGGATTGGACCTGGCATTACCGTTGCTGTTACCGACTTCTTAAAGGCAATTATTCCGACGTACGTCGCACTCCATGTTCTGGGTCTACCGCTATGGCAGGCCCTCGCTGTGGCCGCGGCTGCCATCGTAGGGCATAATTGGTCGGTGTATATTGGTTTTAAGGGCGGAAAAGGTATCGCCTGCACCATAGGTGTATCGGCTGTCCTCTTTCCAGGGGTGCTGCTGGCGTCCTTAGTGATTGCCGTGTTTTCAGTTGTAGTAACACGCTATGTCTCTCTCGGTTCACTACTCTTGACTGCTCTGATGCCAATCATTTTGTTCTATAACAGACATCCTCAAGAATACATTTGGTTCGCTGTATTTCTGATGATATTTGCATCCCATCGTCATCGCAGTAACATCGAACGCCTCTTGAATGGGACTGAGCGTAAGATAGGTAAGAAGTAGGAATCGTTCCTCGTTGCTACGGGGAACCGCCATCCTGAGAGATAGCAAGGGAGCTAGCCTTTGCGCTAGCTCCCTTTTTGCGTTGTTTATAATAGTTCGCTTAACTCCGGTTGGCCGAAAATCAGCTTCTCGCCATCGTTAATGACTATGCAAGGTAAACCTACACGACCGCTTTGACGCACATCAGCAAAAGCAGCATGATTATCCCGATACTGCAAGAAGGCGCGTAGGCTGCCCATACTCTCTGTGATTTCTACATAAGTGAACTCCACGTTATTTTGTGAAAGAAACTCTTTCACTGGTGCACAGCCGCTTCATAATTTACTGCCGAACATAGTTATCTTCTTCATCACACGACCTCCTTGTACTAATTGCTCTTTAATTGTACGCCACTTTGGGCTATCCTACAATCGATTCTAAGAAGACACATTTAGAAAATGCGCGTCTCACAGACATAAGCGTACCAATTAGTGCATACTACTCGACTCTATACAATAAAGTATCATAACCGCTATTCTAATATCCCTCTACGAGAAGAGACTGAGAAGCAGGGCGGCCTAAAGCTGATCTATATTGACCCGCCGTTCGTAAAATCGTCGTGGAGAGAGGCCAATTAGTCAAAATCAGTGGCGAATAAAAAACTGAAAAGTGTAAATTACGCGCTCAAGCCTTCTATCTATACAAAACTAATATAGGTAGATTTTTATGCCTGGCACAGTACTCCGGGATGAAAGAACCGGTGAAACCGTCTATACTCCTCCTGCTGTTGAAGATGAACTCAAAAAGCTTTTAAGTAATCTTGAAAAATATATCAATGAAGACTATAACGATATTGACCCATACCAAAAATATATTCAAAAGAGCTGACAGATTTGCTATTTTATGAGTTTCTTTGTGCCCCGAAGGCTACATAATAATCTAGGAAAAATAAAAAGTGCCGCCAATGCATGCGACACCTACGTTTATTAGTGGCAGGGGCGGAGGGACTCGAACCCGCAACCAACGGTTTTGGAGACCGCTACTCTACCAATTGAGCTACACCCCTGTAACATAGATTATTATACGACGAGCACATAGCTTCGGTCAAGGAGCACGTGAAATTGCCGTGTAAACAAATGCTTTTAGAATACTCTTTTATTTTTGTATTCAAACAAAGTTGTTGAGATAGGCATGTAGTGCTGTTACAATTTATATAGTATAGCGTGTTGAAACCAAATCTTCAAAGGAGGAATTGTGTTGAGTAACATTATTTACATTGACGGTCAATTTTATTCTAAAGAAGACGCTAAGATCTCGGTTTATGACCACGGGCTGCTTTACGGCGACGGCATTTTTGAAGGACTACGCATTTATAACGGCCGCATTTTTAAGCTCGAAGAACATATTGACCGGCTGTACGATTCGGCAAAATCAATTATGCTGAACATTCCCATGACCTGGCAGGAAATGATCGACGCTCACGTGGAGACAGTACGCCGCAATGGCCTGCGAGACGGCTATATTCGCACCCTAGTGACCCGGGGAGTAGGTAACCTAGGCATTGACCCTCGCTCCTGTTCTAAGGCCACTTTGGTCATTATTGTCGATAAGATTGCACTTTATCCGGCTGAGTTGTACGAAAAGGGAATTAATGTAGTTACGGTAGCAACGCGGCGACCGGCCGTTGACGCACTCACCCCACGGGTCAAGTCTCTTAACTATCTAAACAACGTCATGGCCAAAATAGAAGTTAACTTGGCAGGTGCTCAGGGTGGCATTATGCTTAATCACGATGGCTATGTGACCGAAGGAACTGCTGACAATATCTTTGTTATTAAAAACGGCAAGATTGTCACCACACCCAAGTACGTAGGAATTCTTGAGGGTATTACTCGCAATACCATTATGGATATGGCTGCCGAGTATGGTCACCCCTTGCTTGAAGAGGCATTAACCCGACACGACCTCTTTGTGGCCGATGAAATTTTCTTTACTGGCAGTGGCGCAGAAATTATCCCTGTCGTTAAAGTAGACGGGCGAGAAATAGGCAATGGTAAACCAGGACCAATTACCTGGCAGTTCATTAACGGTTACCGCCAAGTTGTTAATTCAACAGGCTATTCCGTATTCGAGTAGGCAGAGCAACTAAATAATGTATTACAAAGGAGTGCAAGACCAGACGCCATTGCACTCTTTTCTGCGGTGACTAGTCAGAGTAAATGCAACTTTGTCAGAGTGAGTGCAACCGAGTTGCAGTAAGTCGGTATAAAGGATGTTCATTTTCGTGGAAATTGAGGTG
>WSXW01000031.1 GCA_009773495.1 Bacillota bacterium
ATTTCAGTAGCACGACCCACCGCTTCCTCAATGGCATCAAGACCAGCAATACGGCGAATTTTAGGTACGAACTTGCCCTGCTTAGCCATAGTTAGTACACCGATAATAATAGTAGCGCAGATAATCGTAGTCCAAAGTGCGAACAAAGTTCCTGGGATTAGTTTCATCAATTTGTCACCTCCTTCCATTAGTTGGAGCGCCGGAAAGTACACCTCCCGTAACACTTGTCTAAGGTATTCTTTGTGCCCTGCCACAATCCTGCTAAGAAATCAGACTTTTTTATTTCTATACGTCAGCTAATATATATACATCGATTTTGGGGGTATAACACGCCAAAGGCTGGCTCACAACGGTAAGCCAGCCTTTTGAATAGTTTAGCCTATCTTAGTCTTTGGCGATCTCAACTAATGCCTTAAGGGTGCCAGCTAGACCGGCCAGGTCGCTAGGTATGATGATCTTCGTAGCTTGACCATTAGCCACCTCGCGCAGGGCGTCAAACCCTTGGATAGTGAGTAACGCTTGGTCAGGCTGAACTTCCTTAAGCATGGTGAGGCCTCTAGCGCGAGCCTGGTAAACCGTCATGATAGCTTGGGCTTCACCCTCTGCTTCGAGGATCCTCTTCTGTCTGTCTGCTTCAGCTGCTAGGATAGCGCGAGTCCTGTGGCCTTCTGCCTCCAGTATAGTTGCCTGTTTTCTACCCTCTGAGGTCAGGATGTTGGCGGCTCTTTCACCTTCAGCGGAGAGAATTTGCGCACGTTTGTCGCGCTCGGCGCGCATTTGTTTCTCCATTGCGTCTCTTATATCACGAGGGGGCTCAATAGACTTAAGCTCAATACGAGTGACCTTAACACCCCACTTATCTGTTGCTTCGTCAAGGATGACGCGTAACTGAGTGTTAACCCGTTCCCGGGAGGTAAGAGTCTCGTCCAAGGACAGATCTCCAATTACATTACGAATGGTGGTCTGTGTAATTTTCTCTATAGCACCACGCAGGTTGCTAATCTCGTAGGTAGCTTTGATAGGGTCAGTGACTTGGTAATAGATGACGGTGTCTATTTGCATGGTGACGTTATCCTTGGTGATAACGGGTATGGGTGGGTAGTCCATCACATGTTCACGCAGGTCAATGAGCGGTAGTACCTTATCGATAAAGGGCATGACAAAATGTAGGCCGTTAGGCATGGTGCGGTGGAAGCTACCTAGGCGCTCCACTACGCCGACAGTAGATTGCCGGATGACCCTAATAGATGATAGGGCCACGATAAACACTAGGATCGCTACCAAATAGAGAAAAGTAGCTACGACATTAATTCCGGGCATTTTACTCCTCCTTTATTTCTATAGAATCTTTGAGGGGGCGCACAATTAGGCGCACGCCAGTCACAGCAACGACTACGACTTTCTCCCCCGGGCCAATATTGCGCTCCGTTTCCGCTATAGCAGACCATTCCTCGCCTAACACCTTTACTAAGCCGATGCCAGTATGAGCAGAGATGCGTTTTGTGACGATGGCAATCTTTCCTACCAGGGCTGTATAACCAGTCTTGGTATCATGGCCGCCCTGAACTTTGACGGCAAATTTGCGTGTATAAGCGAGTAGGGTAACGGTACAGACAAGAAACGCTGTTAGCTGCCACACTAAGCTGAACCCAAGCTTAGCTACCAGTGCTGCGGCCAAGGCACCTACGCCAAACCAGATGATGAAGAAGCTAGGCGTTATCATCTCAAAGCCAATCAGAGCCAAACCAAGAATAGCCCATGTTAACCAGGCACTCACGCTCGGTCCCTCCTCTCTTCCCTTGTCAATTGTTATGTAATACGTATGGAGAGGTAAAGAGTTTCATAATATTCCAAAAACATTTTTAGTGTTATATGTGTAAAGATGCAGCAAATTTTGCTAAAAGGCAGAATGACCAGAAAAAAGTTTTCGACTAAAACTGTCAACTCAAGTCGTAGAACGCAGTAAGGAGGTTGTATTTCCCGGGAAAAATGTGTCGGAACTAGAGGGAGTTTGTATCCCCGTGTCGACGCAAGAGCAATCTACATTCTATGTCAACCACAACTGTTAGTATATTGTGAAAATTCATACCACAAGGTATTGACAACAACATCAATAATGGTAGGATTTAGTCATGGAGGTGGCAATTCTTGATCGGGAAAAAAGTGCTCATTGTAGATGATCAAGCGGGTATTCGAGCTCTTCTTAGGGAGGTCTTCTCTGTTTTCGGCTTCGAAGTTATTGAGGCGCAGAACGGGTACGAAGGGCTCGAAAAGTTAGAGAGACGACCTGACATCATTTTGCTTGACATGAAGATGCCTGGTCTCTCTGGCATAGAGACATTACGCCAATTGCGTATAAGGAATGCTGCAGTCCCAGTTATTCTCGTTACTGCGTATCAAGAACTAGAAATGATTAATGAAGCGGAGCGATTAGGAGTAGCGGCACGGCTGATTAAACCCTTTGACCTAGATGAATTACAGCGTATTGTTAGGCGGGTGACAGAAACTCCAGAGCTTCAGGTTGCAGGGGCGTAAATACGTTGGTACAATTGTGTTTGAGGCGATAGTAACCTTCTTGTCAGGCAAGGCCTGCGAGGGGTTTTTTCTTGTTGGGGATAAGAGATCATGAAAAAGAGGTGTGTCCATCCAATCGGGGACATTCCTCTCCTCTGACAACCTGCTGAATAACTTCTCTGCTAGTCAGAGGTGTGTCCCCATACCTTTATTAAGGAGTGACGTAAATGAGTTTGCTTGATGTATTAAACCCAGTGCAAAGACAGGCGGCAGAGCACTGCAAGGGACCTGTGCTAATCTTGGCGGGTGCAGGTAGCGGCAAGACGAGAGTCTTAACGTACCGTATTGCACATCTAGTACAAACACAGGGTGTAAGTCCGTTTCGTATTTTGGCCATTACCTTCACTAATAAGGCGGCCCGTGAAATGCAAGAGAGGCTACATAAACTTTTGCCGCAAGCAGAGCAGATGTGGATTTCTACCTTTCATTCTGCCTGCCTAAGAATTTTAAAGCGGGATATAGATAAGATTGGTCTACAACGTAATTTCGTGGTTTATGACTCAGCGGATCAACTTACCCTGCTAAAAGAGTGTCTGTTACAGCTCAATATAGATACCGATAAATTCACACCCCAGGCTATATTGGGGCGAATCAGTATGGCTAAAAACAACCTTCAGGATGCTCACAGCTTCGGCTCCCAAAAGTTAGACTACTTTGAGGGCAAGGTATCAGAGGCGTACGACTTGTATGAGAAAAAATTGCGCCAAAATAACGCGCTCGATTTTGACGATCTCCTATTGTATACAGTAAAACTGCTCAAGGAGGCTCCAGAGGTATGTCGATATTATCAAGAGCGCTTTGAGCATATCCTAGTTGATGAGTATCAGGATACTAACTCTGCCCAATACACTATGGTTAAGCTGTTAGCCGCTCAGCATCGCAACCTATGTGTAGTAGGAGATGATGATCAGAGCATTTATAAATGGCGGGGGGCGGATCTGCGTAATATCCTCGATTTTGAGAAGGACTACAAGGATGCCAAAGTGTTCAAACTTGAGCAGAACTATCGTAGCACCAAGGTTATCTTAAACGCTGCCAACTGTGTTATCTCCAAAAACGAAGGGCGCAAGGACAAAACACTATGGACCGAAAACAACGAAGGCGAACCTGTTACCGTTTTCACCGCTACAACCGAACAAGAAGAAGCCTATTATGTAGCTCATATCATAGGGGAAGACCTCACAGCACGAGGGAGCTATGCGTACAATGATTGTGCCGTGCTTTACCGCACACACGCGCAATCCCGTGTCTTAGAAGAAGCCTTTGTGCGCATGAATATACCCTACCGTATTATTGGTGGCCCTCGGTTTTACGATCGCAAAGAAGTGAAGGACCTCCTCTATTACTTGCGACTTATAGTCAACCCGGGTGATGATATTGGCTTTAGGCGCGTAGTCAATGTGCCTCGGCGCGGTATTGGCGAGGCTAGCATACAGAAGCTTGAGCAGTTTGCGGCAGAGCGCAGTATGTCGCTCCTAGAGGCAGCCAAGGAAGCCGGGTCTTGCCCCGGGCTTAGAATCACGACGGCTCGTGATCTCGTCGCCTTTGCCGAAATGATCCATAATTCTGCTAGACAGGCAGAATTCATAGAGTTACACGAGCTTGTTGAACAAGTACTTAGCACCAGCGGTCTTTTGGCTGACCTGCAAAAAGACCGCTCTATAGAGTCGCAAACTCGCGTAGAAAACGTAATGGAAATGGTGTCAGTAGCCCGCGACTTTGTGGATAAGAATATGGATAATAGTTTGAGTGATTTTTTGGGGTCAGTGGCGCTCGTCACCCAAGGTGACGACTACGACCAAAACGGTGACAGGTATGTTTCACTCATGAGTCTTCATTCGGCCAAGGGGCTGGAATTCCCAGTTGTCTTTCTAGTGGGCCTAGAGGAAGGGGTCTTCCCCCATATGCGAGCAATGTATGAGCCAGCAGAATTAGAAGAAGAGCGGCGGCTCTGCTATGTTGGCATTACTAGGGCTAGGGAGAAACTGTATTTAACACACGCCATGCAGCGCATGCTATATGGTAAATACAACACTAATACGGCTAGTAGGTTTCTAGAAGAAATACCCTCCGAGTACCTCATAATCAAAGGGGGCAAGCAAGAGCCGCCAAGGGTGTCTCTCGCCACATGGGCTAGTCCTGCGACCGTCAGGCTCTCCGAGAGCAAACCTAATACTGGAGATTTTAGCCCTGCCGATAAAGTTAAACACCCTAAGTTTGGCGAGGGCACTGTGGTTAGCGTCATCAAAAATGGTGATGATACTCAGGTCACCATTGCCTTTACTGCGCCCCACGGCATCAAGACGTTATCCCTTCTATACGCTCCCATACAGAAACTCAGTTAAGGAGTTGTTGATTCGTGGATATACGCGAGCACCTAATTAGGCTACGGACTGATATCAATAGGCATGATTATAACTACCACGTACTCGATGCGCCGCTTATACCAGACAGCGAGTATGACAAGCTAATGATTGAGCTACGCGCCCTTGAAGCTGAGCATCCAGAACTCATAACCGCAGATTCCCCGACACAGCGTGTCGCGCCTCAACCGCTTAGTGCTTTTGAGAGCGTGCGCCACAACGTTCCGCTCCTTAGTTTGTCTAACGCCTATAACCTTGCCGAACTCCAGGACTATGATCGCCGCGCACGGGAAGGTTACGGGGGCTGTGTGGCATACGTCGTAGAACTAAAAATAGATGGATTGGCTGTTGCTTTGCGTTACGAAAACGGCGAGATGGTACAAGGTGCCACCCGTGGCGATGGTGAAGTAGGGGAGGACATAACCCAAAATCTCCGCACCATCCACTCACTTCCTTTAACCTTAAGGAGACCGCTGTCCCTAGAGGTTCGGGGAGAGGCTTACATGCCTAGAGCAGCGTTTACTAACTTAAACATAGAGCGTGAACAAAATGGGCAGCAAGTTTTTGCTAATCCCCGCAATGCCGCTGCCGGTTCGCTCAGGCAGTTAGACCCCCGCATTGCAGCGTCACGCAAGCTAGATTTAGTGGTTTACAGTCTCGCAAGGATCGATGGAGCGCAAGTAACCTCACACAGCGATGCACTTGAGCTTTTGCGCGAAAGTGGTCTTAAGGTTAGCCCCTTACGGCAAGTGGTAAACACCATTGAAGAGGCCTACGCTATCTGCTTGAAGTACCAGGCAGACAGGCATAATCTGCCCTTTGAAATTGACGGCATTGTAATAAAGATAAACGACTATGATGGACAACGACAATTAGGGGCAACCGCAAAAAGCCCGCGTTGGGCCATCGCTTATAAGTTCCCGGCAGAGGTTGTCACTACCAGGTTACTGGGCGTTGAGATAACGGTGGGCCGTACAGCCTCGTTAAATCCAACTGCCATCCTCGTTCCGGTAACCATCGCTGGTACGATAGTAAGTCGTGCCTCGCTGCACAATGCTGATCTCATAGGCGCGAAGGACATTCGCATCGGCGATTACGTCTATGTACAAAAGGCTGGAGACGTCATCCCCGAGGTCATCGGGCCAGTGCTCGAAAGACGAACAGGGGAAGAAGTACCCTATCAATTCCCTACTAGTTGTCCTGAGTGCGGTACACATGTCGAGAGGCGGGTAGAAGAAGTAGCTTGGCGTTGCCCTAATGCCTTATGCCCGGCCTTACAGAGGGAGAAGATTATCTATTTTGTTTCCCGCGGGGCCATGGACATTGAGGGCGTGGGAGAGGCTCTAGTTTCTGCCATGCTGCAGCACGGCTTAGTTCGGGACGCCGCAGATCTTTACTATCTAACCGAAGAACAGCTCTTGAGTCTACCACGCACAGGCAAGCGTTCTGTCGCTAATGCGTTAGCAGCGATTGAACGGAGTAAGAGCCAATCTTTAGAGCGCTTAATTACAGCTCTGGGCATTCCGTTCGTCGGCGAAAAGGTAGCATTTACCTTATCCAGGGAGTTTAAAAACCTTGACATCCTCATGTCAGCAATTTTCGAGGAGCTAACAGCGGTGCCAGAGGTCGGAGAAAAGATGGCTGAGAGTATTATTGGCTTTTTTGCATCCGAAGAGAATCGCAGTGTAGTAGAAAAATTGCGCTCAGCCGGGGTAAACTTTACCTACCATTCTCAGGTGCAAGGGACAGCCCTCTCAGGCAAGACCTTCGTTATTACCGGCACTCTGCCAGGCATCAGCAGGGAGGAGGCCGCCGAGATGGTTCTGGCTCACGGTGGAACCGTAGTTGGCTCGGTCAGCCGGAAGACCGATTACTTGCTGGCAGGAGAAAAAGCAGGTGGTAAACTTGACAAAGCTCAAGGCCTCGGGATACCGGTTATAGACTTGGATGAACTGCGGAGGATAATCGTGGACGGCAAATAGACTAAAGCACCTAAATACAGATAAACATGCCCCAAGAGTATCCTTTCTACGGGCTAGGCCCTTTTATAAACAATTCTTTCCCTTGCTCCGCCTTAGCTTTGTGCTATAAGCTAAGGCGGAGGAGAGGATTACATGCAAGCCATCTACGATTACATACATAGTATCAAGTCATTCAGTGCCAACGCACGTCTCTTTTTGCTCGCCAGTTTTGCGGGTGCTCTTTACCATAGCGTCTTTAGTGTGCTAGGTAATCTCTACATACTGCGTGCAGGGCTGACGGAGACCTTTCTAGGTACGATGATTTCAGCTGCATCTTTTGCCAGCGTTCTCTTTGCCTTGCCAGCAGGCTTACTTAGTGACCGCATCGGTAGGCGCAAGGCCTTAGTTTTGGCAGCAGTCATTGCTGCCGCCATGCAACTGACGATAATTCTCTTTCCTTCAGCAGTCGTCATTCTCGTGGCTACCTTCTTAGGTGGAGCAGCGAGTGCCGTGATGATGGTGTCCGGCTCTCCGTTTTTAGTTGAAAATAGCACGCGTGAGGAGAGAGCCCATCTTTTTAGCATTAGTTCGGCCTCGTACACAATAAGCGGCATAGGGGGTAGTTTTCTCGGTGGTACGCTGCCCCTATGGTGGGCCCGTGCCCTGAGCGCTGCACCTGCATCACTAGTAGTTTACCGCGCTACTTTGCTAACGGCCTTTTTTATTTTAGTTTTGGCAGTTATACCGTACTTTCTTATTAAAGAAACGTCAGTCGTTCGAACTAGCGCTAGCCCCCGTTTCAGTCTGCGTTTGGCTAGACCACGTTTGATTGGGTGCTTTGTTATCCCCGAACTTTTTATGGGGCTGGGTGCAGGCCTAGTTATTCCCTTTCTTAATGTCTACTTCTCTAACCATCTCGGAGCAAATGCCACCCAAATTGGTATGATTTTTTCCGTGATGTCATTAATTACAACGATTGGCGTACTAGGGGCTCCCCTCTTAGGGCGCAAGTATGGGAAAGTGGGCGCAACAGTTCTCACACGTCTATTGTCCGTGCCCTTGCTAATTGTCATCGCTATGGCTAGTAATCTCTGGTTTGCTGCATCCGCCGCTTGGCTTAGGTCAGCACTGATGAATATGAGTAATCCATTAGTGGGCAGCTTTACTATGGAAGTACTTGAGCCCTCTGAGCGGGCTACCGTGAGTAGTATTTTAGGCATGACCTGGAATTTAGGTTGGGGAATTAGTGCGCGCCTAGCCGGGCATATTATGAAAACGTATTCCTATAGTCTACCGTACTACTTCACCGCAGTGCTCTACACCCTCAGCGCCCTAACCTTCTACTACTTCTTCGCCAGCCGCGAACAGGAACTGACGGCAACCGTTGCAGACTAAGCGCTTTCGGCCTTCCGCTCTCCACTTTTGGAACGGCGACAACGAATTATTAGCTGCGTGGCACTAAAGATAAGGTGCCTCCACAGACAGAGCGGAAAGCTGAGAGCGGATAGCGTTTTGCACACAATATACAGGAGCGTGATCCACATGCGTCTAACACCCGAACAAGTCCAAAAAGTCGCCGAGCTTGCCAGGCTTCAGCTCTCTCTAGATGAACGAGAGCGCTATGCCGAACAGCTCAGCGCGGTACTAGGGTACTTTAACATGCTGAACTCCCTAGATACCGTCAACGTTTCTCCTACCAGCCATGCCCTAATGCTCAAAAACGTCCTCCGCGAAGACCAAGTCCGACCTTCTCTCTCACAACAACAGGTGATGAGTCTAGCCCCGGAGCTTTCCGGCGAACTAGTGGCTATACCTCGTACATTTGAGGGGTAGGTGTATTAGATATGAAGATATATGAGCTAAATGCCAGCGAAATACATAAGGGCCTGCGCCATAAAGACTTCTCGGCCCGAGAGGTAGCGCAGGCTCATCTCTATAGAATTGAGCAAACAGATAAGGATCTAAAAGCCTTTGTTACTGTTACTACGGAGCAGGCCTTGCGTGCTGCCGATGCAGTAGACGCTAAGATGAGTCGAGGGGAAGAGCTGCACCCCTTAAGCGGTATACCTGTGGCTGTAAAAGACAATATGTGTACCACGGGTGTTAAAACCACCTGTAGCTCTAAGATGCTAGAGAGCTTTGTGCCGCCCTACACTGCAACCGTAGTGAACAAGCTAGAGCAAGCAGGAGCTGTGGTTTTAGGCAAAACTAACCTCGACGAATTTGCTATGGGCTCTTCCACCGAAAACTCCGCTTTCTTTACTACCCGTAATCCCTACGATCTCGAGCGGGTGCCGGGCGGCTCCAGCGGTGGTTCGGCGGTAGCCGTTGCCGCCGGACAAGCAGTTATAGCTTTAGGTTCGGATACCGGCGGCTCCATTCGCCAACCCGCCGCCTTCTGCGGCATTGTCGGAGTAAAGCCTACCTATAGCCTAGTGTCGCGCTATGGTCTGGTAGCTTTTGCTTCGTCTCTAGATCAGGTCGGCCCCTTTGCACGCACTGTGAGCGATGCCGCTTGGGCTCTAGAGGCCCTGGCTGGCCACGACCCACTCGATTCGACTTCAGTTCCTAATGCTCCCGTGGATTGGTCCCAACCTCTAGATAAGGGCATACGAGGTCTTAAGGTTGGCGTGCCGCGCGAGTACTTTGCCGATGGTATGGAGCCAGCAGTCGTCAAATCGGTAAGAGAAGCAATTAAGGTCTTTGAGTGCTTGGGCGCAGAGATAAGCGAGATATCACTACCGCACACCAGCTATGCTCTGCCTACCTATTATATAATCGCTCCGGCAGAGGCATCATCTAACCTGGCTCGTTTTGACGGTGTGCGTTATGGCTTTAGAGCTGAGGGAGCCACTAACCAAGAAGAGCTCATTAGTCTTAGTCGTAGTCAAGGTTTTGGGCCGGAAGTAAAACGTCGTATCATGCTGGGTACCTATGCTTTGAGTAACGGTTATTACGACGCCTACTACGGTAAGGCACAAAAGGTGCGCTCCCTGATCAAGCAAGACTTCGATAACGCCTTTAGCCAAGTCGATATAATCCTGTCTCCCACTAGCCCTACCACTGCCTTCAAGGTAGGGGCCAGAGTCAACGACCCACTCTCGATGTATATGGCCGATCTCTGCACCTTTGCCGTCAACCTGGCGGGTATCCCGGCGCTATCCCTTAACTGTGGCTTTGTCGAAGGTCTGCCCGTAGGGCTTCAGCTCATGGGTAAAGCCTTCAGTGAGATGATGTTACTGCAGGCAGCTTTCGCTTATGAGCAGACGGTCAAGTTACCGCAACTCCCAGTGTTTAAAGGGGGTCTCCCTAATGTATGAGACAGCCATTGGTATGGAGGTTCATCTAGAGCTTTGCACTAGGTCGAAAGTCTTTTGCGGCTGTAGCACCAATTACGGTGGAGCACCTAACTCGCAAGCTTGCCCGGTTTGTTTGGGGCTGCCTGGGTCTCTCCCGGTCCTAAACAAGAGGGCAGTGGAGTTTGCCATTAAGGCCTCCCTAGCCCTCAATTGCGAAGTGGCACCTGAAACGAAGTTTGACCGCAAGAACTACTTCTACCCCGATCTAGTTAAGGGTTACCAGATCTCGCAGTACGACAAGCCCATCGGACGCAACGGCTATATTGAGTTTGAGGTCGAGGGAGTAACCCGACGTGTGGGCATTAGGCGTGTGCACCTAGAGGAGGACACAGGTAAGTCTTTTCACGACGTAGCCGCCGAGCGTACTTACCTAGACTTTAACCGCAGCGGCGTGCCGCTAATTGAGATAGTCACCGAGCCAGATATACGCTCCTCGGCCGAAGCCAAGTCCTACCTAGAAGCACTGCGTGAGATTATGGAATATATCGAGGTCTCGGACTGCCGCATCGAAGAAGGCTCCATGCGCTGCGAGGCGAATATCAGTATTCGCCCTACGGGCAGCTCTGATTACGGTATTTTAAATGAAATAAAAAACATTGGCTCCTTGCGCGGCGTGCAGCGGGCCTTGGAGTATGAGATCAAGCGCCAAACAGAGCTGGTGAGCTCGGGAGGTATAGTCTTACGTCAAACTAGGCGCTGGAACGAGAGCGAGCTCAAAACCGAAGTCATGCGCACAAAAGAAGAGGCCCACGACTACCGCTACTTCCCTGAACCAGACTTGGTGCAGTTGGTTATAGATAATTCCTGGCTAAACAAATGCCGCAGTGAAATCCCCGAGCTACCTCGCGCCCGTCGTGAGCGTTATGTACGAGAGCTTGGTATTACCCCTTACGACGCCGAAGAACTGGTAGCAGACAGAGCCTTAGCCCAGTATTTTGAGGGAGTAGCTAGGCTCGGTACAGAGCCCAAGCTTGCCGCTAATTGGCTACTCTCCGATTTACGTCGCGAACTCAACCAAGCAAGTTTAGCAATAGAGCAGGTTAAGTTGCGTGAGGCGGGCTTTTCTGAGCTGATGGTGCTTGTATCTAGTGGTGCAATTGGTAGCAAGACAGCTAAGGATATACTTGGCGAGCTAGTGCATTCTGGCGTATCTCCAGCCGCTTATGTCAAGGAGAAAGGCCTGGCACAGCTTAGCGATACCAGCGAGATTGAGAAGTTCGTAGAGCAGGCCATAGCCGACAGCCCCAAAATCGTAGCCGACTACCGCGTCGGCAAAGAACGAGCCCTTACTGCCTTAGTGGGGGTTGTCATGAAGCTTTCGCGTGGTAAGGCTAAGCCGGAGCTAGTCAACGACCTGCTTACGCAGAAGCTGAATAAGGGACGGCTCTAAAAGGGCTCAATCGGAAAAAGTTACGTGAAAAAGGCTTAATCTCCATCCAGTAGCAGAGATTAAGCCTCAAGTAAAGACCCTTAAAATTTTTGATTGCCCAGAAGAATGAAGCCGCGACGAGTAGCTATTTGTCATGTCCTAGAAGCTACTTCAAATAGAGTTTCAACACAAGGCCGATTAGCCCCCCTATGAGAAGTACTATGCCGCTTACAACTTTATCCGCCCGAAACAGTAGTAATGCCATCCCTAAAGCAATATAAAAAACCGATTCCCATATTCGCCATTTGGCCATCCTCTTCACCCCCTTGCATTAATTTGGCAGACCGCTAAGCGTTTCATTAGGCTAGTAGATCTTTGCGTATAAAAGAACTAATTGACCAATACACCGCAATTCCGAACCAAAGGGCAACTCCCACAATTGCATGCGTGAGCTCGGTGGGGAATTTACCAGTAGACATATACCTCGCAAGACCGGCAAACATACGGTTTGCCAGAGGCAGTATCCATGCAGGAATCGACCCCGCTTCCTGCATGAACGGTAGCATAGTGCCTACGCCAATGTAAACGCTTAAGGCAGCAATCGCTGCACCGCCTACCGGCATAATGCCCATAAATACCAACGTAATGGCCTGGATCAACAGCAGCTGTCCTGTCAGTATGAGGTAAATAACTACATCCCTTACGAAGAGAGGCCATGCTGGTCTAGCGATGTAAGTGGACAGTGCTAAAACGCTGCCAGTCCATATAAGCAGCATTACCACTATAGAAAGAATAGCGGCTCCGAAGATAACTGCGCGCGTAAGTCCTATCGACAACAGCCCGTCCACATTTCTACGGGAGAATACTTCTTCAAATACCGATATATTGAGAAAAACTACAAGCCATGTCCCAAAAAAATGTGCCCACGACATATAGTCTGCCCTGCGGTTTTCCATCGCAAAGTTAACAGTATCTTCATAGACCAAAAAGCGGAATATGAGTAGGGCCATAAATGCGAGATAAACATAGATTGTTCGCTTTCTAATCACATTAGCGAGAAAAAATAGAATCATCTCACATAATTTTTTCACTGTTCACATCCTCCATTATACTGGCTTTAAGAATGTCTTCAAGCGAACGTGGCCTGATTTCGATGATATCGCCGTTTTGAGATAGTACAAATCGACAAACATTATTTATCTGATCGCTTGGAATTTCGACTTCGTATTCCGTGCCCCTCACTGATACTTGAGTCCCCGCAAGTTCTTCTGGCATCGCAATGCCTTCGGGTGCTCTAAACTTCGCAATGCAGGTGTTAACGGCGACAATCTCCTTATGCAGTTGACCTTTTCGCATGACTAGCACTCGATCGCAAATCTTGGCCACCTCCTCTAGATTATGAGAGGCATATACTATGGCTGCTCCCTGTTTTTTCAGCATGGAAATAATATCAACTAAATTCCATCGGAAATTGACATCAAGGCTCTCCGTAGGCTCATCAAGCAAATATACCTGTCGCGGGAAAGCCAAGCACATAGACAAAGCAAAACGTTGCAACATGCCTCTGGAAAGTTGTCCGATTCTTTTGTCACCGAAGGTCCCTATCCCCATGGCGTCCGAGACAAAACTATGGACTGGCTTGCTAGGTCTAGCTAAGCTCACGTATGCTTTCCAATAATCTTTGACGGGCATCGCTTGCGAAAGCCTTGGCTCCTCAGCTAAAAACCCCACCATCCGCTTTTCTAGGGCTTTTTTAGGGAGCAATCCCCCCACACTAATACTGCCGCTGCTAAGACACAAAAACCCTGCTATTGTACGGAATAGCGTTGTTTTTCCAGATCCATTCGGGCCGATTATACCTACTACCTCACCTTGGTGCCCCTGAAAATTTACATTACGTAATGCTGTGACTTCTATCCCTTGCGATTTTGCGAAGACTTTTCCCACCATCTTGCAGATAACGATTGGCTCATCGGGCATAAAGTAGCACCTCCGATTGCATTTTATTGAAGAATATGCGCCTGACTAAAAAGTGAATGAAAAGGGCAAGAATTAACCTATCTCCAGTTAACTATTCCAAAAGATATGTCGCAGGCATGTTCGCCCGTAAGCGCCCAATGGCCAATTCCTGTGTTCCCCTGAACGGCAGTGACCCTAGGCTGAAGCTCCTGCCACACTTCATTCAGAAACCACAGCCGCATGAACCAATCAATTACTGTCGCGGCAACTTTCCAAGCCTGAGGCCAGGCCTCAATAGACACATCGCCTTCAGAATGCGCCTGATTAATAGGTTCCACATCAAATGCCCCTGCGTGGATGGGTGCTATTCCCATAAGGCCTACCGTAAATACCAATAGGGTGCACACCAGTTTATTTAGCATATATCTAACCCCCTTGTATTAGTATAAACCCCGACCCTTTCCATTCTATGCTACTTCCCCCCCCCCCCCCCCCGTATACCGCCAAAATATGCACCCGAGATGGTTACTTTGCAACTAGGGCGGCTTTAAAAGGGGTCAAGCAGAAATTTTGCG
The DNA here is from genome assembly GCA_009773495.1 of Bacillota bacterium. Classification (GTDB taxonomy): domain Bacteria; phylum Bacillota; class UBA994; order UBA994; family UBA994; genus WSXW01. Next base: position 14,161 of record WSXW01000031.1, read on the forward strand.
TGAAAAAGGCTTAATCTCCATTCGATAGTAGAGATTAAGCCTCAGGTTAGGATTCTTAAAATACAAGGCCAAAGGAGTGCTATCCATGCCACAAGAGCCGCATCTCCTCGCAGCGCTCCATTAGCTCATCGAGCTTGCCTGAGTCATGCACTTGGCCATCCTTGAGCACAATGATATGATCAGCCCTTCTCAAAGCGGGGCGGCGATGCGAGACCACTAGGCAGGTGACATTTGGGCGCTTAAAGACTCTCTCCCACAGTAGTCCTTCGGTCTCAACATCAAGAGCAGAGGACAAATCATCAAAAACGAGCAGTGAGGCGTTGCGTGCTAGCATGCGTGCAGCTGCTACCCGTTGTACTTGGCCACCACTGAGCTTGACGCCGCGCGAACCAACCAAGGTATCTAGACCGTGTTCCATCTGTCTAAGGTCAGGCTCGAGTACAGCACTGTGAATAGCTGAAGAAATATTTACACTCTCTTCTGGTTGCCCTAGTAGAATATTGCCCCGCACTGGGTCACTAAAGAGTATGGGTACCTGGCTGGCATAGGCTGTACGAGGTGGGACAAAGAAATCGGTGGGATCAGCCACATCTTGGCCGTTCCAGGTAATAGTACCGCTATCCTTCTGCACTAGGCCGAGGAGTGCCTTGAGGAAGGTGGACTTACCTGACCCAATGCGCCCGGTAATGACCACAAACTCGCCAGCCTTCACTCTCAGGTTAATACCGTTGACTCCTCTATCTGCTCCAGGGTAGTGGAAGGAGAGATCCCGTACTTCAAGGCTCTTTAGTTCTGTAGTGCTGTTGTGCAGGGGAACATCAATGGCAGGCAGCTCACCTTTTAAGTGCAAGGAATTGTGCTCCACCAACACAGCAGGGGGGCTCTTAAAGAGAAATTCTGCCATGCGGTCAAAAGAGACCGAAGTTTGCTTAAAGTGTGCCAGAAAAAAACCAAAGAACTCGGAGAAACCAGTGACAAAGTCGAGGTAATAGACAAAGAGGGCAAAATCCCCCACCGAGAATGTGCCGGTGCTCATGGCTTGACTAGCAAGTATGAGGATAAACCCGGTGCCCAAAGACACAGCATTGCTGCTGACTGAGTCGAGCAACAGATTAAAGGCTCGGTCCTTAAGCACGAGTTTGCGTCGTTCTTCGTTGAGCTGGCTCAAATGCTCGACCATTCTGGCTTCAGCGCCCGCCACCTGTATTGCCAGTACTGCACTGAAGGTTTCCCCTAGAAAACCAGTTACTTGAGCTGTCGCTTCACGGCTAGCTTGACGGTACTGCTCAATCTTGTGAGTGGCGCGGTTAAAGATTACCATTACTGCTACCAAAGGCACGAACACAAAGAATGTAATCCGTGCACTAATGCTTATTAATATCCATAGTGCCACCACTGCAAAGAGCACATTACCGACTATATCTAGTGTCCAACTAATTGCGTCCTCGGCTTGTTCTGCGTCTTCGCGAAAGTAACTCACGGCCTCACCTGGTGAGCAGGGAATTGCCTGTGCACCAGGGCGTTTGAGTATGTGAGTGAGCATATTATTTCGCAATAAGGCGCTCATAGAGAAGCGGTGCTGCGAGTCTGCCCACGCGCCAAGCAGGATTACACATATTCTCCCTAAGGCCACGGCAAATAACATAGCAATAATAGTCCAAGTGTTTATCCCGGCAGCAGCCTCGCCCGTAAGGTGGTTAAAGAACAAGCGGGTTATGAGACCGGGCAGGAGAGGAAAGGTATGTACCCCCGTCCAAAAAATGCCGTCAAAGAAATATAACACTGGCCGATAGAGTATCATCCGCCAGATTAGTTTAAAGGCCTTCATGCGAATAACTCCTTTAGCCCGGTAGTTAGCAGAGTGCTAAAGCGTGAAGATGGGTTTGAACTAAGCTCCAACCTTGCACCATGCTCTACTATCTTGCCGTTTTCAAGAATAAGAATATCGTCTGCGCGTTCCACGGTGTCAAGCCTGTGGGCGATAATTACTCCCGTGCGGTTATGCAGTAGCTTGGTGATAGCGCGTTCTATCAGTTGCTCTGTGGCGGGGTCTAGCCTAGATGAGGCTTCGTCCAAGATTACTACCGAGGGCTCGGTTAAAAAGCACCGTGCTAAGGCCAAAAGTTGTGCCTCACCCGCCGAAAGACCAGCGCTGCCAGAACTAAGCATTGTCTCTAGCCCCTCTGGCAATGTCGTAAGCCAACTATCCAGGCCTAGGTCATGGAGTATCTCCAATATCTTCGCGTCGGGGATCTCGTTGTTAAAAAAGGTCAGGTTCTCCCGCACTGTGGCCTGAAAAAGCTGCACGTCTTGTGTAACCATGGTCACCTTCTGCCGAAGGTGAGTGAGTTTTGGGTCACGTATGGATTTACCGCCTAGGCGTATTTCTCCAGTTGCTGGGTCGTACAGCCGTAGCAGCAGTCTAGCTAAAGTCGTCTTACCGCTTCCGGTTCTGCCCAATAACCCTAGTACCTTACCTGGCTCAAGGGTGAAGCTGATATCATCTAGCACGGTGTCATCGTCTTCGTAGTTAAAAGTTACATTTTCAAACTCTATCGCGAGCGGTCCAGGGGTTAGTTCTACACCATGTCCATCTTGTACCTTAGATTTAATGTTCAGCAGCTCATTAATGCGTGTAATTCCAGCGGACGCACGTTGTAGTTCTTGGAGTTGTGTCCTGATTTGGTCAATGGGGCGTCTTAGAAGCTCAGTGTAATGCACTATAAGGTAGACCGTGCCAATAGTAATGGCGTGACTTCGCCAGAGATAGGCCCCAAAGCCAAAGGCAATGGCATTTCCGAGAGTGAAGGTAAAGGTGCTGGCCGACCACATGGTAGTGCCTGCAATGTAAGCCTTCATGCGGGTAGGCAACCACTCCCGGAGCCTAAGGTAAAACCGCTTCATCACGTAGCTCGCCGCGCCATTAGCCCGGATATCTTCAGTGCCAGCTAAGTGCTCGGTTAGAAATCCAAAGAATAGACCACTCTGCTGGCGGTCTAATGTCCAGTGAGGCACCGCAATGTCTCTGAGTAGGGTAAGCACTGCTACGGCAATAATCGCAAAAACGCTTAGTGCTAAGCCCACACGGTAGTCCTCGTGGAATAGGAGAACTAGGACTCCCACCAGCAGCAACACATTCACGACAATACCCATGACAAACTGTGAAAAGAACAAAGAGAGTTTGTTTACATCACCGTCGATGCGCTCAATCATCTCACCCGATGTATGCGCCTTTTGAAACGACATGTCTAGACTTAGACAGTGTGCCGTGACATCGCGACGCAAGAGGTTGGTGGCAGTCCATCCTACATCCTCGCTTACGTATTTGGAGTAAGCCGTAACAGCAGACGACTTAAGGGCCACTATCATAAATAGTAACGCAGTATACCCAAGGTTAGCATGTGAAGTACCATTAGCAGTATCGATAAATATCCTGAGTATTTGCGGCTTGGCGAGCTGCAATGTGAGGCTTAAGACGATAAGCAGCCCAAGCAAAGCCACGCGCCGCCATTGCGGACGCACGTATTTAGCTAGTAAGTCGGTATAGTGTTTAAGGGCAACTTTCATCTTTCTCAACCTCCAAATCTACCATACAATTATACGCATAGGCCAACATAGTGTCAGTGTAAAGTATGGGTAGAATTTGTTGTCAGCCGTCAGCCGTCAGGCAGCATCCTGTAAGGTGAGATTAAAGAAATTCAGCGGGATGGGCGGGGATAAGCGGGATGGGGTTGGATAGGAAGAGAACCGACTAATAAAAATCGCGTTAATCGTGTTAATCGAGTTAATCTGTGTTATCCGTTACTTCCTTCCTATCCCTCTTATCCCTTCCCGTGCCCCTGAAATCCCGTATGAAATCTTACATACCGGACATGCAACGGCCCTTTGGGTGCTTGTAAGGTGAGATCAAAGAAATTCAGCGGGATAGGCCGGATGAACAGGATGGGGCGGGACAGGCAGAAGACGTAATTAAGCGGGGACATTCGGGACCGAGCGGGACTATCTGGACAGGAGGGGAAAATGTAGACCAAATAAGCTGGCTCACACGAGCCAGCTTTAACTATTTAGTGAAATGCTGCTACCGGGTAGTGCTGGGATGACTCGTATAGCCACAACATTCAATTAGCCTATAACCGCTTCAGAGTAGGTACTGCGGTAGCCTCCTGTATGTCCAGGATAATCCTTTGGACCCCGAGCCCTGCGGTAAAGAGGCCCATAGCTAGCCCACCCCACACTGCTCGCGAGAGTTCCGATGTAGTAACTAAGTACCTTGCAAAGCGTAGTGAAAACCAGCTGTAGCCCGGTTGAATCACGACCCCTAGCGCCATTAAGTGGGCAAATAGAACCAGTACCCCGGTAATCGCGACAATTATCCGCGGGGTTCGCGGCCCAATCTGGGCTCCAGTCAGTACATAACCTTTGAAGGCGCCTTTGCCAATGAAGTAAGCCAGAAGAGCACCGATAAACCCCGTTTGCTCAAGCAAAATCCACGGGATTGTAGCAAGTAACGCACCTAAGAGGCCACCCACAGTTCCACGTATGTAATGAAAATCTGCCTTAGCTAGGTGCGCCTCGGCCTGTAACAAGTCAACCTGCCCTTGTGCAAAACAAGGCTCACACATGGGGAAAGTCTTTTCGGGGCCGAGCTCAGATAGTGGAAACTTCCCCGGCTTACCGCACGAGCCACAACAAAGCTGTTGCTCTATGCCAATGGCAGCTAGCTCGGCGGCAAAGTACTTAAGTACATCTATGACTTCCTCATAAGAGAGAGGTTCCTTCCCCTTGATATAAAGAGCTATGGCACGCTCATTCCCTATTACTTCAGTCTTGCGCTTAGGAAGTTTAGTTAGTTCTAACCTAAGCGTCAGTGCGCGTAGCTGGTCTGAAGTAAATGGGTACACTGTTTCAAATGAAGTCAGCCGATCTTCTTCCGCTATGTTAAACCAGTATCCACGGTACTCACCGTGGATGCGTGTTTCTGTTTTTATCCAGTGCTCAGTCAGCACAAAACGCTGTAAACCCTTGGAAAGCATAGGGCCACTCCCTCCTAGTACCACTCTATTATACCTTAAAGAAAGATGAAAAAGATGGGATGACAGACGGCGCTCCATTGGAACGCCGATAAGGTTATTCAGTGTAAAGATATGAGATCTCATTTTACAGGAAGCTCCTCAGCGTTAGCAGGACAATGAATCCAATCAAGGGAATATGTATTAAATAACCAATTACGCCATGTGAGGTGACGTCATGCCAAAAAGGATAGTGTTGTTAATCATACTCCTAGGTGTACTACTCGTAAGTTCTTGCTCAAAGGCACCCGACTTAGGAGTAGCTAACTCGTTTGCTGATACACTGCAGTGGACTGACTTTGTGTGGCATAGCGCCGCCCTTGGCGACGAGACCTTTGAGAAAGCGGCCATACTTCTACCCCTAAATATGAATGGCTTAAGCTCAGGTAAGTTGTGGATGCAGCTAGACACGGGCAAATATGGCACAGTCTTCTACGAGAGACCCTTTCTCGCACTACCTAAGCGTAGCTACAGCGTTCTAGAAAGGCTATCTTTTAAACCATCAGTGGTTAGTGTCGATGCTCAGCTTGGATCTCTCCAGGTGAATAACCTGCAGGCTACTATTATGCGAGGTTTCGGTTCACCTGTCGAGAGTCTAGAGCAGGATGTGAGTTTTGGTACCGTTGGTTTAGATCTGTTCATGGGCCAAGTGCTAGTGCTTGATTTTCCTAGCAGTCGGCTGGCAGTAGCGCCTTCGATCGAACATATACCAGTTGAGCTTACAGCCAAAGCTAAGTACCAAGATGTTTACATAAGCGGTGGAAAACTAGTTGTGCCGGTTGCAGGCCAGGAGCAACTGAGCCTATTTTTCGACACAGGCTCTAGCATACACACTATGATGTTTGAGCCGCTTGTGTGGGAGCGGCTTACGAATAGAGATATGAGTGACCCCACGCTTCAGTCGCTTGCGGGTTCGTCCTGGGGTCAAGAGACAAAGGCGGTATTCGCTGAGGCCATCGGCTCTTACCAGATAGCAGGCGAGTGGTTTCACAGCCCCCTTATCAGCGCGACTGACAGCTCAGCTGAGCATTTGCAGTTCAGCAAAAGCTATGGTGTTGCAGGCCTTATCGGTAATGCTTTATTCTACGACGAATATGTAGTTATACTCGATCTAAAAGCTATGCGGTTTGGATTGGTGCATAAAGGTAAATAGCTGAGAGACTAACGACAATTGTCCTTAAGGTCTGGTACATACTCTGTGAAAAGCTCCCAGACTCCTTGAGATTTAAGTTCGGTAACTATTCTTTCTGTCATTTGAGCTTATCTACATACGTTGGGCTGAGCCCAGAGGGGCTTTGGGAACGCAACAAAAAGTACAAATGTTCCCTTTACTATTGACTCTACTATTTCCCTGATGGTAAAGTAGTCGAAATACCTAAAAAGGGGGGCAAAAAATGGCAGCCATAACTGTAAGTAACCTACGTAAAACATTTCAGGTGAGAACTGCAGCCCAAGGTAGAATAAAGGGTTTGTTTAACCCTATTTTCACCGAGGTAGAGGCAGTAAAGGGAGCAACCTTTTCCGTGGAGCGAGGCGAGATGGTGGCCTTTATTGGCCCCAATGGCGCAGGCAAGTCTACCACTATTAAGATGCTCACGGGCATACTTCATCCCACAGCTGGTGAGGCCCAGGTCTTAGGGCTCACACCGTGGGTAGAGAGGCAGAAGTTGGCCATGAAGATTGGGTCTGTCTTTGGCCAAAAGTCGCAGCTATGGTTTCACCTGCCGCCTAAAGATACGTTTCGCTTGTTGTCATATATCTATGAACTGGATGAGAGCGTATTTAAGGCGCGCCTTGGCAAGCTTGTAGAGGTATTTGAACTAGACGAGTTGCTGCATATCCCCGTCCGTAAGCTTTCGCTAGGCCAACGTATGCGCTGCGAAATCGCAGCCTGCCTCCTGCATAAACCAGAGGTGCTGTTCTTCGATGAACCCACCATAGGCCTGGATGTTGTAGCGAAACGAAAAATACGCGAGCTTATAGCTTCTATTAATAAAGAGGATGGGGTGACAGTCTTTCTTACATCCCATGACACTGGTGATATAGAAACCCTATGTAAGCGGGTAATGGTTATCAATCATGGCGAAGTTATTCTGGATTCTAGCCCACAACTATTGCGCCGCGAATTTCTGCGTATGAAGACAATCGGCGTACGGTTAGAAGAAGAAATAGAGAGCTTTATACACCCAGGAGTAACTGTCCTCAAGCACAAAGGTCCAGGGCTTAAACTCAGGGTAGACACAGCTGTTACATCAGTGGATGATGTGTATGCGGCTCTACGTCAACACTCCCGCTTGGCCGATATCTACATTTCGGATCCGACCTTAGACGAAGTGATTGAAGAAATCTACCAGGCGACTGGTTCAATTACCCTAGGGGGTGGTGGATATCGTTAGCACCAAGGCAGTGCGCAAGTATTCCTTCCTCGCCAAGACCAGCTTCGCTAGTAAGATTGCCTATCCCTTAGATGTCATTTCCCGTACGTTTTTCTTTGCTCTGGTGCTGTTCATCTTCACCCAACTCTGGGGCGCCCTGCTCGGAGCAGACAGTAGTATAGCAGGTTTTAGCCGCCAGCAGTTGGTGTGGTATCTGATGGCCACCGAGAGCATCATGCTCTCTAATGCCCGCATTGAGCGTCGCATTGAGGATGACGTTAAGAGTGGAGCAGTGGCCTATATACTCATTCGCCCCTTGCACTTTGTTTGGTACCAATGCGCTATCTACTTTGGCGAGTCAGCTAGTAGTCTAATCTTTAACATCCTCATAGGGTCGATTATTGCCACCCTTTTAGTTGGCGTACCACCTATCTCAGTAGGCTTTTTGCCACTGATATTAGTGGTTATGACACTAGCCTTTCTGCTACAGTTTCTCATTAAGATATTTCTAGCGCTTCTCGCCTTTTGGGTAGAGGACACGGGCCCATTTTTCTGGATTTACTCTAAGGTACTTTTCACCCTGGGTGGGCTTTTTGTCCCAATAGATATTTATCCAGAGTGGTTAAGGCGGGTTACTGTGGCAATGCCCTTCAACTATATTCTCTACCAACCAGCCCGTCTATTTGTGAACTTTAATCTTGCAGCCTTCGTACAAGTACTCGGTATACAAGCAATGTGGTCGGTGCTACTCACGGCCTTGGTGCTATACATCTACAAGCAGGGGGTGAAAAAAGTCAGTGTCAACGGCGGCTAAACAATTGCGCTTTGTAGTAGAACAACTGCGGGTCAACATTCTTTCTAATATGGAATACCGCATTTCCTTCCTAGTACAGATGGTGTTTATGGTCTTAAATGACGTAATGCTCCTGTTCTTCTGGTGGGTAATATTCCAACGTTTCGACAATATAGCAGGATGGGGACAGAAAGACATCTTTCTGCTCTATGCCCTGTCTGCCGGAACCTATGGCATTGCGTATACTATCTTCGGTAACGCCCTGCGCTTAAGCAGCCTAATTGTAGAGGGCCAACTAGATTACTACCTAGCTCTTCCCAAGGATGTCTGGCTCAATGTGCTTATCTCTAAATCCTTGGCATCCACAATAGGGGACTTTGTTTTTGGCGTAGGCATGTGCTTGGCGATCTTCGGCTTCTCTTACAAAGTACTGCTGGCGATTGTCTTTATGATGGTGGCCTCACTCATTTTGATTTCAGCAGCGACAATCGTACACAGCCTCTCGTTTTTTATGGGCAATGCTGAACAAATTGCTGCAGTTTTTAGTGAGTCCATGCTCAGCTTCTCTCTATATCCCATCTCCGTCTTCTCGCTAAGCGTCAGAGCCCTACTCTACACTGCTATTCCTGCGGCTTTCATCAGCTTTGTGCCAGTCAGCCTGTTGCAGGAATTCTCCTTCGGCTTATTCTCCCTATTCCTTGGTGTAGCTGTCTTTGGCATCTGGCTATCCCGTCGCGTGTTTTACGCTGGTCTTAAGCGCTACGAATCGGGGAACTTGGTGGCACCGAGGATGTGAGGCACGGTCGGCGTTCCTCGTTCTTCGTTCTTGGTTCCTCGTAGAGCCGTCCAGGGAACACAGTACACAGTCATTGTAGAGAGGCACGACACGCAATTCATCGTGAATCGCGTGTCGTGCCCTTAAACAGTTCTAGCTGATTGTACACGTTATGAGATAACAAGTAGTTGGCTGAACCGCAGTCTACTAAGAACTAGGAACTAAGAGCTAGGAACCACCGCATTCATACTCGGCACCACCTGTATCCAAGTGACCCCTTCTTTAAATTTAAAGAGCTGGCCGTCGACCATGAACTCAAAATGGTCGTTTGCGCTAGCCTTTTTCCATGTACCGGTAAATTGCTGACCGTCGCGCAGAAACTGAGCTGGGCCATTACCAATAATATCAATGTCGGTGCGCAGAACATCGGTTACTACATCGCGGTGGGGGGTGGAGATAATCACGATGTTATCGGTGGTCAGCCTAGCCCCATCCTTCATGGTGTGGAGCTTGCCATTAATAGAGCGTAGATATTTACCGTCTTGCCACTGCCACGTCACCTTGTAGTAAGGGGAGTAGGTGAGGCTGACATTGCTATTAGCGCTTCCTTTAGGCATCTCTCCTTCAGGAAGCCTAGGCAGGGGGCTTATAGTAAGTCTTTTTCTCTGTGCCTCTGCTAACATTCTCTCTGTACTAGTATAGAGGTTATGGGGCATTTTCCTTGAGTTATCGCGCCAGAAGGCCTGCGATGCGTTATGAATTTCATCGAGGTCAGGAATTCTGAGCTCTGCGATTAGGTTCAAGGCTCGCGTACTGCCACCAACGTGAGCAAATGGCGTGTTGTAGGCTTTAACAATGGAGGCGAAATAATAACGGGCGCTGCGTATCGGTCCCACTAGGGGTGCAGCCTTACTATGAAAAAAAGCCATGTATCTGGTAATGCCGGCCTCAGCGATCATTTCAATTACCATATCGGCTCTGTCTAGGCCGCTTTGGGGGCGGGCTTCGGATTTATTATCTATTGAAGCAATGAACACTCCTGGCAGGTCGGGGGCAGGTAGCTGGACTACTGGTTCGGGTTTAGGTAACACGATGGGAGGGTCGTCACTGGGTACGATTACGGCAGGAGGTATTTGCTCTAAGAGGTTCTTACAGCCTGGTATCGAGAGAACCGCTACTATAAGCAGGCCAACGACTAACAACAATAAACGGCGCTGCTTTTGCTTGCTGCGGGCAGCTCTGCTCATATGTCTACCTACTTTCGTGTAATAGTGGAGGAAATATATCCTCTTAACAGAATATTAAATCTTAGGGCGATGTTCCTGGGTATAAAGCAATAACTACATCCCCCCACTTAGACTATCATTCTTAAGTTCTAGTTCCACTGCAAAAACCCTGCGGCTGGGAGGCATTACAATGAAAAGAAAGCTAGCGCTTGATGGCAAGACGTGGACCAGAAACTCTATCAGCGTATGGAGCGACGTCGAGAAAAACCTGGAAGAAAAACGGCAAAAGCACCCGGCAATGTTCCCTATGGCTTTGGCGAAGCGGGTTATTGAATGCTTCAGCCATGTTGGGGATGTTGTCTTTGACCCCTTTCTTGGCAGTGGAACTACCATATTAGCAGCTGCAGCGACTAGCCGCAAGGGCTTAGGCATAGAGCTCTCACCCGAGTATTATGCCTTAGCCTGTAACCGCTTAGGGTACGCCGTCAGTGAACATCGCCTTATCAATGGATCGGCCTTTGCTTTAGAGCAGTACGTTCAACCGAGTAGCGTAGACCTATGTTTCACATCTCCTCCCTATTGGGACATACTTAAGCAGAAGCACTCTGCCGATCATAGGGAGATCAGGCACTATGGCGAACGCAATGAAGACTTAGGTAGCGTCAGCGACTACGCTAGGTTTGTTGAGCTCCTGGGTCAAGTATTTGATAAAGTCTACACCACACTTAAGCCCGGAGGCTTTCTCGTGGCAGTTGTGATGGATTTGCGCAAGAGGAGCGTGTTTTACCCCTTCCACATGGACCTCACTCTGCGCTTGAAACAGGGAGGGTTTGTCCTAGATGATATCATTATTTGGGATCGCCACCGAGACTATAACAGCCTGCGACCCCTTGGCTATCCCTATGTCTTCCGTGTAAATAAGGTTCACGAGTTCTTGCTTATCTTGCAAAAACCTGTCGCAGCAGAGTAACAACGTAGTAGGAAGCGCCATAAAAAAATACCGCGAAGTAAAAACCCAGCACAAAACGAGCTAGCTTCGACGCCCCGCCTTTAGGGTGCTTAAGCACTAGCTCGTCAGATAAAGCCTTGGCCCCAGCTAGCGATGCCAAGCCAAGAAACATTTGCACCCAATACGCCTTTGTGAATTCGATGATGGTAAATAGCACGGGGTTACCTCCTTGTATGCGAACGTGAACATGACGGCGAGCCCTTATGATGCGCTATGTGCTATATTCCATGTACCATCTCTTACAATGTATATGCCGTCCACTGCTTTTTCCGAACAGTTGTGACGTAAATGAGGAGTTCTAGTCACGTCTCCCCCTTGTCCTGCATACACTAGAGGTGTGTGGGGAAGGGGGTATTTTGCATGATAAATCGAAAGGGCATATTCTCGTGTTCTATAAGCGGAATTCTATTGATAGCGATTGTCGCAAACACAATTATGGCTGGAGTCGTGACGCCAGCCATTCCAGAACCATCGGTAACACTGCTTCGGGCAGGTTCAGTCATCTATCTCCCCGGTGAAGCACAGTCAAGCGCCCAGCTGGTATATCAAGGCCAAGCCAGTGGGAGTGCGATGCGCATAGCCTTTACCTTTGATAGTGGATGGATCTTCGAGTATACACCTGCGTTGCTAGATATTCTGCGTGATCAAGGCGTAGTAGCTACGTTCTTCCATCGCGGCAAATGGGCTGAGGCCAACCCCGAGCTAGTGACTCGTATAGTAGCGGAAGGCCATCTCACCGGTAATCACTCCTATACCCACCCCGATATGAGTAAACTCTCCCTGGCCCAAGTGGCTCAGGAAATTACCTTAGCGGATATTGCTTTAGAAAAACTGGTGGGATATAAACCCTGGCTTTACCGTCCACCTTATGGTTTGTGCACATCCACAGTTCGCCAGGTGCTAGCTAGGGAAGGGTATACCCACAGCATAATGTGGACTATCGATAGCCATGATTGGATGGACCCAGGAGTGCAATACATTGTAGACAGGGTAACTAAAAATGCTAAAGATGGTGCTATCGTACTCATGCATGTAGGAGCACCGCAAACAATTCAAGCCCTTCCAGCTATAATCGAGTGGTTAAAGAACAAGGACTATGAATTTGTACTTTTGGATGATCTCCTGCCGACCATAGCGCCCGCCGATGGGCCGAGACCGTATCGGGTACGGGAGGGAGATACTCTAGAGAGTGTCGCATTAAAGTTTGAAATTGGCATCGATAGCATTGTCGTTCTCAATCCGAGCTTATTGCCCAACCCCTAGATTGTCTTGTACTATCAATTTTGAGCAATTCACGTAAGTGAACGGCTCTTTTCTTTTGCAGGTAATTTCATCGAGGGAGGCGAAGTGCTAGTAGACGTAAGTCAGCAACTCAGGTCATAACACCCGGTCCTTTAAGGCCTATACTAGAATCGAGGTGGTAGTAAGGTGTTTGAGTGGCACAGAACCATACAGCGGATGGTAAATATTATTGAGCGGCAGATTGGCGGGGGGAACGACGAACTAATTGCTTTACAGGCTTTGGCGCGGGAGCTAGGGTATTCCCAATTTCATGTGACCAGGCAGTTCAAGAATCTCACCGGAATGACCTTTCGAAAATACTTGGGGTTAAGACGTCTAGCCCACAGTGTAGTAGAGTTGAGGGACTCTGATAACGGGATAATTGACATTGCCATGAAGTGGGGCTTTTCATCACAGGAGGCTTACACCAGAGCATTTAAACGCGACTTTGGCATGACCCCCTCTATCTATCGCCAAAGGAAAATACCATTAGTGCTGCAGTTGCGACCAATCACCTTTGATCCATACTCCTTAGGATTGGGGGAAAGCAGTATGAGCAAGCATGAATTGCAGAGTGTGTCCGCAACGGTCGTTACCCTTCCGGCACACAAGTTCCTACACATCAGGAACCAAGAGGCAGAAGACTACTTTGGGTTCTGGGCCTTACAAGAGAAGATCCCTGGGCAAGACTGTGACACCATCTGTGGCCTACTTGATAGCATCAGCGCTAAACTTGATAGGGTAACAGGGAAAATAGGGGAGTTCGATGGTCAAATAGGTGCATGGTTTTTTAGTGAGAGTGGTAAATTGGGTTACGCCTACGGGATTAGGTTGCCCGCTCATTATGCGGGAGAACTTCCCAAACAGATGTTATGCTTAGACGTGCCTCAGAGGGATTACGTCGTGTTTTCGCACCCACAGTTTGATTACGAGGTGATTTGGGACTCTGTCTTTGCCGCGGTAAACAAAGCTATGGAGGACTACGATTATGCAGCTTCAGGTAACAGGCAAGACAGGGACGCCTTCAGCTATCAGATAGTCAACCCAGAACATCTTGGCTATAGGGTATATGTCCCCATAAAATAGGCGCAGGATGGCTTTATAGTTGCAGGGATAGTATGGTAAAGTAATGGCGCAATAGATTACACCGCGAAGGGTGGTAATAAGTCCGGCTCACTGGCGTTAGTAATCATATAACGAAGTGCGCGTGGAGAACGTTAGGTACAATCTATTAACTGCAAAGGTCAGGCGAGGTCTGAAACACGACCTTAATTTGTTGTTCCCTTTCACGCATAATAGGCGGAAAGCGGATAGCGGCAAGCGCCTAACCTACGGTTATTGATTATACTTAACTCTCCGGTCTTGGAAATTTGTCTGTATAGACAAAGCCGTAGAGTGTTTATAACTCTACGGCTTTTTATATTGCGGTGAGACTATTGCCGAAAATTGATAATAAGAGGAGAAATATATATGAACCTAATGGAAGCGATCACAAAGCGTAGATCTATTAGAAACTATGCACCTACTCTTATCCCCAGAGAGATACTCGACGAAATCCTTGAGGCGGCGCGCCTAGCACCTTCTGGCGGCAATGGACAGAACTGTTGCTATGGGGTAGTTACGGATGAGCACATGAAGCGAAAGTTAGCCCAGGCAGCAGGTGGACAGATGTGGATCGCCGAGGCTCCGGTTGTCATAGCGTTCTGTGCTAACATTGAGTACAATACCGCTAATTTGCCCGAAGATGACTTTAGCCTAGCGGTGAACCGCCTGCGCTATGGTCGAGAGATGTTGGACTATCTTTCTGGCTGCAAGGACAAACGGGGCTTAGGTATTATGTGGGCAAACGCTTGCCCCCTTATTCCCGGGACTCATATAACGCTTGCTGCCACTAACCATGGACTAGATACATGCTGGATTGGATACTTGGATGTTGCCAAGGCAGGGGAAATCCTAAGCTTGCCTTCTAACATGGCCTGTTTCTATCTGATGCCGCTAGGTTATGCCGCGGTAGAACCTAAGAAGAAGAGTACACGCAAGCCGGTTGAAGAAGTAGTCTTTTATGATAAATGGGAGGCTAGATAATGTTTAAAGAATTAATCAAGTATACAGGTAAGCCCGCGCTCTACGCTAAGGGTACAGCCAACTTCTGGGATGACCAGCATATGTCTAAGCAGCTGCTCAAGGCACATCTTAACCCAAACTGGGATGCAGCCAGCCGAAAACCGGCGACTATTGATAAGACAGTCGCATGGGTCAACGATAATTACCTCACGGCGGGCTCCCGAGTGCTTGACCTCGGTTGCGGACCGGGGCTCTATGCAGAGAGGCTTGCTAGGCTTGGGCATAGTGTGACTGGTGTAGATTTCTCTAAGCGGAGTATTGAATACGCTCGGGAGTCTAGCCAGGAGCAAGGGCTGGCGATTGAGTATGTATATAAGAATTACCTAGAGATCGACTACCACGAACAGTTTGATTTAGTGCTGCTGGTCTATTGTGACTTGGGTGCTTTAGTAGATGTAGACCGCGATTTACTTCTTCAGAAGATTCATGCCGCGATTAAGCCAGGTGGGGTGTTCATATTTGACGTTTTTACTGATGATTTTAGTGCCACAGTCGTGGAAAAACAGTCCTGGGAATTGACTGACGATGGCTTTTGGGCCGAGGGAGCACACTGCGTGCTTGAGCAGAGCTTTCACTACCCAGAAGAGAAGGTGCTTCTCAGTCAGAGCATCCTCATGCGGGCTGATGGCACCCATGACCTCTATCGGATTTATGACCACTACTATGGTGAGGCCGACTTGACGAAGGTACTTAACGCCTCAGGATTCACGGGCCATCGCTTCTTCTACGATGTTATAGGTGAAACTGACTTTGCCTCTCAGAAAGTGGTTTTCACAGCTACACATAAATAGGAAAACGTACTCTTTTATGAGCGAGCAGAAGGCAGATGTCCTTAGGGGCATCTGCCTTCTTAAATGGTGGCTTGTATAGTACCCAAAAGTGGGACACTAGCGTTGTACACCTCTAGAGGATACAATTACTCTGATATTGTCTCGCAAAGCTGAAATCATGGAGGATATGTTTGTGGAGAATCACGAAAGACCTCGCAAGAGAGAAACCTTTGATTGGATAGCCCCCATTTACAGTTTGTTCTACGCTTATCAGAAAAGGCACTATAGTTCAATTCTAGATAAAATGGAGAAGGCAGTGGGCCTTAGCGCCTATAAGACCATTGTTGACATAGGATGTGGTACTGGTGCGCTATGCTCGGTGCTTACTCAAAGAGGGTTTGTTGTTACAGGAGTAGATTCGGCTATAAAAATGCTTAATGTAGGCGCGGGAAAAAGCGAGAACGCTGCGGTCAAATTTGTACAAGCCAGTGCTTTAGAGACACTACCCTTTGCAGACAAAAGCTTTGATGCCTGCATTGCGTCTTACGTGGCTCA
Source organism: Bacillota bacterium (assembly GCA_009773495.1). GTDB lineage: Bacteria > Bacillota > UBA994 > UBA994 > UBA994 > WSXW01. The sequence continues at coordinate 30,138 of WSXW01000031.1, forward strand.
TGGACTGAAGGCACACGAGAGAAAGATTCTCTATGCTGAGATGAACCGAATTACAAAGCATTTAGTTATAATGCACGATTACAATGAGCACAGGTCAACCCTAACCGATGTCGTCGAATGGCTAGAGCGTGGGGACTACTTCAATTTCATTAGAGTAGCTAAGTCTGAGGCCGAAGAGAACTTCGCTGATGTTTGGGTAATAGACGTCAGCTTGCGAGCGGCGTGGTATATTGGAGTACCGATACCGCACTAGCGCACGTAAGTTCTAGAGGTTACAATATTGCTGAAATTAGTTTGGAGGGGTGTACTCATGGAGCTTTATTACGGGCAAATAGCTACGCCTGCAGGGCCTGTTCATTATGTTGTTTCTAGTCAAGGAGCCTTGGCTATTACTACACCAGGACAAAGTGTTGAGGAAATAAAGGCCGTGCTCAAGCGGCGAGGTTTTATTTTTGAAGACTGCCAGCCAGACGATAATGACTCACATCGCGTAGGTAGCGAGCTTAAGGAATACCTACTTGGTTCACGTACCGATTTTACCTTTCCTCTGGACCTTGAGGGGACGGATTTTCAGCGCCAAGTCTGGGGCGCGTTGCAGGATATACCTTACGGTGAGACCCGCACTTACGGCGATATTGCTAATAGCATTAACAACCCCAAGGCCACGCGGGCTGTAGGTCAGGCCAACCACCGTAACCCCCTGCCGCTGGTCATTCCTTGTCACCGAGTGTGCGGGCATAACGGTGGCTTGACAGGTTTTGCAGGCGGCCTTACCTGCAAGCAATATCTGCTGGATTTAGAACAGAGGGTAACCAAGTAGGCGTTCTATTTACCGTTTGGCATTATTCCCAAGCAGGAAGGACGACATTTATGGACTTTGATTTGATTGCGACGGCTACATTTGGGTTGGAAAGCGTAGTGGCGGACGAGGTCAAAAAACTCGGCTACGAGGGCGTCAAAATTGAGAATGGCAAGGTTACTTATAGGGCAGATGCACTTGGCATTTGTCGTTCTAACTTGTGGCTTCGGACTGCTGACCGGGTACGCCTTAAAGTCGGAGAATTTCATGTTGAGACCTTTGACAACCTTTTCGAGCAAACCAAGGCCTTGCCGTGGGAACAGTATCTTCCAGAAGACGCAAACTTTCCGGTGGATGGTAAGTCAATAAAGTCCAAATTGTTTAGTGTTTCTGATTGTCAAGCGTTGGTCAAGAAAGCTATTGTGGAAAGACTTAAGCAAAAATACCAGGTCAACTGGTTTGAAGAAACCGGACCCCGTTACACCATAGAGGTGGCCCTACTTAATGATATTGCGACACTAACAATAGATACCTCTGGCCCCGGCCTGCATAAAAGAGGTTATCGACTCCACGCAGTGGGAGCTCCAATAAAGGAGACATTAGCGGCTGCCTTGATCTATCTTTCCAAGTGGTACCCGGATACCCCCCTTGTCGATCCCTGTTGTGGTTCGGGGACAATTCCCATCGAAGCCGCCATGATAGGACTAAACATAGCACCGGGTTTTAAGCGTGAATTTGTTTCGGAACAATGGCCCTTAATACCTGAACAATTGTGGTACCATGCGCGTCAGGAAACCCATGATTTAGTCCAGTTTGATAGGAAATTAGAAATAGTAGGCTCAGATCACGACCCCCGAGCCGTGCATGCGGCCAAGCATAATGCAATAGTAGCCGGTGTCGGGGATTACACTCATTTTCAGGTTCAGTCACTAACTACGCTCAGCTCTGAAAGAGAGTATGGAAAAATCATCTGCAACCCCCCTTATGGCGAACGACTAGGGGAGAGGGAGCAGGTGGAGAACTTGTATCAAGAGATGGGCACGGTATTCTCCAAAATGGATACCTGGTCCTATTACGTTATTACGTCGCACCCTGGTTTTGAAAGATTGTTTGGTACGAGAGCCAGTAAAAAGCGCAAGCTTTACAACGGGGATGTTAAGGTCGATTATTTCCAATACTTCGGTCCTCGACCGCCTAGAACATTCTTCCGGCCCGATGGGGATGAGGATTTAAAACGGAGGAGAACAAAATAATGGAAATTCCCGTTAGAATTGGGCAGCGTGTTACCCTACTAATCCACGGCATAACTCACGACGCCGAAGGCGTAGGTAGGTTGCAGGGCTTCGCAGTCTTTGTACCAGAGGCAATACCGGGGGATGAGGTAGAAGCTGAGGTCATCTCGGTTAAGAAGCAATATGCCAGAGCCCTGATTTATAGAATTCTTAAGGAGTCGCCTGACCGGGTGACTCCCCTTTGTAGTCACTACCATGAGTGTGGCGGGTGCCAGCTCATGCACGCGAGCTACCAGGCGCAGCTGCGTTATAAGCGCCAGCAGGTAGAGTCAGCTCTTAAGCGCATCGGCGGGCTAGAGGGCGTTGTAGTTCACGAAACGCTAGGGATGGCAAACTCGGCAAACTACCGTAACAAAGCTCAATTTCCGGTGGGTATGCAGGCGGGTAGAATTGCCGCGGGGTGCTTTAAGCCCCGCAGCCACGACATTGTGGATATAGCATCCTGCGGTATTCAGCATGATGCTAACAACAGAGCTTTAGTATTTGCCAAGGAGCTAGCTCAAAAGTACAAGATCTCAGTCTACGACGAACGCCTCCACGAGGGGCTACTCCGCCATATCTTAGTTAAGCATGCCTTCAGTACCAATGAGACAATGGTGGTTTTTGTGATTAATGGCGAAAGCCTACCCCAGGGGGAGAAGATTGCCGAAGAGCTCATGAGCAGGCTTACCAGCGTTGTATCAGTGCAAATCAATACCAACAAGAGGCCAAGTAACGTAATCCTTGGGCCCGAGACCAAGCTTATCGCTGGCCGCGATTACATAATTGACGAACTCGATGGGCTCAAGTTTAAAATCTCCGCTCGTTCCTTTTACCAAGTCAACCCCGCGCAAACCAAGGTACTATATGGTAAGGCACGCGAATACGCTGCACTGACAGGCAGAGAGAGCGTCTTTGACCTCTACTGCGGTGTGGGTACCATTGCTCTCTTTATGGCCGCTCATGCTAAACACGTTATAGGTATTGAGATTGTCCCCGAGGCCATTCGTGATGCTGAGGAAAATGCCCACCTCAACCGCATCACCAATACAGAGTTTATCTGCGGTGCAGCCGAAGACGTTGTTCCCCGCCTCATAAAACAAGGACAAAGACCCGACGTTTACATCGTGGACCCGCCCCGCACTGGCTGCGACGAAAAACTCTTAGCTACCATTGCCGCAAATAAGCCTGACCGTCTGGTCTACGTCTCCTGTAACCCCGCCACTTTGGCCAGAGACCTCAAGTATCTTTCGGAGCGAGGCTTTGCGGTCGTGGAGGTCCAGCCGGTCGACATGTTTCCGCATACTAGTCATGTGGAGTGCGTGGTGTTGATGTCAAGGGTAAAAGAGTGAGTGTGCTAAAAGTCCATTAGATAAGGGCTTTTCAAGGTTCGGGTGTAATAATCGATTGTGTGAAAATCGTAATAATATCGCTCCGTGGGAACAAGTCAAAGCTGGTATTTTTGAGTGCGACAGAGCGATTTAGATGTCGGTGCTTTACGAGTGGTCAGGATAGATGTTGGGTGTTCGTGAGTGGTCGATTTAGATGTTTTTTAGATTTTGTCGGGGTTGAGAAATGAGTATGGATGTTGTGAAAATCGACCGCGATTTTATAGGTTAAGACTACATAAGTAGGACATAGAATCAATTTAGTCTACTTATCATTCGCTATAAATGACCTTGGAAAAAGGTGAAGGTATGGAAAATGAAAAACCGAAAATGACAGTTACAATTATTCCGGCCAAAATCACAGGGATTAAAAATGGTCGCGATATATTGTCGAGTCAGCACGACGCATGAAGCACAAGAAGAAAGCTTGGATATCCAAATCAAAACATTAAAGCAGGTTGTGGCGGATAATCCCAAGTGGATGCATTACCATGTCTACAGCGATAAAGACTCTGGCGGTAATGTTTTTCGACCTGATTTCCAGAAGCTGATTTTTGACTGCTATGAATATAGAATTGATATAGTTCTTTTAAAAACAATTAGCCGCTTTGCCCGCAATACTGTAGACTTGCTTGAAACGGTGAGTCGCCTCAAAGGATTGGGAATAGAAGTCATTTCCATCAAGAAAATTTACGCACCAGTGAAGCAGATAACGATATGCTTATCTCAGCCCTCGGCGCAATCGCTCAGGCTGAAAGTGAGTCAACAGGGGAAGCGATCAAGTGGGGATTGAAGCGGGGGTTCATATCTGGAAATTCAAAGCTGTATTCCCGCAAGTGCTTCGGGTATAAACAAAATGAAGATGGTGAGCTCATTATCGATGAGGAACAAGCGGAAATTGTTCGGACAATATATGATTTATACTTGAGTGGCCTCAGCATCGGACTCATAGCGAAGGAACTTAAGATAAGAGGCATTAATTCGCCACAAGGTAAAGATATTTGGTCGAAAAAGTCCATTCAAACTGTATTAGGAAATGAAAAGTACATTGGACAGGTATTGTTGGGAAAGACCTATACTGGGAATTTCCCTAACAATAAGCAGTTCCTAAATGATGGAGAGCATGAGCAGTTTCTAATGAAGGATGCTCACGAACCGATTATTGGGCTTAAAAAATTCGAGCAAGTTCAAGAGGAAATGAAACAGAGGAGCAACATTGAAATTGTTAACGGAGCATCTAAGAGGAAGAGGACGCATTATAGTACAAAGCGTTTAAAAAATGAAAAGCATGAATAGCGTATTATTTATTTAAACCAGCAATTTGAGAAGCTCGATTTCTTATCGATGGAGGTGTGAATATTGCAAATTGCATTAACTAAAAAACTAGCGGATGCCCTGGGAGTAAAGCTTCCGGCTACTGACGAAACCATCAATTCTCTGTTCACATGGACAGCAAATTGGACCACGGTATGGGACAATCGAAGAGCAGAGGATATGCTAGTCCTAGTAAATAACGCAACACGCTTTACAGTGGCGATTTATCAGATCAAACGGAAGGATCTGAAAAATGTTGAGAAAATGATGCAGGCTGCTATTGTAAACACGCTACTTTCAATGAATCTGAATCCAGAACTTGTAAATGAATATATGCGATTGGCGGGCGAATTGGAGTTTGTGCGAAACAACAGCAGACAAACAGCGGCCTGGGTGTCAAAGGCAGGATTGGAATGCGCCTTTCATGTTGGACGAGAATATAATGGCATTGCGAAAATATATTGTGATACATTGGGAGCTTCGTCAAATTATAGAATCGTCAACTATTCTGGAAACACAGATGATGGTTTCTATCCATATAAAGCGATGGTCGATGCATTGACAGAACTCACGGGTATGGAGGCATATAAATGTCGCGCATTTGAACTGATGGTAAGCCTTGATCTGGAAGTATATAAGTCAGAACGGAGGATTATCGTTCCTGCGGACATGAAATTTGCTCAATTACACAAGGTGTTACAGTATGTTTTCGACTGGAAGAACTGCCATCTTTATGATTTTACTATTATTGATGAAAAGACTAAAAAAGTGGTCGTTAGAATGGTTCCGACTGAGGAAGATTTGGAGTATGATGAAAGTGCTGTATTAATGGATGGACATACTCTGGCAGAATTTCTCCCGGAGCATAAGCAAATAATATACACCTATGACATGGGGGATAACTGGGAACATATCCTTCAGCTAGTGCGAGTGATTGAAGAATATGACGGTGAGCTGCCGTATCTACTGGAAGCAAGTGGACAAGCACCGCCGGAAGATGTTGGCGGTGTAGGTGGTTTTGTAAGCTTCAGGGAGATCATGTTAAATCCTGAACATCCTGAATACGCAGAAATGAAAGAAAGGTCGAGGTACTGGACACCGGAACTTAGGGAATGGAAAAGGAAGCCAAAGGTCATTCATATATGAGTTAGATGCGACATCAATATCACCATCCCAACCGTATGACGGAAGTCCAAGATGGATGTCGAAGTATATTGATTTAGGAAAGTCGTAGAAATGGCTGTTTTGCGGGCTTTGTGAGGATTTTTTTCCCTTCGTTTTGGACAGAGGGATTTTGAAAACCCTTAACCTCGGACAAGTAACGGTTTTGACTCCAGTTCAGACAGGTATTAGAATAAAACCGATCTGAAATGGAGGTATTATACATGGCAAACAAGAAATTCACTGAAGAAGAGATGAATCATTTACGAGCAAGCCCGCATGTTTTGCATGTAACTCCTAGCATCGTACATTTCTCAGCCAAGTTTAAAGAACTGTTTTGGAGCTCAATACTGGAAGGGAAACCACTGAAGAAAAATTCTTATTGATCTGGGTATCGACCCGGATATTCTTGGTGACAACCGTCTAAATGGATTGAAGGCTATGATCAGAGAAGCTGTTCGACCAACTCAAAGTAGATATGCAAGGCGCACGAATCCGTACACATAACGAGCAAACCACTAATGGCAAAGCTTTTGTGTTGTTCATCGCACTCGTAATCAGAACCTACATCATGGGCAAACTCAAAAAGCACCTTGCTGAAAAGTCTGTGTTTGGCAAGTAAGAATTGCATAGAGTGGCAGCTAATTTGTGCATAGCGTCCTGTCGTGTTTCCTTCTCCCTTCCCCCCCTAGGGGGGGAAG
>WSXW01000075.1 GCA_009773495.1 Bacillota bacterium
ACACGTGCGTCAGTACGCACTAACTCTCCGCAGCAATTCGGTGTAACAGGACTTTTTCATTCTCTGATGGTGGGGGTCACCCCCATGAGTGTCTTCAGTATTCATAGTTTTAGTGTTGTCTATATTTAGAGTTCAATAAAAGTCCCACCTGTGAGGCCAAAGCATTATGGCACTAGGTCATTCCGGCTCTGGAGGATCCCACTGGACTGTTATATAGGTTGTCCCTAATGAAGGCTTGTTTGCACTAGCGCTTGCGATACTATTGATTTGGCAGGAAAGCAGAATAGTAAGCATGATAGCTACTGTGATTTTCCTCCACATTCTCTTTGCCCCTCCCTTCACTCCACTTGCTGAGTTACACACATTGTAGTAGATGGATGTTATTGTCACAAGGTCATTATACTGACCTATGTCAAAGGTCGCCGTTGCTACATATGTGGTATCTCTTAATATATAGAGACGAGTAAGGAGCAAATATGCAACGTGTATTTTTGGATGTATATCTCATAGGAGGACCTCCCTGAGTCAATGGCTCAGGGCTACGCGGGGTCGTTCTTTCAGTCATCTGTGTCTCGGTTAGTGTAATCCGCTGCCCGCAAGCATTGTTCGCAATTGCTGATAGGGAGTGATGCGCCGTTACATCCCCTACGCCCGTCTAACGTAATCGAGGCTACCCCAGCGGGTAGCCTCGTAATTCTAGTTTATGACAGGATCGTGTGTCTGGTCGATAGCGCAGTTTGATACAAGCACTACCGTCACATCGCCTATAAACTCCGGCGATTGCACAAAGGTAAAAGGGATATGGTGCGCAGCCGCCTGCTTGACGTAGCACATAGCCAACGACAGAGCGTCGGACCTAACTAATAGTCGTTCACACCTACCTGCGTCTAGCGCCTGAACAAAGCTTGGGTGAACTGTCTTGCCGTCGAACGCGCTCCCTAGCCTTGCGTGCGCGTCCAACGTCGATTTCATTGGATAGCTCCCCAGTTTCGGCTAAGATAGTCACACGACTGTCGGGGCTAACTTTCAAGAACCCGCCACCAATGAGGGTATCACTTACTTTTTTAGCAAGTCACAGGCAGACTTTAGTAAGCCGTAAGCGTCATTTGTCTGGTTGTGCTGTATTAGTAGGTCCGCTCCGAATATGAGAACCTCTGCAGCATCCCTGTACCGCATAAAAGACACGAATTTCTGGCTAAACGACAAGGTCTGTTCCTTGGTACCCTGAGGGTCCCTGAGTAAACTACACTTAGCCAATGCCCACTCATCCTTCACCACTTCCCAGTCGCGGGTGTCAGGGTCAAGGTCTCCCAGTAATTTCTTAAGCTCACGTTCGTAGGGTCTGCACACGTCTGTGAGAGTCAAATCGTTTAAGGCCAGAATCACCTCGCGGTAAGCCTTTCTCTTGGTGCGCACCGCTATATTGGGCATGCCTATTACTTCGGCCAAAAGGTCTCCGGCTCTAATTGTTTCCTGCATACTTACGAGACAAACGCAAGCCCCTATCAGGGCTTCGGCTTTTAGCTTGGCAAAACGACCTCTGTCGGATAAGTTGGCCGCTTTGTGAGATGCCTCTAATGCTGCAGCCCAATTACCTTCACGACCATAGCAGCTTGCCCTCCCGATTAGGGCTCTAACACCTATTTCAGTTGTTTCGAGGCCAGCCTCTTTTTCCGCGCAAGCAAAGTGGCGCTGTGCTTGAGAGACCTCGCCCACGGCAGCGTAGCAACATCCAATGAGATAATGAGTCCTACGCAACTGGCCCGCAAATTCGACCTCATCCATAATGATTTTGAGGGCATCTACCGCGATGGAGACCGCGTAGGTTAAGTGTCCAGCCTTGTACAAGCTAAATGAGGCCGCATACTTACAGTCCCAGGCCTTGAGACAACAACCTGCGCTAAGATAGGCATCGGCTGCTGTCACAAAGGACACGACAGATTCGAATAGTGCGCTCTTCTTTAGCTGAAGCCCAGCCATGACTTCGCGGTAAAGACCAAGTGTTTCGGGAAGAAGCGTACTATCGTATATGTTCTGGCACTCCTGAAATAGCGCCTGAGCCTGTACCACATCATCTAAGGATAGATGTGCCTTAGCTTGGTTGAGCAAAGTCTCCAGCCGTTGAGTCAATACGCCTCTTTCATCTATTACAAAATAGGACATCGGTTTTCCTAAGCGGTTCGCAAGTGCCTGTAAGTTTTCTGCGGTAGGCCGGATGTTACCCGATTCTAAACCTGCAATATAGGATCAATATAGGATCTTGAGCAGATCCCTTCCGCCAGTGCAGACTGAGAAAGCCCTAGGGCATTTCTCGCTTCCCTCATTCTTTTACCTAGCATGGCACACCTCCAGGCTTTGCAACCTATATACAAATTCCGCCTGGAAACCAAAAACCCTTTGTCGAATGATGACAGGTTTTGGCGATAGAATGGCCCCATGCTGTAGGGACAATACAGAACCCTGAAGCAGAGACTCCAGGGTTCTGTGGACATGGGAGTCTACGGCTGCCTGCCTTCAAGATACTCCTCAATAAGCGATGTACACAACTCCTCAAACTGTCGTAACGTCAAAGAAGGCCCCTTATAATAGCGACTCATGGATTTATATATTTGCGTCATTCGGTTATCGGCCAGCGTGAGGTCGTCACCATGAGGCCATATTAGCTCCAAACCATTGAGCAAGTCTTCAGATGGAACAATCATATCATTTTAGGAGATATAGCCATTGGAGGCTACCCTTATCAAGGAACAGAACTCCTATATTGCTTTTCCAAAGACACGAGCCCTGTGGAACATGAATGGAACGGCAAGAGAGAGCACTAGAGCTAGAAAGGTTAATTAGTTGAGGCTGTTACTTAGGTATCCCCTGAAAGAGACAACAAGACCGTCCGGTGCTCTTTGGGTAAACGCATAATCTACTGCCTGTGTTTGGCAAGTAAGAATTGCATAGAGTGGCAGCTAATTTGTGCATAGCGTCCTGTCGTGTTTCCTTCTCCCTTCCCCCCCTAGGGGGGGAAGGGA
>WSXW01000032.1 GCA_009773495.1 Bacillota bacterium
CACAATTGTAAAGCCAATGCAAGCAAAGAACCGCGCTTCCACGCGGTTCTTAAAGCACTTTTTTTCGTAAACTCTAGGGGTGGATCTGTTAAAGTCGGGACTACGCCACATTGCATCGGTTGCGTTTACTTTGTCAAATAGCAATCATCTCGCCTTTTATAGGCGAGTCTAACTTTAATAGGGTACACAGCTATCCTTTGTGGTATAATAGCCGGGTATGTCTAAAACATGTAAGGGGCGGTAGGCAATGCTTAATATAAACAACGTTAGTTTGCATTTTGGAGGGCAAAAATTATTTGCCAATGTAAATATCAAGTTTACTCCGGGCAACTGCTACGGCGTTATTGGAGCTAACGGTGCAGGTAAGAGTACTTTCCTACGCATCCTCTCTGGTGACCTTGAACCAAGCACTGGCGATGTTAGTGTTGCACCAGGCGTGCGTATGTCAGTTCTTAAGCAAGATCAGTACCAGTTCGATGCCAACGAGGTGCTGGAGACTGTAATTATGGGTAACCCAGGGATTTTTCAAAACATTGCAGACCGTAATGAGCTATATGGCAAGCCAGATTTTAACGACGTGGATGGAATGAAGGCCGCTGAGTTGGAGTGTGAGTTTGCGGAGATGAACGGATGGGAAGCAGAATCTGACGCATCTTCACTGCTTCAGGGTCTAGGGATCGGGACAGACCTGCATAAAAAGAAAATGGCAGAACTTCAGGGCGGGGAGAAAGTTAAAGTGCTTTTGGCCCAGGCTCTCTTTGGGAATCCTGGAATTCTAGTACTCGACGAGCCGACAAACAACCTGGATACTAAGTCAATTCGCTGGTTGGAGAACTTCTTTGCGGACTTTCAAGGTACAGTCATTGTTGTATCCCATGATCGCCATTTTTTAAATGAAGTGTGCACCCATATGGCCGACGTGGACCACGGCAAGATTAAGCTTTACGTGGGTAACTATGACTTTTGGTACGAGTCTAGTCAACTGGCGCTGCGGTTGATGAAAGACGAAAACAAAAAGAAGGAAGACCAAATTAAGCACTTGCAAGATTTCGTGGCGCGTTTTAGCGCTAATGCTTCAAAGTCCAAGCAGGCAACGTCCCGTAAGCGATTAATTGAAAAGATTACTCTTGATGACATTACTCCCTCTACCAGAAGGTATCCTTTCTTGGGCTTCAAACCCGATAGAGAACCGGGCAAGGATATCCTCACTGTACAAGGTCTGACTAAGACCATCGATGGCCGCAAGGTACTCGATGATATTAGCTTTACCGTAACTAGGGGCGATAAGATTGCCTTGGTCGGTAATAACGAAATCGCTAACAGTATTTTGCTAAAAATCCTTTCAGGTGAAATGGAAGCTGACGCCGGTGAGTACAAGTGGGGCATAACAATTTCTATGGCCTATTTCCCTAAAGACAACACGTCGATCTTTGAGGGTGTCAATGTGGACCTTGTCGACTGGTTACGTGAGTATTCTCCCATTAAGACTGATAATCACGTGCGCAGTTTCTTAGGTAGAGTGCTTTTTTCCGGCGAAGATGCACTTAAGCCCGTGAAAGTCTTATCGGGTGGAGAGAAGGTACGGCTGATGTTTGCTAAGATGATGATCACTAATCCAAACATCCTGCTGCTTGATCACCCAACTAACCACTTGGATCTTGAGGCCATTACAGCTTTGAATAACGGTTTAACCGACTATTCTAGCAATATATTATTGACCTCTCACGATCACCAGCTTATCCAGACCATTGCTAACCGCATTATGGAGATTACGCCGAAGGGCCTGCTGGATATGCGCGGTACGTACGATGAGTACCTGCAAAAAGTTAACTCCTAAGACGCCCATCTCAGGGACAGTTCGTGGCACAACGCCCCCGTCTCCTCCTACCTCTAACTTCTAACCTCTAATTTCTAGTTGCCACACCCCACTCAATGCCTCGGCACTCCGCTCAAACCCCAACTCTCCCAAGCTAACCGGCTCCTGCAAGCTGTTCAGAAATGCGTGCAAGACGGCCACATGGCCCAGCAAGTGTTCATTAACAAAGAACTGCACCAGTGCCTCAACATGCTCCAGTTTAGCGCTAAAGTAGGACATCACATCCAGATCCTTGTCGTCTGGCCAGAAGGTTACAGAACTTAGGCAGCAAACCTCTCCCTCAAGCTCCACGACCCACAGCGCCTTATCCTGCAGGGCCTTTCTTAGGGCATACTCCGAGACCTGCTGCACATGCCAGTCCCAGCCAATCAGGAAACCGTCATATTCCTTCATGAATTGCCAAAGTTAAATAATGCCTAAAAGCAATAGTAGAGCAATAGGGTGCGCCCCTATTGCTCTACTGTTGCTCTAACGCGGGCTAGAGGGAGGAGTCCTCATCATCATCGTGATGATGGTTGTGACCACAACCGCAGTGGTCATGCTCTTGGTCATCGTCGATAGTATCAAGGAGAGCCTTAAGACCTTCCTCGAATCTAAAGGCATCGGCTTCGATGTAGGCGCCAATGGTCTCATCAGTGTTGGTCATGTGGAAGGCTAGGCCACCGGAGTCAGTCAGAAAAACTTCAAGCCTCATGCCGTCTTGTTCTACGATAATCTTAAAGGTGGGTTTTGTGGACATGTAAACACTCCTATCTTTGTGATACTGGATAATTCGCGACGAACGTCATAAAATCCTGCAATTACGCGGGGGGTGAGGGGAATTGTCTGATATCTGCATACATGACAGGGTTTCCTTGGCTATTTCTCATATATTTTACTTCAACTCTCAGCCTCATTCCCCTAAAATGCAATGAGGAATGGTGGATAGGATTTAGGCTGGAAGACAACTGTCTTGTTACAGAAGAGGGATGTGAGAATCTTACAGCTTCAATCCCTAGAACCGTCCCACGTGTCTCTATGGTCCTAAGCGTTTGCGCAAGTCTTCCGCCAAAGGGATAGCCATTTTCATGGCGCCCACCCTAGTCAGGTGATACGCATCCCACCAATCGTCACGCTCAAGCTGTGCGGCTTCCGACGGTAAGTCCAAAATATCAACTCCCGGAAAACGAGCAGAAAGCTTTTGCCATACGAAGTCAAATGCCGAGAAGTTAGCCCTTTGATATTCCATATATTGCGGTGCAGCAGGCATCTTTAGTAGGACAGGCTCCGCTCCGTTGGCTCGAACTAAAAATACAAGCGCCTCCAAAGCTAGTAAAGCATCGGAATTAAAGGCATAGCTCTGCATGTGGCTATTAACTATCTGCGGAGCTTCTTCCTCTAGCATTTGAGATAGAAAAGGGTGCTCCCCTATAAGATAATCCTGAACTGGTCTCCCAAAACAGTCATATACCGGAGCCACATTATGAGTCCAAGGATTCCTTAGCCAGGAACGCCAGAGTGAACGCCACGTAGCCCTCTGGTCCCAGGTAGCAATAGCCCAACCTAGGATCCAATCCGCCTTCGTTGTAAGATCTGAGCTAAACTCTATGCGCTCCATCAATCCAGCAGAGCGACGCCACGCTGGCGGGCCATTCTTTTCCGCCATCTGAAAGTGCTTATTAAACATCCAAAGATCAACATTGATATAAACCACTCTGGCAGAGCGAAAGAGTTGCTCATTAATAGTGTAAATATAAAGCATCTCTCGCGGTGAAGCTGCTGCCACCGATGCGTTCAACACTGCTTCGAGGGGAAGTCCAAGATTGCTCGCAATTGTTATAGTGGCAACATCTGCCTGAGTCTTGCTGGAACCCAGGTATACTACCTCTGGGACGATGGTGCGCCTAGAGAAGGCATAATTAAGCCTGTCTATTTCATCATAGGTCGAAAAAAAGGCATGATTTACGATAAATCTTCTGGAAATAATCTCAAGCAAGAGAAACCACACCACAAAAAAGCAGATGCCAGATTTCATATACTTTTTCATACTCTTCATCCTCAAAACCTGAAATAGATAAACGGCTGTGCAGGCCGGAAACTAAGAATCACTACAAAGATAACGATGGCATAGACCAGTCCCCTGACTGGCGCAGGCACCCTGCGCCATCTGTCTCCGATGGCCAGTCTGTTATCGTCAATATGGCGTTCAGCCAAATGCAGGGTATACAGACCCACGACAGCGATCAGGAGTGGTAACTGAGATCCCCAAGTAGACAGCTGGGAAAAATCTAATGCTTGGGCCCAAAGTCGCAGGGCATCCCTCAAACTCCCAGCCCGAAAGATCATCCAGCCTAAGGCCATTGCCTGGAAATTTAGAAATACTGACCAGCCACGCGGGATGCTGTAGCTTCGTCCTACGGTCCTGGTCCACTCCTTATGAGCTATGAGCAGGAACCCTTGATAGGCACCCCACAAAAGAAATGTCCAGGAGGCACCATGCCACAGACCTCCAAGTAGCATGGTCAGGAGCAGATTAAGGTTAGAGCGGCTAGGGGAGCACCGGTTTCCGCCCAGTGGTATATAGAGATAGTCCCTTAGCCAGGTAGACAATGTAACGTGCCAGTGTTTCCAAAACTCCGACGGGTTTGAGGTAAGGTAAGGTGTAATAAAGTTAGCAGAAAGCCTCAGACCGAATAGTCTTCCTAGCCCTATTCCCATATCGGTATACGCGGAAAAATCCAGATAGATCTGGAAGGCGAAGAGATAAGCAGCCAGCCACGCTGATGCGTGATCTAGGGTGCCGGAGTTCTCAAACATAGGTGCAACTAATGAACTCAATGCATCGGCCAGGATGATTTTTTTTACCAACCCCCGAATGATGTAGAAAGCACCTTCTCGAACATCATCCCAGTTGGTGTGAAGAGTACTTCGCAACTGAGGTAAGAAGTCCCTCCCGCGCATTATGGGGCCTGCTACGAGCTGTCCAAAAAACATTATGTATACCATAAACTCGGTGAGGTCTTGAGAGCACTCTATGCTCCCCTTTTGGACGTCCACAGAATATGCCACCAGCTGAAAGGTGTAGAATGAAATACCGAGAGGGAGCCACAGTTCTGGCGGCCTCGTTAAGAGTGGTAATCCCAGGCTACCAATAACCAGGTTCACATTATCATAGAGGAACCCGCCGTATTTAAATATGCCGAGGTTAGAAAACAGCAGAACCAGGAGACCGACCAACAGAGGCTTTGAACCTGTTTTGTGCAGTTCCTTGGTAAGGATGAAGGTAGTAAGGATAACTGCTAGAAAAATTAGAGTATCAATGGGCCCACTGAAACCATAAAAGACTAGGCTACCCACAAGTAGCACTCTGAGCCTTGCTTTATTCTTGGTCAGATTAAACAATAGCAAAGTGACTGCCAGCAAAATCGCGAATTCCGGCGTCTGGAATAGCATACAGTACCCTCCTTGCTACGCTATCTTTCGTGTTGGTTTAGTTTTACCACTATTCTAAAGCAGGGTGATTATTCATTTTTAGTTTCTTCTAATCAGCGCATCAGCGCGAGCTGAGAGCCGTTGCTTCATGGTCACATAGGTGCTTCTTCTCGCTCATAACCGTCCCCCGTAACGGGCAAAAACACCGGAGGTGGTTCCTAAAGAAGAACCACCTCCGGTGCTAATAGTTTAGGGATTTGGCGTAGCGAACAGAATGTACATTGCGTAATCAATGCCTGAATCCGAATCGCTTCCCGATGTATAACTGATGTTCTGGAAAATAACCTTCAGCTTATACCCATTAGTTATGACTTCAAAGCCCATTAGGTCCGGATGTAACGCTTCCCTGGTCATTGTAGTGTCGTTAACTAGTCCCTGAGCAAATTCATACAGCCCAGTCCCAACAAGTTCAGAGCCAGCTGAGTTTAAAATTGAGACAATCACCTCGAAGTTTGAGAGTCGGTTCACTTTCAACCGATACGTACTACCATTAAGCTCAAACTGAGACTCTATGGTTTCCTGCATGTACCGCCCGACAAAGGCATTGAGTAAAACATCGTAGTTCGAGACAGGCAGGGGCTTTCGGGCGTCCAGCGATGCATAAAAATGCTTGCCTATTATCGGTGCATACATCGATTCAAATCCAAAAGTTCCTTTCATGTCCCGATAAAGTTCAAAATCATCTGGCAGCCAGGCAATGTAGTCTAGCGAGCTACTTCTGCTTAGATAAGAGAGAATATTGGTTACTTCAAGTCGTGTACGTTCTGAGGGATTCTCTTTCTTTACAAGCTCGCCTCCGACCAGCATGCCTTCATTCTCAAGAATAGATTCAACCCGTCTAATCTGACTAACACGGGAGACAGTAAAGGCATCGGTTGGGGGGATGATCGAAATGATGGCAAAGACTGCAGCAAGTAAGGCAATGCGTCCATTTTTTGAGATGACCGGGCTTGTGCTTAAGAGTACGCCCGCAATAATGGAGAATACACCAAAAATGGCAACGTAGTATCTAGACTCAGTCACTCCATAGGCGTTTAAACGAATACCTACAGAGACTAATTGCATGATGACAATACCAACAAGAAGCTTCGGAAATATTCTGCGAAACAGCTCGGCAGTTCGGTTCTCTAGCAAACTTGATAGGACAAATATCACTAACCCGGCAATTGAATAGACCAAGGTCATTGGGCCAACCTGACCCGACGGCCAGGTAAGAGTGAATAAAATCTTAATGAAATATGCGATTAATACCAAGGTGTAGGCGCTGACCAGAGGGATTGCGATATACGACACTAAAATGTCTAGTAGTCTAGGATACTTGCCAGCGCGCTCGGTCGCGCTCTGATCTGCTTCCGCCTTGGAGTTGAACCTTGGCAGAAGTGATAAATAGTATACCGGGGCAAACACCACCCAGATTAGCGTCATGGTATAGGCATAAGCATCACTATTGATTTTAAAGAGCAGGGTGTCGACAGAAGCTATAATGGCTGCTAAACCTGCGGAAAGAACTGCCGAATAGAGCACAGCCGTAAAAACGGCCATAAAATGAACCAGAGCCACCAAGTTAAAGTCAGCATCATAATCATGTGAGGGAATCCACAATACCATGCAAACAAGGGCGAAGACAGCCACCAGGCTTCTCACGGTGATCTCAGCGCTGATCTCTGGCGCCGGCAGCAAGATCAAGAAATAGCCCACAAGCAATAACGCGGCTACCCCATAGGTCAAAATTCTCTTACCGGAAAGCTTAGGGGATCTTTCAACGGCAAATTGTGCCGCCATGCCAAGCACCGCACCTACCACAAATGTGAAGATCAGCTTCTGTAGCATGAGCGGCGGTGTCCCCTTGAGAGCGATCACTCGAAATAATACAGATGCAGCTGCCAATAAACTGACCACCGTCATAGGAAAACGAAATCCCGCTAGAGAGATGGCTTTGACACTATTAATAACAGTTTCAGTTATGCGCCTCATACTTTTACCCACCTGCCTTTTCTTTTGCACTTGTACATGCTTGCAACTCTTTCTAAGTTCATTATAGCGCATTATACCGCAGACATACCTCATCAGTTCATAAGTGAAATGCCATAAGATTTCTTCGCTCGTAACACCGACGCCTTTGCTAGAGTCTATAACAAATTGTTTTTCAAAGATTGAAGTACTGCTATTATCTGGTGCGCAGTGTTTATCAGAGAGCATTCTGGGTCACTAGACAAAGTAAATGCAACCTTGTCAGAGTAAGTGCAACCCAGTTGCAGTAAGTTGGTGCAAATCGAGCCCTCTTTGTGGCAATCAGTGATGTCGACGGCCAAAAACAGGCAGTATTGGGGGCAAAAGGGCAAAAAACCGAACTGACTAAATGACACCTCTGTTTTGATGGTGACAGTCGGGGCTTCACAAGTCAAGAGTTTGATGTGGGTCCACCACAAGTCTTCCGGCTGTGCCTTGATCAGGCACTTTTTAGCAGGAGACTTCCCCCCCATCACCCCCCATGGGGGGTGATGGGGGGGAAGCGTGAGCCAGAGTAAATGCAACCGAGACCGAGCAAGACTTAATGCAACCACGTAACAATCAAAGGGTTGCGTTTACTTTGTCAAATAGCAAGAGAGTATTCTATATTACATCATAACGTTTAGTCTGTGCTCGAAAGGCCGTGTTTGTGCTATAATATGCACAGAGTACACGAGCTAAAGGAGGCATAAATTTGAGGAATTACCCGCCAGAACCGTTTCGAATCAAAGTTGTGGAGCCAGTTAAGATGACCAGCCAAGCCGAGAGAGAAGAAGAAATAATTCGGGCTGGATACAACACCTTTCTTATTCAGTCTGAACAGGTTTACATAGATCTGCTCACCGATAGCGGTACGACAGCCATGAGCGATGCCCAATGGGGCGCCATGATGCAAGGTGATGAGGCCTATGCAGGCAGCAAGAATTTTTACCAGCTAGAGCGAGCGGTGCAAGAGGTGTATGGATTTAAGTATGTTGTGCCCACACATCAGGGGCGCGGCGCCGAGAACATTTTGTCGCGCATCATGATTAAACCCGGAGATTATGTTCCCGGCAACATGTACTTCACGACTACTCGCTACCACCAAGAGGCCAACGGCGGCAAATTTGTGGACGTAGTCATTGACGAGGCGCATGACTCGCAGTTTGACCACCCCTTTAAGGGCAATATTGACATTGCCAAGCTAGAAATGCTAGTAGCAGAAGTGGGTGCCGAGAAAATCCCCTACATATGCTTGGCCACGACAGTCAACCTCGCCGGCGGGCAGCCGGTAAGTATGCAAAATATGCGTGAAGTCAAAGATTTCGCCGCTAAGCACGGCATAAAGATTTTTCAAGATGCGACCCGCTGCATGGAAAACGCCTACTTTATAAAGAAGCGCGAACCCGGCTACGGAAACAAAAGCATCAAAGATATCGTGCGCGAAATGATGAGCTATGCCGACGGCTGCACTATGAGCGGCAAGAAAGACTGTCTAGTGAACATCGGCGGCTTTTTGGCACTGAACGATACTGATCTTTATGTCAAGGCCTGTGAACTGGTCGTAGTGTTTGAAGGTATGCCCTCTTACGGCGGCATGGCTGGGCGCGACATGGCCGCTATGGCTAGGGGAATTTTCGAGGCCATCGATTACCCGTATCTCGAGCATCGGGTGGAGCAGGTGCGTTACTTAGGGGACCGCCTCATTGCCGCCGGTATCCCTATTGTGCTCCCAGTCGGTGGTCATGCCGTCTACTTAGATGCCAAACGCTTTTTGCCGCACCTTGCTCAAGATGAGTTCCCTGCACAAACGCTCGCCGCTCACCTTTACATTGAATCCGGCGTACGCAGCATGGAGCGTGGCATTATTTCGGCCGGGCGCGACGAAAACGGCAACCATCGTTACCCAAAATTAGAGCTCGTAAGGCTGACCATTCCCCGCCGCGTCTACACCTATGCTCATATGGATGTCGTGGCCGATGCAGTTATCGCCCTCTACACCAAGCGCGAGACTATCCGCGGCCTCAGGTTCACCTACGAAGCACCCTCGTTGCGCTTCTTCACAGCGCGGTTTGAGCTTATCTAGCGAGAGCAGGCTTAATAGTATAAATGGTCGCCCTCGGGCGGCCTTTTGTCATAAGAAGGGTTATGGTGGTGCGTTGTAGAATAGGAGCCAAGAGAAAAATGCCTTTGCAGTGAATTAAAATTGACCACAAGAGAGCGCGAGCAGTATTGAGAATGACGGTGAGTTGACACCCGCTGGAAGACTGGCCTAACGTCTGCCGAAAAGACTGTTGCTCTGGGAAAAACGTGGAATTGCCTGTCTCATGACCAAAAGCTGGACTATTGCATGCGCCCATCTTGACACCACGGCTAACGTCAAGTATGAAAACACGCCGTCAATAACACAAACTAGGAGAACTGCAGAATTGTTTTAAGCGAAACAGAGAAAAGGGAATGCTTGCTTAAATGATGGAGATAAGCGTAATAAATGGAGGGAATAGGTAATGGAAAACAACTATTTGAATGGTCTCGAAAAGGCGCTCGCAAAGACGGAAAGCGATGTAGATGCAACATTAAAAGCAGCAAACTCAGTGAGTAGTTCATTAAAGAAAGTGCGTGGTGCCGTCAAAACAGGCAGTCTCCGTGAATTAAGGAAAGCTATAGAGGGTGCAGAGCAGGCCATCGTTACACTTAAACAACAATTTGCAAACACTAAGGAAGGGTGGAATTTCGACAGCGAAAGCTATATTGCTAGCAGAGGATTTCCTGAAGAGCTTTTAGAGATGGCGAAGACTCTCGGAGTAAGAATTTTTGAGCAGGATGAACGCTTATACTGCTATCCTTTCCTTATCCGTATCCTGCCCAATGAGCTTGCGGTCCAAATTGATAAGGTAAAAGAGAAGCGCTTGCGACCCTCTGCCCTAGTTAGCCACCTTAAGGCGTTACAGAATAAACCGTTAAGATTTCAACTGGAGGCATTTTTGGAAAGTCTTTTTGCCGCGTATGAAACCCTCATTAAAAGTCGCGGGACACAGCAAGTCGCCAAAGACGTCGTAGTACCTCTCCTTGACATATACAAGTTGTTGACTTTACTTCCGGGACAGACCAAGGAATACTCACGGCAAGAATTCGCGCGAGATATCTATCTTCTTGACCAGAGCGGTGCGACAAAAACAAAGGGGGACTTTGTTTTGCGTTTTTCGGACAGAGGACTTACCCGGCAAGCTATCAGGCTCATTACGCAGGAAGGCCGCGAAAAGCACTATTATGGCATTTCATTTTCAAAGGATTAGGAGGCCATTGCTATGCACACCACAAAAGAAGAATGGTTCGATTTGATTCGAGAGGAATATCTGCATAATTTCATTAGTAACGGTGGCGCGGCGGTAAAATTCTGTGTTTCCATCGATGATGCTGGCCTAGACGGTATGTTGCCGTTACTGCGCAAAACCTCAGAGGATGAGGGCTATGTTTTGGCCTTAGTTGATGCTGCTTCCACAAAAATTCACATGGTTGATAAACTCTTTCACGAAGTAGCTCGCCAGATTGACTGGGACGGTTTGTCACGTGCGTTTGTTAAGGAGTTTTTTACCCAGAACGGGTATCAACTATCGGAGCACGATGAGTACTTTAATCTGCAAAACATAGCTAAGATAAATAATCGCACGGAAATATTTTTTCGGAGGGAACTGCGTTCGTGGCTGGAGGAAGTAATATTTCGTGATTTTGAGATGAGTCAGGAATTTAGAATTGCCATGATTCGTCTCTGCTTAGATCAGCTTGACACAACAGGTCCTTCCGTCTTTTTAAGCAATGCGGTGAAAGAATGGCTACAAGGCGAGCTACGGTTAATTGCAACCTTAAAGAACGCCTTGATTTTTCAAAAAATCGCTCGACATAATGCGCGGCATATGCTTTTTTCTCTTGCCCACTGGCTGCGGGTTAACGGCAAAAGCGGCCTAGTGCTCGTGCTCGATATTACCCGTTATCTTGTTTCGATAAGGTCGAAGAATGCTAACGGTGCCTTTTTCTATTCACTTCCTGCCGTGCTAGATGTCTATGAGATGCTTCGCCAATTTATTGACGGCACAGATGAGATGGGGGGCCTGCTCATTGTAGTTCTTGCTCCAAAAGAGTTCCTAAATGACGATAAACGGGGATTAAGGAGTTATGATGCGCTAAAATTAAGAATCTGGGATGAAGTTAGAGACAGGCAAAGACAAAATCCATTAGCATCTCTGGTTCGCCTTGCAAATAGTAGCGCAGAGTAATTTAAGGGAGGTGCACTGATGAATACGAATGAACAGTTACGAAATAAACGTGCTATCGAAGCTTTGCGCAATGGTGTTCCCAATCGTGACGCCGTAATGGTGTTAGGATCTAATCAGCCGGAGATAGAAGATAGGTTCCGGCGGCAACTAGAAAGCACAAAGCAGGCGGTTGCTGATGGTTGCAGAAGCGAAGGCATGCTGGTGGCAGGGGATTTTGGCACCGGAAAATCACATCTTCTGGAGTACCTGAAGCATCTTGCTCTCGAACAAAATTTTGTCTGCAGCAAAATTGTTATCAGCAAAGAGACTCCGCTTTTCGATCCTGTCAAGCTATATCGTGCGGCGATCGAAGAGGCGATTGCTCCAGGGAAGCGTGGCAGCGCTATGACCGAAATTGCTACCGCGTTAAAATTTAGCAGTCGAGAATATGCTAATTTCTACCAATGGATACATCGACAGACTAGTCTAAATGCGAGATTTGCCGCCACTCTTTTTTTGTATGAGCGAATGTCTAACGACCCGGAACTAAGCAACCGTATTATCCGGTTTTGGTCTGGTGACAAAATAGATTCCGGAGAAATAAAAAAATATCTTAAAGCGTGTCGAGAGTCAGTAACCTATAAGATTGACAAAATTACGGCGAACGAACTTGCTTTACAAAGGTTCAACTTCACTGCCCGTCTCATGCTTGCTGCAGGGTATTCCGGATGGGTATTGTTGATTGATGAAGTGGAATTGATTGGTCGATACACTCCTTTGCAGCGGGCGAAGTCCTACGCAGAATTGGCACGATGGATGGGAAAATTGGAAGCTTCGACTGTTACGGGCTTAACATCAGTCTTGGCAATTATACAAGCTTTTCAGAGTATCGTCCTCGAAGGGAAGGATGACTTTGAAAAGCTCCCTAACAGGATAAGATCAAGAGGAGGTGAAAGCGATCTTCTCATAGCCAGCCAGTCTGAACGAGGTATGAGGATTATTCAGAAGGAGCCTATGGTTTTGAGGGCACCCAATAAAGACGCATTGGCTCAAACTTATGAAAAAGTGAAGTCCATACATGCGCAGGCCTACGATTGGAATCCGCCGGATGTGCAATCTATCGAAAATTTGAGTAGCGCGCGGATGAGGCAGTATGTTCGCGGATGGATTACAGAATGGGACCTCAAGCGACTTGACCCTAGTTATATTCCAAAAATAGAAGTCACACAGCTTGAACAAGACTATACCGAGGATAAGAATTTAGAAGTGGAAACAGAAGAAGGAACAGAAAACGACATTATATAATAATTGATGCTAGGGAGGCTCCTTAAAATTCCGATTCCTTTTCATGATGCTGATGAGTTGAGCGACTATGGTATGGCGGGGTATCTAGCTATTCAGCCTGCGAAAGATGAGATAGGCTATATAGGGGCGCTCTTTCTGATTAATGCCCGCGGTGAGCCGATAGAATTTACATATAACCGCATAAGTACTCCGCACACTTTTCTTTGGCGGCAAGCAGATATAAGGCGCCAAGCGGTAAAAAAGCTAACCGCATCGCTCCTTTCTTTATGTCCCCAAATACCGCGACTGATGCTTTGTCGCGCTGAAGAAGTCGGCAGCGAACTTTTCTGTCAGGATATACAATTGTCGATTCCAGTCTGCCGGATTGCGCCAGCACTTAGGGCCTTTCCTTGTTTGCCAATCGAGATACAAGAAAGGATAGAAGCGGGAGAGCCTCTGAATCTCTTTTGGTATCCGGGGAAACCTCCTGAAGACTCGAGCGGAGTGAAACTTTTACATGAATTGGTAAGACGGGGCTTGCTCACAGAGCCCTTCGGGCGGACATTAATGGGGCTTCGGGAGTTGTATCCGGAGGGGGGGAAGTAAAGATGCTTACTGCGGATGCAATCTGGTGGCAAGAACAACATGTTCACGCTGTGCCAAGGGCGCGTTGGCTTTGGTTTTTTTGGCGGTCTGTATCGAATGACAATTCTTTGTCGTCACCTATTTCATTAATGATCTCACATACCTTAGATACACCAATTAATCTCATTTTTTGCCATACACAATCTGGTAATTGTGTCCGCAGTAATGTTGGACTGGCTCAGCAAACCCCTCAAGATATTGATAACAATACGACTGAACCAGAAATCTCTCTTGCTAAACAGTTAGCTTATTTGCTCCAACCACCAACTGAAGTCTTACTATCAAGAAGCGGTCCGCTGGAATGGCCAGCAACCCTGTTCGATTATCAGATAGAAGGAATTAACGCCTTGATTGCACGAGATGCTTTATTACTTGCCGATGATATGGGACTTGGCAAGACGATTCAAGCGCTAGGCGCTCTGCGCATCCTTTTTTTGCAACGTCGTATCGAGTCTTGTCTCATTATTGTGCCAGCTAGTCTTGTCAGTCAGTGGCGCAAGGAAATCTACGCTTGGGCTCCAGAGTTGCGCACCTCTACTATTCGAGGCACGCCGGCAGATCGAACATGGCAATGGGCTGCGCCTGTTCACCTCTACCTGACAAGCTATGAAATCTTGCGGTCTGATTGTACCGATAATTCGCAATCGCCTCCTCGTAAGCGTGTATGGGACGTCATTATACTGGATGAAGCGCAAAAAATTAAGAATCGTGACGTGGAGGTCAGCCGAAAATGCAAGCTTCTTTACCGGCGACGAGCTTGGGCGCTTACGGGCACGCCGCTTGAAAATCAAGAAGATGATCTTGCATCGATTCTTGAATTTGTAACGTCCCTTCAGGAAGGCGAAGCATCGCCGCGATTCAAACCGGGTTTTGCACTCCAAGAAAAACATAAAAAAGTGCAACTTCGCAGAAAAAAACAAGATGTGCTCCCGCAGCTTCCACCCAAATTGGTCAGCGAAATCTATCTAGCCATGAGTGATCTACAGCGTAAATGCTATGAGCGGGCTGAACAAGAAGGAATTATCCAACTAAAGGAAAGCGGAGAGTCTGTTAAAATTGAGCACATTCTCGAGCTAATTATGAGGTTAAAACAGATATGCAATTTTTGTCCATCGACAGGAAGTTCAGTTAAATTCGATGATGTTTTAGAAAAATTGACTACTCTCGTGTCTGAAGGATATCGGGCGCTAATCTTTTCCCAATTCATCGATTCTACATACGGGGTAAAGGCCATCGCAGAAAAACTTAAAGACTTTAATCCTCTTCTCTATACTGGTAGTCTTTCACAATCAGAACGAGACATGGTTATTAAAACATTCAAAGAGAACCGAGAGCGCAAAGTTCTTATCCTTTCCCTCCGCGCCGGTGGACAGGGGCTAAACTTACAGGATGCTTCATATGTTTTTCATTTTGACCGTTGGTGGAATCCTGCCGTTGAACTTCAAGCGGAGGGCCGAGCACACCGTCTTGGACAAATGTTCCCAGTAAATGTCTATAAATATATTATTGAAAATACGATTGAGGAGCGAATCGAGAAAATTTTACAGAAAAAACAATTGCTTTTTGATGAATTGGTTGATGGTGTTTCAATAGACTTAAAGTCAGTCCTGTCAAGCGAAGAGCTTTTCGGCTTGTTTGGATTAACACCTCCAGAACGCTTGAAAGATCAAAAGAGCACAGTGGCTGATCGTAAATTAGTGTAGAGCTATCTCATGGGGTCGCGGTTCAGGAAGGCAGTGGTGCAGTGAATGGCTCCCCAACCATTCATCAGCTCAGTGAGGTCCACTTCAATTACCTCAACTCCCGCCTCCTCCAGTACATGCTTAGTGTTGGGGTTGCCTGCTGGCATCACAATTTTACCGGGGGACAGGGCTACTACGTTGAGAGCCAGGCCTTGTTTGATCTCGTGGATATCGGTAGCTTCGATTAAGGTAATGCCTCTATCCATCAAGGCCTTAGCGCAGTCGTAAGCTAAATGCCAAGGGAAGACAAGGCACTTGTCCTTATCGACCATGTTCATGTAGCCGTCGAGATGGATGCTGCCAAAGGGTATTTGAGTCTTAATAATATTGCTGACGCCGATATTGCGCAGTTCGTTCTCTACTTGGCGTACACCGGACTCGTTGGCGCGGCTTGAAGTGCCGAGCACAACTGTCTCTCGGTCAACCCACATGGCGCAGGCTCCCTCAAAATAACCGTCACCATTAATAGTCTTAATAATGGGCACGCCGAGTTTAGCCAAGGTTGCAGCTACTGCTTTTTCTTCACCCCGGCGTGCGGCGAAAGCGGGGCGGCACACGATTGCTCCCTCGGGGGTGGTAAATAGAAGGTCGCGTACAAACATTGCATTCGGCTTATCTGGACGCTGGCCCTCGACATAGTGCACTTGTACCCCATGGGCACGATAGATGTCTACCAAGGCATCTTGTTCTTTACGTGCGATTTCTGCGTTAAGCGCTCCTCTAAAGCGATATTGACTGTAGTTTTCGGCGGTGACCCCGTCGATCTCGGCGCCAGGCCGATGCATAAGTACTGCACGCAGCGTGCCGACCTCTGAGTCACAATACCAGTCGCCCCACAATTCTTTCATCTCGGCGCTAAAGGGGGCTTCGGATGGAAACCAGCGTTCACCTTGTACTTTTATAACCATAAACTCTCCTCCGCTTCTCTAGTGATTCAGAACCTTACTTAAGAAGTCTTGTGCACGCTCTGTCTTAGGTGCGCCGAAAAACTCCTTGGGTGGAGCAACCTCTACTATTTTGGAGTCAGCCATGAACACTATTTGGTTGCAGATTTCGCGAGCAAAGCCCATCTCATGGGTAACCACAATCATGGTCATGCCAGTGGTAGCGAGCTTGCGAATGGCATCGAGTACTTCTTTGATCATTTCGGGGTCTAACGCCGAGGTAGGCTCGTCAAACAGCATTACCTTGGGGTCCATAGCGAGAGACCTAGCAATGGCCACGCGTTGCTGTTGTCCTCCGGAGAGTTGTCCGGGGAAGGAGTCAAACTTATCATGTAAGCCTAGAGAAGCGAGTAACTCTTTGCCTTTATCGGCTGCTTCTTTAAGATTGATCTTCTTCACGTTAATAGGGGAGACAGTTACGTTTTGTAAAGCGGTAAGATGCGGGTAAAGGTTAAAGGACTGAAACACAAAGCCGATGTCAGCGCGCGTTTTGTTAATATTGGTCCTAGGCGAGTGAATTGAGACTCCATCCACATGAATTTCGCCAGCCTTAATTCCCTCTAGGGCGTTAATGGTGCGTATTAGCGTACTCTTACCTGCTCCGCTCGGGCCGATGAGCGCGTAGACGTGCGAGCGAGGGACTTCGAGGCTCACGTTTTCTAGCACCTTTAGTGTACCAAAGCTTTTAGAAACATGCTTTATGCTAATCATGACGGACCTCCTTTCTCTATTCTACAACCTTATATTTGTGCTCGAAGTGACGGATGATCATTGACAATGTAAAGGTCATGGCAAAGTAGAGAAAGGCTACCGCCGTCCAAATTTCAAATGAACGGAAGTTATATGCTACTAAGTTCTTGGCATTGAGTGTTAAGTCTGCGGCGGAGATTGTGGAAACAAGTGAGGAATCCTTGATAAGGATGATAAACTGCGAAGCCATGGGAGGGAGAACCTTGCGGAAAGCCTGGGGTAAGATAATCAGGCGCATGGCCTGGTAGTAACTCATACCAGAGGAACGTGCAGCTTCCATTTGTCCCTTAGGTACGGCTTGGATACCTGCACGCACAATCTCAGCGACGAAAGCTCCTGAGAAGACGGCTAGGCCGATAATTGCCGCCCAGTAGGCCCCCAGCCTAAAGAACCTACCTAAACCAAAGTAGATCCAGATTAACAGTACCAAGAGAGGTATGCCACGTACAAACTCTACGTAACAAGTTGCCAAGAAAGCGAGAGGTTTGCTTTTGGAAACCCGCAGCAAACCGGCAATTACGCCTATAGCTATGCTTATCATTAACGCTATAATGGATATCTCTAGGGTTAGGAGTACACCCTTGAGGAGTATATCCAAGCTCTCAGGAACAACGCTCCAGTCCGTACGGTAGCCCATAGTAATCATCCTCTCATTTTATAAAACTCATGGTGTCGCTACCAACAAGCAGGGGAAGGCTGTCGGCCTTCCCCAAACACTAGGTCAGCTTCGTTAGTTGCTATCTACATTGTCCATCCAGTCTTTAGAGTTGAACCACATGTCGCGTGATGCCAACTCGTCGGGACTATCGATGTATGCTTGCAAGAAGGAGTTTAGCCACTGAACGGTGCTAAAATCATTGTGTTTTACGGCTATGCCGAGGTTCTCGGCTGAGATAAGTTCGTAAATACCACGGACGCTTTCTTTTTGCATTACCTCGTAGATGCGTACTCCGGGTTCGTCATAAATGATGCCATCCGCTTGGCCTTGGGTTAGGGCCATAGCAGCCGTGGGGAAGTCGTCGAAGTCTACTACTATTGCATTCTTAAATAGCTGTTTAGCGAGCAGGGCACCAGTAGTCCCCTGGGAAGCGGCAATCTTCTTGCCGGCTACGTCAAGGTCTTGCCATGAGGTTGTTGTAGTGTCTTTAGCAGGAAGCATTAGCACTTGGCCAGTAGCATAGTAGGGATTGGAGAAGCTTACAGCTAGAGCGCGGTCGCCACGGATTGTCATACCTGCAATCAGTATATCTATTTCGCCAGTCTGCAGAGCTGGAATAAGGGCGCTAAAGGAATACTGCTTGAATTCTACATCTACCTTGAGTGAGGCACCGATGGCCTTGCCGAGGTCGATATCGTAGCCGATAAAGTTTCCTTGCTTATCTTTCATTTCAAAGGGTAGATAACCAGGAGCTGTACCGACAACAAGTTTCTTCTTTGACAGAACTTTCTCCACAGTAGACTGCTCTTTTGCACCGGTGTTGCTGGCTTGCTGTGAACAGCCAACTAAAACACTAAACAATAATAGGGTCACGATAACTAATGATACGATTTTCTTCATTGCTGATTCCTCCTACTTTTTAATCGGCTTCTACACTGTTTGCATGTTTATGCAATGCGTAGTGTATATACTAGCTTATGTTGTATTATAGGGGCTATTAGAGCTAGTGTCAACGGAAAGTTACACAATTGAATACATATATATTCATTGATATTACTAGAGAAACTGCCTTGTGGCCTTGAGAACATGAGAACGGGGGCGTCTCAAATGAGACGTCCCCGTTCGGGATATGTATTAGCTGCTAGGCGTTGGTCTCTGTATGATTCTAAGGGCAGGAATTCTTGGCTTGAACTCGGTTGCGTAGCATGGCAATTAAGAGTGGCTGCCAATGCTCGTAATTGTGGTCCTGCATGAGGTAATCTAACTGAGTTGCTTCTTTCTCACACATTGTATCGCCATGCGGTATTTGAGCTTCATAAGTTGCCGTATCCATGCCATAGGGTTTGAGTGTAGGAAACAATGTTTGACGCAGATGCTCAAAGATCCTGATACCATAGTAGCTGATGCTGCCATAGTAGTAGACCTCGAGTAAAGAGTTTGTCGCTGAGGTGTGGACTAGTAGTTTTTTAAGCAGTGCACGCAAGCCATAATGAGGGTAGCCCCCGGTGTAGACGATTAAATCCCGCTGTGTTTGCAGTTGCTCCACTAGAGAGTAGTATGTTGCTATACTTTCAACCATCAGAATGCGTTTAGCTTGGATGTGAGTGACCTCTAAGGCAGTCACACCAGCTAAGGGTAGGCCAATCCCTTGGGGGAACAAATACAGATTATATGCTACGCT
Source organism: Bacillota bacterium (assembly GCA_009773495.1). Classification (GTDB taxonomy): domain Bacteria; phylum Bacillota; class UBA994; order UBA994; family UBA994; genus WSXW01. Next base: position 19,294 of record WSXW01000032.1, read on the forward strand.
GTTGATGGCAAAGTGCAAGTGCCCTGCAAATAGGGCAAGCTCGGGACGTGTAATGAGATTGTAGCTATCGAGTAACTCTTGTTCGGTTTGATATGGTTCGAGGGACGTGTCTTGTAAAAGCTTGACTAAGGGTAGTCGCAGATGGTGTTCAAAGTATTGAACGCTACCATAAACGTGTTGACTAAACTGTTCAACGGTCATGGGAGCGCTGATAGTAGTTAAGGCTTCTAAGGCTTTCACGATATCCGAGTAGGTGTCAGCGTTATCTCGGCCTAATCCCGGCGTCTTGCCATGAGATAACAGGGTATTAGCGCGGTCCCGCCACGTTTGTACAAAGCTCCAAGGATGCTCGGATAGCGGTAGGAGTATGTTCTGTAATATACCCATTTCTGTGTTGCGGCGCATTACGCCGGACTCTTCATAAGCAAGCTCAATTTTTTTTAGGTTAAGGTAAACTTTTGAGACCTGAAATTCGTCCTGTGTCGATACCCATAAGACGTCGGTCAGTCCAGTTGCTTCGAGTTCACGCAGGACCACATGAATCCGCTCGCGGGCAGCGTGTGCTTTCCCGCCATTGTATATATCGACCCAGGGAGTGTCGGATATGGTCACAAAGGTAGGAGCACCGTTAGGACTATTCTCGTATTTTGTTATAAGCAGAGTAAGAACCTGTTGTTTAATCAAATCCTTGGTAAGCGTCTGGCTCAACTTGGCACCTCCTAAATGTGGTAAGGGCATGGGGGAATTAACGTATAAATACCGTTTCGACAGAAAAGTCAGAATACCTTTCAAATTGCGACAAAATTAAACAATTGAAGTAGTTCACCTGTTAACTACTGTGTCGTATACTAAGGACAGGAGATGCGCCCATGCGCAACGGTCGGAGGGTGATGAGATGTCAAGTATTAGCGATGTATGGAGTGTGGCGAATAATATCATTCGCTCTGGTAGAATGATATTGAACGAAAAGCTCAAGCCGCTAGGGCTAAGCAGTGCCGAGGCGAATATTTTACTACAGCTAATTACCGTGGGGGACATGGTCAGGCAGGAGGATATAGTTGAACAGCTTGATGTAAGCAAGCCTGCTGTATCCCGCGCCTTAGATATTTTGGAACACAAAGGATTTGTTACCCGAGAGCGAGATCTATCAGATAAGCGCGCGTGTCTAGTTATGCTGACCCCTAGGGCCAACGCCGCAGCCTCACTTCTTAAAGAGACATATGAGCAGATAGTGAAGATTGCGGAAGCAGGGTTGGTAGCTGAGGATACTGCTGTTTTCGTGGCTGTGTTTCAGAAGGTATCGGATAATTTTACGATGTACCGTACTGATACCGCTAAAAGGTCTCGATGAAGGATCTCAGCGCAGCACAAGTAGCCTCACGTGAACGCACCTTACTCATCGCGCTCTTGCTGGGCATGTGGGCTCCGTTAGCTACTGGCTATGCTGTGCTGCTAAGTCATTCCACCACACAGGTGGCCGACTTTATTCGCCGTACCGTAGATTTAGTGGCTTTATTTCACTTCATGGTTTATCTTTCGCACAGCCCGAGAGCATCCTGAGCTAACGGGGGCCCAAGTGCGTGGGCGGGAATATATTGCCGGGATATTTGTCGCCATTGTACTCGTATGGCCTGTTCGTTTCTAGTACGGTGTTGGTAGCCTCACCGAATCATCCTCCGGGATCATTACACCAATATCCATCGGAATTGCCAGTTGATATACACTCCCGAATGATGTATATTACTGCTGTAAGATATTTTGCATTATTAATATCTATTATATAGCAAAAGACGACTCTTGGCATCTGCCAGTCGCCGTCTTTTGTGTTTTTTTATGGGATGTTACTGCAACAGCCCCTACACGAAGTTAGAACCCCATGTGTAGGGCACGACAACGCTAAAAGTGCGGCGGTTTTTTGTAGCGCCCCAGCACGCCTTTCTTTTTGGCTTCATTGATAATCCGATCTAGTATTGTGGCATACCAACAGGCTGTCGGCAAGGTCTCTGTATATTTCCTCGAACGGTCTTTGAAAACCTCTCCATCTGAAGCACGGCGTAAATATGCTAGTTGCGCTATTTTGGTTATTCTGTGTTCCCGTACCCTCTATAGAATATTTTCATATACTGTCCTCCAGCCATTCTGTCATCTATAATAGGGTTAGACGCGTTGAGCGGAAATCCTGCCTAGTGCATGAATTACAACATAATGTTATAACCCGAGTTTAACAGAAGCTAAGAGACAAGATCTCCTGAAACCATTGCGGTTGCAGGAGATCTTCTTGGTATTGACGAGTATAGAAATGTGGTCA
>WSXW01000033.1 GCA_009773495.1 Bacillota bacterium
CACAATTGTAAAGCCAATGCAAGCAAAGAACCGCGCTTCCACGCGGTTCTTAAAGCACTTTTTTTCGTAAACTCTAGGGGTGGATCTGTTAAAGTCGGGGAGGGCTGTCAAAGTCGGGATGCTTTACAAAGTGGTATAATAAAAATAAAGACTGAGAATGGAGTTGTTTGTTATGAACCTGGATTCCCGCCCACTCATAACGAGATAGGCTGTTCAACTTCTAGTTTTGCATAAAGTCTCTTTTGCTTCTAATAGCTCGCCAACGCGCAATGCTTGACCAGGACTTTCAAAACACTCGATGACATCCAATTGGTCTAAAAGTCCCTGCATCGTATAATCCTTGAACAAATTCTGAGTAGACATTTGCTTTTTAAGATACGACAAGTAAATCAGAGCAATGAACTCAACAAATAGTTTTCCTTCCAAGCTTTGCTCCGATGATACCAAAGTACGTCTGAAATTAAGACGCTCCTTAAGATTGCCAAATGCCTTTTCAACAACATCCTTATTGCGGTAAATCTCCAGTGCAGTTGTACTGTTCATGGTCTCATTACTTACTAATGCAAAATAACCATAGTAGCGCTTTGCAGCTTTTACAACATCCTCATTTACGCTAACATGTGCGCCTCGTACTGGTGTTGTTTTAACTACAAAGTACTTCTTATAGAGCTGTTCATTTACTGGCACACGCTTACCACTTTCAAGCTCTTTCTTAAGCATCATAAGTTTTTTATCAAAGTTCTTTTGGTCTTCAGCGGCTTTATCGATGTTGTAGAAACAATGAACGTAAATCCGCCTTTTATCCGAAAGGGTATCCCCTTTGTACGGTCGCTCTTGAGTGTAGTGCCATTCAGCCTATGTACTGCCCCGTACCCCTTTTGATGGACAGTATGAACCCGTGGTATGCTGGAATCAGAGGGGGAGAGGTAATGCAGAAACAGAAGCAGAAGCAGTACGGTAAGCAGTACAAGGAAGAAGCTGTGAAACGAGTAGATGAATCTGAGTATTCTCTAGCGGCTGTAGCTAGAGAGCTGGGAATCAACGAGAATACGTTGAGGGGTTGGGTTAGAGATGCTAAGGAGAACCCTAATCCATTCCCCGGTAGCGGCAAAGTGAGCTATGAGAATGAAGATGAGCTTAAGAAGCTGCAGCGAAGGAACCGTGAGCTCCAAGAGGAGATTGAGATCCTAAAAAAAGCGGCTGCCTACTTCGCGAAGAACCTAAAGTAAGGTTTCAATTCATCAGGGCAAACCGCAATAAACACCGGGTAGCGAAGCTATGCGAGGTACTAGACGTCTCAACGAGCGGCTATTACGCATGGGAGAATCGCCCGAAAAGCAAGCGTGAGCAAGATAACGCCTCTTTGGTAGTTGAGATCAAGGCTCTTCACGAAGCGAGCAGGAAGAGTTATGGTAGCCGCAAAATAGCTCGGGAGTTTAGGTTTTAGGGTAAGCTAGTCAACCACAAGAGGGTAGAACGGCTCATGAAAGGCCATGGTTTGCGCTCTAGGGTCGCTCGGAAGTTCAAGGCCACTACTAACTCCAAGCACAACCTTCCGGTTGCTGAGAACTTGCTGAATAGAGAGTTTGCAGCTGAGCGACCCAATCAGAAGATGGTCAGCGACATTACTTACTTATGGACCGCTGAAGGTTGGTTGTATATTGCTGGAGTCATGGACCTATGCGGCCAACGTATCATAGGCCTGTCTATGAACAGCCGCATGACCAAGAGCTTAGTAGTTGAAGCCTTAGAAAGCGCATACCAGAGAGCTGGGCGCCCTTCAGGCGTCATTATACACTCGGATAGGGGCAGCCAATATTGCTCGATTGAATACTGTGCTTTGAGCCGGTCCTGAGCTCAAACCACGACGGCGGCTCGTAATACCCTTGACGGTGGGCGACAATGTCCTGATGCGAGGGCTAGGTAACCTAACTGCGTGCTTCTCGCCATTGCCCCTCGCTCACATTCCTAACAGCCCACCAAGTCAAGGGCCGCCGGCGCTTTTTGGAACAACCGACGGAATTACAGATGACCACGAAAGACTGCGAAAAACAGAGAATCCACGAGTTCTAACTGTCTACTTTACGGGGGACACCGCAAATCCGTGTCTTGGTTAGGTGCAGTTCGAGGCCACAGTTGTTAAGCCTCTTGCCAAGGCACTCCTTTAAGAGCTGTGCGTCCAGTCTACTCTTACAGTGTATTACGGCATCATCTGCGTATCGAGCAAACGGGTTGCTTGGGCGTCCTGTCCAACCATGTGTCAACTAGATAAACACGACCCCTTCGCTCCACTCCCATTACAGGAGCTTCATCACTACTACGAGTCACTCTGCCCCTGTACTTCGCATCGGTTCTCATCCTTGCGGTTGTGGCCGCTTGGATTTCTCCCTTAACATCGAAGTCGTAGGTGCCCGCGTTCCACACAAAAGCCTGTGCTACGTTCACGCCGCCTGTGTACCGGTCACCATCTGGACAGTAAGCAGGTCTTCCTCCAGACTGCTCCCGGGGCAGGGACGAGTCCCCGGTTTTGATGACGTCTGTAAGCACTTTCGATACTTCATCAGCGGTTCATTTGCATTCGTATCCGTAGCACGTACCTGCCGAGGTCTCGCCTCGACTTTTGCCTTAACGCTCACCACCATGGCTTTTGACCACAGCAGCTTAAGGTGGTTTGAAGCCTCCACCTGTATGGCGGCTCCGAGGGGCCTACCCTCATCTCCTGTGTAGCACGGTTTTACTCATGCATCTGTGGTGCATGGCGCAACGTCCCTCACGCTTTCCCTCCCGCTTTCGAAAACCAGAGAGAAGAGAGCCAGATTCCACAGCATGGTGCCAATCAGCAAGAAGAGCTTAGAATTTATTTTCAGCGCAATCACTCAGTCCACACACCCAAGGCGTCGGACTATATGATGGCAAAGCAGTAAGTTCATTAATAAAGTGAAGAAGGCAAGACCGTAGAACTGAAACACAAGGTTACTCATAATCCCGCTTGCACCTGCCGCGAGTGCTGCAAGGCCGAGTAGATGCCCCCAAGTCGGCATGAATGTCGATCGAGCCACAGTGAGAATAGCTACTGTGAAAATAGTCATTACAAAGAAAACCAGTGTATGTATCCCGAAAGAATACACCTCTGTAAGAACCATGTAGACTGAGACTAGCGCTAAAGAAATGAGTAAGGGCGTCACCATGAGAGCCCCGATTAGCTGTAAAGGAGTTGTTGGGAGGCTAAACCCTTGCAACCTCTTTTCAAGTATGCACGAGCAAGAAGGGGCAATGGTATTTATGGTCATCAATAACAAAAGAGCTAATCCCAGAGGCTGCGTATTAGGAGCAAGCCAATCAACTCCCAATGCTACACCCAAATAAGCTACGAAGACTTGCCATGGTGACCTGAAAAGAAGGACAAGCTGAGTTAGGGAGACGGCTTTCCATCCCTTGAAGTAACACCTCGACAGCAAAGAGGACTGGGGGATGCTCGGTCGCCGTTCCTGGTGAAGCCGCTGCATACCGGCATAATCACTCGCTAGGAATAGACGAGGAGTCAGATATATATAACGAGAATCTTCAGTTAGCTTTGGCCAGTTCACATACGATACATCTCTCATAGATAGCACAAATAAAGCCAAAATCAAGGGAGCGAGCAGCAGGGGGCTGTATACGATATAACGGTGTATCAGCCAGAGAGCAAGCGTGATTAGTATCCTTACCCCAAAGTGCAGTTTCCTTCTAACATTATAGAGAAGCCATCTAATGAGAAACACACTAGATAATAACATAACCAAACCCACAGTTCGTAAATGGGATACCTCCCACCCACCTAACTGCACGGCCAAGTACTCAAGAGTAACAGCTGACACTGCGGTCCCCATCATCAATGGGATTAGTTTCACGCCTATCAAGAACGAAGTGTCCACAGGAGAGTTAACAAGAAAATGTAGACTAGGCAGTGAAAAGTGTACATCAGATACCCGGTCAAAGATTAGTTTTTTGGCTATTATTGCCAATACAAGAAGGGCATAGGCCAACTCATAGTTGATGCTCAAATGACCTAAGTACCCGCCAAACGTAGAAATAAGTACCACCACCGCAAAGGCAACAGCAATTAAATGCACACCCATCCCTTTCAAAGCGCGCACAAAAAAGCTTACTTTTGTCTTGAGTAGAAAAGGCCAAACTCTCAGCATGACGCCGTCTCCCGTCTTGCACGAACAAGATGCAAGAACACTCCCTCGAGACTCATTGAGTTTTCAGCACCTAGCCGATGCTCGTGCATGATATCTCCTTTGGTTCCGCTGGCAAGCACGCTACCCTGACACAGCAAGATGTATCGATCGCAGAATGTCTCTGCTAAGTCGAGGAGATGGGTCGAGACCAAGACGCTCTTCCCCTGCTGTTTGCATTCGGTCAGCAACTCCTTGAGCACCCATATTTGCTCAGGGTCCAGCCCGTTAAACGGTTCATCTGCAAGGAGTAACCTATACTCTCGTAATAACCCACAGGCGATAATCATTTTCTGCTGTGTACCTCTAGACGTCTTGTCCGGTACTTTCTTTAGAGAGTCTTCAAGAGATAATCTGTTTGACAGTCGTTTTACTGCTAGGACGCATTCCTGCTCGGTGTATCCATAGAGCATACAAACTAGCCTTAAGTGTTCTTCTATAGTAAGCCCGTCATAATATACTGGAGCATCAGGGATATACGAAATAGGCAGCTCACTGTGCTTAAGACTGGCCAGTTCTTTGCCGGCGACAATAACCCTCCCTGAGTCTGGGCGTACATATTTCATGATGCTACGCAGCACTGACGTTTTTCCAGCCCCGTTAGGGCCAATTAACCCCACTACCTCACCTTCGTAGATATTAAACGATACGTCCCTTAGCGCACTCGTCTGCTCATATGACTTAGACAGAGATATTAGCTTCAATAGTGTAGACTTCATCAGTGCACTCCTCTATATACACATGATACTAATAGGATAAACTACTATACTTGGCACGTATAAAGAACCGTCAGCCCCATATCCTCTTTCTGACCCAATGTCAATTACATTACGAAATATGTCTATAAGGCTCGAGTTGATCAGGATTCTGCTCTTTCCCTGAATGTGCCCCAACCGATAGAGATAAGCATCCGCTGCAACTTGAAACCTTGACGACGTCGGGTCTAGACAGGCCGCCAAGCCCATCAGGTTGCTAATGACTGCGAGGTCAGGGTATTTCGATAGCAGTTGTCCTTCAGTGTCATCCCCGGCGCTCATAGCTATCTTCGTACCTCTTACTCTGGGCATGTCTCTAAAACTATGACGGTATGACGAACCAGTACTCTCCAGGCCCACACTCTGCCCTGTCAGTAGGTCAGATAATACTGTTCTCACGATACCGCGTTCGATAATTGTTATCTCTTTCTTTGGTGACCCTTCTCCATCTACACCTCCTCGGTGATACAGATTTTGACGTGAGTTTTCGATAACGGTGACCTTCTCACTAACGATAATCGGCTCCTTAAGGCCTCGTAGAAAAGTATGTTTCTTCCATAATGCCTCAGACGTCATAAGAGACATCAGAGAGAACAGCAAAACCGCTGTCGCTGACCGCGTGAATACAACAGGTACATCCCTAAATACCAGCGTCGGAGCGTCTGCCATAATAGCCGCGGTTTTTGCCTCAGTAATCATTGTGTGTAAATCAAATGTATTACGCGGGTGTAGTGTGTAGTATGCGAAGGAATCATTATCTCTCGAGCTAGAGTATTCAAACCCCCAGGAGTAAAGTGCCGAGTAACCATTTCCTCTCAGTCCATAATTGTTCGCCAAACAATAACTATCCACCTGGCCTTGAAAGTAGACCCTTCTAATATCCAAAGCGGCCTTTTTGCCCTCTTCAAATAAAGAGTTGGCCACTTCTTGCACTTGCCCATCCTCTAGATCACACACTTCAACAAGTTCTGTACCTTGGCTTTCCATAGCAAAAGGGTCACTTGTCTGCTCGGTTCCGACGACTCGACAACACTGCTCTAACAGGTCATCTAACGCATCCCTGCAATACCCGTCCTGATAGGCGAACGACAAGGTACGCCCTGTATAAGTTCGCCCAGCAACGCCTACTGCCGTGTGCATTTTACTGCGTACTGCCCGGTTTGGGTCTATTTCAATACACAGGCGTTTGCTCTCCGAGAAGAAGAGCTCTTGTCCACGTCTTCCCGCTAGTGCTAACAGAAATGCCGCCAGTATTTCGTCATGTCTTAACACATACACTCACCTCTGGGAACCCATAGTTTGCCCGACTATTCTCATGGTTGGTTGACCATGAGCCACATCGACCAACTGCCCCTTTTTTCCGCACATGCTACTCCTGAACTCTAGATCATCGCCCACTGCGTCGATCCTTTCAAGTATCTGTAGTGTATTACCGTGGAAAAGAAATGGTCTGACAGGCACGGTGAGTTCGCCTTGACAAAGGGTACAGGGCAACTCCTAAAGTCGGGAGGCTCAACTTCCGTCATCTAGCATAAGCTAAGCCTTACACAGAACATGCAAAATTTTCGATTGCCCAGAAGAATGAAGTCGCGGGGTGGCAATGGGGTTTCAATCCCGTGGCTCCCCGTTTTTTTGTTCCCCACCGTTCCTTTCTAGTGTATCACGAGGTTAAAGAGGGCGCTACTGCGGCAAAAATCGGTTTTCGAGATACAACTCCCCCCTCCCCCAAACGGGCATGGTTAGGGACTCTTCAGTTGGTGATGCTAGGCGAGGCCCGAATAGTGCAGAACGTGCGCAGGTCTTTTTGGCACTTTGGGCACTTGGCTACGTCTCTGCCTAGCAGGATAGTGAGAACTTGAAGAGTACTTAAGCCTTCAAACCTAGGTTTATACAAAGCACTGCTAGTCAGTCTTCTGCACAGGGCGAGTTTCGTCTTCTTGTTGCGGGTGGCCAGTATGCCATAGTACCTGACCTTAACAAAGCGAGAGGGCAGGACATGCATCAGGAACCTGCGGACAAACTCTGTCTCCTGCAACTGCAAGGAGAGCGTCTTTCTCTTCTGGTTATCCTTGTTATCCCGCACTTTAATGGTAACCGTCTGCACACGCCATTCATTATCCCTGAGTACCGCCACGTAGGCAAGAAAAAAGCACTCCATTACCGACAGGCAATGTGAGTGCCGACAGCCTCCCTAGGAGGAATAACAGAGAGTTTGCGCACTCTTCTCATCCGGGGGAATCTTTTTCTTGTCCCACTCCTCTTGAGCTCAAAGTATAGCTCTAGCTCCTCGCTGATGTTTAACATAAATAACTCCCTTATTCTGTAATGCTGGTTGGCACTACAGATTACGGGGGTCTCCAGTATTCCAGATAGGCGATAATGAGGTGGAGTGCTATAATCATCATGCGAAAAGGTGTTCTTCCTTTGTGTTTTGTTTGGTTTGGCGATTAAACAATAACACAAAAGGGCGTACCTTTTCGTCTTTTTCTTTTAACTCAAGCTATCGCGGGAGCGATTTCGTTCTTCTAAAAGGGTTAACCAGTTTGTCGATAAACTAACAAAAAGTCTGCTGCCCAAGCATGTAAGCAAAGCTAGCCAGCCAACTCCATCCAAGGCATATTGCAATCCGCTGCAGCAAGCCCACAGGCAGATCTACTGCCTTTCCCTCTTCCACATAAGCGGATGCTACAGTGAAGGAGATAAGGAACAACACGAAAAGAACAGCTGTTACAGCAGAGTAATATCCCCACCTCTTCATTTCAGGGCATGCAAAGAAGTGGCTTGCCATCACTGAAATGAAAGTGGGTAACGCAATAAAAACTGCCACACTGGCCAGATTGTGAAGCCTGCCTATCAATGTGGGTCTTGCCTTTCCAGGGGGATAGCCTAGTTCAGGGTCGGTTACAAACACGCCCGCACCTATTAGCCCTACACCGACAACACCCAGTAAAGCGGTACCCCACAGGCCGACAACGCTATCTCTCATTATACGGCTTACACTAAAAGCCACGCCTAATACCGATAATCCACACACGACAAAGTTTGCAATCTGTATCCAGCCGCCTGGCCCCTGGCTCAATGAGCTTACCATATGACGGGCTGGGCTGTAATCCGGCCTCCTCCAGCCTTCAATAACAAACACAGCAATAAAGAGAATAGGCCCCACAACACCAAAGACTAGATGCATGTTGATGACGGCGGGTTTGCCGTGCCCTCCCTCCCCAAAGCTGCCAAACCAAGCTGCGTTCGGTTTTTGACGTTTAACTTATCCATAACTACAGATAGTACATTCCGTACCGTTCCCTCGCTGAGAAAAAGATGCTGAGCTATTTCCTTATTAGTCATTCCCTGAGTCACAAGCTCCACAATGCTCCTCTCCCGGGGTGTCAGCAGCTCCAAAGAAGATACGTGCGTCGACGTGAGTGTTTTAAGTGCCTCACTGTCCATCACAGCCGCACCATGGGCCAGTATGCGTAACTTGGCTGCAATATCTGCCATTGGATCGGTTTTGAGCAGGTAACCATCAGCACCGGCCTTGAGCGCCCTTTCTATGTTTGGCTTGTCTTTAAAGGTGGTCAGCATCATTACGCGGACCCGGGGATAGAGCTTTTTGAGCAGCCGCGTTGCCTGAATACCATCTACCTCCGGCATACGGATATCCATCAGAACAAGGTCAGGCGGGTTTGTCTCACACATTTCTATTGCCTGTCTGCCGTCATAGGCAGCACCGATCACCTGTATATCGGGTTCCTTGGCTAGCATGAGGGCCAGACTTTTGCAGATCAGCGGATCGTCGTCTACAATCAGAACGTTCATGTTAACATCCTTTCTGGTTAATCGGGAGCACACATACCAGACGGAAGCAATCAGTTTGGTCCGTCGAAACATTCCCCCCGACAGCCTTTGCCCTCTGCTGCAGGTTGCGAAGTCCTAGTCCGGCAGAGCCAATGCGCTTATTTACCCCATCATTTTCCACGCACAGTCGGATAATATGCGGGGTAATGTCAAGCGTTGCCCTTACTTTATTTGGGTCCGCATGGCGCAGGACATTAGTGAGCGCTTCTTTTAGACAAGCCTCCAAAATAACCCATTGATATACGGAAACGAGAGAGGGGTCACCATATACTATAAACTCCACGGGGCAGTGCAAGAATTTCTCGCACAACCTGCGCAAGGTAACAACTCCAAATTCTGCGAAAGGGCTAAGATTGTGTACCGCTTCCCGGATGTCACCCATGCCCGACTCCAGTCGCCCTAATGCTTCGCTGAACAGCTCCTTGGCCTGCGAGGGATCGGTTTCAAACAACGCTTGTGCCGTTTGCAGCGACATATAGGCCGCCACTATTTCATGACCAGCATGGTCGTGAATTTCGCTGGCAATTCGGCTACGCTCGGAGAGCTCGGCCATCTTTGCCACCTGCACATTGGCGGCTAGCAGTTCCTGCTTAAAACTCTCGGTTTCGTAGTATCGGCTTCGTTCCTCATCCATTCGTCTGAGAGCCTCTTCCTGATGATTACGCCATCCCCACAGAGCCATTCCCACAAAGGCGCTCTGGGCCAGCAGCAAGTACAAAATCGATTCAGGCTTGTAGATTACGGAGTACAAGACCGTGGGAATCGCAAGAAACGGACAACCAAGATATACTGCATCAAACATGCCAAGCGCAAGCACATATCGGCTGCTATCCCAGAGAAAAGTAACGCCGACAACAGCAAGCTGGTCGATGACGATTGTCCAGCCAAGTGGTGGGAATCGCCAGCGCAGCAGCATCAGCGTTAGCAGCACCAGAAGCAGGAATAACCCTGCCATACCACTGTCGGTCTGAACCCACAGGATATATAGCAGGAGTATTCCCAGTGCGCGATACACTATGGCTATTTTTTCATAGAGCGATACGCTCTTGATGGAAGCCATCTCCCTTCGCAGTGAATCACTCAAGCCTGCGCTTGCTTCCATATAAGAGGGATGCGGCTGAAAGCAAAAGCATGATTAAGAGCGAAAGCCAGTACTCGCGGCTGGCCGCCCCATCTCGTATCCCCAGCAAAGAGTTTGAAAACCAATAGGTCGGAAACAACATGCCTATTTTCCGCAGGATATCTGGCAGCATAGAAAGTGGAATAAAGATCCCACCTAAGAGCGCCATAAACGATACTACAATACTGAAAACCGCGTCGGATATTACCTTACTGCGAAACAGGGACGTCCACGCTAGTGAAAGTGCAATGGAAGCAACGGCAAACACGGTATAGCAGAGAATCAGCTGGGCGGCCATCTCAATGCCCCACTCATACAGCATAGCACCGACCGCCACCATCACAACTGTTTGTATGCCGAGTATCAACCAGTAAGCAAGAAGATTCTGCGAAAGGTACTGAAATGTGGTCACTGGTGCAGCAAAAATCCGCACGATTGTTCCTGATACGCGGTCGGTCATTATGAGCCTAACAAGCGAAAATGCAGCAAACAAAATGACCATTCCATAAAACACAAACCCTGCCCCGTTTTCTGGCGTCCATAGAGGGCGAATGAAAATCATTGCCAGCGGCACTGCAAAGAGTGCCGCGAACATTGACTTTTTTCGGAGACCACGCATCAGAGCGAAACGAAAAATCGTCATGTCAGTCTCGCCCTTCCCAATTTGACTACAGTGACGGCCAAAATAGCCGTAATTCCCATAAGGGCCGCAAGACAGATCCACATGTTTATCACGGATGCGCCAAGAAAGCCAGATTCTCGAATGGCGCTTTGAGCAAGAGAGAACGGCGTGCCGTATTGCTTCATAAAGTTAAAAAAGCTATTGTTGGGCAGGGCGAACATCAGGCCCCCCAGTACAGCCATGCTCCAAGATAGAAACCACGAGATATATTCCGCGGTGTTGAGGTTACGGATATATAGAAACAATATCATGTTCAACATCTGTGAGATAAGTGAAATCAAAACGATGACAACTGCAGCTATCCATAGGTTCCCCCAATAAGCGTCAAGAAACAGGGCCGTACAGGCAACAACCACGAGCCCCTGTAAAACGGTAAAGATCAAACATGCTGTTATTCCCGCAAAGACCAAGGTGTAAGTCGGACAGGGAGAGGCCTTAAGCCGCCACTTCATAGGCTTCATCAGATCATAATTCAAGAAGTTAAGGAGGTAGATCCCACCGTTAAGCTGGAACATTAACATCATCCCAATGGCAATATAGGTGGAAGCCATATTGTAACCCTCTACGTATATTTGCTCTGTAGCATTTTGCGTGTAAACGAGGCTGAGAACATATACAAGCGCAACCGGCAAAACCACAAAAATCAAGAGGCCAAAAGGGTCTCTGGATACGCGGCGCAAATAATGACGAAAGCTTACCCAGAACAACTCCGATATCATGCGCTCGCCTCCCCGTCCCGCAGCTTCTTACCGGTGAGTGTAAGGAAGACATCCTCTAGTGTGGGCTTGTCAGCTGCCATATTAGAGACGCCACCACTTTGCTGCGCTACGGCCAACACCCGGTTAAGATTGCCAGAGCTCGCACCGGACACAATCGTATAGTCTGCGCCCTTCTGCGTAACCGTCTTAACACCCTGAATTGCACGGAAGCTTTCGGTAAGGGCAGAAGACGGATTGGTTACAGTTATGCGGATAGTTTCCTCATGCTGAATGCGGCCAATCAGCTCCTCAAGTGTTCCGTCGGCGATAACTCGCCCCTGATCCATGATTACGATCCGGTCGGCAATGGCCTGTACTTCCTCCATATAATGAGACGTATATAGGACTGTCGTTCCGTTTTGAGCAAGACACCTGACTGATTCGAGGATATAGTTGCGTGACTGCGGATCAATTCCCACCGTTGGTTCGTCCATTATTAGAAAATCAGGAGAGTGAACGAGCGCACAGGCGATATTTAGCCTACGCTGCATGCCGCCAGAAAATTTGCCCGGCTCTTTCTTAGCATACTCAGATAATCCTACAAATTCCAGCGTCTCTTTCACGCGCCGGCGCAGCAGCTCTCCCTTAACACCGTACAATCCGCCAAAAAAACGCAGATTCTCCTCGGCGGTCAGTTCTTCGAATATCGTCACCTCTTGCGTGACTAGTCCCATGTGCTGTTTGAGTCGGATGTTATTCACATCCTGCCTTTCTCCCCGCAGCATGATTTCTCCCGAATCCGCGCCGATCAACCCGGCGAGTACACGAATCGCTGTAGTTTTGCCTGCCCCATTCGGGCCAAGCAGTCCCAAAATCTCGCCTTTGCGAATTGATAAACTCACGTGATCCAGCGCTTGTAACTTGCCATAACGCTTTACCACATCTACCATGCTAGCTACTATCACAATTACACCTCCATAAGTTCGCGACCTAGTGAACACTTCCATGATATAACGAGCTCTTCTGCGGTAATAGTGACGAATGTAATGGGTTCACTCCATTGTGCTAACGACCTGCTGTCCGATTATTGAGATTGCCCCGCTCGCTACATGCATAGAGTATACGACATAACAAGAAAACAGTGACCCACCATGGCATACTCTAGGAAACGCGGATTTGCTGTGGTATTATTGGCCAAAGAATCACTTGGAGGTGGTCTAAGTTATGACACATGCACCCGTCAGTGAAAAGGAACGGATTACAGAGATTGACATTGTTAGGGGTTTTGCGTTGTTTGGGGTTCTACTAGTTAATGTTGCCTGTTTCAACGGCACATTTCTATCAATGATGACCGGCAACGCCCCGCTCACCAACCCCCTACAATTGCACGGCATCGACCGCACAATTACACTCGCGATTAAACTCTTTGCTGAAGGAAAATTCTACACCATATTCTCTTTCCTATTTGGGCTAGGCTTTTATATATTTATTAGTCGCGCCGTAGAAAAAGGGCTGCCTTCAAAGCCCCTGTTCCGTAGACGGATGTTTGCCCTGTTGATTTTTGGTCTCCTGAACCTGATTTTGGTCTGGTGGGGGGACATACTTCACGTCTACTCACTTGGCGGCTTTATTTTTTTGGCATTTGACAATAAACCCGTCAAGGCTCTTGTTCGCTGGTCAATAATACTGCTGATTTTTTCAGCTGCAGTCTCTATGCTATTTTCTTCTTCGCCAGCCACTATACAGTCCCGGCTCAGCGCGAACCCAAGCTCAAACAATCTTGTTTCTCCAGAATGGGTCAGCCAATCAATAGAAGTCTTCCAAAATGGGGGTTTTGCAGAAATCGTGAGGTTCAGGGTCTTCAGTGAAATACCTTTTTTGGTAGCCTACCTGCTGTTCATGCTGCCTAAGACAATGGCCATGTTCATTCTTGGGATGATTGCCGGCAAACTAAAGGTATTCAACAACATATCAGGTAACCTTCTCTTTATAAACCGCACCTGGGCACTTACCGGTGTCTTGGGGTGCTTAACCTTAGCCGGAGCACTGCTGTCCGGCTACCCAGTTATGAGCGGAAGCCTTAACAATCCAGTGCTTTATTCCCTACTCTACGAGCTTAGCACTGTATCCGTATCTCTCTTTTATATCACTTCTCTACTTAAGCTACTGACAATACCGCGAGTTGCAGTAACGTTGCGCCCACTTCAGGCAGTGGGCAGAATGGCCCTGACAAATTACCTGGTCCAGTGTATTGTGTGCTCGCTCGTCTTCTACGGCCATGGCTTAGGCTACTTGGGACGCATGAGCATGGGATCAGGGGTAATATTTACCATTTCCTTCTATGCTACACAAGTCGTAATAAGCAACTTGTGGTTTAAGCACTATAAGTTCGGTCCCTTTGAGCGTATCTGGAGAGACTACACTTACAAAAAACACGTTGCCTCCCTTCAACATTCTGCATAGACTGCCGTCCATCCCCTGATATATGGCTCACAGAGGAACACACTAATAACCACCCTGCGCTTTTGTGCAGGGTGGTTGTGTCATCTCCTAGCCGACGTGATTCTCTGTAATCGCGTATCAATAAAACTCCCCCTGACTCAACCGGCACTTTTATGGATTCTTTCCTACATCACTTAGCTGTGATGCCAAGTAGTTTATAACCGCAGATGTGGGCCACCCTTCGCGTACGGTAGCCTTAAGAATCCCGCTCTTGTGTGTCAATTGCGCGAGAGCCACAGCCTGAGGACTGTCATTCAACCAATAGGCCATGCGCCAGTCAAGTGGAACTTTGAGTGAAAGCCCAAAACAGCGGTCTATGGACATTGTTAGCACGCGGCTCCGATGCTTGGGTAGGGGCCATACACCTCGACGTTTCTACGTGATAAGGCCGGGGTCTTGCCAAATACGCTGGTGTTACCCGCGTAACTGTCTGGGGCAGCGAAATATAGACCTTTGATGCCTGACTGATATATGGCACCACAGCATAGAGGGCAGGGCTCAACGATTGAGTACAGGTAGTAAGAGGTTCTATTTGCATCTGCTGAGCGGAGTTGCTGCAAGGCATCTATCTCTGCATGGGCAATAACGCTACCCGCCAAAGGGTGCGCTCCTCCCTGTTACATACGTGATTACGCCCGATGGCCACAACAGTACTATCTGAGTTTACTATCACTGCCCCGACTGGTATTGTGTCAGCGCAGTACGCCTGCCAAGTCTGTTCGAGACATAGCTGCCACGGTATGGATATACTTTCCCACATACTAATACATCTCCTCTAAGTAGTCGATTGCCAAGAACCTCAGGTCATCGCCTGAGGTTCTTTTGGCTCGTTATAATGGGTTATTGCTTCTTAATGTAGTAGAAATGGTCGCAACAACCGTGGCCTTGCACTAAGGTCTTAGTGCGTCGAAAACCCATCTGTGGATTAAAGCCTTCTACAATATAGGGGTCGGTGGCGCAGGTGATGCTGTGGACCACCTCTGGCTCTCCTGTCTCTTAAGCAAGATCATTTAGGTAGCAGCGGGTGCATTTCATCTGAGTGCCATCTGCCTGCTCTTCGCGGCTATACTCAAAAGCCTGTGCAGTCATGGGTTCCCAAAGGAGCTTAACTAGGTCGTCGATGGAATTGCTGCCGTGTTTTGCAGCGAGTCTAGCCCAACCCTCCCGGGTTAACAGCGAGAGTGATGTCTTTGCAAAAATCTGGACCAGACTGAGATTTGACCCTGTTGGGTATTGCCGCTTCGGGAGGCTCACCAGGATGATTAAACCCTCGCCACAGCACACGGTTGATCTTATGCAGGTCGTTGTCCTCAGCCATGCTCACTATAGAGAAACCAGCAGGGAGATTGATCTCGGGCGGTGTGCTAGAACGATACATCACCGAGGTGTGCTCCAGCTTATCGGTCTCCTCAAAGCCGTACTCCTCTGCTAATTGTCGAAACTCTGCATCAGACTCAGGCAGGTGCATGGTAAGCGACCTCTTACCGTTCTCATCAGTTACAGCTAGATATGTAAGCGCGTACTCAATGAGTTCCCGTCTTATGTGGATATAGAGCGGGTCATAGGCAAAAAAAGCTTCACCCAGTACCGTTTCATATGCTGCTAACGCGACTATTTTGCCGTTGTCTTACCATACTCTTATGAGAAAATCACGCACCTTAAAGAAGTCTGTGCTAAAACCAGGTTCACTTGTATAAGGGCGAACTACATTGCCCATATGGAAACCCCCTTTAACTTGTTACTCTACAATGATAAACTCTGCAGACTACATTGTTAAGGTAGATTATAGATGTCAAGTAATTTACCTATACCAGTCGAAGTCTAGTGGGCTAGTTGTTGCATTCTATTAGGCGATGGCTAAGGTATAGGCTTTGTACGTGATGCCTGCCTCTAGGTACGATAAAGGGAGTCCCGGATACGGGATCACAGATAACGGAGCTGTCGAGATCAAAGACCTGCTTGATCAATGCCTCCGTTATGATATCTGAGGGAGAGCCCTCGGCAACAAGCTTACCTTTGTGCAGAGCGAATATATGATCTGCATATCGCGCAGATAGGTTTATGTCATGTAAGACCATGACGATAGTGGTGCCGCGCTTTTTGTTCAGATCCGTCAACAAGTCAAGGATTTCAACCTGATAGGCGATGTCTAGGAATGTCGTCGGCTCATCAAGTAGTAGTATCTCTGTTTGCTGGGCAAGAGCCATGGCTATCCACACACGTTGGCGCTGCCCACCGGAGAGTTCATCTACACAGCGGTTTGCCAGATCTGTTATTCCCATGATTGCCAAAGCTTCTTCCACTGCCTGGTAATCAGTTTTGCCCAAGCCTTTAAAAAACGACTGATAAGGAAACCTCCCTCTTGCAACGAGATCGGCTACGGTAATACCTTCTGGCGCGACCGGTGACTGGGGAAGTAGGCCCAGAACTCTGGCTAATTGCTTGGGTGCAATGTCAGCAAGCCTCTTGCCGTCAAGAAGGATATCGCCTGACACTGGCTTAATTAGGCGGGCAAGTGTCTTAAGCAGAGTAGACTTGCCGCAGGCATTGGCACCAATAATGACACTGATTTTATTGTTAGGTATCCTAATGTTGATTCCGTTTATTATTATTCTATTATCATATCCTGCAACAATTTGGTTAGCTTCTAATGAATAATCAGCTCTCATGCGGACCCTCCTGTTTGATTCATACGGATGAGTAGGTAGAGTAAATATGGTGCACCTAGAATACCAGTGATAATACCCACCGGGAAACGGGTATTAAAAGCAAAATGCCCGATTAGATCTGCTCCCAATACCAGGATAGCACCTACTAAACCCGCAGGAAATTCGTTAGACGAGCCTATGCCAACAAGCTTTGATGCAATTGGTCCTGCCAGAAAGGCGACAAAAGCAACAGGGCCTGTGACGGCAGTTGCGAAGGCAATCAGGAATACTGCGCTCAATATCAGTAAGAGTCGCGTAATGTCAACTCTGAGGCCCAGGGTAACAGCGGTCTGTTCGCCTAGCTCTAAGATTTTGATATGTCTACCCAACAGGACGATTGCAAGGCCGAAGATGGCGACAACAATGAATAGACCAGTGATCTGCGTCATCTGGACGCCATTAAGACTGCCGCTGAGCCACCTAAGCGCACCTGGCACATCGTATTGTGATGCTTTTAGAAGCAGGAATGATGTAACTGCACTAAGCATGGCTTGCACACCTATGCCGATGAGAATCAGCTTGCCTCCTGAGAAGCTGCCACCCTTGGAGAGCATGTAGATTAACATGGCCACCATCAGTCCCGCGGCCAGCGCTGTTATTGATACAATTCTGCCGCTTACTTTGAGTACTAGTATGCAGAAAACAGCTGCAACACTGGACCCAGATGTTATTCCTATGATATCCGGGCTGGCCAAAGGGTTTCGTAACATTGTCTGAAACGTGCTGCCAGCCATGCCAAATGCCATCCCCACAAGAAGTCCTGAGAGCATTCGAGGTAATCGGAGGGTAACTATGGCAAAAGTAGCTCCACGTACCTGTTCCCCCAGAAGGACTCTAACGACGGTGTCGAGAGGATAGAAGGTATTCCCAAGTATCAGCGCTGTAATGCAAAGCGACAAGGTCAGTATAGCCAGAAGACAGGTGACAAGAGTCCAGCGAAGCCGCCTGCGAACGTAACCCGCCTGGACGATGTTGGGTTGCTGCTCTATCATAATGCTCGCGCCTTTGCTTTCATAGCAATGGTAATCAATATTGGAGCTCCTAAGAACGCAGTAACAATCCCCGCCTCAAGTTCGCTTGGGCTACCGATTACTCTACCCAAGACATCTGATATCGTTAAGAGGATGGCTCCCCCGATGGCCGACATAGGAATAATCAGTCGTAGATTTGGGCCACAGATTAGACGCATGGCATGAGGAACCATTAAGCCAATAAAACCGATAGGGCCGGCAATAGCGGTCGTTGCGCCACACAACAGAACGCCAGCGAACGCCCCGATGAGCCGAACAATCCCTGTACGGACCCCTAAGCCAGTTGCAACATCATCTCCCAAGGCGAGTACATCTAGAGCTGGACTAATCAGCATGCCGCCAATCAATCCCACAACAAGATAAGGAAGTACAGTTAAGATACCTTCCCATGTTGCTCCACTAATGCTGCCCACCTGCCAGAAACGAAAGGCATTCATGACCTCTGTACGAGGCAGAATGATGGCGCTCACTACAGAGGAAAGGGCAGCACTAGTAGCTGCCCCTGCTAAAGCAAGCTTAATTGGAGTTGCCCCTCCCCCCATAGATCCAATACCATAAACAAATACGGAGGTGACTGCAGCCCCAACTAAAGCGAACCCAATATATTGACCAGCAGTCCCGATATTAAAAAATGCTATACCAGCTACCACGAACAAAGAGGCCCCGGTATTAACGCCTAAAATGCTAGGGTCTGCAATTGGGTTGCGTGTAATTGCCTGCATAAGGGAACCAGATACCCCAAGGGCTGCTCCAGCAAGGATAGCGAAAACAGTCCGAGGGATTCGTTCGTGAACCACTATTTCACTCAAAGTTTCTTTTTTGGCGTGGATCAAAGTACTCAGTACCTCACTAAAACTGACGAACCGAGCTCCAAAGGCCAAGGAAACTAGAACACACAGCGATAAAATTAGCATACTACCAAGCAGCAAGGTGGAGCTTTTCGGATGCTTCACGTTATTTTACTGCAGCGGCTGCCTTCGCGATGACGCTAAGATATTCATCAATCGTGGCTGGAATAGAAAGTGCACTTGGTGTTCCGGAGGCCGCTAGAGGTGTACCGTCTTGAATTATTGCTACTGAGCCTCTTTTGACGGCGGGCATGGTGCCAACGAGAGCATCTGCCTGTAATGTAGCGAGCAATGTATCATTGCCGTAAGTAATAATGATGTCGACATCGTCAAGAAGATCCACATTCTCGGCACTCAACTCCAAGGCAAAACTATTTGATTCTGCTGCTAGCTTTGTTACACTCTCAGGAAATATCATTCCTAAGTCTGTAAGGTATGCAGCACGCGGATCGTTAGGAAGATAGACATAAAACTTGCCTAAATCAGCTGGATTGAAATAGAAGAAGGCAGCTTTCTTCCCGGCAATTTGCGGATGTTCAGCAGTCTTAGTAGCAATTAACTGTTCCAACTCACTAACCAGCGCTTCCCCTTCTGCCTTCATACCCATACCAGTTGCATTTACGACAACCTGATCACGCCAGAAGGTTTGCCAAGGAAGAGTTGGAAAAGCCACAACCGGTGCGATTTTTCTTAATAAATCATACTCTTCTGTGGTGATACCCGAATAGGCTGCCAGGATTACATCCGGCTGGGCATCGCTAATGGCTTCGAAATTCAAACCTGCAAGGTCGTCAAAAAGAGCTGGATTCTCCACACCCAATTCTTTGAACTTCGCTCTTGTCCAAGGTAGTATACCGCTATCATCTGTTACACCATAGTTGGCTTTGGAAATGCCTACAGGAATGACCCCTAATGCAAGCGGGAGGTCATGGTTGCCCCAGGATATTGTTGCAACACGTTCAGGTTTGCTTTGTATAACTGTCTCACCAAAAGCATGTTTAATAGTTATGGGGAAGACAGCCGCAGGTTTCGCAGAAGAAGTATCGGGGGGTAATGATGGCACTTTTGCACAGCCTGTTAGAGCGAAGGTCAGTGCGAGTACAATTGTTACAATAAGGCTCGGAATTCTAGATTTCAATTTTTAAGTCTCCCTTTCAATATGATATTGAGAATCATTCTTAAGATAGCACGTGTTTTTAAAGAGGTCAAGAGGAATATTTACCCCCCACCCCCACCGATTCCGTCCCCGCCACGGAGACGCCACACCCAAAGCCACAGAAGGCGCAGCAAAAAGGCTCTTGAGGTCATTCCTCAAGAGCCTATGGCTGCTGTTGAACACGATTTCCGAGCCTAACCTACACTGTCACTTAGCTGTTATGCCAAGTAGTTTATAACTTCACCTGTGGACCTGCCATCGCGAGTCTGCTCGCGGCGTAGCTGCCATGGTATGGATATACTTTACTTATATTTTCGCTGGATCAGAACTGTACCCCCAACCCAGAGAGGATCCTGACGTACACCCAGTAGCTTCCAATCAATGCAAGTGATGAAAGTGCCATCGCGGGGTAGAATCCGTAGTTCCGCTTAAGAAGTATGGGCAGAACAAGAAAAAACACTACTGAAGGCACTATTATCCAGAAAACAGAGCGAGAAAGATCGACTACCTTGTCGATGTCCTTTGTATCCGAATATAGCCAAACCATGGCCAGCATAGAGTTAATGGGTAGAGACACTAGTATTGCACCAAGAAGGGAGTACCGTTTGCTGAGAGTAGCTACTGTGGCAATTACGAGGGCTGAGATAATTGTTTTTACTAAAAACTGCATCTTTGACCTATCCTCCTTTAATGCCAGCTATCCATGCCCCGGGTATTGGTTCCAACGTACTTATCAATTGCGTCCAAAAGTTTGTCCAGGGCCTCTCTATTTTCTGGATTCGCAGCATCTACAAGGCAATTGCGAATATGGTCCTCTAGAATAAGCTTTCCCACACCGTTTAGTGCAGACATTACAGCCGCAATCTGCGTGAGAATCTCACTACAGTCTCTCCCATCCTCTGCCATCTTCTTGACGGCTTCGAGGTGGCCAATCAGCCTGGCCAAGCGATTAGTTACCTTTTTGCCATGAGGGTGATTGTGTTCATTCATAGTTGGCCTCCTTCTATCCCCCCTAGGGGGATAGAAGTATTATACTATTTACACCCCGTAAAGAACAGACTCTTGAGGTAATTCCTCTAGAGCCGTGCTATTGCTATATGTACCTGACTTCTAACAGAACAAGCGAGATTGCATGGCCAACCTCTCTTAGCCTTCTACAATATAGGGGTCGGTGGCGAAAGTGGTGCTGTGGAGCACCTCTGGCCCTCCTGTCTCTTGGGCAAGGTCATTTAGTTGCAGCCAATTATCGACCCAATCTTATCTACCCTTGGCCGCTACTGCGTGCCGTACAGCCAGTTGATATGGTTCCTTGTACGGCGCATGTAGAGTGTGTCGCTCTATTAGAGAAGAGGTAGTTTCCTAATGTAGGCTCATTAACACTCCATACGCAGTGAATAACACTCCACCGACAATAAAGGCAATAGGAGCAAGCCATTTTCCAGACCAAGAGTTAATTAGGACTAGCTTGCGGTCGGCATCAGAGTAAAATAACAGCTCAATAGTATCGCCGATTCGATACGTTGTGCTCCCCCCGCCGGCCTCATGGAGGTAACTCTCCACAGTTCCGGTCTGTCGGTCGTAGTACTCAATGAGTGGAAAATACGCCACCCCGCCCTTTCTGAGACTGTTTCGCGCAGGTCGATTACCTTACCTGTGATGACCTGCGCTAGGGGAACGATCTTTCTCCTAGAGAATATGGTAACCAAACCGTACAAAACCAGACCTAAGCCAATTATTAGAAAGATGTTCATTTACCGATACCTCCCTTATCATTTTTCCCTATGTCTATGAATATGCTACTGAGTCGAAACTCAAATCTATTATCGTAAGTTAGGCGACTGGACAATAAAGATAAACAGACAGGCCTGTGCCGTCAGAGAACAGACCTGTCTTCTGTATTGCTATCAGGAATGAGGTAGAGCAAATTAGTCTGCCGTACCTCTTGTTCATTATTGTTCTACGTGCCTGGAATGGGCCACATTTTTTTGCAGCCTATAGACAGTGGTTGTGTCAGGCATTAACTCTGGCCCACCAGCGATTCGGTAGCCCATTGTGGTCCAGAAAGCGATTGCGGACGTATTATTTATTTGCACCCCCGACAAGATCAAGGTGATTGACCCGTCTCTTAGAATATCCTTTTCAACCAGCTCGACTACTGCACGGCCAAGTCCGCCCCTGCGACGGTTCTCTGCTATCATCAGCAGCGAGAGATACGCATGCTCGGGGTTGCCTTCGTGGTCGCGGAGCACGTGTCAACCACACCCACCATCTGCTCATTTATCCAGATGCCGCAGAATATGCCCCCATAGTCTTCCGACAGCTGAAGATCATCTAAGACCATTTGTTCAGAGGCCTTGGGTACAGGACCTAAGGAGAGAAAGTCTTCACACTGCCTGTATACCTCTAATACAAGATCAAGCTCGGTCTCTTTTATAGGTTTAAGTATGAAGTAGGGGTTCTGTATTACTCGAGTGTGACAGGCTTTATTATCAGACTGATCGTAAAGCTTATTGTGCATTGCCATTTCCCTCTCCGCAATAGCCTTTTTTTACTTTTGAAGTCCTCGTAAAAGGATATCTTTATATGTTCCTCGGAAAGCTGCAACAAGGCGAACTTTCTGTCTTTAATCAGGGAATTTATCATAGTTGCCTCTTGTCTTGCGAGGTTATAAGCGGCAGCACATCTCCTGCCATACCAAATTCTTCTGTACTGAGAACCGTTCTATACACTTCTTTTGTATTGAGTCTATAGTATTCTAGAATGGGCTTAGTGACTGGGCCAGAGATCAATCGCGATAGGAGTGTACACATTGATAGAGGTTAGACCGTTAAGGATGGAAGATAGAGATGAGGTCGTAGCAATTTCTAAGCAGGTTTGGGACGATGACTACATTGGCACTGTTTATGACAAGTGGGTGGCAGACACCGCCGGCTTGTTTGTGTGCGTTACTTATCAGGGAGCCATCGCCGGGTTTGCCAAGGTCAGCATGCATACCAATGATGACGCGTGGCTTGAGGGTCTCCGTGTAGACCCTCACAAGCGTGGCCTTGGCTTAGGAAAACGCCTAACTCGTCATTGTATCGAGGCATGCTTGAGCCTCGGAATTGCTAACACTAGGCTGAGCACGTACATAGGCAATCATGAGAGTATCGGCATTATTGAAAGCCACGGGTTTAAGAGAACAGCTGAGTTCAAAGCACTGTATCTCCCCATTAAGCAGAGCGAAGCTACGCCTTCATTCTGCTCTGTGATGAGCGATGCCAATAAGGTTGAAGCTGCCCTTGCTCAAGAAACGCTCGACCGCTGTAAGGGTTATGCCTCCTTTGACTTTACCTTCGAGAAAATAACGTCCCGCCTGATCGAGGAACTAGCGAAAGAGGGCGCAGTGCACGGAGTCTGCGTCGACGGACATGTCAAGGGCATGATGTTTGCCAGCACCAGACACTCCAAGGGTGCAGCACTCTTCCTGAGCTACATTCAAGGCCCTGGGCACTATGCGGAACTCATTGATACCGCCATTGCCCATGCCGAGCGCCTAGGAGTAAATGAAGTCATTACTATGTGCCCGAGCGACGACATGTTAAGAGAAGCCCTGGTGGAAAAGGGGTTTAAGGCCTGGGATGATCATGAGCTGAACGTCTTCGTTTATGAGTATATGCACCCCTAAAGCCCCATGCCGCCTACGCATGTAGCAAGGGCATACCAATAGGAGTTTTTCACCATGTTCGTAACTGCGAAGGTAAAAAGAGATTCCCGGCGATTAACTTTTCAGCTAATTGCAGTGAGTTCAAAGATGCTACTTCCACGTTGTTCTCAAATGTCTCGGAGCCACTTTCATTGGCAAAGTCAGACATTGAACGAATAACAACAAAAGGTATGCTATTGGCAAAGCACACATGGGCAACACTAGCACTCTCCATGTCTACACACAATGGCTGGAACGACTGAATCAACTTATCCCTTTCAAACTCTGTAATAAATGCTTCTCCTGTGATGATTCTGCCTATATGACATTTGAGTCCAAGAGATTCTGAAGCTTCCATGGCACCGTGAACCATCATCTTATCTGACTTGAAATATATGTCGTCCATCCACGGATGATACTCTGTCAAAATCTCTCTGGCGACATCGTGATAACAGATTTCATCACCTATTACGATGTCGCCTATCTCAAGTGCTTGATTTAGTGCCCCGGCGACTCCTGTTAATATCACGTGTGTAACATCAAATCTATCAATCATTATCTGACTAGTGATAGCTGCATTAACCTTGCAAACTCCTGAAAATGCCGCTACGACATCTACACTCTCAAACTTACCTGCATAGAAATTGATCATCGCGTACCTATGTAGCTCTCTGTTCCCGATCTTATCTACAAACGGCATTATCTCGCTCTCAGAAGGGCCAATTATACCTATTCTCATTTTCATCACTCCTGAATAACTCTCAATTAACGTGTGCGCTAAGCGGTAGCAACATTGCTCTTGTACAGCGGTGCTATACAATGAATGCTAGTGCCCTTCTGCTCTAGCGAAAGAAGAAATAGCTTTTCTCTTGCCGATACATTCCTTTGCCATCCTCTTGTTGCCTCTCAGCTAATTTGACGGGCCTTTAGCCACCGCCATTGTCGTGAATGCTGAAGCGTCACTCCGTCAGATCGGTGGTAATCATAACGCCATT
>WSXW01000034.1 GCA_009773495.1 Bacillota bacterium
GTTCCTGGTTCCTCGTAAGAAAAACTTTGGAATTACTAACTAGAAACGGGGGTAAACTGCTCGTCTGCACTGTTTAGTTTTCAAGGATCAAGGGAGATGCTTCCGTCGCCAAGGAGATGTTTACACCTGCGACCGTGTGTCGAGGAGTTTTATCTTAACACAAAACTTCGTGTTTTGGCAACAATCAATTACTGGATTGTTGGATGCGTGTCGCTTTCAGCAGTAGCTACGCTAACGCGACCGAGATTTATAATATCATGTGCATTTTTCTTCGTCAAGAATCATCTTGTTGCTCTTTTCGACTCTTGTATTCATACACATACGCTGCTTGTGAGCGACACCCTCTTTGTTTAGCGCAGCAACAGTTGGATGACTATAAGGGCTGCTGCCCCGGGAACTCCTAGGTATCCCACTAATAATACAGTGAACGGGTTTAAGGGAACAGATGCCTGTACCAATTGTCCTAATGTGTTTGTGCCTACAATTATAATAAGCCCAAGCAGGGACATTGTAAAAATCCTCCACACATACTTTGCAGGCCCCACTAGTGCTCTAAATAAAAAATATAACAGAGTCAAGGCAAACAGGCCCGCTATAATAATATTGGTATTAAATCCTTGTTCTAACAGATCGCCCATTTCTACACCTCCCTTAGATGCCTATTTTCAGTAAATCTCTTACTTTCCTAACTACACCTTGTATCGCCTGTCTTTCTTGGGAAGAGGAACGCTGGAGCTAAGCCCCCTGCTCCGCGCTTGATTAAGCAAGCACATATAGCGTTTCTCTGCAGCGTGATATATGTATACCGCATGCTCGATGAGGTGGGGGTCAGATACGTTATCGAAGTATTCCTTAGCCGCTAGCCACTCACACCGTGCTTGGTCAATGAGCAATAGCACATCTCGGTCAATTTTTTCTTCCACAACTCTCTGGGGAGGATGCAGGCGGGCTACCATGGCGTTAATCACGTTGCTAATGACACTCTTAAGCTTCACAGTCACGCCTCCCCTACATGCTTATTCCTCATTAATGTGCTTAATGCAAAAAGCACAGAGGCCATTGGCCTCTGTGCTTTTTTAATTACTTAAATGAGTGGGGAAATGTGCGATAAGCCCTTGATTACGCGCTTGCTTAAGTAGATACATATACCTCTTCTCGGCGGCTTGGCTAACGTACACGGCATGATCAATAAGATCTGGGTCTAACACATTGTCAAAATAGTTCTTGGATGCTAGCCATTCACGCCTCGCCTCATCTATCAGTGACAACATCTCTTGCTCGCCCCGGTGTTCGAAGACCTCTTCAGTAAGGTTCAGGCGAACCCCAATCGACGTCATCATATCGCTCCAAACATTGGTAGACTTCATAAATTTACTCCCCCTAAAATCTTTAGAAGGAGTATTGCCTGTTTACTTCGCTCCTAAACCTACGGGAGGAAACGTGTATACAAGCCCGGACCTCCGTGTCAACGCCTGTATTGCCTACATCTCCCGTCGATTCTCTAGTGCTCGTGCTAGCGTCAGTTCATCAGCATACTCAAGGTCTCCTCCCACAGGTAGACCATGCGCTATACGGGTCACCTTGACACCTATGGGCTTTAATAATCTAGCTAAATATAACGCCGTCGCTTCTCCTTCGATATTAGGGTTTGTTGCGATAATCACCTCTATAACCTCACCGGAAGCTAGACGGCCTAAAAGCTCCCGCACTCGCAACTGCTCCGGACCGATACCGTCCATGGGCGATATGGCGCCGTGTAGCACATGATAAGCCCCCTTAAAATCATGAGTTCGCTCTATGGCAGCGACATCACGTGGGTCCTGCACTACGCATATAACGTCCCTTCGCCTGTTATCTTCTTCACAGAGTGGGCACTTCTTACCCTCGGCAAGATTAAAACATACCTCACAATAGCTAACTTTATCTTTAGCTTCTAGCATCGCCAATGCTAATTCAGCCACCCTACCTCTATTTTGTGACAACAAAAAGAAAGCCAGTCGCTGCGCTGTTTTAGGTCCGATACCTGGCAGATTCGCCAATTCAGAGATCAATTTAAGAATCGGTTCAGGGTAGCTATGCAATGCGCCTCCTAGAACATGCCTGGTGGCAGTTTAAGCCCGGGGGTAAGTTTACCCATCTCGGAATTCATCATCTCATCGGCCTTGCGTATGGCCTCGTTAACGGCCACAATAATTAAATCCTGCAACATCTCCACATCGCTGGGATCGATTGCTTCGGGATTAATTACTAATTCCTTGAGCATCTTGCCGCCAGAGACTACTGCCGTTACCATACCTCCACCTGCAGAGGCCTCTACCGTACGTTCTGCAAGTTCCTCTTGCATTTTAACCATGCGCTCCTGCATTTTCTGCGCCGCCTTCATCATTTCTTTCATGTTACTCATCTGTGCAGCCTCCTATAAATTCTACTCTTTAATTATGGTGCCTTGAAACATGTCCAAAATCTCCTTGACTTGATCTCGACTCACCGAGACAGCCACGCCCTGTTCTTCCTGGCTAGGAAGAATGAGCTTCACATCCACTGGCCTGCCCAGCACCGCCCTAAAACCTCCCGCAATGTGAGTCAGATCAATAGAATTGCTTAACCTTTTAAAAATGTGTACGTTATTCTCTGTCAACTGAAGAATAACAGTATCCCCGTCCATACGAAGTGGCACTAACCCGCCCATCATAGCTCCCGTGAGGGGGGCCCGCTGCTTTATCGACTTGATCACATCTGGCCAAGCCTTGAGCAACGCCGATACAGTGGGAGGAGTTGGAGTCTGGGGCAGCTCCGTACGCTCAGAAGCTGATGGTGCGGTGTGCTGCGGACGTTCAGGTAAAGGACGCTTCTCAGCCACTGGCGTTATTATGTTCTCTATACGAACTACTTCATCCTCTGTCTTAGCCTCCCCCTGGCGAACACCACTCATGACTTGGTGCTGGCGAACTATTAACAGCTCTAAGTGAAGACGAGGGTGCCCCCCATAACGCATGTCGTTCTCTGTTGATAATGCTAGCAAAATTAATTCTGGCAAGAAAGACCCCACGTCATCAGCCAATTTCTTAAGATTGCTTATCTCATACCCCTGTAATTCTAAGACTTGAGGTGAATGAGCTGCTAGAAGCAGTAAGCGCAAAGCCGTTATATACGAACGTAAATATTGCCCCGCCTCACGACCAGCTGTAAGTTCAGCGTGCAAAAGTTCTAAGGCTCGGGCTACATCTCCTTGGACCAAAGCATTTAGAACACGTTGATAGACCGTTGTGGGTACGGATCCTGTTACTGTTTCGACAGTCTCTAGAGAAACGTTATCCTCACTAAAAGACATACACTGCTCAAGCATACCCAACGCGTCACGCATACCACCCTGAGCCTGCTCAGCAATAAGCTTTGCCGCCTCAATGGACAAGTCTGCTCCCTTGTTACGGGAGATCTCCTGCAACCTTGCAATAATCGAGTCTTGGCTTAACCGGCGAAAATCAAACCGCTGGCACCTAGAAATAATCGTAGCGGGCAATTTGTGCGGCTCTGTGGTTGCCAAAATGAATAGAACATAACTAGGTGGTTCTTCGAGTGTCTTGAGTAGGGCATTGAAGGCTTCTGTAGTCAGCATGTGAACTTCATCAATAATATAAACCTTGTATCTAAGCTCACTTGGCGCAAATTTTACATGCTCGCGCAGTTCTCGAATCTCATCGATGCCGCGATTAGACGCTGCATCAATCTCCAAGACATCTATACTAGTATTGTTAGCAATATTTCTACATGCCGTACAGTTTAGACAGGGTTCAGCTCTTACGCCTTCACCGCAGTTGACGGCCCTAGCCAAAATTTTGGCCATACTAGTCTTGCCTGTGCCGCGCGGACCACAAAACAATAACGCATGAGGGATTCTCTGCTGTTTTAACATGTTCATCAGAGTACGTTTAATATGTTCCTGCCCCGAAACTTCGTTAAAGGTTGCCGGGCGCCACTCCCGATATAGAGCTTGGTAAGTCAAAGTTTCACCTCCCCGCCAAAGCCAATATGTTAGTATTACCCGTAGAGTATGTCTTTCCCTGCTTGGATGCATAAAAAGCCGGGACCATTGTCCCGGCTCAAATTTAGTGGCCGCGCACCTGCCTTCGACTGACACTTCCGAGTGTAACCCTAGTAGTTGGCTCGAACCAGGCTACCCGGCGGCACACAAGATGGCTCACTTACCGCTGCTTCCTTCCGGACCTGACGGGGTTCATGAAGTCCTGTTGCGTCGGACCCAATTGTCATCACTACTTGCTAAGGGCAAGCCCCACAAATGGCAGCCTCAAATGCAGTATCAACCCTGCTACAGCGGATTGCAGGTTCAGGGCACCGCTACCTCCCCGTCTAGCGCGACCAAACATAATCAATGTCCGTGAGTTCTATTTTGACGAGTTTACCGTCGAATGTCAAGTTAAAAACTGTTGAAAAGCAATTACTTCCATAAATACTACCTGATTCGGCACAAGGCGAGAAGCATGGTGTGATTGCCGGTATTTTATGGCCTATGGAGCAGTTGCTCATCTACTTAGAATTAAGAGCTATGCCTACCATCATGGTTAGGCCGGTTTCTATACAGGCTTCGTCAACAGTAAATCTTGGGTTATGGCCAGGATAAACGGTCTCTTCCTTAGGCCGCGAACCTAACCTAAAGAAAGCACTGGGAGCCTTTTCAGCAAAGTAAGCGAAGTCCTCTCCACCCATGCTGGGGATATTCTTTACCTTTACATTCTCCGAACCAAGAAGTTGCTCGGCTATTTCCTTTACAAAGTCAACTACTGGCTCAGTATTTGGAAGCGAAGGGTAGCCATAAGAATACTCCAACTCATAGGTGGCGTTCATGGCCTGGGTCACTCCTTTTACAATTCCTTCAATGCGCTCCCTGAGCTTTTCCCTTACCTCAGGCTTGAGGCTACGCACTGTGAGCTTCATTCCCGCGGTTTCTGCGATAATATTGTTAACTGTCCCAGCGTGAATGGTGCCGACTGTGATAACTGCCGAATCGAGTGCGCCAATATTGCGGCTAACTATAGTCTGCAGCGCAACCACTACGTGAGAAGCCACTACTACCGCGTCCACAGTATCTTGAGGTTGAGCGCCATGGCCTCCCTTACCAATAATTTTAATGTCTGCACGATCTGAGTTTGCTGAGCTGTACCCATAAGTCACCCCAATAGTACCTGCTGGATAGTCATTGCCCACATGCAAACCAAAAGCGTGGTCTACTCCATCCATGACGCCATTTTCAATCATGCCGATGGCGCCGCCCGGTGGGCATTCTTCGGCTGGCTGAAAGAAGAATTTCACTGTTCCGGGCATTTCGTCTTTATGTGCTGCAAGCAGCGTAGCTGTACCCATAAGAATAGCAGTATGCACGTCATGACCACAGGCATGCATAACACCCGGTGTTTGCGACTTGTGATCTACATCAGCAAGTTCGTCTAAAGGCAAAGCATCCATGTCGGCTCGAAGAGCAATGGTTTTCCCTGGCTTGCCACCTTTGAGTATGCCAAGCACTGCAGTAGAACCGGGAAACCTGACCACCTCAACTCCAGCCTTCTCTAGCACAGACTCAACTAGCGCAGCTGTCTTGTGCTCCTGAAATGCTAACTCTGGATTAGCATGAATTTGCCTGCGCCATGCAATTACCTGAGACGTCATATCGGCACTAATCTTCTTTACATCAATCATAAAATATCCCTCCTTTTCCTTGTCAATAGCATACATATTCAGTCCGACTACCGAAATATCCTCTGGCTAGCATAAACAATTAGCCTGTCAAACACCTACAGAAGTAATCGTAGAGATTACCAAAATAAGGGGCAGACTCATATGAGTCTGCCCCACATGTCTCCGATCGCACGCCGTGTAGCTCGAGGCAATGTTTTTGATGGTCCCCTACTGTGGGACAAACAGTGCTTCACCGTATTTATCAACACCAAAGTCTCGGATTATTTCCCTAACCTCATCAGACAACATAAACTCTACAAATTTTATCGCGCCCTTAGTATTTACGTGTTGGAACTTATCCTGGTTTACACGCATTACATGGTATGGATTAAGCAAAAGGGCGTCGCCTTCCACCAAGACCTCTAAGCTTAGGTTTGTCTTATAGGCCAGATAGGTACCCCGATCACTTAAAATGTAAGCCTGCTTATCTTCGGCAATGGCAAGTGTGGCCGACATGCCTGCTCCGGCCTCAATGTACCACGCACCCTGGGGCTGTATCCGCCAGAGTTCTTTTTCCTTTTTGTGGGTTCCGGAGTCGTCGCCCCGGCTCACAAAGTTCGCGCCCACTTGTGCTATCTTAGCCAAAGCCTCTGACGCTAAACCCATACCCCTGACTCCTGCCGGATCACCCTGCGGTCCCAAAAGTACAAAGTCATTATACATAATGTAGTGGCGATCGACAGCAACCCCGCTATCCACAAGCTTTTGCTCTGCCACTGGCGAATGAACTAATAAAACGTCGGCGTCACCTTTTTCGCCCATAGCTAACGCTTGCCCTGTTCCGACGGCTATCGTCTTAACCAAGTACCCTGTCTTCTTTTCATACATGGGAACCAAGACATCGAGTAGACCTGAATCAACCGTGCTCGTAGTTGTGGCTAAAATAACTGGCTTCTTAGCGGCGCACCCTACAAGAACCATCACCACTAGACTCAACACCATTAATCCAACCGAGAGCTTTCTTTTCATTAACTATACCTCCAAGTGCAAAATATCGGGCCTCGCACCTGAAAGAGCGCACAAAAAAACAAGCCTTCCTCCTCTCAAGGCTTCCCACCTGCGCTTCTTTCCAAACACGGGAGGCACAGCAGTTTCCCACTGCACCCTCGGGTAGTAACACTACCACCGGCGGCCAAACCATTAGGCTAATCTAGAAGGTTAAGCCGCTCGAAGACGCCCATGTGATCATTTCTATATCGGATCAGCAAATCCTTCTCCCCGAAAGAACACACCCCTCAACCCCACTTAGAAATCTGCCGTGGTGAAGCGATGGCACAGCTTACATAATAAAAAATCGTGGCAGGGGTAGCAACCCTCTGCCACGACTGTGGGGAACCCTAGCTGGTGCAATGAGTGTCTGCCTTAAACCATCACTATATCTTCGCACTTTAGCATCCCCTTAGGGCTAATGCGCACGTTCTTAAAGCGATCGGCATAGGTTACGCCAATGGACTGATGGTACAAGAAGATCGCCGGTACATCATTATAAACAAGCTGTTGTACCTCGCCAAAGAGCTCAAATCGTTTCTTAGGATTAATGATAGAGCGCACTTGGTTGAGCTTTTTGTCTACGTCTCCGTTACTGTAGCTGAAGTAGTTCATGGTACTCTTAGAATGATAGAAGGGGGTTATCAGGTTGTCTGGGTCAGGGGTATCTGCTACCCAGCGTGATACGAACACGTCGGTCCGCCGCAGATTCTCATGCCTAGTGTATTCAGGGCGTGTGTAACTTTGGGTAGTAAATTCTATACCTATGTTTTTGAGATCTTCCATAAAGTATTCGCCCACAGGGTTAAGTACAACACCGCTAGCATCTGAGCGTGTACTCATTTTCAGCTTAAGGTCTCTTATACCAAGGCGTTTGAGAATCTCTCTGGCTTGTGCAGGGTTATACTCTAACCCAGTAAGACTGCCATTAGGTATGAGCACAGGCGGGATAGGCCCTTTGGCCTCTTCCGCCATGCCACCTAACAAGCTTTCCACTAGGCGTTTTTTATTAACGGCCATGGCTAGGGCACGGCGTGCCTCGCGACTCTTTACTAAAGGGTTGTCCGATAGTAGGTTAAAGCCGATATAATAATAACCTAATATGCCCTGTGTCGTGGACGTAGTTTTGGGAACCTGCTTCAGCTCCTGTGGAACATCCGCCGTCTCGTGCCAGAGGATATCGTACTGGCCTTTCTTAAAGGAAGCCGCTAGCCCTGCTTGCCCATAGCGAAACTCAATGCGCTTGATAAAGGGTTCGCCCTTGCTATAATCAGCGAATGATTCTAAGACGCAACGCTCCTTGGTTTGCTCCACAATTGTGTAAGGGCCACACCCGACAATATTGCCTTTCTCCAGTTCTTCTTTGGCTAATATCCCGGCAAAGAACTGTCCGAGATCGGTGAGAAAACCCCCGTAGAGAGTGTGCAGCTTAATAGCGATGCGGTACCTATCTAGCACCTTTATGCCCCTTACCTCGCGGGACAAACCTTGCTGAAACTCCTTCACACCATCAACACAATCCAAACACCAAGCCACTGGCGACGCTAACTTGGGATCAACCAGACGCTCCAGAGAAAATTTGACGTCGTCGGCAGTAATTTCTCTGCCATGCGAAAACTTCGCACCTTTGCGCAGGTAAAACACCCAGGTTAGGTTTTCTTCGTCAAAGTACCACTTGTTGGCTAATCCTGGGGTTACCCGCTCTTGATCGTCATTCCCCAACAGGCCTAGATGCACGTTCGAGAGCACTTGTGCTCCGTAGAACTCCGATGTCAGCTGAGGGTCAAAGGTAGAGGGCTCATAGGGCAGGTTTACGACCAATGAGGGTTCCTCTTCGGCTTCAGGTATATCCGCCAGCAGACTAGCCGTAATATCTGTCAAATTAGATGCCACTTTGTTCATAGCTACCAAGGAGTTCTTGGTAAAATGCGTATATACCGAAGAGACCTCTACTATAGACATCAGCTTGTCAAAAGTGTGGCTCATGTCGTGAGTTGAGGCCACAATATTCTCTAGGCTTGTGGTCTGGGTAGAGACTGCCGCACTAATTTCATGAAAAGCCCGGTTGGTCTCCTGAATTGATTCCATAATAGTATGAAACACCTTATTAGTGTTATCTGCCGCAACAGTACCTACTCGAACCCTATCTAAGATAACTCCTAAAGAGTTTACTGTACTACGGATGCTCTCAGTAATCTGCCCGATTGTCTTATAGATACCATTAACTGACTCCACGCTGCGCTCAGACAACTTCTTAACTTCTTGTGCTACAACAGCAAACCCTCTACCAGCGTCTCCCGCCCTAGCTGCCTCGATAGCGGCGTTAAGTGAGAGTAGACGTGTGGTATCGGCAATATCTTTGATGACCCGCACCATATCGTTTATAGACGCCGCCTTTTCGTTTAACACCGCGGCTACCACTTTGGCCTCTGTTACCGCCTGCTCAATTTCGCGCATGGCCTGTATGGACTCATCAACCGTACTTCTGCCTTCTGTGGCAACACTCATTGTCTGCTCCGATAGTTTCATCGAGCTCTCTGTGTTGGCTAGCACCTCTTCGGTATAAGCAGAGTATCCAGTGATCTCCTCGACCACCTTAGCTACAACGTTCATTTGCACCTGAGTGTAGTTGCCAATCGTGTCGGTAATCTCGAGCAGATTATCCGTTACATCCATAATGCCCGAAATATTTTTGGCAATCTTATCAGCAATACAGCGTTGGTTACGCTTTAGCAACCCAGTCTTTTTGCCTGTGGGAACGGTTACAGTCTTTTTACCTGAAAAGTTAAACATAAGACCCCTCCTGCCAGCTAATAGTCTATATTTATACATCGGTGGGTCTCTTTCCTTCATTAGCCGGGTTATAGCCTGATTTATTTGGGCTTCCCCTACCTGCTACTAAGTACGGCACCTAGTGCATTGATCATGCCATCAATATCCTCGATACTAATAGTGAGAGGGGGGAAGAATCTTAAGAGGTTAGCTAGCGCACTAATGCCGACTAAATACCCTTTGCTGAACAACTCCCTATGTATAGCGGAAAGTTCACAGTGTTGTAGTTCTATTGCCAACATCAAACCAAGGCCTCGCACCTCTTTGATACACTTGTGCTGGTGCTGTAGCTCAATTAGCTTCTCCTTGAAAATTTGCCCTACTTCTTTGCTTCTTTGTACTAAGCCCACTTCCCCCAGGGTCCTTACTACTGTCGTGACCACGGCGCATCCCAAGGCGTCATTTTGATGTGACTGTGCGTAGCGAAAACTATCGCCTTCAAGATATAGCCCAGAGTGCTCTTTCATCACAACAGCACTAACAGGGTAGCCGTTACCTAAATGCTTGCCCACGGCCACGATATCGGGCTGCAGGCAGTAATGCTCATAGCCAAACCAGCTACCTGTGCGACCTAGGCCCGTGGTGATTTCATTTGCTACAATTAGGCCACCCTCTTCCTTTACTCTGCTCTCTAGCGTCTGAATTAAATGCTTAGGCGGCATACGAACCCAGTTTGAACCAGCTTCCATTACAAATCCACCAATTTGATCAAAGGGCAAATCGGCCATGAGCTTGCAGTCAGGCCTACATCCAGTCGTGCTACACGTGTGGCACTTGCTCCAATCAAAGACATGCCACTCCTCGGCATCGCGCTTGCCTGCTGAGCCAAAAGCCCCTAAGTATGCACCTGAGAGGGTAAGGAGCAAGGGCCGCTTGGTGATGCGCCGGGTTATCTGCACGGCGAATTCCACGGCCTCACTACCGGAACTCAAGAAGATACACTTGCCGGAATCAAAGTTCACTGCCTCTAAGAGCATTCGCGCTGCTTCCTCTACTATAGGGTTTTGATACCGATAACCTAAGTGCATGATCTGGTCGACTTGTTTGTATAGAGTCTCATTTACCCCGGGGTGACTATGCCCTAAGGCTGCAGACCAAACCCCCGCTTCAAAATCGACGTATTTATTGCCTTGGTCGTCATAAACATAACAGCCTTCTCCCCTCACTACACTAACGTTGTAAATATCGCCAAAGCAGCGTAAAATATGCTCCACCTAAAATCGTTCCTCTCTTTAATAGCTTTCTCCTGTCCCTTTGGGTCCCCTTGAGTCCCTTAGTGTCCCACTTGAGTCTCATATACCCGACATGCAACGCTCCTTCTTCTCAGACCTGAGGCTTAGTAAGCGCAGGGATAGCACAGCTACTATGATTAACAGACCACCATATATCTGTGTCGTAACAAGATGACCCAACCACTGATAGAGCGTCCTAGCCACAACAGCTCCGTTATGTCGCTCGCGGCACCTGGCACCGACAGAGGTAACAGGTTAACAGCGAACAAAAACACACCTGCAAAGGTAAAAGTGTAAAGTAGCGTAGTCCACGGGTTAAGCCCTCGTTGAGAGACAGATCGCCCCATGAGACTATACCCTGCATAGCTAAGGCCCGATAATACCCCGGTCACCAGCCCAGTAGCATTGCTGCGCCATAATCCAGGCGATGAAGCCCCAGATACATAGAAACAGCCGAGCATGCTCGCCAGTACTACTATGAGTTTGACTACGTCCAATCTCTCTCTTAGCAGCATCCATCCCAAAACAGCAGTAAAGGTAGCTGAGCAATAGACTAGCACAGTTGCCACTGCAGCCCCATTAAAAGCGACCGAGAGTGTCCACATAGAGTTAAATGCTGCCAGCACAAGCCCATATGACACCAAGTAAGCGAGGTGTTGCCGCTTAATATACAACAGATGCGGCCAGCGCAACTTCAACACTAATGGGAGTGTAAATACCGTAAAGATGTTCCTCCATAGCGCTAAGACTAACGGAGGCAGATGGTAGGTCTGTGTGAGATACCGAATAAAAACCGCAGTGGTGGACAACACCGCTGCACTAGCCAGAACAGCTCCATATCCTCGACCCATAGACCCTTCTGATGACATATTGAGACACCTCTAATCTTTCTGTGGAATGGGTTCATCTTACGCCCTTCCAGGCATTAGATATAGAGCCAATCCGCTATAGTAGTGTAGAGCCAGTGGCCGACATTGGGCAATTGGCTTTACTAGACGTGAGTGTTTGGGATATATTTAGTGTACCAATGTACTAAGGGGGGTCATCTCGATGCGCATGCCTCTTAACCCGAACAGCACACAGCCTCTGTACCGGCAGATCCACGGCTACTTACGCCAGTCTATACTATCTCAAAGCCTGCCCCCTAATACACGTTTGCCCGCTACTCGTCAGTTAGCTAAAGACTTGGGAGTTAGCCGTATCACCGTCGAAAATGCCTATGCAGACCTTGTTGCTGACGGTTTGGCGTCGACACAGGTCGGAAGCGGTACCTTTGTGCTACCACCCTACACAATTAATAATCCCAAAGCTAGCCACGAGCCATGGCCGCTATGGCAACACGAGTTTGCTTGCGTGCCACTAGAGCTCTGTGAGCAGGTTTCTAGCTCCTGCCATCCGCGCCAAATATCCTTTGCAGAAGGTAGCGCCGACCCTAGCCTTTTCCCTATAGATGAGTTTCGCCGCACTATGGCCTCTGTAATGCGGCAAGCCCCCCATGCTTCGTTAGATTATGGTGAACCTCGCGGTTTCTTGGGACTACGAACCAACATCGCCCATATCCTCTCAAGCCAAGGCATTATGATCCCCCCTACCAATGTCCTGATTACCGTGGGCTCACAACAAGCCATCACTTTAGTCATACAAGTGCTGCTTAAACCGGGCGATGTCATCCTCGTGGAAAGCCCTACCTATGGTAAAGCTCTAGAATTATTCAGCGCCTTTCATTTAAAGGTAGTATCTATACCGATTGATAAGGATGGCATGAAGACGGAGCTGCTAGAAGGAATACTGCAGGCCTATCACCCCAAACTAATTTACACCATCCCTAATTTCCAAAACCCCAGTGGAGCGAGCCTAAGTGGACGACGTCGTCGTGAACTGGTTTCCTTAGCTAGCCGCTACAACGTTCCCATACTTGAGGACGACTTCGTGGGGGACCTGCGTTACGACGGATGCGCTCAACCTGCTCTAAAATCTCTGGACACCTCTGGTGGGGTTATCTACGTTGGCACCTTCTCCAAAATGCTTATGCCCGGGCTCCGCATAGGTTTTGTTGTTGCTGAGGGGCCTATCTACGGTGCTTTGGTAAAGCGTAAGTACGTGCAGGACCTAGCAACACCAAACCTAGTTCAGCATGCTCTCGACGCTTATGTTAGTATTGGCCGTTACCAGACACACTTGCGCCGTTCTTGCCGGGTTTATCGCAAGCGCCGCGATGCCATGGCTCAAGCAATAGGTCGTTATTTACCGCAGGTAGATGTGGACATACCACAAGGCGGCCTCTTTATGTGGCTCCGCTTACCACAAGAACTCACAGCAACCGAGTTGTTGCCCCTAGCGTGGAAAGAGGGAATTGATTTTGCCCTTGGTGAAAACTACTGTGCCGATGGCTCGGGCTCTAATTATCTGCGGCTCAATTTTGCGGCGCTGTCGGTAGAGGAAATAGAAGAGGGCATTAGGCGATTAGGTGTGACCTTAGCCAAACTACAAAAACTATCTTGAGCATTGCTCAAGATAGTTTTGTTTGAACATGGGGGACAGTTTTTTTGTCGGATTCGTTTCTTTAGTCCTGCAATGCCTCATGCACCCTGTGGTGCGTCGTAGATAAATACTCCGCTGTTTTTCGTAAAGATAGACCGCTATCTTGGACTAGTCTCCTGCAAATCTCTCTAAATAGCTCTGGGCTGCCCTGAATCTCTTTGGCATATGTTACTCCGTTTTCGCGGCAGAAACTCTCGATAACTGCAAAAGCCAGGGTCTCTCTATTCTGCTCCGCATCTTCACGGATCTCCAAGTACTCTACATCATCTTCTTGCGCGTGAAATGATACAAAGCTCTTTAGACCGCCGCAGAATAGCTCTAAAACAAATGCCTTTTGACCCGCTGCAACGTACTGAAGCAGGCCGAGATATTCCCCGAAGCTGCTCCATCGGTATGTAGCCATATCATTGGCAAGCTTCGCTTTGACTGGGTTCCGATGAATGTAGCGCAAGGTCCCAAGCAGGTAAGTATCATTCTCAATGATTTCACTTCTGAAGCGATCGCCAAAGACTGGACCTGTTCGCTTTTGACCCCGGTTGTAATGTGCCGCGAATTTGAGGCTGATGATCTTAATGGCCTTAGACATGGCAACCTTTTCAGCCTTTAGTATCATGTGGACATGATTGTCCATAACGCACCACGCCAACAGCTCAAGCAGTCCGTTTGCCTGCTGCTCTTTTACCAGTTCCATAAAGCAGGCCTTGTTTGTGTCCTCTCTAAAAATGAACTCGCGATTGATCCCGCACATCATCACATGATAGTACCCCGTTTCGCTCTCCTGACGTGCCTGCCTAGCCATGAACCATCACCTCATCATAATACTATCAGCTCAGCAACTTTCCGACAAGAGGACCCGTCCCCTTTGCCTCGCACTCTCTCCCTTCCCTTCTACTTGTTCGACAATGCCTGCTATCGACTAAGCTTGTACCTGACAGAGCCCACAGTAATAAACCGCCCCGCCCATATAGCTCTCTTTAACAATAATACTGCCACAGCGCGAGCAAGGTTGGCCGTGGGTCTTACTGCTCATTTTAGTATGGTAACCCCCCGGATTGCCAAGAAGGTCTTTTTCTGTGTCCCTACCGCCTAGTTCCGTCATTTCGGCGAGAGTAGTCTTAACCGCCGCGTAGAGGTTCTCGATGTCGGCGTCTGTAAGAGTTCCCATCTTGCGTTTGGGGTGAATACCTGCATTATATAAGATATCCTGTAACACGCCATTGCCTAGGCCTGGTATGCGCTGTTCAGTAGCTAAAAAGGCCTTGGTGCTAAGCTTAGCCACGCCCGGCATAGCTGTAAGACCACGAAAATACTCCGGGGCAAAGTCCGGACTAAGCGGCGTTGGCTTTTCTCTGGCTACTTGATAGTAGTAGTTATTGAAAGACCCTTTAGGGAAACACCATAGGCCACCATACATTTGCACCGATCCGCTCAGGGCCGACCCGTCGTCAAACTCCACCAATAGCTGATGTTTAACAGGGTGCTGCTCCCCACGCGAGTGATAGCGCAGGTTTACACCGTCTCCAAAGAGCATCACCGCGTCACCGGCAATGACCTCCACCTTGCCCCCCGGAGCTGCCGTTTTAGCAATGACACGTCCTACTAGCATCTCAGAGTAAGCGCTTGGCTCCTCATAATACCACGCAAATTTATGCGGTGAATGACCAGCGACAACGCGGGTAACGCTCCGTCCAAGTAACGCTGCCTCCACTTGCCGCGCGATAGTCAAGGCCTCTGGAATTTCTAGCATATCTATTCCGCCTCTCCTACGAGCTTACCGCTCAAGAGCTTTTCCGATTGCCCGCAGGATAACCCTGCTACTGATGGTAGCCCCCGCTATTACATCAACATCTAGCGACTGAGAGGCGACCACCTTGACCAGAATTGCTTCAGCCCACTCTCCTTGCCCGTTGCGGTGTTTCACTAGCTCAATATCAGTTATGGTCTGCGCTTTCACTGTCACTTTAACCTCAGCTAATACTGGAAAGGCACTATAGCTTCCCATGTAGGTACCATCAGGTATACCCGACAAAAGGACACTGGGAATTCTCTCATCCAAAAGTCTCTGGTGGGCTGCAGCAATGTTGTTAAAAGTGATCTTGCCGACCACTGCGCCGACAACAACCACCAGTATAAGCGTGATAATTACATTACGTCTCTTTTTCATGCCTCTACTTCGGGCACAACTGCTGGCTCAAATTCTTGACTACATCGTTTATCTGTTGCTCACGGCCGGCCTTGGACCAATTGACAAGGCCTGTGCCACAAAAAACAGCACCTCTTAACCCGTTCGCGTTTCTAAATTGCCTCAGAGCCCGGGTCCCACCCATCCAAGAAAACGGGGATTGCTGTGTTACCAAGAACGCCACTCTCTTACCTTGCACTGCCGTAATTTGCCCTAAATAGACTTGCATGACTGATGAGAGAGAGAACGCTTGCACCGGAGCTCCAAACACCAGTGCATCGTAAGTCCCAATGTCGGGAAGAGCCTCAAAGTTAACCTTTGCTCCAAGCTTGGCCTCCCCAACAGTTTGCAGCCGTTCTAGATCCACTGTATGCCCCGCTGCACTGAGCTTTTCCTGTAGCTTCTCTGCTACACTAAAGGTATGCCCCGTCTGCGAATGAACGATAATACCAATTCTCATATACGGACCCTCCCCTAATTTATTTTACAAGTTATTTATAACACCTTATAGCCTCAGCGAACAGATACCATTCATAAAATGTTAAAAGAGAGCCTCTTTACTTGATCTCCTAGCTTTGGTATCAATTCCTGTGGTTGACCAAACTCCGTCATGTACTTCCAGTAGCGCTTGGGCATATGGCTCATGCGGCATTTGGGGTTGTAACGCCCTTCTATAGCGATGGTGTCATAGAAAAGGCGCCATAGCTGCCTAAAGGCAAGCTCCTCTTCGTCTGGCTCAGGTAGCTGTAGAGCATCAATTGGTATGATAGCGTGCCGATGCGGCTGGTATATTAGTGCCATCCCATGGGTTTTGTCATGTATTAAGAAGCTCTCTTCCGGGTAGCGGTCGCAAAAGTGATCCATTAGCAGCGGCAGCACACAGTTTTTTGGCTCTATCTCCGCTGTCAGGGCATTGTTCACCACCGAGAAGCGCACAAAGCCTTTTAGGAGATGACTTTCCCGCTTAAGGTGCGTAACCGCCTTAAACAACGTACTCACCACGTCATCAGCCAGCATGTTCATCACACAAGGCCCGTGTTGGTAGCCGAGGCGCAGAAATAGCAGGATGTATATCTCTTTCTGAGGCAGACAAGTTAGGAAGGCGTGCCGTACGAAGTCTAGAGCGAGGCCTCCCATTTTCGTTGGGATAGAGGCCAGCACGCGACCTGCCCTCTGCTCATCTGTAACAATGTTCTTAACAGCAAAGAGCATGGCCTGGTGCTGGCCCGGAGCAAGAACATCTGCTGGAATCTCCTTCTTATCGTAGCTTTCGAATACGCAACACAGTAGTCCATCAAAGCTACCATCGTACTGATAGATTACATCGGACCTGTCAGGCATAAGCTCAGATCCTCCTGTGTTAATAATGGCTGCTCGAAGATAGAAAGCTGCGCGGGCTGTGCTTCTATGCGGTACATGCCAAGCTCCTTCGGCGACATGAGGGACTGCAGCACTATGCTACGTGTGGTATTCAGACCCGGGCGAGCTTTGCCGCTGCAGGTAATGAAATATTGCGCCCGCTTGAGCACCACGCCGAGCTTCTTAAGCCCATCAAAGCCCAGAGAACCCGTGCGGCGAGCGGTCAGAATCCGTTTGGCGCTGGTTACCCCAATGCCTGGCACTCGCAGAAGATCATCGTAGGAGACGCGGTTTACGTCCATAGGGAACAGTTCCATATGGTTTATCGCCCAGTTACATTTGGGGTCCACAAAGGGGTTGAAGTTCTGATGCTCCTCATCAAGTAGCTCGCTAGCCCTAAAGCCATAGAACCGCAGCAGCCAGTCTGCTTGGTAAAGTCGGTGTTCCCTGAGTAATGGCGGTTTAGTATCTAGTGCCGGAAGCAAGGAGCTCTTAGCTACGGGCATGTAGGCAGAGAAAAAGACCCGCTTGAGGCTGTATCTCTTGTAAAGGGATTCCGTGAGATTAAGTATCTTAAAATCTGTATCCGGAGTTGCACCGATAATCATCTGGGTGCTTTGGCCGGCAGGCGCAAACTTCGGCGCATGCTGGTACTTAACAATGTCAGTGGTGTTCTCGTGGATGCGATCTTTAATATAACCCATCGGGGCAAAAATGGACTGCTTGGATTTGTCCGGTGCGAGTAATAGCAGACTGTTCTCCGAGGGCAGCTCAATGTTTACACTCATGCGATCGGCCAATAGCCCTAGGCGTGCCAGTAAGCCACTGTCCGCGCCGGGGATGGCCTTTACATGGATGTATCCCGAGAAGCGATACTCCTCCCGCAGCAGGCGCAGCACTTCTATCAGTTGCTCGGTAGTATAGTCAGGGTTTTTCAGCACGCCGGAACTAAGAAATAGGCCTTCTATGTAGTTGCGGCGGTAAAACCCGATGGTCAAGTCCGCTAGCTCACGGGGAGTGAAGGTCGCGCGGGGTGTATCGTTGGACCGACGATTCACGCAGTACTGGCAATCATAGACGCAGGCGTTTGTCATCAGCACTTTTAATAGTGAAATACAGCGGCCGTCTGCAGCAAAGCTATGGCAAATGCCAGCGGCAACGGCGTTGCCCATGCCGCCCGCAGTTGTGTTTCTGTCCACCCCACTCGAAGTGCAGGCCACATCGTACTTTGCCGCATCCGCTAGAATCCCTAGCTTGTCAAAGACATCCACGTAGATCACCCTCCCTGTCTTCTCTATTATACCCAGAACATACGTTTGGGTAAAGCATATAGATTCGTCCGACTAATCTATGTGGGCATTGCCGAACAACAAGAAAGCATCTAAACTACTCTTAGAAACTACTTTTCTGCTACTCTGTTACCCTCAGTTAATAGGGAGGTGACTTTTTTGCTCAATAAGGTAGATGTATTAAAACACT
Source organism: Bacillota bacterium (assembly GCA_009773495.1). Classification (GTDB taxonomy): domain Bacteria; phylum Bacillota; class UBA994; order UBA994; family UBA994; genus WSXW01. The sequence continues at coordinate 18,364 of WSXW01000034.1, forward strand.
ATTTCGGGTACGACCATTTCCGCGAGGGGCAGGAACAGTTAATTGACAGCGTATTAGCAGGTCGTGATGTCGTAGGCGTTATGCCTACAGGAGCAGGGAAATCCATCTGTTTTCAGGTTCCGGCATTACTTTTTGGCGGCATTACGCTTGTTATCTCCCCTTTGATCTCGCTTATGAAGGATCAGGTAAACGCGCTAACTCAAGCCGGTGTCAGAGCAGCCTATATTAATAGCTCACTAACAGAGAAACAGACCTACATTGCTCTTAAGAACGCACGAGACGGCGTGTACAAGATTATATACATTGCCCCTGAGCGGCTTAAAGCATCTGACTTCCAAGACTTCATCCGCTCTGCTGATATTTCCATGGTGACCGTGGACGAGGCCCATTGCATCTCCCAATGGGGTCAAGACTTTCGTCCAAGTTACATGGAAATCGCAGCTTTTATAGACCGGTTGCCTAAGCGCCCGGTCGTATCGGCATTCACCGCAACAGCCACACCCAAGGTTCGCGAGGATATCGTTAGTCTGTTAAGGCTTCAGGATCCTACAGTCTTGGTTACAGGCTTTGATAGGAAGAATCTATATTTCGCGGTGCAAAAGCCTCAGGATAAGTTTGCCGCACTAACTCAATTTTTGTCTGACAAGAAAGACAAATCCGGCATAGTGTACTGTTCCACAAGAAATACGGTAGAGGAAGTGTGCCAAAGGCTAAAGGACAAGGGCTATAGCGCTTCCCGCTACCATGCTGGTCTCTCCGACAACGAGCGACACGCCAATCAAGACGACTTTCTCTATGATAAAGTGCAAATCATGGTCGCTACCAACGCCTTTGGTATGGGTATAGATAAATCCAACGTATCCTTCGTGGTACATTTCAATATGCCTAAGAACATCGAAAGCTATTACCAAGAGGCCGGACGTGCGGGCCGCTCCGGTGAAGACGCAGACTGTATTCTGTTATATAGCGGGCAAGATGTGCGTACCAATATGTTTTTTATAGAGAACAGCAAGGATATTGAGTACTCAGACCTCGCAACTGAGAATATGCTGAAAGAGCGCGACCGTCAGCGGCTAAAGGACATGACCTTTTATTGCCACACCAACGATTGCTTACGCTGTTATATCTTAAAGTATTTCGGCGAGAGGGCAGCACATTTTTGCGGCAACTGTCATAATTGCAACAGCAACTTCGAGAGCGTCGACGTTACGATTGATGCGCAAAAGGTTCTCTCCTGCGTCTATAGAGCCAAGGAACGCTATGGAGCGAAGATGATTATCGACATCTTGCGCGGCAGCAAGAACGAAAGGCTGTTGCGCTTAGGGCTTGATAGACTATCAACCTATAACATCAGCGAGCTTTCCGAACAAAGACTTCGAGATATAATCAACTACCTTGTATTAAACGAATTCTTGTATATAACCAACGACGAGTATCCACTCCTAAAGCTCGGGAGTCTAGCCAACGATGTACTTAAGCAAAACATGAAGGTTGAAATGAAGCTTGCGAAAGCTACGTCAAAGACAACAGATGCGACAAAGATAACCGCTTTACAAAAGCCTATGAACAGCAAGCTGTACGCGGCATTAAAGGAACTGCGGCTTACAATTGCCACTGAGCAACATGTGCCTGCCTTTGTTATTTTCTCCGACAGTACGTTGATCGACATGTGTCTTAAGCTACCCTCGACTAATGAGGAACTATTGGAGGTATCTGGTGTAGGGCAGGTAAAGTTGAAGCGCTACGGGGAAATGTTTTTGCAGGCGATTGCCGAGTTTACACCGGAGGACACGGACACTCCGGCCGAACCAACGCCAGGAGTACCCATGGATCAACCACCAACAGCTATTGAAATATCGGACGAGGCCGTGACAATCAGCGTAATTGCCGACAGGTTAAACTGCCATTTACTCCAGTTCGGCCACAAGAAGCTAACGGGAGCAAAAATCAACGATTGGCTCATGTCAGAAGGCTTTTTAGAGGTTGTCGCCGGAGACGACGGTAAGAATGTACGGAAACCTACGCTAAAAGGAACTGAGCTTGGCATTGCCGCAGAGTTGCGTGTTATTCGCGGCGTGGACTGTTACGTAAACTTCTATAATAGAGCAGCACAGGGCTTCATCGTGGCCAGTGTAACGGATATTCTGCACTTTGTACAATGATGGGGGGGCTAACGAGGATGTCCACGTAAAATGGAGACCACGAGCTAGACTCTTGGTCTCCACTTTCTTGCCATTAAGAGTAAGGCCTGTTGCATCCTTAGAAATCTAGACGATACACTTTCTCGCCTACATCAATCTCGCCCGTAAACGAGAAGTCCAGCTTCTTATAGAAGTCTTCTGGACCGTCAGCGCTGGGGACACAGCTCAACGTAAGCCCGGTGGCATTGGGCATGCCCTTTATACGGTCAACAAGAAGTTGCAGGGCTTCCTTGCCATAGCCTTTACCCTGATGCTCTTTGTCAATCATGAATCGCCACAAGAAATACTGACCTTTTTCCAGTTCTTCGTGTAGCATCAAAAACCCTACCGGAGTGTCTTCATGGTAAATGGCCCGAAACCAGGCCTCTTCACAAAAATACGCCTGCGCTATGGATACAGAGTTAGGAGCAACGAACCTCTTCTGGTGCTCCATAACCTCAAGCCTGCAAATTGTCCTGACTGTAGATGCGGTTACTTCCCTAAGTGACAGTTTCGTATCTTGTGTCATTGCCTGACAACCTCCTATCAAACACTGGGGACGGTTCTTTTTGTTCCTTGACCAGTCTCTTCTTTACCCTAGTCCAAGGGATTTCAATAGTATCATTACTGACATCCCTGCGGCCAATGACGCAAACATGTTTCTCCACCGTAATGCCGCCATGGCGGAAGCTAGTCCCGCCAGCAGGTAGAAGTTATTCCATGATAGGTTAATGCGTCCATCCAAAACCAACAGCCCCGGCACAATGATAGCTATAATTATACCGATGGGAATAAACCTAAAACCCCGGGAAACATAATCCGGCACGATCAGGTTACGAAATAGGTATAAAAAGCTTATCCGCGTCAAATATGTCACTGCGGCCATTCCTGCTATCAAGGCCAGCATCTCATTTCGCATGCTTTTCAGTCACCACCCCTGCTAAGACTGCGGCCACAGCAGCCAAAATGATATACCAATTGCCAGGGATGAACTGGACGGCCAATAAGGCGGTTATAGCAGC
>WSXW01000035.1 GCA_009773495.1 Bacillota bacterium
TGCCTACACTATGCACACGCCATCCATTATCTTTCATGACCGTCATCTTTGGCAACAAAAAAGCACCCTCTTACCGACAGGTAAGATGAGTGCCAACACGCTGCCCCCAGCAGTTACGTTTGCTGAGGTTCCACGCTGTTCTCTAACAACTCAACTCGCTCTTTCAAGGCTTCGTTTTCACTTTTTAGTAACGCCAGCTGATTATCCCGCTCGTCAGCGCCGCAACCCGTAAGGCTCAGCATAAGGAGTACTGTAACTAACATGATGCTGCCAACACGACTAAACACGGTACCACTTAGTTTTCTCTCCATTAAATCTAACCCTCTCTTCTTTTTCTATTAACCCGGATCAATAGGCAACTGAGTTTACCTTGATAAAGTGGGGGCGTAAGGGCCGGATGTGTTGTTTGCTGAAAAGGCTCACACAAGTGGGGTGCGTCGGCTAGGGTGGCGCTAGAACTAATCATCTCAATATCACCGGAACCTCAACCAGCTCAACTAACGGGTTGTTGGGGTCGCTGTTATCGACGGGGAAGTGTACCTGTTGGCTTCGCCGAGCTTTAGCCACCAAGTCGTAATACACTTCTATGCGTATTTTAAGGGTAAACCCTGCCGGTCTCTGGCGCCGCTGGATGTGCGCCTTTTTGGCTTTGCCACGGAAATTTGAGGAGGACCCCAACGTGGTGAAGCCCGATATTGTGGTCATATGCGACGAAGATAAGGTGAACGCGGACGGCAGGCATGAAGGAACGCCTGCGTTAATTGTGGAGGTTCTGTCCCCAACCACAAAAGGTAAGGACTTGGCCGTAAAGCTACAGCTATACATGAGGAGTGGGGTTTCAGAATACTGGATTGTTGTTCCGCAGGGAAAAAGCGTTATGCAGTACGCCTTTACCCCAGAGAGGGATATTGACCGCACGCTAGTTGTTGATAAAGACGGAACAATGGAATCGGCCGTGTTTGACGGCCTGACAATTCGGCTAAGCGAGATATTTTCATAGGCAATCAACAAGCTGATTCCGCCCGCACATTGGATGATGTGTTTGCTCAGGGAAGTCAAAGGATTGCTGCAGAATCTTCTCGAGATTATCCGGTGCTGATAGTAGGAGTGCACTCCGGGGTGGAGGAACTAGTTCTTACATGGGGAACAACGCATTGGCTTTGAACTTATGACAGATCTGCTGTGTGAGTACAAGCTTGCCAAGTGGCCGCTTTTAACGATATATGGGGTGTATTATAACCCTAGTGTAGAGGTGCTGGTAAAGCCCACTACCGCCAAGGGCATTATTAAGCATTTCGAGCTAGAGGGTATACACTATAGCCCGCGGCCGACGTATGAGTTCTCAGGACAAAGGTTCATGAGATGAAAGCTGTAGTGAGCTCGGGTCTAAGGGCGGATAATGCTGCCTTCTGCGGCTTTTTGATGGTGGCTATGGGGTCAGGCGAAGATGGATAAATACAAAACTAGCTTGCTTGTATTTTGTAGCCGTTAAAGCGATACTAAAAAGGATGTCTATTCAGCTAAGGAGTGATTTAGATGCCCATTAATGCTTATGTGGCTTTTAACGACAATTGCCATCAGGCGGTAGAGTTTTACGCAGAGGTGTTTCAAACCAGCGAGCCAAAGATTGTAACTTATGGCGAAGGCTCGCCTGACGACTCAGAGTTTTCCTTACCCGAGGAATTTAAAAGTATGGTCATGCACACAGAACTGGCAGCACCGTCATGTTCTCTGATGCATACCATGGCAAGCCCTTGGTGGTTGGCAACAACATAAGTCTCACCCTGGGTACCACAGACCTCGATGTTATGAAGAATGTATTCCATCGCCTGGCAGAGGGCGGCACTGTGATAATGGAGCTGCAAGAAACTTCCTGGAGCAAGTGCTACGGTATGCTCACCGACAAGTTTTGAATAGAGTGGCAGTTTAACTACTGTAGTCTGGAATAACAAAAACAGCAGTTAGCGTACATAACGCTCTCTGCGGCTTTTTGGTGGTGGCTATGGCAGGAGGAGGTACATGGCCTGAGGTAAAACCGATGAAAAGATAAGGGTGGTGGGGATATGCAGGACATTAAAGCTTATAGTACTTTTACAAAAATCGAGCCTGTACTAAAAGGTTGGTCAAGTGATAAGAAATACTACATAGAAACTACAGACAGACAAAAACTGCTTCTGCGTGTTTCAGACATATCTGAGTATGACAAAAAAAGGGCAGAATTTGAAATGATGAAACAGGTTGCGGCTTTGGGCGTGCCTATGTCACAGCCTATGGATTTTGGCACATGTAGTCAAGGGAAAAGTGTTTACTCACTGCTCACCTGGTGCGACGGTGAAGATGCGGAGGTTATCCTACCCCGTTTGACAGAAAAGGAGCAATATGTGCTGGGGATAAAAGCCGGTGAAATTCTGAGACTGATTCATTCAATCTCTGCTCCGCAAGGACAGGAAGAATGGAGTAGCCGCTTCAACCGTAAGACAACTAATAAAATTGAGAAATATAGAGCTTGCGGTATTAAATTTGAGGGTGACGATAAAATCATCGACTACATTGAAAATAACCGCCATCTGCTTTCAGGGAGAGTGCAGTGCTACCATCATGGAGATTATCATGTGGGGAATATGATTGTCTCGCCAGATAATACACTTTCCATCATTGACTTCAACCGGCCTGATTTTGGCGATCCGTGGGAGGACTTCAACCGCATTGTGTGGAGTGCTACTGTCAGTCCATATTTTGCAAAGGGTCAGCTTAATGGTTATTTTGGTGGCAGACCACAGCTTGAGTTTTTCAAGCTGTTAGGGTTCTACATTGCGAGTAATACGGTATCGTCAATTTACTGGGCAATCCCGTTTGGAGAAAGTGAAATTACCACAATGAAAAATCAGGCAAGAGATGTGCTTATGTGGTTTAATAATTTGAGCAACCCCATACCGACCTGGTATTTAGAAGGTTGGGGGAGGGGGTAGTCTGGCATCGTCCCCGATGGACGAAGCTACGTTCCTAGATGGGTAGTGCCAACATCACAGAAGGAGAAAGAAAAAGGATGAACAGCAATGTCTATTTGTGCTTAAAAAGCATGGCTTTGAGGTCATCTCTGCCATGTGCAAGTCTGGCGGCGTAGACAAGGAGAGCGTAGGCATAGCCTAAGAAGATAAGTTTAACCCCGCAGGTTTCGAGGCCATGTGCAATCCTATTGGGCAGGCCAAGCTTTGTAACGAAAACAACACCCACTTCAATGTTGTGTTAGGGTTATGTGTGGGACACGATTCCCTCTTCTTTAGATATAGTGATGCACCCGCCACAGTTTTGGCAGCCAAAGATAGGGTTTTGGGTCATAACCCCCTGGCAGCGGTATATTGTGCCCATAGCTACTATCGCAAGCTTAACTCTTAAATGGTCCACTCGTTATGAACAATGCCCACCAGGTACCAATTTCCATCAAGCTGCTCAAAAACGAGAAATAGGCTGCGCCAATCTATGCCCTCATACTGTGCATCAAATCCAGTGAAATGAAACCGTTGGGATGCACATCAGTTATATTGACCAGAGTGTTCCCAAAGCCAATGACGTTATTTACCTCTGCTGCCGGTTTTCTCCTGCCTGATAATAGGCTTGAAGGGGATAATATATGCATGCGCAACTAGGGCTAAGGGGCCTAAAAGGAGAGATTATTCCGCTAGGGTTGTTGGTCTTGGTAGCATCATGATGGGACGCTAGGAGATGTCTTTGTCTTTGAAACTTAACCACTGGGATCTTGTGCGTAAAGAGATAAGTGATAGAAGGTGGGGGTTACTATGATTGACGTTGTGTCACAAGCAAGATGCGAGTTAGTGAAGGTATCCAAAGGAAAGAGGCCGAATACTGGAGCAGTCAGATCAGTCTCATCAGCGATGTATCGGGCGCTAGAGGATAAGAGCATTGACAGTGTGATGTCATGCTGTGAACGGTTACTTGAGGAAAGGGAATGGGCGTTAGGGATTATTGCCTACGATTGGGCTTTTAGAGTTAGGAAGCAGTATAATGACCAGACGTTTGCTATCTTTGAAGGATGGCTAAAAGAATATGTTACCGATTGGGGTGACTGTGATGATTTCTGTACTCATGCCTTTGGAGCACTATTAAGCCAAAACAAAGACCTATTCACCCAAGTTAGAAGTTGGACTGAGCATCCGAAGTTTGCTGTGAGGCGTGCGGCTGCTGTAGTTCTTATTTACCCTATTAAGCAGGGAAAATATAAGGGGATTGACCCATTTATAATCTCTGATGCGTTAATGAATGACGCCCACTACCTTGTGCTAAAAGGTTATGGGTGGATGCTGAAGATTCTGTCGGAGGTTGAGCCTGATGCTGTCTATGAGTATTTATCTAAGTATAAGGGAGTGATGCCGAGGGTGGCTTTCCGCTATGCCTTAGAGAAATTAGGTAAGGAGTTAAAATCGAGCCTGCTCAACTAGACGAAGGAGGGTGTTAGGCATGCGCTTAATGCCTACGGCATAGAGGTAGAAGACCTGGACAGCCTGTGTACCTTTATTGGCCCGTCGCTGCATGAATCCTATAAGAAGTTCTATGGGTTTGGCGAAGAGCAGGCGTTTGAGGCCGTAGAGAAATACTGGGAGTATTGCGGTCTCGGGGGCGTAAACCTCATTGGACCAAGTGGCCAAGGATGCTGCTGATTAAAGCTTTCATGTTTGGTACGGGAAAGCTGTGGCCCACCCCTTCTAGCCATAGGCGGCGGGTGCCCGGGATTAACTCTGCGAGCCTCTGACCGTGCTCAATTGGTATAATCTCATCAGCGGTGCCGTGTATGACTAATGTTGGGACGTCAAGCTGACTTAACCCATCATAGCGCGAGCCAGATGCTGACACTGCGGTCTGGTGCTGCAGGGCACCTTGAATGCTGACTCCCCTGCGGTGGCGCAAGTCATATAGGACGAGCTCGGCAATCTCCCTAATATCGAGCTCAGCAGGACCCGAGGATGTGAGCTGTTTGGCGATGCGTTCCTTAATGAGGTTTTTTTCGCCCCCCATGATGCGATACTTGAGGATGGGGAGGCCCTGCAGCAGGGACCTAAAGAAGTAGCTGGAGCTTAACGAAGGTAAGTTGGGGTCTCCGATGTAGCCCGAGGTCATCATCAGCGTAAGAGACAATACCCGCTCGGGGCGAGTGATGGCAATCTCCTGCGCAATCATGCCACCGAGTGAGAAGCCGATAATATGTGCCTGCTTGACTTGTGTTGCGTCTAACATTGCCACGGCGTCGCGTGACATATCTGTCACTAGATAGGGGTTGTTGCGATCCCAGTCCTTGACAAGGTCTGACATACCGGTGCTGCGGTGGTCATAGCGTATGACATGGTACTGGGCATCTACAAGGGCCCGCACGAATTTGGGCGGCCAAATCAGCGCGTCGCCTCCGTTACACATGATGAGGAGGACTGTACCTTTAGGGTCACCTTGTGGCAGAATGCTCTCGTACCATATATTTAGTCCATCAGATAGGGCATAACCCGTGTCGCCTACGATAATCTCTGGCAGTTCTTTGCTTAGTACTTCGTCGATGATGGCGTTGGTCTCCCTGGGTAGCGTAGGGCCTGCGGTCGCAAACCAGATGGTGATGGCAGCCAATAGTGTTAGCAAAACCTGCAGAGCAATTATCATTCTCTTTACCCCCTTGCGCATGTGTATCCATCCACTCGCTATCTATAAAAGGCTTTTCGCAGTTCAGCAAGGTAGCTATCGAACTCGTCGCTAATCCTCTTGAAATCGACATCGCCAAAGGATGAGGACCTTACCTGCTCGAGGATTTGAGATGAAAAGCCTGCGATGGCCCACGTAATGAGTTGCTTGCACTTTTGAGCATTGAGGCCCACCGCAAACTTGGACTCATCAATATCACTGTAAAAACCCTGCATGTTCTGCTCTTTGACTTGCTGTTTGCGTTCATTGATCTCTGTGGCTACTGTCTGTGAGTCAGTGAGGAGCGCGACTTTAATGAAGTCGAAGATCAAAGGGTATTGCTGCATGACCCGCAGCTTAAGCAGCGAGGTCTGCTGCAATCTTTCTAGAAGATCGTGTTCTCTATAGTCGATCAAATCGAAGTACTGGCTTTGCAGTAGCTCTAGGCTGTAGTCCAGTAGATATATAAAGAAGTCCTTTTTGCTGTTAATGTAATGAAACAGAAGAGGCTTGGAGAGCCCAGCCTCACGGGCGATGGTGTTGGTGGAGGCGTCGTCGTATTGGCGTGAGGCAAATTCCCACAGGCCTGCGTTAATAATAGCGTTGCGGCGCATGTTATCAAGATGTTGCAGTTTGCTCATGATCGGGCACCCCTCATCTGTGGTAGGTTCGTTGACCTAAAAGGTCAATCTAACGATATCATTGTTTACCTAACAGGTCAATGGTAGGAGGTGCGTACGGTGCGCTATGTCATCGGCAGCGGTGCAAGTGTAGTGGTGACATCCTACTACTCCTTGAGCCGAACTCGCCTAAGTATTTTAAAAGCACCCTGAGGGTGCTTTCTTGATGGAAAATAAACGGTAGACATAGTGATACACTCGTCACAGTTTTGGCAACCAAAGATAGGGTTTTGGGTATGATCCTTTGCACTGCAACTGGCTACCTCGTTTTCACTAAATGGTTCACTCGTTATGGACAATGCCTACCAAGAACCATTTGCCATTAAGCTGCTCAAAAACTAGAAACAGGCTGCGCCAATCCATACCTTCGTACTGTGTGTCAACTCCTGTGAAGTGAAACTCCACAAAGGAACCGTTGGGATGCACATCGGCGATATTGACCAGAGTGTTCCCCAGGCCAATAACTTGGTTTATGCCTACCAGGTGTGGATTAATAAACTGTTCTTCAAGCAGTTGCTTATGTTCTTCCCGCTTCTGCTTAAGCTTTTCGGCTGCTTGCTCCTTGGCGAGCATAGCAGCTTTTTGTTGTTCTATGGTGCCGGGGGGGAAGGGCTACGTCAAGCATCTGGAGTTCAACGGCGGCCGTAAGCTGGTCAACACCAAACCACCTGCCATACACCCTTACGACATTCTTGCCAGTGAACGTGGCCAGACAGGCGGGTGCAACCTGAAGTCTGGTCTTGCGGTCCATCCTTCTGCGGCGGGGCGTATTGTCTTTCTTCTTAGGTGCCATATGCGTGGGCCTCCCTATGTTGAGTATAATAGCTAGTTCTCTCTGCTGCCATGTGCTTCCTGCTTAGGTCAACTGCGAGCCTTCCTATCCTCTCTGCTGGAGATAGGATAGACGGGGCTGCTGGATAAGCAGGAAATAACAAGGTGAAGCAGAACACAGGTAGGTGTACGCGACAGGCGGAGCCATTGTTTACGCCTAGGGGAGAGAGTGTGGTTGTTAACATGATGAATCTAGTGGATATTCAAGATGCAGTGAAGAGGTTTACTAAAGAGAATGGTCTTGATTCATCCATGACCGTTAGGATAGTTGATTTGGCATCAGAAGTCGGAGAGTTGTCAAAGGAAGTCTTAAGAGGAACGGATTACGGGAATAAACCGTTTGAGAAAACCACAGGATGGGAAAGCGAAGTGGGCGATGTGCTCTTTTCCCTTATCTGCATTGCGAATGTGACCAATACTGATTTGGAAGAATGCCTGAATAATGTACTTGATGAGTACAACAAAAGGTTTGCTGATAAGAGGGACATAGGGTCTCGGGCAGAGGGTTCCGGCGACTAGTGATGAAACATAGTCAGTATGAGGCCAGGTGAGCAGCTTACAGAAGGAGTTGGTAGCAGTGAATAAAGCAAAGCTGATAGAAGCTGAGAATCGGTTTTTGGCGCTCTACCCCGGGGGCATGAAGGACCCTCAACTGCTGGAGATAGGTAAGAAGCATAAGGTAGAGAAGATGATCAAGCTGACCCAAGAGAGTTTTGCGGCGGATAGATTTAGCAACAGTGATGAAGTAGTCGAATCAATGAGTAAGATTGCCGGCCAGTCATCACTGGTGTCGGTGTTTGAAAAGCCTAAGTTTCGGGACTTGGTGAAGGCCCTCAACAGTGAGGAGAGAGCATGGTTGGCCCAAGGGCTAGGTGAGTTTTTGCATGGAGATCAACGTGCGGGTTTTGAGGCTATGGTGGACTTGTTAGGCGAGTACAAGCTGGCCAAGTGGCCGCTGCTCACTGTATTTGGGGTTTACTACAACCCTGGGGTTGAGGTGCTGGTTAAGCCAACAACTGCCAAAGGTGTTATTGAGCACTTTGAGCTAGAGCTAAAGTATAGCCCACGGCCTTCGTATGAGTTTTATGCCGGCTATCGTGAGGCCAAAGATGGAGGCAGGAAAGGTAATCTGCCAGACATAAGCTTTGACTTCTTGGGCTACCATTTCGACCAAGACAAGCTTGGAGCGAACAAAGAGGGTCATCCCTCAGTTTTCTGCCAGCTGTGAGCAACAAAGCCAAGACAGCAATGAAGCAAGAGATAAGAGCGTGGCGCTTCCAGATGCAGACTAGTATGAGCATGAAAGACCTAGCTCAGAAGTACAATGCGGTAATCCGTGGCTGGATCAACTATTACGGACGCTTTTACAAGACAGATGGCAGATGTGCGGAGTCACATCAACTTGGCACTACAACAGTGGGCGCAAAAGAAGTACAAACACCTTGCTAGGCGAAATCGCCGCACCAGAAAATGGTTTGCTGAAATCGCCAAGCGCGACCCAACACTTTTCGCGCATTGGAAAATGGGGTATTGCTAGTAGGGCCTAGATGACAAGAGCCGGATGAGTCGAGAGGCTCACGTCCGGTTCTGTGAGGGCCTGGGGGTGAGAGTCCCCCGGGCTACTCGGCGAGCCTTTTGCTTTTAGTAGTCGGTATTTCTGAATCCGGTTAATTGATGCCGTGCGGCCTGCAACGAATGTGTGTACACGTTTGAGAGGCATCTTTGATTAGATATGCTTGAGATGCGGATGGAAAGAGATGGGTACTAATAAGCTGGTTTCGCCTGTAGTCAAATCGGTAGGAGGAAGCGGCAGATTATAGGGGAAATTAGGAAATACATCCCGACAAGATTGGGTACTTACCACGAACCATTCCTCGGCGGAGGAGCAGTGCTATTTGAACTGCAGCCTGCCAAAGCAGTGGTTAATGATATAAACGGTGAGCTGATGAACCTATATCAGGTGATCAGGAGTGACCTGGATATTGGAGCATGTAGGTAGCACTGGCCTGAGATTACCGCCGCACAGATTAATGAAATCAGGGAAGCTCGGCAACAGCCCCGAGGCTGTCGCTACACAGCCTTGCGCTTGGCTAACTGCAAACAATGCTTGACCACAACGGCCACCGTGTGGAATAGTTGAGTATAAGCTTGAGGGGGTGGAACTGGTGGGAATAATATACGCGCCAGGTTGTGCGCTGAAGATTTATAAGCCACAGCTGGCTGACAAGGTGCTAGAGTTCCTGAAAAACGATTTGGGAGATGTCGGTGAGCACTTGACCTGTTGTAGGAACGAACCTAGGTTTAAAGCCAGCACCCAAGTTATAAATACATGTGCAGGCTGCGACAAAAGATACCGCGAGCTTTACGAGGATGTAACTACTATTTCTCTATGGGAGGTATTAGCCCAAAGCCAAACCTTTCCTTTCCCAGATTATGACGGCATTGAAATGGCAATACAGGACGCTTGCCCAACCCGTACCGAGGAGAGGGTGCACAATGCCGTTAGGCATCTCCTCAGGAGAATGAATATCAGAGTCATTGAGCCCAAGAATACCCGTACCAAGGCACTTTGCTGTGGAGACAGCTTTTACGGGGTGCTTCCTGTAGACCAGCTTAAGGCTCAGATGAAGAAACGGGCCCAGGACATGCCCTGTGACGATGTAGTAGTCTATTGTGTCTCATGCGTTAAATCTATGCATATAGGGGGCAAGAAGCCACGTTATGTCGTAGACCTGTTGTTCGGCGAAGACACTGAGATTGGCACCTTTGAGCCGGATGAGTGGCATGGCAAATTGAAGAAGTTTATAGACGCTCACTAAAGATAGCGGAGCAAGTTTGCGCAATAGGCCCATCGGCCATTGTTTAACTAGACCCATGTGAGTAGTGACCCCCTTGCAGGCGTACTGCAAGGGGGTCACTACTCACATGAATATAGTTTTGGTGGCTAGACTTGGACGGCTAGCCTGCTGCGCTCATACTTCCAATCTGTGAAACCTTCGGGATCTACCTCGCCCTCGCCGATTTTGACATAGCCATGCTTCTCATAGAAGTAGTGATTGCGGGTGCAACAGCTAGGTGTTGAAAGCGTCCAGCGTTTAGTAGTGGGATATTGTTGGTCTAGGAAGGTAAAGCATTGTGCGCCGAGGCCACGGTCCTGATACTCAGGCGCTATAAACATGAGCCCTAGGTGACAAGTATCATTATCAGTCGGGAAAACTACAATCCCTCCAACTATTACGTGGCCCCAGAGGATTTTGTAGTAATTATGTGGCTTGGCATACGCTCGAGAGTCGGCCAGCTCCACGTGATACTGTAACTCGTTGTACCGAGGGGGGCCCCCTGCTTCTAGGGCGAAGAAGCGGCGGGCATCGTCATCGAATGATAGGGTGGCAACGTCACAGAGCCTAGGCGCATCAGCGGTGGTTGCTTTTGCAAAATTGATCATAGTTTTCCTCCTTTCGTTTAAGGCTGATCCCGTCTACTACTACAAGCCTTGATGAGTCTGAGTAAACGGACTAGTGACTTACCCAACGGAGGAGTTCCTCAGCTAAAATATAGACTGTAGTATACGACTCACATTGGGATGGCCTATTGCCGCATTATCAATAGCAGTGCCTATTTTAGTTCGCAGATCTTTATAAAGCTTCCTATCTGTCTTATCGTATGTGCGTCCCATAGCTATGCTTAGTTCTCGTGCATATAGGATTACATTTTTGGGCTGACGTGTAGGTTGAGTCTTCCTTCCATAAGAATTTACGCTCTTGGACATCAGAAGTCGCCCTTGTTCGGCTGGGGCGTAGCGCCAAAGACACCTAGAAGGTATTTCTTAACAAACGGGTCATCTTTGCGCGTGTCCTTAAACTCATCCAATGAGTATAGCTCACTCTCACCCACGTCATTTTTTTGGGCAAACCAGATTTGGTCACGCCTAACTCGCTCTTCTAAGAGGAGTGCATCATGAGAATTGCATACAAGCTGAGCATTGTTGACGTTTGTGTCAATTGCATTGAATAGGGATAGGATAAACCGAACAAGGTTGGGGTGCAACTGTGTACCCAACTCGTCCACAATGACAACACGGCCTTTATCCAAACTTCCTAGTATAGGCCCGAGTAACTCAAACAACCTAATAGTGCCTTGAGACTGATATTCTACAAATGGAAGTTCAACGTGGCTCACTACTCTACCGTCAGTCCCGAAGACCGCATGTTTAGACTTAACATCAATCTCCTTAGTCTCCTTTGTCACTCTGAATCTGGCGTCTGCCAACGCTTCTATAGGGACCTTCGTCTCCTCTTGTGCATTAACGTTGCTAACCGTAAAAGAGAAATCCTCTATCCCAATGTCGGCACGCTTAATGTACTTTAACACCGTCTGCCTACAGGTATCATTTTGTAGCATGTACTCGACTGTATCGCTGACATTGGAGATAGGGGTCACAATTGAGATTGAGTCGAACAATCCTATTATTTCTATAGCAAGTTTGTTGTTCATTATTGCAGCCATAGAGAGGAATAATGAGCTGTCTCTAGTATGTCTCTTGACTTGCTCACAATCTTTCATAAGCCCCTTAAGAATGACCCGTGTAAGCATGCAGCGAAGCCGTTAGGGTAGCGCTCCTGCCACTCTTCTCGTAGGATGCCGTACCCCATACCATCGTAGTAATCGCCATTTACGATGCGGGCCTTGCGGAAGCAGGCTTCTTGCAGGTAGCCTAGCTTTTCGGCTAAGCGCATCATGCGCAGGTTACCGGACCAAGTGCGCAGATCTAGGCGGGCTAGGGTGGGGCTGGCAGTTAAGAGGTATTCGCTCCAGAGCCCTAAGGCCTCATAGCCTCGGCCTTTGTTCCAGAAGGCTGGATCGTAAATGCAGATACCTACGGAAATCCAGTTTGTTTCTTCGCCCTGCCAGTACCAGGAGACCATCCCGATTAACTTGTCTGTAGATGCATCTACAATGGCCAGACTCCGACGGGGAGACGGAAAGCTGTTATTAAGGATCATCTCGCGGCGCCTTGCTGCTATTAAGTCAACTTCTTCTGGAGTGGCAGAAGGGTAGTAGGGCCCGTCGTATTTATGCCATTCATGTTCTGGTTGCATCCACTTGGTGAAGTCAGGTAAATCGGACAGGGCCCAGTCCCTGAGGTTGATAAGGTTTCCTTTTAGTAAAAGCATGAGTGTCCTCCTTGTAACTGTCGCTATATTATTAGCGTACGATTACTGTGGCTACGAGTCACCGTATGTTTTGGATAGAATTACCCTTTACCCTAAGGTACGGTTCTATCGCATGGCTATCAGCTATGTGCCGTTCTCGTAACTGCAACTGCAAGGATTCTGTCACACGCAGAAAAACCTCCACGAGTCAGTGCCTCGTGGCTACAACTCAAAGACCTTCTATGTACTATCATAAGCAACTGTTATCTTTTATTATTTATCAATAAAAAACTATTGTTAATCAATAAATGTGGTGTTATAATGCACTCAAGACCTAGGCATTACGCTTGGCGGGGGAGGTATTTCTATGTGGAATAACCATCGGTCTGTTCTGCTCAGCCAGCTGAGTGTTATTATCTTTGCAGTGTTGCTAGTTGTGACGGTTGTAACTGCTCCTTGGTTGGTGCGCTGGTTAGTTGGGTTTTCACGAGCGTATTTGCGGGGAACTGAGGCGTACTTTTTGGCGACCATGTACGCGGGAAGCATTCCGGCGGCGGTGCTGTTATACAGCTTGTTTCGTCTATTGCAGAGAATTTCTGCCGGGCAGTTGTTCTTAGCCGTAAACGTAGAGTATCTGCGCCTCATCGCCTGGAGCTCGTTCGTCGGTGCTGTTGTTTGTCTTGTATCGGTGTTTTACTATTTCCCCTGGATCTTGGTAGCAGTGTCGGCGGCTTTTATGGGCCTCATTGTGCGTGTTGTTAGAAATGTGGTAGCTCAAGGTGTGTCACTTCAGGACGTAGTTGACCACACTGTATAGGGGGGAGCGGCATGACGATAATAGTGAACCTAGACGTAATGATGGCTAAGCGCAAGATGTCTTCTGGTGAGCTGGCAGAGAAGATTGTCATTAGCCAGGCCAACCTCTCCATACTTAAGACAGGCAAGGCGAAGGCCATCAGGTTTTCGACCCTAGAGGCTATATGCAAAGCACTAGACTGCCAACCGGGAGATATTTTGGAATATACAAAGGGCGTAGAGGAGGACAGTGACAAATGATGACTGATTCAGTAGTGCCTACAACGGACTTAAGCAGTGCAGAAATTGTTCCTCCTGTGGTTAGCAACAGTGAACCATTTGCCCCGGATAGGGTGGATGGTTACTTTGCCCTCGCAACGTTTGTATTAGGATTTCTGTTTGTGCGGTGGGTTCTCCTGTACTGGCAGGGATGGGGAGTGTCGCTATTTACCGTCAATTATGTTAGTTCAGTCACCCTTTATCTAAAACATAAAGGTAGAGCTATACCCCGTGCAAGCTGGTTTTGGCTGGCAATACTCGTATTGACAGGACTAAGCTATGGCCTATGGCAGGGTAATGGACTACAACCCTGGCGCGAGTTCTTTCTCTTTGGGGTGGCTGTGTACTGGGTGCTCATTGCCACCGATATGACATTGCTCCAGGGAACTAGTGACTGGCTTCCTCTGGATGGTTTACAGGGCTTGTTTGTTATCCCTTTGCGGAACTTCTGGGGCCAATACAAGGGCCTGGCTACTTTGGGCAAAAAACGTGAGACCCGCGGACAGGCAATGTGGCCTGTTGCCCTAGGAATAGCGCTAGCCTTGGTTATTACGGCAATGGTGGTGCCCTTACTTATGGAAGCAGATAGCGGAGGCTTCTCGGCAATCTTTGATAATATTGGTGAACGACTAAGGTGGATGCAACTAAGCAGTGTGGAATTGCAGCTACATCTCATGTTGACCATTCCCGTAGCGGCCTATATCTATGGTTTGGTAGTAGGGAGCGCCCACAGAAGGGGCATGCCAAGCTACAAACCGGAAGCAGCCGAGAAGGCAGTGGATTCACTACGCATGCTGCCAGCAGTCACTGTTTTCATCGTTCTGGGTACGATTACAGGGCTATACCTAGTATTCATACTGAGCCAGATACCTTACTTCTTTTCTGCGTTCACAGGAGCGCGCCCGGAAGGTTGGCAAGTATATTCGGAATATGCTCGGAATGGCTTTTTTGAATTGTGCAGCATCGCCATAATTAACCTATCCCTGCTTACTGCAGCTAACTTAGGGATCCAAAAGCAGGCTAGGCAAAAGACACTGCTCAAAGTTCTCAATTGTGTGGTGTCTCTGCTCACTTTGCTGCTCATTGCTACGGCATGGAGCAAGATGGCTTTATATATCAGTGTGTATGGGCTTTCGGTTAAGCGCCTGTTGCCCTGCGTGTTTATGCTCTTCCTAACAGTAGTATACTTGGGCGTGATTGCGCTGCAGAGGCGCTGCTTCTCTATCGTGCGCCTAGCAGCGGTAGTGGGCTCGGTCTTGTTTTGTCTGCTATGCCTTAGTGATCCTGATGGATTTGTGACTCGATATAATGCAAACCGCTACCTAACCGGGACCCTAAATAACTTTGATGTATCTATACTCTACAGGGCAGGTGCAGCGGGTATAGATGGCGCTTTGCTAGTGTACGACAAGACCAACGATGCAGTTCTGCGGTATGAGTTAGATGGGTATATAGGGTACTGGCAACCCATGATCAGGGGGGCTGCAGGGATGCCAAAAGATACGTTGCAAAACGCCCTAGCGCGGCAAATGCTGTCCAGGCAATCCCGCTAGCAGGTTAAGTGGATAGCGCGAAGAATAGTACATGGAATGACCTTCAAAGGGGGAATAGACATAATTAGAACCATGGATCATACGATTACTTTTAGCAAAAGGAGTAGAGCGAATGATCGATTTTCACAAGGAGTTGGCGAAGTTTGACTTTGCTACAGCTGGCACCGAGCTTACCGATTTTCATAGCGAGACAATTCATATTATCGAAGCCGTTGCCACCGCTTTTAAACGTATCGGTAAAGAAGTTAATCATACCAATATACAGCTAGAGGATTTTTTTGCGTTACAGAGCGAAGAGACGGATAAGGACAAACATATTGCTGAGCAGAACAGGACCCTAGCTGTAATGAAAGACCAGATGATGTCACTTGTGCACGGGTTAATAGCAACTATGGATATGCTGGAAGATGTTTATAGATATTCGCTGTACAACGAACAGAACAGTTGGGGAGAGCAGATGCGGCTGTTATGGCATAAGGCGGCAGCAAATATGTTGCTGCTGGGAATTACCCGCATCGAAGGTGAGGACACACCCTTTGATGCCCGGATTCATACTGCAGTGCAAACCCTAGACAACAACGATGTGGCTAATGGCTTAGTATTGGATGTATTACGCTCGGGATACATTTATAATTTACAAGTGCTACGGAAAGCGCAGGTAGTAGTCAATAAAATTAATGGAGCAGGTGACAATGAGTAGAATAGTAGGTATTGATTTAGGTACATCAACGTCAGAAATCGCAATTATCCAAGATGGGAAACCTTTTGTAATTCCTAATCATGAGGGAGAATACATTACTCCATCAGTTGTGGGACTCTCCGAAGACGGAAAAATCATCGTCGGTAAAGAGGCAAGGGACCAACTCTTGCTAAAGCCAACCGATACAGTGATTGAGATTAAGAGGTTGATGGGTAGTGGCGAATCGGTCTTGATGGGTGGGATAGCATACTCGCCACAACAAATATCTGCATATATTCTCAGGTACCTTCTCGACTGTGCCTGTAGCCACCTTGGCGAAAAAATAGACAGGGCGGTAATAACTGTGCCTGCCTATTTTTCTGATAAGCAAAGACGGGCAACGGTCGAAGCGGGAAAGCTGGCCGGAATCACAGTGGAGCGGATTATTAATGAGCCCACTGCTGCAGCGCTTGACTACGGAATTGAGCATATGGACGAGTGCCAAAACATCCTAATATACGATTTGGGAGGCGGGACTTTAGATGTAACAGTGTTAGAAATGTTCGAAGGGGTCCTCGATGTCAAAGCAAGCAGCGGAAAAAATCAACTGGGTGGCAAGGACTTCGACCAGCGTCTCAAGGAATACCTCCTCAACAAGTTTACTGCAGAGTATAACATTGATGTATCCACGGATAAGCGGGCTATGATGCGCTTAAAAGATGCGGCAGAGAAAGCGAAGATTGCTTTGAGTACGCAGGAAGAATTTATTTTAAGCATTCCCTTCTTTGCCAATGCCGCCGGCAACCCGGTTTCACTCACAGAAGCAATCAGCAGGGCTACCTTTGAAAGCCTGGTCAAAGAACTGATTGACTCCACCGCAAAGCAGATTATGCTTGCGCTGTCCGATGCGGGCCTCACCGCCTCCAAGATCGATCTCATCCTGCTTGTCGGCGGCTCTACACGCATTCCCTATGTGCGGCACTTTGTTGAGCAAGCGCTAGGAAAAGCGCCGCAGTCGCTGATTGATCCCGATCTAGCAGTGGTAAGGGGTGCTGCTATACAGGCAGGTATTCTTAACAACCAGTTCTCCTCCGACAAAGGGATCATTATTACCGACGTCTGTCCCTACACTCTCGGCACCTCCATCCTTGACTATAGTAGCGGCTTCCCTGATCCCGATGTCTATGATGTAATAATCCCACGTAATGTCACTATCCCGGTAATCAAAGAGAAAATATACAGTACCGCAGCCGATAACCAAACCAGAGTCGAGGTGGATGTTTACCAGGGAGAATTCAAAAAGGCTTCCCATAATAATTTCCTGGGAAGATTTCTCTTAAATGGGGTCCCCCCGGCTCCCGCCCACCAAGAGAAAATCAGCATTTCCTTTGCCTATGATGTAAATGGCATCCTCCAGGCTGAGGCCAAAATTCTCAGTACGGGAGGCAAAGCGAATATCACTATAGAGACAACTGTTGCGGCGATGGTGGTAGAAGTTGACACTGAAGGTTGGGATAAGGCGACCAACGCCCGTAAATACACAGCCATCATAAAAAAAGCCCTGCGGCTTGTGGGAGCGGGAGAGGCGCTGTACTATGCCAATGACATAGAGAGCTTGGTCAGCAAGATCAAGATAGGATTAGTAAAGGGCGAAAGTGTAGCGGGGCTAGATCGCTACAAAGACGAACTACAGGAGATGATTTTTGAGATGACAAAGGACAGCAATGTTTAGAGAACTGTCCCTTGTTTACTATAATCGCGGAATGCAACTGGCTAAAAACAGTCGGCTTGGTTCAGCAGTACAGAGCCTAGGCAAGGCTATCAGTTACGACAGTAGCTTCATCGAAGCCTGGAATCTTATCGGCCTGTGTTGTTACCGTCTGGGCAAGTACCAAGAAGCGGACTATTATTGGCAGCAAAGTTTGCATCGAAGCCAAGCGCAAAATGCAGCCACTCATTATTTAGCCGATTTGAGAGGCAGTATTAGCCAAGCCATGCCCTATTTCGCCAAAGTGGAGGCGCTCTGTCAACAAAAAGACTACGGCAGAGCCGCCGCGTTGTTCAGCACCCACATATGCGCCCACTTTCATGTGTCGGTTAGCATGCTGAACTACTTAGGAGTTCTGCACGTACTTGACGGCAAGCCCAGAAAAGCGGCTAAATGTTGGACAGACGTTTTGTCCATAGACAAAGACAATGTTGAAGCCAGACGCTATTTGAATGAAGTAGAGAGCCGCCTTGTCTACAAGCTGCTCGCGATGGCAGAGAAACTTTTTAAAAGGGATGAGACGCAGTGAAGAATCATTACGCAACACTAAACATTGCTAGGGATGCAAGCCTTGCGGAGATAAAGAGAGCGTACTTTGCTCTTGTCAGAACCTACCCCCCCGATAATCATCCTGCAGAATTTATGAAAATACGCGAAGCCTACGAAGTGTTGGTGGATGATAGTACACGCAGGCAGTATGATGCCGTAATCTCTATGCCGGAAGTCGTAGTAGCGTACTATAGAGCAGGGCAAGAGGCGCTGCAAGCAGGAGATCATCAAGAGGCTATTCGCCTTTTGGAGAGAGTAATGAAATTCTATCCCCATTTTTCCGTTGTTAACAGCCTCCTTGGTGAGGCCTATTTGAATAACGAAAATAGCGGCAAGGCCATCCGTATTTTTGAGGCTTTGGTCGAACAGGAGCAAAATAACGCCGGCTTTGTGCGCCAGCTTGCTCACGCCTACGCCATGCGTGGTTGGAGTAAGAAAGCCATCAATTGTTATCGCAAAGCATTGACTCTCGATGAAGATAATCTGTCGCTATGGCTGGGATTAGTCAAGTGTTTACTAGAAGCTGATGACCAGGAAAATGCTATGCAAACCGTCCTAGCAGGAATTGAGGTCAGCAAGAGAAAGGGCTGGGACAACCTCCCCCTTTATGCTTATGTCATTCCGGCCGATATCTCTTTAGGCAATCTAGCGGGATTGAAAGAACACCTGGCAGAGTTGAACAAGAAGGCACTCGAGAATGAGGAGAACAAGGCCTATATAGGTCGATTTCTTGCAGGATTGGCACAAGAAGTTCCTGAAACGGGTTGTCGTCAGGAATTAGCGTTGGTGCTAGCGACAACGGCCGAATTACTGCCGGACGACGGAGTAATATGCCAGCTAAAAGATAAACTCCTCAAGCAAAATAATCTTGCTCTGCAGGTAAGTAAACTGCTTGAAGATCCGGAAATAAGCCCCGCTATAGCAGACATGCTCGAGTCTGAGTTAGAGATGTGTAGTGAGAAAGAATGCTTGGACTGCGAGGTCACACAATTCTTTTATGAGCTCGACATTATCGCGCAGATAGAGTCTTTCAGAAGAAAAATATTGCTATTAAAAAACAACTACCCGGCGCTATACGATATGAAAAGGGACTTCTTTGACCGTATCCTCAATCGTAAGCAGGAACAATACCTGCATGACGATTATCGAAAAAGGTTTGAAAAATATCAGTCCCTCTGTCCGGAACGGTTTGCAGGTGGCAATGACAGGAACGATCCCACGCCTCAACCTTACGTTCGCCCAGAGCCCAAGATAGGACGTAACGACCCTTGTTTCTGTGGCAGCGGCAAGAAATATAAAAAGTGTTGCGGTATGTAATCAAAATACTGCCTGCGGGCACAATGTGATGTGTCATAGGGGCCGTCAGAAACTGCACTTTGGCTACTTGTAGGAAGGCCGACCCTCTTTAGAGAATTACGTGCAGTGCCGTGGCGGGGAGGTAGTGCAACCAGCCACTGTGTGTTATGATAGGAAGGCAAAAACCCCCTGTAGGGGATGTGGAGGTGCGTAAAATGAGTAATCTTGATCATCCACAAAGTAAACAAGTAATTAACCGACTATCACGTGCCATTGGACATTTAGCATCAGTTAAAAAAATGGCCGAAGAGGGACGAAATTGTAGCGATTTATTAATTCAGATCTCAGCTGTAATAGCGGCCTTGAATGGAGTGAGTAAGGTAGTTTTAGAAGATCATATCAATAGCTGTGTCGTTGAGGCCGCAAAAGAGGGTGATAAAAGAGTGATTGATGACTTAATTGGAGCAATCAATCAGTATATTGGTATTAATGTAAAGAAGAATGATGGCATACATTAAGTTTTCTAGACATGTTGCGAGCGCAGGGTATAGTTAGATTTGGTGAGGACCCCGCGACTGGCACCTTTGAGCCTTCCGA
Organism: Bacillota bacterium; assembly: GCA_009773495.1. Lineage (GTDB taxonomy): Bacteria > Bacillota > UBA994 > UBA994 > UBA994 > WSXW01. Next base: position 19,860 of record WSXW01000035.1, read on the forward strand.
ATGGCACGTGGAATTGCAGAAGTTTATCGAGGCCCACTAACGCTGGGTAGAACTTGCTTCCGGAGGCGGAGTTACTATGCGTTGCGAAGGTTAGAACGGCACTAAATAACGATTGACGGCCAGAAGCCACAAAAAGCGAGGCAAGTAGCATGTAGGCTTCGCTTTTATAATGATTGAAAGAGATGATACATAGAGCTAGTACTTTGCTGAGAAATATGAAAAATCGCCATTTGAAAAACTGATAGCTCTATCGAAACTACTCTAATCCAGAGGCCTTTCTCTAATCTACGAGAAGTACTATAGTCTCCTCCTGAATTATGCTGTACGTCGTCTTTGCTCCATCGTGGAATAGAAAGGCTAAAAAATATGCAATATACTTCCTGAAAAAATGCAACCTTTTTTTTATAATGTCATTATACAATTTAGAAGGTGAAGATAATGAGAAACAACGATGGGGTCTATTCGTTGGAAAAATTAGAAAAATTGGAGGTGATTTTGACTTGCCATAAATCTAGATTAAAAAAAGTACTTAAAAACGAAATGTATGGAGAAGCAAGCCAAGGATTTGCGTTTAATAAACTAGTAGGAGTGATTTGGATGTCGTTAAAGACAAAAGCGGCCGTGTCGATTCTTTCCATGGCCCTAGTGGTTACCGTGTATTCATTCTTCTCATTTACAGGAGCACAAGCTGCAGCGCACGTTACACTGCAAGTTAATCCAGCCGTGCAATTTACTGTTGCCAACAATAACAAAGTCATTGAGGTACAGGCATTGAACGACGAGGCCAAAAGCCTAGTGGAGGGGCTTAAGCTTATCGGCACCGAGGTAACGGAAGTTTTAGAACTGCTGACCGATAAAGCGATTCAACTTGGATTTGTCAAGTCTAATGAGGAATTTGTATTGTCGTTCCGTACTGCAGCGAAAGACAATAATGATCAATTACTGAATAAACTAGCCGAGGAAGCTAAGATAACAGTCAGCGCCCGTCTAGTCGCTGCAAATCAGGATAATGAAGTCAAAACCGCCGTTATTTCCGAGGAGTTGTTTGAGCTTGCGATGAAAGAAGGTGTGTTCCCTTCCGCTTATATTGATTTGCTTGAAGCGAACGTCTCCCAGGAAACTATCCAAGAAATTCTCCTATTATCCAATACGGAAGGCGTAGACAAAGTTAAATTCCTAGAAGAGCTGGATACATTCATCTCTGCAATGGAAGATATGCTTGAAGCCGATATTGACGAAAAACAGGCATTCACCTTGCTGCAAGGTGCCTTATTAGCGGATAAAGAAATCGAAGAATTATCTACGATCGTCGCCGCAATGATTGATATAAAGGATGCGGGAGGCAATCCGGAGCAAATTCTAGCCTTTATTAAAGCAGCGCTTGAGCAAGGTATCGATCAGGAAACATTGCTTGAAGAGATTACAACGCTGACTGCAGCCTATATCGATATGATTGAAGAGGGGATTTCAGAAGAAGCGGCCTCTACCCTTATTAAGGAAGCGATGAAAGCGGACCCCTCTCTTGAAGAAATAACTACCATTACCTCGGCACTCATTGATCTTGTAGAGGACGGCCTGACGGAAGCGGAAGCAATGGCGAAGGTGCAAGCTGCAATAGCAGCCGACCCTTCTCTCGAAAACCTGGATGATTTGTTAGATAGAGTCTGATGAGAGCACTGAAGATGGAGGTAATTAAGAGTAAAATAGAGATATATTACATTTAAAATAGACTAAAAAGGCTCTCCATATTTGAGAGTCTTTTTTCACTGCCCCTGAAAGAATGGGAAATATGAAGGAGTCCTTAGATCTTTAAAACTAAAAAATCTACAATTACACCATTGAAAGATGCAACCTTTTTATTTGAGCGTCATTATAACTCTTGGAAGGAGACCAGTTTATGACCTTAGAAGAAGAAAAAAAACTTGTCAATGACGCCAAAAATAATCCAGAGGCCTTTTCTCTACTCTACGAGGAGTACTATAGTCTTCTCTTGAATTATGCTGTACGTCGTACCGGTAATGTAGAGATTGCAAAAGACATCGTTAGTGAAACTTTCTACAAGGCTATTAAGAACCTATGGATGTTTCAGTGGAGGAATATTTCTTTTTCAGCATGGTTGTATAGTATAGCCAATAATGAAATGAAACAGTATTTTCGGAAGTCGCGTTATCGGGCTGAATCTTTCGAACTTATGCTAGAACGTACGGGTCGGGAACCTATGTCGGACTATAACTTAGAGGAAGAAGTGATTCAGGCCCAGGAAGAGTTGGAGAAGCATGAGCAATTCATATTCTTCCAGCAAAAAATAGCTGAATTACCGATCAAATATCAGGAGGTATTATCTCTACGTTATTTTGGAGAGAAATCCCTAAAGGAAATTTGCGAAATACTGGGAAAATCTGAAGGGACCGTTAAGTCTTTGCTCCACCGGGGAATAGAAAAGCTAAAAAAAGACCACATCGCCCTTTGAATTTGAGGGTTGTTATAAATTTTCGAAGGAGGCAAAATGAAAAATAGCGAGTGGATTGATTCTTTAGAAAAAATGGAAAAGCCGGAGATAACTTTGACTTGTCACAAGTCAAAGTTACAACAAGTACTTAAAAAAGAAATGTACAGAGAAGCGAACCAAGGATTTGCGTTTAATGAATTTTTTAGACTGATTTGGATGTCCTTAAAGTTAAAAACGGTCGTGCCGGTTCTTACCATGACCCTAGTGGTTACCGTGTATTCATTTATTTCGTTCACAGGAGCACAAGCTGCAGTGTACGTTACCTTGCAAGTTAACCCGGCCGTGCAATTTACTATTGCCAACAATAACAAAGTCATTGAGGTACAGGCATTGAATGAAGACGCCAAGAGCCTAGTGGAGGGGCTTAAGCTTATCGGCACCGAGGTAACGGAAGTATTAGAACTGTTGACCGATAAAGCGATACAGCTAGGATTTGTCAAGTCTACTGAAAAATTTGTATTGTCGTTCCGTACTGCAGCGAAGGACAATAATGATCAATTGTTAAATAACCTAGCCGAGAAAGCCAAGCAAGCAATTAGCGCCCGTCTAGTCGCTGCAAATCAGGCTAATGAAGTAAAAACAGTCGTAATTTCCAAGGAGCTGTTTGAGTTTGCGTTGAAAGAAGGCTTTCTTCCCTCCGCATATATTGATTTGATTGAAGCGAACGTCTCGCAGGAAACTATCCAAGAAATTCTCCTATTATCCAATACAGAAGGCGTAGACAAAGTTAAATTCCTAGAAGAGCTGGATACGTTCATCTCCGCAATGAAAGATATGCTGGAAGCCGGTTTTGACGAAAAACAAGCATTAACCTTGCTGCAAGGTGCCATATTAGCGGATAAAGAAATCGAAGAATTATCTACGATCGTCGCCGCAATGATTGATATAAAGGATGCGGGAGGTCATCCAGAGCAAAGTCTAGCCTTTATTAAAGCAGCGCTTGAGCAAGGTATCGATCAGGAAACATTGCTTGAAGAGGTCACAACTTTGACCGCGGCCTATATCGAT
>WSXW01000036.1 GCA_009773495.1 Bacillota bacterium
CGTGCAATTTACTGTAATCCATCCTTTCTAGCACGGCGTTGAGAAGTCTCACGGAATCGTCTGCCGGGATCATTTCGCCAATATCCACCGGTAAGGCCAGTTGATATACACTCCCGGATGATGTATACTTCTGGTGTAAGATATTTGTTTTCACAAACATATTTTACACCAAAAGACGGCTTCTGTCACCAGTCGCCGTCTTTTGTGTTTTTATTTTGGGCTGTTAATGCGACAGCCTCTTCCTTTCCTTGGCGCATTGTGGTCGATCTCTATACTATCAAAAGCGGCAACTCGCATATGCCCCAGATGATTGAGACATTCTAACCGCTGAAATTAGTTTTGTATGGCCACTAAAGCCTACACAGCGCTGTACTTGGCCTCTGTATAGCCTGCTCGGAATCTGCGCTTCTCTCTGGGGGAAGCGGCGTAAAGCTCGAACGTTGGACAAGCACTGAAGCTTACGGGTTATTGTAAATGCATTGCCTGCATAAATGGCAGGACTTTTACGTAAATATGTATGAGAATGTTAACGCTCAAAAGAGGTGAGGGAATTGGTTGTAGCGCAGACCTATGGATCAAATACCAAGAGCCAAAACCTAGTGACGTTCACTTCACTCGCTGAGACGTTGTTTTGCATGGGCCTTACATTAGTGGCAAGGCAACTGTTTCTGCTCTCCGGGATGGCTAGTGTTTCTAGCGCAGGTGCGGCTTTTTCTAAGACAATTGGAGTGCTATTAGGCAGCGAACCAGGCCGGTGGAGCATGTTAGCTGGATTATTGGTGTTCCTAGCGGGCGGATACGTCTCAACTGGATTATTGAGTAAGCTGTATAGTGGGATTAGAGGCGGCCTCTCTCGTCTGTCTTATGTCGCAAGGGGCCTGTGGTTCGTAGTTGCTGTGAGTAATGTTCTCTTAATGGCATACTACAGCTTGTTACCATTCATTCTGCTAATGATTGCATCCATATTGATCATCCTGATAGCTAGAGAGATGCTTTCTGTGGAAGCCAGCACGAGGGGGCCAGTATACGTCAGGAGCCATTACAGGAAAATGCCGAGGCGCCATTAGATATGCCAGACGGGGCCCACACAGTTATTACAAGGGGCACGGGGTTCCTGCCACTTCGTCTATATGTTTCTGTGGCCATCCTAGAACGGAATAGTCAATATATAATCCTTGATAACTCATGATCTTAAGGATCACTCTATGAAAAAATGTCTTGTAGGTATTTGCCAAGAGAATGCTATTATCTATGTCAACATCTGTGCGGCTAGGGGATCCATGTATCATCTTGTTTCTCTCTCGGATAGATTTCCGTTCTAAGTCTCCTATTTCAAGGCCTAGCTCTTGCAAGAAGAGCTCTATCTTCTCATTTGCACCTGTCTGAAATGAGCCCTTCATCCTATTGAGTATTCGAGCACCGTGGGGAAGGGCCTCAAGTTTTTTGGCAACTGTTTCGAAGTCTTCCGCTAAAAGACGGTCAAATTCGTTTTTAGGAAGATAAACTCCACTTGTCTTTGTTCTTTTTGACCTAAACCAACTGTTTGCGAGTATCTCTATACCATTGTGTAACATAGGTATATTGGTGCCTATTGGTAGACGACCTGCTAGCCAGTATCTCTGGATTACGTCATTCAAAGCGAATTCATCTCGCAATTCTAGATACCTTGGGATAAGGGATTTAAGACAGTCTTCGATGAGGCTCATAGCTGTATAATCTTGTGCTATGATCGGGGAGCTCTCATGTCGTTTAGAATACCGAGCAGCGTCGTCTGCCCATGGGCTGATCGATACCTGTTCCAAGGGGTTACCGTGTTTGTCAAAAAGCGAATGGCCAATATTGAATAATTGGCGGCCAAATACGAAACTTACAATCTCAGCTATTGCCTCTCTTGTCTCTATACTAGGGATTTGACCGAGCTCCACTCTATACTCAATCCCAATGTTTTCTGACCAAGTAGGCCCGAAACTCTTTGGTACCTTATGGATAATGCAACTATAGTCTAGAAGCTGAACTAACAAATAGTCCCTGGAAAACCCTTCTGACGTATCCCCTAAGAATTTTCCTGATTGCGTGGAATAGTCGGCCCGGTTTCTCTCAAAAGTTTCTGTATACTTCCTCTCTGTTGTTCGAGGAAACCAGAAAGGTCCCCGGGGTCCATTGAGATACCATTCGGTTAACCATTCAACATTATCTTTGCTCTGGAAGAACCTTTTAATATAAAAGGTATTCAGGGTCGCATCGTACTTTCGTGCATAGTTTCCAGAGTTTTGCAGTTCGTAAGTGTATGTGATGTTTCCGATATAACATTGCTCTATTCTAAACTGCTCTAGCTGTGAGCAGTTAGACCCCTCGATGATGAATGGTTCAATTCGTTCACCTGCTTGTCCATGCTCAATTGATAGTTCCTTTTCGCCTTGATGGATTGTGCCTGTTATGTTGCCTTCAATAAGGTAATTCTCGTCCCTCCGCAATTCTATCCTACTGTTGACGGTGTTTTGTAACAGTTGGGCTTTTACTTCTTCCTTAATAACATATTGATCTTGAAGTCCTTCCCACTCAATAGAATCCATATATTTCGGGTTAATGGTCATGGGTCACGCGTCCTTTCCCCATCATAGTTATATTGGTCGCCTGCTGACAACTAGATGAGCATATACTTCTTAAGAGGCTCCTTGGCAAGAACCAAAAGCTGGCTAACTTTGTCATCTCAGTTTTTGTGGTTCGTCACCGACGCAATCTGTGTGCTTAGCTTAGCCTTAAGGATTCCTTTTTACGTCTCTTAGAGGAGATAGCTGCATTACGGAACAATGCCGGGGTCTTCTTTATGCAACAATAGATGGGGGCATATGGCATCGATGTCGAAATCTTTGACCAGGGGATCATCGGAGTCATGTTGAACATTCTGCAACTGAGTCTTGTATTTTTGCAGCAAGTGTACAGTGGCGCCGATGAAATCAAAATGCTTTTCAGGCTTGTAGTCTAGAAGTACAGCAAACCTTAGGTCTTGCCCAGCTTTTTCTCTAACATAAGAGTCGGCGATCATGTCTCCAAACAACTGTCGTGTAGCACACCACGCTGCGAGTTCAGCGTCAAGCTCTGTAGGAATGATAGTTGCTAATCTGGGTTCATCGATTTCAACCAGTCCTAGGGTCTGATAAAGAAAGTCTTGAGTCAAAGACAACATATGCGATAGCCTATTGTGCTCAAGGTGCCTAAGTTCGTGAGATAGAATCCAGACAAAGTCCATCCGAAAGCTCATGCAGGCTCGTTTGGACAGCCATACCAGATGTTCGTATTCACCTGTGTCCATTAGCTCTAGCAGATGTAGGGGACTCATTTCTTCAACCCCACCTAGTCTGATATTTGCGTGAAAAGCCATGTTTTTGTTCCATGCCTGGTTATGAAAGTCTCCATAATCACTATCGTCAAGAACAATAACCATGCCGTTGGGGGGTATTGAGAAGTTCGATAGAACTTTGCTGGCCAAGACTAGTAGCTCTTTAGGGACTCCAGCTCTATTGAGAATTGTGTTTTCTCCGGTCCACATTACATAGTATCCTTTTGCAAAATCATGACACTGAAACGAAGCAACTTAGGTCTCCATGCTTTGTAGTTACTTAGTGGATCAATCATCACCAGGCGGCTCCAACCTAATTCTATGCATCAGTAACTCCTTGGTGTCCCCACTACTATTGCTCAGATAAGCCACCAGATCCTCCTGCCTCGGCTGCCCAAACACCAGCCTATAGGCCGCTAGGTGCTTGCGCATGGTATCCATCTGGAAGACCTCGCGGCTAAGCGGTAGGGCAGGAATGTAGCGGTTTATTTTGTGGCCGTCCTTGGTTTCGTACAGCCAATAAGGTACTAGGTCGTTTTGTAGGTCTTGACTGGACTCCTGGGCTAGCTCGAAGAGCTGGCTCCAGGGGTCTAGTGTTTTGCTGGGAGATATTGAGCTTAAGGGGTAGGCTTTGGCCACGTTGCGGCGGATGGCGTGGCCCTTGTAGCGGTGCACTCGACCTTCGCGCTGTTCCATGTCGATAGGGTTAGCGGGGAGATTCCAATGGTAGATGCTATGGCAGTAGCGGTGGAAGTCGAGGCCTTCCTGACCGATTGAGGTTGAGGCCAGGACAAAGGGACGGAAGGGTGAATTAAAGGCACGGCGTACTGTATCCTTGCGCATTTCCTTCTCGTCTTCGTAGTTGCGGACATCACCAAAGCGCAGGGCAAAGCGGCAGCGCATGCGATGCGAATGGGGTGTTACTCTCTTGGAGTAGTGGTCTAGAGTCAGCTCGTCAAACTCTAGATTGGCAGTGCGGAGAGACAGAGCAGCGTCGGCGTCGGCGGCCATGCTACGTATGGTTTCTGCAGCAAGGGCATTCTGCGGCCCGTCTGCTAGAATGTGCATGTACTCGTCCATTACAGCTTGCAGGTTGCCGATAATGCAATAGTCGAGAACGGCTGCCCAGTAGCTTTGCTCTTCCTGCACACAGAGCTTGCGTACCAAGGTAATGGAATCTGGCACGTTAAACTGGCTGCGGAACCCCAGGGCTATCTTGGCTGCGGCAGCTAGGTGTTCTGTGGATAAGGCGTCATCAGTGGTGCGTCTCCGCAACGCTCTGAGAGTAACAACTGCTGGAGCAGCCAAGGCGACGGTGGTTAAGACATTAACTAGATCGGCTGGTGGCCGGCCTAGGTCAACTGTGGAATTGAAGCATTGCTTGAGGAAGGCGATGTGTTTGGCGAATGCGGTGTCGGTATCTTCGCCACTCATAGTCTCCCAGCGTATAGCTGGATCCTGGGTGTTAAGCCATGCGGCTGTAGTAGATTGGTGGTGGTGGCGATCTAGGATCAGTAGAGCGGCACTGTACCAGCGTTCATCGGCTGCTCCGCGCAGGTGTTGGTACTCTTTAATCAGGGGATCTATGAGTAAGGCCACGCACTCCTGCGCTATTTGTCTTATCGAGTCGATGTTGCGGTTATGGCCGGGTAGGGAGAGGGCTATCTGTAGGGGGTCTACTTCTTGAGCCAGAGTCTGGCAAGGGTAGAGTAGGGTAAAGGCAGAGAGGGCTGTGAGCCTGCCATCGACTACAGCGAACCGCAGTAGAGGGGCCTGATGCTTCTCATAATCCCCCGGCGTAGCTGCTTTGTGTCGTTCTGCTTCGTAGCTGACTAACATGGCGATGGATTTGGGGACTACCTGCCAGGAGGAGAAGATCAGTGACTTGGTGTAATTCTTGAGGATGGGGTCCTCGAAGGGACTGCCGGGAACATGGTAATAGGGTTGAGAAGCAGGCACCCACAGTAACTGCCAGGCGCCGGTTTGCACTGCAGTCTCTAGCAGGAGGCGCAGGCGGGCATTTTGTGGGTCGAGGGGTGAGAAGCTCTTGATATTGTCCCAGGATAGTAGCGAAGATTCGTTGCGTAGCAGTGTAGGGTAAAGGCTGGGCAGATCTAGTTGTTCCATTAACTCTCTCTTGATCTTGTAGCCTTGCGAGTCCATTAGATTAAGTAGGTAGGGTGCAGACTTCCAATATTCAATGGTATCTCGCGACTTAAGCAGCATGGCTACCTCATCGGTGAGGCGGAAAGCCTGGATGTCTGAGGGGTGGGGGCAACAGGATAGGTCCTTTACCTCAGCTAGCATGCCGTCATTATCTGCGGTTAGACTAATCCGTTCTGTCCGGACCATGACGCTGCGCAGAGTACGTTCAATGGCTTCCTTACAGGAGATTAGGGCAGTGGGGTTGTCCTGGTGGGTTAAGAGCGCGCGGCGATAATGCTCAAGCTCTTGAGCTAGATTATCTTGACGCTCGGGGTCGTTATATAGGAAATCCATAGTCCGGGTGAAGTCTTGGTAATGGTTGTTGTCTTCACTCTCGTGGTACATGGTGTACATTTTGTAAGGGGTCGCAGAGAGCAAGAGCATTTTCACTTTAGGATAGGTAAACAGGGATTTTGCTAGGGCGGCTACTTCGTCAGAACCGTCTAAGAGATCTTTAAAGCGCTGGAATTCGTCTAGTATTACGAGGTCTGGTTGAAGGGCACCGATACAGCTTTGAGCTAGTAGGGTGCGTAGTTCGCCTATGATACGGTTTTGTGCTCTCCTAACATCAACCGGAATGTGTCGACGTTCTCTGTAGTAGCGGGAACGGACGGCAATGTCAACGAATTGCTGTCTTAAGTCTGGATTCTTGCTGAGACTCTCTAAGAACAATTCTTTTGTGGCGGGGTCAATTATTGGGGGCTTGGAGCCGGCACCTTTTAACTTGGCTGCCCAATTTTCCTTGACGACGTCTCCCTGCAATAGGGCTTTGGGACCCGCTGTATCACCAAATTCCCAAACTTCGTGCAAGAGGGAGTAGAGCAAGAGCCGCTCGTTCGCGACACCGCCCTTAAAACCAAGGTTGAAGGATGTACCTGGCGTAAAGGATATGAAGTTGACCTTATTGTCATTTAGGCATTCTAGAGTAGTAGGCAATAAGGTGAGACGGGATGAAACAGCGATTTCCTTTTGGTTAAGCACATTGAGGCTATTTACATTCTGCCTAGCGATATCGACGTTACTGCAGATGTAGATGATGTCTATGCGCTCGGTGGTATCCCAGAGATGGTCTATGGCTTTGGCAATGATGCCACGTGCTACGACTGTTTTGCCTAAGCCCACTTCGTCGGCGATGAGAAAGCGGTCGACAGGGTTAGGGGAGGTGTAGAGGCGGTCAAAGACATAGTCTGCACTGCGACGCTGAAAGTTTTTAAGACCTTGCATTATTGCTTCGACGTCAGGCCTTTGGAGCTGTGTTGTCATGCTCTGGCACCTCCTGGTTGTATGGCGGCAATTGCCGACCACAGGGCATCGAAGCCAATTGGCAATAAAGCTTGTCCTTCGGGAGTCTTGGTAAGGTCGGCCACGATGCGGGCGACCCGTTCAATTTTCTCGGGATAACGACTGCAGGCCCGTACCAGCTCTTCTAGCAGGGGAATGGGTAGCTCGTAAGGTGATTGATGAGAAAAGGCAGGACCGCTGCGCTCAACTAGTGAGGCGATTAAGCCAGTGAGGTTAGTGGGGTCTCCCAGCAGGAAGGCGAGATACCTAATGAACGCCTCTCGGTTAGAGATGATGCTCAACAGGATGGCGTGGTCTCTGTCAGGGGGCATATTTTCTACCGGTAAGTTGAGTACGAAGGTCGTGGTCTGTTTGGCGCCTTGTAGCTCTGCGGTGAGCGAGAAGGCCCACAGGCCAGTGATACCTACTAGACTAAGAGGTGAGAAGACTAGGGGGGCGCCATGCACGGCAGGAGAGAGGTCTTTGGCCCAATTGGAGTTCTGGGTAATTGGATAGCAGCTAGCGCTGGTAATACGTTGGTCAAGGGTCAGGACCTCGGTAACGGTGAGCTGCATGCTGTAGGCAGAACCCAATGTGGTTACTGAGACCTTGGGGGTGGCACGGCATAAGGCTGTGCGGGCCACGTTTAAGATATCCTCCAGTTTCTTTGCGGAAGGATCTACAGCTGGCTGGTCTTGACTCCGCACGTAAGGCTGGATGAGGTTGCGCAGGGAGTACTTGTCATCGGCGCGACCTAGCATGGCATCGATACCGAGTTTGTACTTCTTGCCTTTCAGCTCCACCATGAACTCAACATTCTGGGTACGTGCGGCTGAAGTGGCATTAGCGGAGCCGGTGAAGATTCGCACGTTGGAACCCTGCTCAACTATGTATAGCTTGGCGTGAAGGCCAGAGAGGTCTGTCGTGACGACTGCTTCCTCGGACTCTTCGGCTGATGCTTCGGGGTGCTCAACGGCATCCTGGAAGGTGTAGATTTCGGTTCTCTTAGCGAGGAGTTGCTGGAGAAAGTCAGGGGATAGACTGTCTAGCTCGTCGGGACGTGATATGAGGATACCGCGAGTAGCCTTAGTGAGTGGTTCTAAGCCCTCTTCTGTTATGAAGGGAGAGACCATCATGAGCCTATTGACAGGGGTTAGCTCACGGAAGGGCCGCGAACGTCTATCGCCTAAGGGGTAAAACGTGAGATCTGGTTCGAAACCAGACGGGGTGGCAAAGGGGACGCGATGTAGCTCATCTGTCATCTGGGCGATGATGTCTTGCCTGGCGGCGGGGAGAGTATTGGATAAGCGGGAGATGTTAACCAAGAAGTCTACCAGGGGTTTATTCTGCGGTAAGCGAGTACGCTTTGTCTGCACAGTACCCTCTAATACCAAGATGGTGTCCCAAGAGCAATCGAAGGTAAGGTTGCGTGAGAGACAGATCAGTCTATAAAGAGTGGGCTTGTCTTCGGAAACAAAGCGAATAACCCAGAGCTTAGGGTGGAATACGCCCCTAGTCCTGGGCTGCACCTCATATACAATGGACTCTAAGTAGCTGAATAGCAGGTTGTTGGTCTTGGGCATTGAGATTCGCCCTTGCTGGCAGAATACGGTGAGTCTATCTCCTGTTTGGCGTAGGGCTTCGAGTAGGCGAGTGGGATCACTTAGCAAGTCGTTGGAGTTATCTGCCGTGAGGTTGGTTAAGGATAATTGAGTGCCGAATAGGGCTAGGAGATCAAGACTAAAGGTGGTAGCTACAGCGTGGTCGAGGGTGTAATCAGCAGGGGGTTGCAGCAGATTTAGATATACGAGACGGTCGCTAGGGTTTAACATGCGCTGCCCCCTCACTTATACCGGTAACAATGTCCTTTACGAGGACTTCCACTGTGCTCCATCGATATTCGAGTTGACCTGCGCCGGCTGAACCTGGCCACGTCTCTAGGGCTCGGGGGTTGTTCAACCGAGCTCTAGCTTTTTTGAGCAGACGTTCTCGTTGGGTGATCAGCGTTAGAGCGGCGGGTTCTTGTGCGAGTCTCTCTAAGGAGTCCAGATGGCTACGGCACAAATCTACCCAGTGTTGTATAAAGGTCTTTGTAGCTGGGTGTACTCTGGCCTCTAGGTTGTCTAAGACGTTCCATAGGTCTGGCAGTGACCATGCTCTTATCTCGCTGCTGCGCTTAACGATATTTTGGGCCCAGGTGTTAAGGCGCTCTGTATAGTTGTCTTCCCACTCTCGGCCTTTGTCGTGGGGTACCTGCCGCGCAAGCATGAGGTTATATAGAATTGCTGCCCCATGCATGACTTGGCTGAAGTCTTGGGCGTGCTTGAGTGTGCTTTTAAGTTGGGCCGGCAGGGTGTGAACAATGGGATGCTCCCAGGGGAAATCTGACTCCACTAAGTCGGGACGTAGCAGTAGTGCAGCTAAGAGGCTCTTAGAATGTTTGAGTGTAACTCTGTCTCGTAAATAGAGGGCTTCATCAGCGGTGAGGCTGAAATTTGCATGCTCAGGGAACCCACGCGGCATGTCCGGTAGGCCTGGGTGCCATAGCTCCGCAGCACTGCTGAGGGGCTCTTTGTCATCAGTAAGCATAATGGTGCGCTTAGCTTTGGTAATATGATCAAAGGAACGCTGGTACTCATGCTGAGAGATAGGTAAGAGTCGTACACCCCACGCTCCTAAGCCCGCCCAGTAGATATTACTTGGCAGGCGCTGGAGATTGGCCCTGGCCTCTTTACCGATGATGCCGTCAGTATCATCGGAGGCAAGTAGCTTATCTATGAGGACGACCTCTGCTGCCCGAGCTAGTCGCGCTACATCTTTGGCCGCTATGCCTTTAGCCTCGAGGCTCTTATAAATCCAGGGGATAAAGAGGAAGTACTTGGCCCTAGTTTGGATCGTACTAGTGCCAGGGAAGAAGTGATCGGCGAATGCGTCCCGAATAGACCCAAGGCCCAGTTCATCACGCGTATCCGGCATAGAAAACATATGTACAACATTAAGCATCTGCTGGCGTTCTTTCTCGCCAAAGTCTACCCAACCAAAATTCGACGGCATGTGACACCCCCACGCAGTTAATATGTTATATATTGGCGATGAGGGGCCGTTGTCCTGCAGCAAACTGCTGGGGAACGACAAAATGCCTAATGTTTGTCAGTAATGACATGGGAAAAGAAGGAGATGGGCTTAGTCTAGCGAAGAAAGGTAGTGTAATTGGATAGAGGAGGAAATGACTTGGGGAGAAGGCGGAGTCGTAGAAGCCGCGGTGCGGATCCTGTAGAAGCTCTAATGTTTGTGTTCTTAATGGTTGCAGTCTATATTTACAGGCAACTTGGGAGTAGACCATGGGTTTTCTATGGCATCATTATTCTAGGTATTGGAGCTGTTATATACTTTCCCTTGAGGCGAAAGAGGGCCAAGGAAGATAGATTACGGAAAAGTGGAATCAAAGAGATCGATGGCTTATCTGGTGAGAACTTTGAATCCTTCTTAGCTCAGTATTTTGAAGGTCAAGGTTATGTGGTCAAGACAACTCCAAAGTCTGGTGACTACGGGGCAGATCTATTATTATCCAAGAATGGCGTTGATACCGTTGTTCAGGCAAAACGATGGAATATGACTGTGGGGATAGAGGCTGTACAACAGATTGCGGCAGCTAAACAGTACTATGGGGCACGCAATGCCATGGTCATTACTAATTCGGATTACACGCCTGCTGCAGTTAAGCTAGCAGCAGCAAATGAGATCACTCTATGGGCGCGAGAACAACTAATTCAAGAATTAGCCGTAGTTAACGGTGCTTCGCTTATGCAGAGCCCAGCATTAGCGGTGGCTGCAACTTCTTACAGCACGGACCACAACACGGCTTGCCCTCGTTGCGGTAAGACCATGGTGGCGCGGTCTGGTCGTAAGGGGAGATTCTACGGGTGCTCGGGGTATCCTGAGTGTCGTTATACAAGGGACGCGTAAGATGGCTTTACTGGCAGACTCGAATTGGTTAGATTGGAAGTGATGTAGTGATTAGTTACCAGGACAAGATCAGAATACTTGCATCCATCCCTGAATTGAGTAGGACGAACAGGAGCTATGATAGGGTCAATTTCGTATTCCCCGGAGCAAGAACCAGACGCAAAGTTGTAGCTAGGGAAATCGCTCTGACCGGCAACGGCTACTTGTTCGTAGGGTTCCTAGAGGAATTCAGACATTTGAGGGATGCACGCGGGTTTATCAATATTGACCGACATGTCCAAGGTGAAAGTGAGTTGCGTTTGCTACTGGACAGGGTTATAGAGTCGTATATGTAGCTCCAGTGCGGCGGGATGCTGAGTATGATTTTGTTAGTTATAAAGAGCTAACAACTACCGTTGTTGCGTAAATGATATGCCCAACTTTGAAGATACATCAACTTCAACAGCTTGCCGCATCCCGTAGGAAGTGCAAAATAGACATGTATTAATCCGTACTGATTCGCAGAGGTCGACAATTCGCCAATAGATAGCCACCCTTGGTGGCAGTGGGTGGGGGGCGTTCAAGTCATGGAGTTCATTGCGCAAAAAGGGGCGCTTCTGAGAAGCCCCTTGAGAGCACTTTGCAAGTGGATAGGGCGGGTGGGCATCGACAGGAAAATGTAGAGGATAGCGAGATACCATGCAGCGATTTATGTGATTTCTACCTGAACGATGACGCCGGTAATGATCTGTACCCTTGGCTATTGCCCGACTCCTATGAAGTTGACTACTCCAATGACAGTCTTGAGTGCCTAGGTAAGCCCTATGTAGGCTGTGTAGTATTTCATGATTCTTGGGGTTTTGGACGAGTTATTCGCCTTTTTAAGCAGGGCCTAGTGAGAATACATTTTGCTCAAGGTGATCAGACAGTTAGCTGGAGCAAACTAATTGAGCTCAACATAATATGTCACCCAGCCAGAGTAAGAAGGATTCGGAGATGTGAACAAAACCATAACGTATTATTGGGACAGAGTTCCAAAAACACTGATGAAGTGATTTACCTGCTGAGGTCGATCGGGATGGGCGTATTCGCAACGTATTACACAGTATTTGCAGATCTCTCTTTGAGTGACGAAGAAGCTGTAGGGATGCTTCCAGATAAATATACCTGGAATTCGAGGCGAAGTAGAGTGTCTAAAGCTCGTAGATTAATACATAAGGGCCTGGATATGGATGCTCTCGTGCTGATATCCCAGTCAGAAAGAGTCGATCCTAAGGCTGTAGCGCGAGCAAGACAATTGTTAAGCGTATTATGATAACCATAAAGGCATATGGAGCAGCTGATTTGTGGGGGTGATTAGGTGTGCTAGAAATCGCTTTAGTCTCCTGTTCAAGCTTGAAACGCTGATGTGCCTGTCCCGAGAGTGAGTAGTAATCGCAAGTGTAAGGGGTTGAGTGCTTTTCAGCTCGCATTTATTATGAAGGTAGGTGGGCTTATTGGTTCAAAAAAGGGATATAACCTCTAAGGACATAGCGGAGTTGTGCAGAGTATATGAGAGCTATTGGGGGATGTTTGATGGCAAGTATTCTTAGTCACAGAAAAATGATATGAAATTATCGTATCCACTCTTTGTCAACGTACCTGAAGACTATTGCGAAGCTGAGGTGAGAATTCTAGCTGTAGGGCAACAGACTCTAGATTGGCACAATAATGACACTCTTGGGGTAGAGCCTGTGAATACTATTATGGGTTTCTACAAAGACTTCGACATGGGTTCCAGCTACCGCTCAACACCATTTTGGCAAGCACTAGGTGCGCTCACGGGTGCGTTTGCAGTGCCGGGAAGACGTTCTTCGATTCTGTGGACTAATCTACTAAGGGTATCACAGTGTGCACGTCGTCCTGACCCACTAGTCGAAGAAGAACTTCATGGCGGGTTTGTGTTGCAGTCAGAGGTGAAATTCCTAAAGCCAGACGTTGTCGTATTCTTCACTGGACCCTACTACGATGAGCGACTTCTAAATACTTTGGTCGACGCAGAATTAACTCCTCTCACCCGCTGGGTGAGTGTAGTGAAACACGACTTACTCCCCTCAACGTCATACCGTAGCTATCACCCAAAGTTCTTACGGATGCGTAAGCATTGGGACGAGGTCTTCGACTCTATGCGTGCTCATTACCTTGATGTGTAGTCATCTGATGGAGACGGACAGCCATTGGGGTATCACGGAGCATGTTTAAGGACATAACGAGTCGAGCGGAGCATGCTAGCTAAGGGCGAGGCGGACTGGAGTACGCATCAAAGTCTTTCATCTTGGTCCCTAGGTCATCAGCAGAGAGGTGAACAACCATGTCACGAATTGCTTTAGTTGCCTGCTCAAGCCGAAAACAAGACTATGCCTGCCCTGCGAGTGAGTTGTACTCGGCAAGTGCTAGGTTTGGCTTAGCCTATGAGTACGCTAAAAAGGTTGCAGACCCAGTCTACATACTATCGGCCAAACACGGCTTGGTAGCTGATGATGCTGTGCTATCTCCCTACAATGAGAGCCTTCTGGATAAGGGGACCGGGGAACGCCGCCAGTGGGCGGAAGGGGTAGTGGCTGAACTACAGAAGGTAACCGATCTAGCAGCCGATGAATTCGTTATCCTCGCTGGGGCAAAGTATTGTGAGTATCTCCTGCCACATCTAAAGAGCTATCAATTACCCCTCAAGGGTAAGCGGCAGGGGGAGTGGATACCGGAGTTGAAGAGGCTGCTAGTGAATAATAGCGAAACGCTAAGTGCGACAAACATACATAGGTTGTTCAATGGCATGCCTCGCCTTCGGTGGGATCAAATAGGCGCTATCCCGTACGATAACGGGATCTATGTGATGTTTGAGCAGGGTGAGACTTACGGAGGGATGGATAGGATTGTAAGAGTAGGTACTCATACAGCGGACGACAACCTCCGTCAGCGATTGCATACCCACTACGTCTCCGGGAGGCTTGAAAGCAGTATATTCCGCAAGAATATTGCTAGGGCACTCCTGGGAATAGAAAACCCTACATCAACACCGGACATTGAAACCAAGGTTAGCGACTACCTGCGGCAGAATGTGACCTTTGTGTGCTTTCCTGTGCCCACCAAAGAGGAGCGGCTTCGCTTTGAAGAAGGGTTGATTGCCTCACTCCATGCAACAACTGACTTCAGGCCCAGTGATCATTGGCTCGGCCTAAAGAACCCCATGCAAGACATTAGGGCTAGTGGCTTATGGAATAGACACGGCCTCAATGGATGCTCGCTCACTGGCGTGGAGTTCATCAGACTATCTCAGCTAGTAAGGGGGGAGCCAAGGGATATAGGTTACGAGGTTGTTGAAAAAGGGAAGAGGAGTGTGGAAAGAGCATATTCGCAGTATACCTTGCACGAAGCGATGAGGCTTGTCCTTGATGAGCAACCAGAGAATACGATGCATGCAGCAGATTTGGCCGAACTGGTCTATGCCAGAAAACTATATGTTCAAAGAGATGGAGGCATGGCAAGACCTAACCAAATTCGCGCCAGGTCTGGTCACTACGGTGATCTATTCGAAGTCCTCCCTGGTAATTTCATTAAGTTAAGGGGCGAAAGGGCAGCATTATGAATCGGGCGAAGATGATACACTAGGAATCAGTTTAGCCACCCCGTCTGGGGTGGCTAAACTGATGAGAAGCAACTGATTATTCTGCTGGTAGCGTTGCCGTCATCATCGCTTGCCGATGCACGAAGGTGTTTTCTCGTGAGCAGCAAGCAGGAAAGCTCTCCCATACCATCGAATTTAAGGGTAATGAGTAATGGGGGTGAACTATATGGCGAAGATGATACCTGACATTCCAACTGAGAGTATTGAGAACCTTGGGGAGAGGTTGTTTTATGTTGCGGCGAAGGAACTACCCGATGATTATACGGTGCTTTATTCCTACAAGTTCGCTGTGGGAGATAGCGATAAGGAAAGCGTCATGCGAGAGGCCGACTTTGTCGTAGTGCACCCCGCCCTAGGTTATGTGGTCGTAGAGGTGAAACAGAACAATGTGGGCTTTCATAACGGGCAGTGGCAGGAGGAAAAGCGAGGCAATTACTACCCTCTGCACAAGGACCCGGTGGAGCAGGCTCAGACTGCTATGCATGCCATCTTAGAGTGGTATAGTGATATAGCTAAGAGCGAGCGCTTCCCTCTGCGTGTAAGGTTTGCGCTGTGTTTCCCTGAGAGTGCACGGTATACTGGGACGTTACCAGCTCAACTTAAGGAAGAAGACGTATGGACCAGGGAGTCGCTCGTGGACCTTGAGGGTACCATTCGTAGCCTCTTTGGCGTAAGGCAAAAGCCGGAGCGTGATGCGTGTAATATACTGATTAACAAGGTATTAGCTCCTTCGTTTAAGCTGTATTCTACTCTCGAAGATCAACTAGCTCTCTTTAACCACTCCGCTCAGAAGGTCATGACAGAAGAGCAGGAGCGGATACTAGACGAAACTGAAGACGATAAACGAAAGATCTACTTTGGGGCCGCGGGTACAGGCAAATCTTTTGTAGCTATGGAAAAGGCCTGGAGACTCGCCCAGGTGGGGTATCGAGTTTTGCTTACGTGCTACAACCGTAACCTAGTGGATATGTACAGCGCCGGTGTGCAGTCGCCGCTAGTTACTTCGGCTTGTTTCTTGGATTTTATACAGGAAGAGCTTGAACGAAGTGGTAATAGGGTCAGGACACCACAGGGTGATGTGGAGAGCTTCTATAAAGAGACGTTACCTGAGCTCGCTTTTGACTACTTTTCGCAGCTCCCTGATAAGGAGAAGTATGATGCCATAATTGTGGACGAAGGCCAGGACTTTAGGGACACGTGGTTTGTGTGTCTTGAGGCCATGCTCAAGCCTGAGGGGCAATTCTACGTATTTGCTGACCCTAAGCAGGACTTATTTGGCCATGGCCTAGACAGCCTGAAGAATGTGGCTGTATCCAAGCATAGGCTGACTCTCAACCTGCGTAACTCTGTGCCAATTTGCGAACTGCTGGCCAAGATAACTGGAGATAAGGTCAAAGCTAAGCTAAACTGTGGCCTACCTGTTACGACGCTATCCTGGTCGGACACTCAGGCCGAGAAAAGGCTCCTGGAGAAAGAGATTGGACGCCTGGTTAGCCAGGGTTTGGGACCGGGCCGTATCCTAGTTCTATCGCCACATCGTAGGGAAAACAGTTGCTTGGCTGGGCTGACCAAGATCAAGGAATGGCCGCTAGTGGACGTAGCAGAGAAGAAGTATGGCATTCAGTTCTGTACCATTAGGTCTTTTAAGGGGTTAGAGGCGGATGTGGTGTTTCTTATTGGGCTTAAGGAGAGCAAGGTGTGTACCCCGGCCGATGTTTATGTAGGAGCATCTCGGGCAAAGTTCTTGCTCTATGTATTCCACCACGAGGAGTGGAAGCTGTTCTAATTATCGGTCCACTATTGGAACTTCGCAAGAAATAATTGGACTCCTGCCGTGGGCAAAATCGCTCTCTAAGTTGAATATACATATGGAGTAGGTACGAGGCTGTTACTGCAACAGCCTCGTTTTAGTGTTATACAAGGGACTGCAAATGGGACTTTATCTACTTGCGCGTGTGTAAAAGGAGGCTGAGATTTGTAGTTATTAGTGAGAGACAAAGCTTCTTGACTCGTGCTGCTAGAACTATGTGCGAAAGTGAAAAATATACGCTTTACTTACACGTGTTTTTGAGCCTGTGTTTTACAATACCAAGTAGACGACCACCGTTCTGGTGGTCGTTTATATTTTATACATGGGAGCTACAGATGTAACTTTATTTACTTTGCGCGTGTGTAAAACGATGGCTGAGACTGTATTAACTAATGAGACACAAGTGGAGACGTTGTGACTCTGCAAAGACTTAGTTCCGAAAAATCAATAATAGATGGGAGATAGCAATAATGAAAAGCTTAAACAGTAATGACGAAAACAAGCGCGCGAGGGAGCAGAAGTTCACGGAAGAAGCTCAACACCTTAAAAAAACATTAGCATTAGTTAATGCCATGGAACGAGACCTTGAACCAAATTGGGTTGACCTTAACAGGGTTCGAAACGATGTAACTAAATTGCCGGGTTTATATGGGGTTATGATGATGGCCAGTAGGACGGTAGAGTCTTTATCTAGATCTGATCAAAGCCTTCAAAGCATTCAGAAACAAGCATATTTCGGTAGAGTGGACTATAGCGACGAGACTGGTCAGATTCACTCCATATATGTTGGTCAAAAGATGCTGCGTGCCACAAACAATGAGTTAGTCATTATCGACCAAGAGAACCCTCTTGCTACCCTCTGGCAGAGCACAGGAGTGGTAAGACTGAAAGCCAATGGCGGTAGGGAGAGGACGTACAAGGTTCTCTTGAAGAGGCAGATCAAGGTCGTGGGGTGTGTAGTCGTTGATGTTTATGATTGTTATGTAGCCCGTGCGACTCAGCCCGTTGTTAAAAGGCATGAAGTGGAACGACGCTCTACCGAGACACAGGCGGCATTGTCGTTGAGGTTGATACAAATAGGCTATGATGTCCGCACTGATAAAGACGGGGGGATTTGGGTTTTGGGCAACTACAAGTTGGGGCGCGCGTTAGAGATGTTCAGTCAAGAAGGGATCTACTTCCACCTGCATAGCAGGGGAGCAGCGGCAACGTATGGTCGCAGCGCTTGGTATACGAAACGGCACACGACGCGCCCACAGGTTTGCTAGCAGCACATATCTAAGTGAAGGACAAGTGAGGGGGATGCGAATATGAAGAAACCATACAACGTTGTACCATTCAGGACCAAGCAGGGTGTGACCATGACGTTAGCAGTGTTTGAGCCGCGGGATAATGAGATTTGGGTGAAGCCAATAGGGGCGCCGGATGCACTACAGTTCATAGATTTCGACGGGTTTAACATTGACTCCCGAATGGGCAAGGCTGTGCGCAGGATATGTAACTATGTACCCAGCCGGGAACTGCGCAGGGAACTAGTGAGGGTAGTCAACCGCATTGCTGCCGAGGGGGAGCGGACAGAGCACTGGGTGAGAACACGAGAGTTTGACTGTTTCTATAAATCCGTCAACGATATTCCCCAGGGCACTATGTGCGTGGTGGATTGGCATGAGTATGACGAAGATATGGAGATAGCTGTGGAGTGTGGAGCTAGGTTCGGGCCTAACAAAGTGGATGAGGCTTGGGTGGCCTATGATTACCTACTGGACGAGCTTCTTAAGGAGGGCTTTGCTGATGAAGAAGAGGTAGATGATTGGGCAGCAGCTGAAGTGAGGTTGCAACGATTAGTTGCAGATCCGGGCATCTGGAAAACCGTGATGGCCTTTTGTTTCGACGGCCAAGTCGACTGGGAGGTAGCAGAGCAGTGCCAGATACCAGTTGCGGTATTAGAAGGCAAGGAAGTACTTTTCTTGCCGGGAGATTACTACTCAACTCTGGCTAAGATCATTGCTTATCAGGGGCTGACAGAAGGAGGCATTAGCGATGTCTTGGTGGACAGGCTATGCAGCAAAAACATGCAGCAACCTATTTGGACGATCTTGGGCGACGACGTATTTCTCAAGTTCCTGAGACTGATGTCGCTCGAGAGAATATTGCCTACCATTTTCGACGAGTAGGAAAGCTTAGCATTGAGTTATAGGGGTAGGCGAATGGCCAGGAGCCTAGCATGAGAAGAGCCACCCCGACGTTGGGGTGGCTTAATTACTGGCGGAGGATATTATGGGCATGTTGTCCCAGGTCTGCCCTAAGAGTATTCGTCCTGCTTTTTTCTTATGTACTCCACCCCATTGTTTGAAGTAAAAGGGCACGGCCTGTTGATCGCATTGATCCTTTAGGTTCAACACCCAGTCGGGTTCCATGGGTCGAGCTCCTGGTCCACTTTCGCCGCCTACAATACTCCAGTGAATGTCGGAGAGGTTCACGGCTCCGATATCATCTAGTAGGGGTTCAAAGGATATGAATCTAACTGCAGAAGCAACGGTTCTAAGGGCGTCAATACGGTCTTTGTGCTTAGAACTCTCTACTGTTACTCCCTGCCAGATGTTCGGAGTCCAGTTGAGCTGGGATGCTAATTCCGCTAGACGCTCAGCGCGCTTAGTCAAGATTTGAAACGTGTGCATCGGTGTCTTGTTCATGACATCGAAGACCTGTTTAATGAAGGGGAAGGGTATGTCTTCGTGAAATAGGTCAGACATGGAGTTCACGAAAACTAGTCTAGGTTTGCGCCACTTTAGCGGCTCATCAAGGGCTGACTCGTGGGTTCTTACGCTAAATCCATCCTCGTACTTGGCGCTTCCCATGTGCATGAGTCTATTGGCCATAGTATAGGCGTAGCAGTTTTTGCATCCATCGGAGATTCGGCTGCAGCCGGTGACAGGGTTCCAAGTATTTTCTGTCCACTCAATTTTAGACTTAACCGACACTTTCTTTTCCCCCCTTCCTATGTCTTGTGCTTAAGGATATGGTCTGCGCCATTCAAAGACAATTGTATCGCACGGGGATTGGAATTACTAATAGCAAAACAGAGCAAAAACATAGGCGCGTTTTTGGATTGCCTTAACACAGCTGGATTTGCAGAGACTCCAGGGAAGATCGTCCTGAGACGCTTGATTACGTATGCCTCGACACCTTCTACTTCAACCCGCTCTACCCTATCATCATCAAACAGACTGAGTTGCGCTGGTGCATGGTAGAGTTCATTCTGCCATTCATCTGTCCCGAGTAGTCCGTCAATCTTCTCTTTCCAGCTAGCAGGAATGCGACCCTCTCTCGGCAGGCATCTTATTAGAGCGGATAGGGGAAAGAGATACCAGACATCAAAAGCTTGAGTTTTAGCAATGGAGGCTAGCGTTTCCCACTTGAGGTCCATAGCATAAGGATCTAAGAATATCACTCCTCTCCAATGGTTTGCGTACCACTTATAAGAGAGTACTTTACGCAGCGAGTCATTGCAGTCCCCGGATATGAAGTCTATACATTTCCCTGGCGCCCTCTTGAGGACCTTGGACGATAACTCCGATAAGTATGACTCATCTTGCTCGATAAATATGTATCGGTCGAAGGGATGGTCAAGAGCCCTCAGGGCTGAGCCAGTAACGTTGTGCTCTGTCTTTAGGTCTACGTTGCCGCTTCCTGCAAATGCGTCAATGTAGCACAGACTAAAGTTTTGATTCTTCAGAGCCGTCGTATAGAAGCTTAAGTAACTTTGTAGCATCTCTAGCTTAATAAGGGTCCACTGGCCACCAAACCTCTGGGTCAAATTGAAGCGCCTCCTAGCGAACATACGTTCTTAAAAAAATAATATACTAATAGTATGATTTTGGCAATAGGAAGTTGTGGTTCAATTTTGTGCGCCTATTTCTTGAGTAAAAATGCTTCCGTCTGGTAATTAGACATCGTGCGCAGGATGTCATTTTGGACGAGTATGAAAGTATAGCAGTATGC
The DNA here is from genome assembly GCA_009773495.1 of Bacillota bacterium. Lineage (GTDB taxonomy): Bacteria > Bacillota > UBA994 > UBA994 > UBA994 > WSXW01. The sequence continues at coordinate 20,248 of WSXW01000036.1, forward strand.
GAATGGGGTGGATTAGTTATGTCTATGGTCCTATTTTTCGACCTTACTGCATAACACGTAAATGGGGACAAGGTTAGAGTGAGGAGGGGAGAATCGTTGGATAAACTCGTGACTGAAATAGTTGCACTAGGTGTACCAGGACTGGTGGCCATGGGAGTCTCCGGTTGGAAATAAACCTCAATATGCGATAAGAACTCACCTGTGACAGGCGAGTTCTTTTTGTCTAGTTAGTCGGTGTGGGTTTACAATTCTCTATGCCGCCTAGAAGAGGCTGCGCTTAGACATATGGTTTTGCTTCTTGCTAAGCTGTCTAGCAAGAAGCGCCTTTAGACATTTACACGGGACTGTGAGCAACATAACTGTCAGATTGAGGTGGGTAAACGCCGCTACCCCTTAGAGATATTGGCCACCTCGGTCTGCTGGATTTGGTCTTACGCTGTCGTGTGGGGAAAGGCGTTTCTGCATCGCCCCCGAGGGGCGACGCTACACTTTAGCCACCCCGTCTGGGGTATATATGGCGATGGGGGCTAGTTGTCCTGCAGTACTGCTGGGAACGACAAAATGCCTAATGTTTGTCAGTAATGACATGGGAAATGCAGGAGATAGGACTTCTTTAGCGAAGAAGGGTACGAGGTTGATACCGTTGTGGTGGCGCGGTCTGGTCGTAAGGGCAGATTCTACGGGTGCTCAGGTTACCCAGCGTGTCAGATGCCAACAGTCTGTAGGGTTATGTGGGAGAAGAAATAGCCTAGAGATGTGGAATTGCATACTACGGCTAGTGGCAAGAGCTCTACAATTGTCATTAGATATTTCTTGCGGGACCGGACAGGCGAATAACTGTTGTGCGGTACTTGCACACTATCAATTGATAGGATATACTATGAGTGAGGTGCTTCCTAGATCCAGCCTTGCCTCCATTTTACGCCTTTGTCAAGGAAATAATGGGTAGAATGGTTTATATAAAGGTGAAGATTAGAGACCGTAATAGGTGTAAGGTGTTCTGTGTGTCATTTCATTTCCCAAGGTTTCCGGTCCCATCACGACTCCCTTATGCAAAGACTTAGAAGGAGTGAGCTTCATGACTGAGACTAATTCCAAAAAATTGGTAGAGATGGATTGTCCATTTTGTGATGAGTATCATTCCGTTGAAGAGGGAATGAGAACTGCGCAGGCCCTAGTAAAGGGTGAGATTGTGCATTATGAGCAGGTGTACTATAGGTGCGCGGTAAGCTCTGATGAGGACAATGAGTTTGTTCCTGCCGGCGTGATGGATGATAACTTGCTGCGTGCCAGAAATGCTTATAGAACAAGTGAGGGTCTACTCAGCTCGGAGGAGATCGCCCAAATTAGAGAGGTGTATGGCCTTAGCCAAAGTGACTTTGCGGCTTTGCTAGGCTGGGGAGAAGTCACTGTCACTCGTTACGAGAGTAAATCCGTTCAAGATGAGACCTACGACAGAGTCATGCGCATGGTCTCAGATAACCCGCTTTTTGCGCTAGAGTCTTTAGACAAGCACTCGGACAGATTCAGTGCCGACAAGTATATTCAAATTCGCCGTAGGATTATAGAACGCGTCTCTGTCGGGGTTCACTTTCTTAAGCAGCAGGAGATACGTGCCGCCTACGTGGACTACGTGCAGGAAACGGACTTGAACGGGTATCAAGTATTGGATCTCAATATGGTTGGTAACGTAATTGCCTATTATGCAGATAGGGTGCCCAACCTATACAAAGTGAAATTGATGAAACTACTATGGTACACGGATGCTTTGTGCTTACGGAGGCACCGAAGGGCTATGACAGGACTCGTATACAAGCATATGCCTCTAGGGGCATTGCCTTTGGGCTACAACGAGATTATTCATCTGCCGTCCGTTAAGGTTGTAGAGGAACTCCTCGGGGATGACATTGGCTATCGCATATGTCCATTAGTGGCAACAGATGATCTGAATTTCACATCCCAAGAACTGAATGTGCTCAATACAGTCGCCATGGCTTTGGGTGCTATGCGCACTCAAGAAATCGTTGACTATATGCACGCAGAGCGAGCATATGTTGCTACAGCACTTAACGAAGTTATCCCTTTCAGTTTAGCTAAAGACTTACGTGAGTTACGTTAGTGCGTGAGCATGAGACGCCTGCGCTAGATATTTAGCCACCCCGCCTGGGGTGGCTAAATTGATACAAGGCGATGATTGTTCAGTTAGCTACTTCTCTTTGACCTTGGCGGTACCCAGGCCCCGGCGTGCAGGTGCCCCTGGTGGGAATGCGGATCTCTCCATCATGCGAGCTAATTGGATATGCGGGCTGTACTGGCCATCACTATGGTACAAACTATTTTTTTCCAAACTGCCTACGCTTATTCCCGAATACTCTTCCAATGCTAAAGATATTCAGTATACTATGCTTTATGATTTGTGCAAGTCTGTGCTGTCACGAGATTAGATGTGCGAGACAGACGAAGTTAGTCGGCGTTCTGTTCACAACACCCCCTTCCCATGTTGTATGGGAAGGGGGCATTATCGGATCATTATATCGATTACCTGTGCAAAAGCACTATTCCCTGTAACCATACATATGAGCCACCCGGCATGGGAGCTCATATGTTCGCCCAAAATTCACTGTTGGTTATCTGGAGTTGTTTTGTTAATATCAACTGCCAAAGATGTGCGGGGATTTCTTTGTGGGTAGCGTGACTAACCTTGGTGCGAAGCACTGTGCCATCGATCAGTACTTTCTCGTAGTACCAATGGTCTGTGTTGGGCAGGAGAATCCAGCCGTTTTTTTCACAGTACTTCTTTAGGTCCTTAAACTTGGGCGGCATGCTATTGTTCCAGTAGCATGCGGATCTCTTGATCGTTCTCGCAGAGCATGATGCGCAGGACATAAGGAAAGTGGCCCCGCCGATTGGGTGCATGCAAGAACAATTGGGAACGCTCGAGATAGTCTTGGGCATACGCCTTCATATCGTTGATAAGCTCAGTAAGCGCCTGGTCGGCGGTAGTAGCATTGACAAAGAGATCTAGCTCATCCAGCGCAAGAGTCACCGAACCATCGTCTTCTTGGTAGACTTGAGGTTGCAAAGAAAAATGCGATAACACCATTCTCTGAAGGTCTGCTCGCATCACCAAAACCTCTTCCGAGTTCTTCCTAGTAACAATGGTTGGTCGAAATGAGTTATACACATCATCATAGAGAGCAGAAAAGCCTTTGCGGGCATCAGTGAGGTTCAGCTCAGATAACATTGTCATCCCCCTTCCACCTCCTATGCTATCATCTTATGCTCAAACTGTACAGAATGTGCATGTGTAGTATTGTCAAAGTGTCATGAGTGTATACGTCGCACAGCAACTGACCCTTTGGTGACCTATGATAAGGTCACCAAGAGGGTTTTCCTTTTAA
>WSXW01000037.1 GCA_009773495.1 Bacillota bacterium
TAGAGCAGTCTGCGAATTAAAGAATATTTTCTAACGCGAAGCCCTAGAGACGCCTATGTCTAGGGTTTAGGGGGTATTTTTTTGCTCTTTTCAGCCAAGCCTCACGCTGCGCGCATGCCACATTATTTCTTTTTCAGAGTAGGAACGATTATTAGAATGGCTACTAGTGTAGGGGCACAACATGCGCTGCCCGGAAGCATAGTGAAACTATGCAATAGTGTTGTGCCCTTCTCCCAGGGGCTCGACGTCCATACGTGGCCTTCTATGTACTATCAAACCAATCCTGACCCGTCACTCTCATTCGTTATCCTACACCATCCTACTATAATGCTCCTCGAACGGTTTTGTAGAATATGCGTGGTAGAATACCTGACCCGAGAAGCTCAACAGGTTCTGCATTCGAAGCCTATACGCTGGCAACGTAATCATATCCAGTGCCTGCTCGCGCGGGCACCAGATCACTTCCGTTGTTTCATCCGAAGTAGTCGGCTCGCCGCTAACATAGTCGCAGAGAAAGTCTAGCATCAGCTTGGTAGGAACAGGCGTCACACCGTCGTACCACGTGGATTGCTGTATATTGGAGTATAGGCCTACAAGACAACGTACTGTTACGTTAATGCCGGTCTCTTCCTTTATTTCACGTACTAACGCTTCCTCCAGGTTCTCGCCTATCTCAACTTGACCCCCGTTAAACTCCCATGACTTCCGATGCGTAGATTTAGCGAGCAGAACATTACCCTTACTATCTTCAACAAGCCCCGCAACCGCAACTATATGCGTCGGCCACGTCATCAAACTCACCCTTCCTCTTTTTCACTCCCGCAAACGTGTAGCGCCAGCACATGGGCTGGCGCTACACGTTTGCGCCTAGGCCAGCTAGTACCGCACCCTGCTAGCGGCTGCCGGCTGTCGGCCCTTAATACTTCCCCTGCAGCGGTATCCCCATCACCACATAGTCATGAAGAATAAAGCCCATCTTCTTGTAGTACTCACATACAGCAAGATTGTCTGCAGTAACCATCAAGTTGACCTTGTTAACCCCATTGGCTCTATATCGCTCTAGCAAGTCGGCCATTAGCTTTGTACCTATCCCTCTATTCTGGTATGACGGGTCAACCCCTAGGTGGTAAACCCAGCCTCGTCTGCCATCAAAGGCTCCGAGCACCGCCCCAACAATTATCCCTTCACTTTCAGCGACCAAGAATAAGTCAGGGTTACGATCCAGTACCTTCTGTAGCTCAGGTAAGGTGTCAGAAGTACGCATTTCCAGGCCTGAGCGCTCCCATACCCTGTAGACTTGTGGGTAGTCCATTCCCAAAAACTCTCTCACAATTATTTCAGTTACAGCCACTGCTGCCCACCTCTTCGTCAATAACTGCTATCCGGGGCCATTTCTCTTTGATCCAAAGCCTTAGAACCTATCCTTCAGCTCCTTCTCGACAAGGGGTATGCCAAGAATGAGAGCAAAAAGGCTCACTCCCATATGGATTAAACTCAGTGTCTCTGCGTCTAGGGGCACCAACATCTTGCTGAGGATGATGGCTACAAGCAACCATGGACTAAACTTGATCCATACATCCCCGATGCGCCTTTGAGCGTAATCCCAAGCGGGCTGAGATTTCATAGAGCGGGCTGTTCTGTATCCCACAATCCCGTTGATGGACTTAGGCGGGTAGGTGCGCAAAAGGAATCCGAGGACAATCATCATGATAGGTATAAGTAGATCAACTATCCAGAAAAAAGTATTCATAGCGCGTCACCGAGGCTCATGGTGATGCAATTACTGGGGCATGCAGACACACAGAGACCACATCCGTAGCAGAGGTCTTGGTCAATTACGAGTGTATCATCTACCAATTTTCGGGCTTTGAAGTAACACACGGGAACGCATAGTCCGCAGTGGCTGCAAGGCGAGCAATCAGTAGCTTCGACGTATTGGCCTTTATCGCTCGTCTCGTTTCCATGAACAAAGTAGCTACAGCAGCAGTCACAGCAGAGACATATGCCCTCTGTAGAGTTCTTATTGGTGGAACTGCGAAACGGCCTAAAGACTAGGCCCATCTCCTTGCCGTAGGCCAGGATGACTAGGACTTCGTCTTTTGTTATGGGTCGTGACTCGAAACCACCGCTGTCGACAAACCATAGACACACTTCACTCTGAGAACGGCTACATCCATCGCTCTTGCGGCATCCACAGTGGGCAACCATAACGTGCTTAGCCTGCTCGATTAGCTCCCGAGCTTCTGCCTCAGTACATACAAAGTGCTGGTTATATTGTGCGAATTCTTGACTCAATTAAAATCCCTCCCTTTGCAGAGTATTCGACGTCGGCAACGTGCTGTCCTGCCTCGGGAGGGGAAGCGATCCATGTTGATATAGGGGATTACTTTGGCAAGGAATGCAGTTGCCGGAGTCCCCAGTTGGCTGTAAGCAAACGAAACGCCCCCCGCATATACTACTATAATTAGCATCTGGAGGTGGGCGAGTTGCATCCACGTACATACGACGAAGTATATGCAATGCTTGAGGCGGGTCAGATTAGCGTAGCCCAAGCGTTTAAGTTTCTGCGGGAGCTAGAGTTTCGCGCCAGCCCTCCGGGGGAAGAGCGGGAGAGAGGGGTGGTCAATCCGGCACCTGCAGCACCCATACAGGCAGTTAGTTTAGATGATGTGTTGGGAGAGTTGGAATCTCTCGTTGGGCTTTCAAGAATTAAGCGTTTAGTCAAGGAGCTACAGGCCTTTATACATATTCAAAAACGCCGCGAGAACGAACGATTAGCTACCGAGCCCTTGGTATTACATATGATCTTTAAGGGTAATCCTGGCACTGGCAAGACCACGGTCGCTCGTCTACTCGGCAAGGTCTTTCGCATAATGGGGGTTCTGCCTAAAGGCCATCTCATTGAGCTCGAGCGGGCAGATTTAGTAGGGGAGTATATCGGCCATACCGCACAGAAAACGCGGGAGCAGATTAAGCGCGCCTTAGGTGGTATCCTCTTTATTGACGAGGCCTACTCGTTAGCCCGCGGTGGCGAAAAGGACTTCGGTAAAGAAGCGATTGACGCCATGGTCAAGGCTATGGAAGATCACAAGGATAACCTCATTGTCATCCTCGCCGGTTACCGCGTAGAGATGGATGATTTCCTCAAGGTTAATCCCGGCCTACGTTCACGGTTCCCCATTATCTTCGACTTCGAAGACTATAGCATTGATGAGCTATTGAAGATCGCCCAGCACATGCTTGACCGAAGGCAATATAGGCTGAGCAAGGAGTCCGAGGCCAAACTCGGTGCTACATTATCCCAGCGGTTATACAAGGATCGCGAGAACTTTGGTAACGCCCGGCTGGTGCGGAACCTAATAGAACGCGGTATCCGCAAGCAGGCTGTACGGCTGTTCGAAAAGGACCGGTCTTCGCGCGAAGAGCTGATGCTGATATTGCCAGACGATATTAAAGAGGAAGAAGAGTAATTAGCTCTTCTTCCTCTTTTTTCACGACAAAGGGGTAGGTTTTAGGATTGTCCTCGTGGTAGCATAGCAGTGGATGGTAAATGCTTGCTAGGTGTCACAGAGCAAGGAGGGTTGGCGATGCACTTCTTAAGAGACGTGTTTCTGGGTGTCGTAATTGGTGTCGCTGCGATAACCCCTGGCTTCAGCGGAGGTGCTTTGGCCGCTGCGATGGGTTTGTACGAGCCCATAATTAGGGCACTCAGCCATCTATTTCGCGACTTGAAAGGAAACTCACTGTTTCTATTTCCCTTCGTTCTTGGGGGGGCCATCGGAGTTCTTGCCTTTAGCAATGTTATGGGGTGGTTGATGCAACAGGCACCCGACCAAGTAAAGCTACTGTTTTTGGGGTTGGTCGCGGGGAGTGTTCCTGCATTGATACGGGAGGCTAATGCCAAAGGATTTCGATTGCGTTACTTGTTAGCAACCTTCGCGGCGCTAGCGTTGGTTTATCAGGGAGCGGCTCTCGGGCTGGGGCAGCAGGCTAGTGACAGTGGGCATAGTGCGTTTCATTATGTATACTACGGTTTTATTTATGCCGTGGGCTCAATTGTGCCGGGAATAAGCTCTTCCTTTATTTTTATGCACATGGGCGTCTATGATGATTTATTGCGAGCTGTGTCTAGCATTGACATGTCAGTGCTGCTGCCGGTGGGTTTTGGTTTGATACTCGGTGCACTGTTGTTAATTCGCATGGTTGAAACACTTTTCCGCAAATTTCACTCGCTTGCTTACTACGCAGTGCTGGGATTTTTGCTCGGTTCTGCGCTGTTGGTATTACCTAAGCCCCAGGTGGGATGGTTGTTGCTTGGGGACGCTTTTATATTTCTGCTCGGGGTCGTGCTTAGCATCCAGCTGCTGAGACTTAGTGCAACTACTCGTGGCAACCTTAAGCGGTAGGTTTGAGGTGGCCCTCGCTGAAACATGGGAGGAGCTACGCTCATATAATTAAGAGGAAGAAGAGTAATGAGACTCTTCTTCCTCTTTTGTTAGTCATAACTCAAGCTCGAACGGGCTGTGAGCGCTAAGGTTGCGCAGTGGCCAATGATGTAGTGTAACTGAGAACAGTGTACTAAGAGCCGAGACCTAGGAGCAGACACTACGTGCTATGGCCATGCGCCATGTGCGATGCGCCATGTGCGATGCGCCATGTGCCATATGCACATCCCGCTTTAATACTGTCCTAGCATCTCTCTTGCCCACGTGTAGTGGGTCTCTTCATCTACTTGGTTCTTAAGATATAACTTCCTAAGCTCATCATCGTTTAGGTGGTAGTACGCTTCGCGGTAGTGTTCGGCGGCCGTGGTCTCAATTGCAGCGATAACCCGGAGGCCTACTCGGACATCGAAGAGAGAGAGAATGCCACCGCTGATTAGGCCAAACGCATTGCCTAATTGTGCCCAGGGAGCATTACTGATGCCATATCTCTCGGCGTGTAGCGACAGGTCGTCTAAGTGCTGCTGTTCTACATACATTGCCTTTCGTAAACCTGTAGCAAAGTGCGGTTGGTCGTTTACCTCGGCTTCGTCTGCTAGCTGACGATAGAGGGGTACCTGCTGTGCTTCAAGGGTGATGGCGTACTTAATAAATCTTGATGGTTTGGCCAAGAAACCAAGCTTCCCATGTTTGCGGACCTGCATACGGTGCCATCCGTAAACACCCGCACCTAGGGTCATGGCTCCCACAGCTATCTTAATCAATCTCTTATTCATTTCACTCACTCCACCTTGTAGCCTTGCTCTTATTACTCTACCCAAAGGTGTATAGCCATATTTATATTGCCAGCATTGGTAAAAGTAACGCCTTCGGCCTCAAGCATAGCGCGCTGATTCTCGTACCCATCAAAGGCGTAACTAGGCGCTAAGGTACCTGTCTTATTCACTACTCGGTGGCAAGGGAGGCGTAGGCCTGAGGGAACTGCTCGCATAGCCCATCCTACAGTTCGTGCCGCACGAGGGTTCCCAAGCATAGCTGCCACCTGTCCATACGTTGCGACTCTTCCTTCAGGTATGCGGGCTACTATCTCATAGACCGATTTGAAATACGTCTTATTCAAGTCAATTATCCTCCTAGAGCACAGTATTGGGTGCAGGATTTCATCCTCTATTTTGGGCACAAGAAAGGGCAGGTGCCTTCTGTATTATATCAATTGTCGGGGTGTTTTTGGTGGAGCTGAGTACATGTGTTGTGTTAGCTTTCTTTGCACGCTTGGCAGTAGAGGTGTAGGAACAAATATTATGAATTAGGGGGGCAGTGAATGAAGATGATGAGTAGCATGAACCTTAGACTGAGTGGCAACCTTGAGGAAGATACTACAGAGTTTTTCACGACCCTCGAATACTCTGACATAGCCGAACACAGTAAGCAAGTCGCTAGAACTGCTGTTGAGCTGGCAATAAGGTTTGGTGTAGACGCAGAGCAGGCCCGGATGGCTGGGTTTCTACATGATGTCGGCAGGATGATCCCCGATGATCAAAAAGTCGAGGTGTGCCGTCAGGCTAATATCAGTGTATTACCTGAAGAAATAGAATACGTTGGCATCCTTCATCAGAAGCTTGCACCAGTTATTGCCCGTGAGATGTTTGGATGCAATGACGAAGATGTGATGCGCGCGATTGAATGCCACACGACCCTTAAGGCTGAAGCAACTGACCTAGAAAAGGTATGTTATCTTGCCGACAAGCTCTCTTGGCCGGCTTCAGAGTCGTCTTTTCATGATGCGGTAGAGCACGCGCTGAACACCTCACTCAATGCAGCAGTGCTGTGCTATGTAGGATGGTGCTTGGCTAGCAAACCTAAGGTGGTGCATCCCTGGCTTAGAGAGGCCTTTGAGTCCCTGAAGGGATAAGTGAAAGTCATTCCCCGTATTTCCCGTCGAAAGAAGCCTCGTCATGTTTTAACCTTCAGCCTTCCTCCGTCATACACTGTGTACAGAGACTTGAGGGGGGAGAGAAATGAGGGCAGATATTGTTGTCGTATTGGTAGTCGCGGTGGTGGCATCGCTTAGCTGGTATAATGGCAGCGCTGCCAGTGATAGCTTAGTAGAGGTTGCATCTACTGCTTATGGAAGCACAACAGTTTTTGGTCAAAATGTGGGTTGATGTCTGAACCTCGCAAAATGCGAGGTTTTATCTATCTAGGGGTAAGATACAAAAAACACTCATAAAGGAGGTTGCTCATGAAGAAACACAAGAAGAATACAGATAAGAACCAAGCAAGATCTGATCAGCCAAATAATTCTACCTCACAGCAGCGCGACAAAGAGACGATTGAATTGTTTTCCGAAATTATAGATCGTAGCTGCCCGAGAAAATAGGATATCGAATTAAAGGGTTTGCGTAATATTACTAACCCTTTTCATTTATTTACAGGGAGAAAACGAAGAAAAATGCGTGTATAATTGACCATGTTGTCGTAATTCACAGACTTCGACTTCTCCGAACCATCTTTACGAGTCATCTCTCAAAACTCAACTACGAAAGGAGAACAAAGACGTGGAAAGATTTATGGAACTAAACGCCTGGTTGAATGGACTTGTGTGGGGACCTCCGATGCTTATACTAATCGTTGGTACAGGTATCTATTTGTCACTTAAGCTGAACTTCTTGCAGGTTGGTCGGTTCGGTTATGTGATGAAAAATACATTCTTTAAGATGTTTGAGAAACAAGAGCTCGCTGAGGGAGAAATCTCTCCATTCCAAGCTCTCGCCACTGCGTTGGCGGCGACCGTGGGTACCGGTAATATTGCTGGCGTAGCAACTGCTATCGCTGCCGGTGGACCTGGCGCAATCTTTTGGATGTGGGTTTCAGCATTCTTCGGTATGGTCACTAAGTTTGCAGAAATTGTCCTTGCAGTTAAATACCGCGAAAAAACAGAGGACGGTAGTTGGGCTGGCGGCCCAATGTACTACATCACTAAGGGACTAAAGCTAAAGTGGTTAGCAGTCATGTTTGCGGCCTTTGGTGCGTTGGCCTCATTTGGTATTGGTAACATGGTACAGGCTAACTCAGTTGCAGATGCAATGAACGTAACCTTTGGTATCCCTAAGTTATTTACCGGCATTATTCTCTTTGTATTATCTGGAATGGTTATTATCGGTGGTCTTAAGCGCATTGCTTCTTTCACCGAAAAAATCGTTCCTGTCATGGCGATCTTCTATATTTTAGGAGCATCGGTCATTATTCTAACTAGGGTTACCATGGTACCTGCTGCACTGGGCCTGATTTTCGCAGGCGCATTTACTCCATCTGCTGCTGTCGGTGGCTTCTTGGGTGCTTCAGTTCGCCAAGCTATCCGCTTTGGTGTAGCGCGTGGTGTTTTCAGTAATGAAGCAGGCCTAGGTAGTGCACCTATAGCTCATGCTGCCGCTAAGACCGACCACCCTGTAAGACAAGGTCTATGGGGCGTATTCGAGGTGTTTGTTGACACTATCGTAATCTGTTCCATGACTGCGCTTGCCATCCTAGTAACCGGAGTTTGGGAAACTGGCGCACGCGGTGCAGCCCTAACCACTGCAGCCTTTAACGTAGGTCTACCAGGCCCCGGTGGTATGATTGTCGCCATCGGTATCGCACTCTTTGCCTTTTCCACAGTAGTTGGCTGGGCGTTCTACGGTGAGAAATGTGTAGAGTATCTCTTTGGTAGCAAGGCTGGCAGAATCTATCGTTATGTGTACCTGCCTTTTATAATAATCGGTTCGGTCGGCGGACTATCGCTAGTGTGGGATATCGCCGATACCCTCAACGGCCTTATGGCTCTTCCTAACCTGATTGCACTGCTTGGACTCAGTGGTGTGGTTATAAACCTCACAAGAGAGTTCTTCACCCACAAGCCGAAGGGCAAAAAGGGAACTTATGCCACTTAGATAAATTGGTTAAAAACGAGCCTATGAGTTCGACTGCAAGGTCGAACTCTTTTTTCTTGGGGGTAGGTGTTTGTTTCGGTAATCGAATGTATAATTAGTGGTGTGGAGGTGGCTATATGGATGCTCAGGTCACAGAGAGAGCAGTGGAAAGGGGAATGCCACGCATGGCACGCATCGCACTTACACTTTTGATTGCGGCTTTGGGAGGTTATATTGGAATTAGGCTTAAAATTCCGGCCGGAGCTCTAGTTGGAGCTATGCTGGCAGTAGCGGTATCTAACTTGGGCTTTGGTTTTAGCGGAGAAATCCCTACTAACTTTCGCACTATAGCTCAGATTGTCGTTGGAGGAATATTAGGTCTCAGCATTACTCGTCAAACTGTTTCTGAACTGAGAACTATCGCTCTACCTGTAGCAGTACTGGTTTTCTCGATGATCGGTCTAAGCCTCGTAGCGGGCTTCATCTTGGCGAAGGTCACAGGTTGGGATATGGCGACGGCCTTCTTTTCTAGCAGCCCTGGCGGTATGACCGAGATGACCTTAGCTTCCATGAGCTTTGGTGCAGACACACCTAAAGTCGCCTTACTCCAGCTTGTGCGCATGATCTCTGTTATTAGCTTAATGCCATTAATTTTGAAATGGATGCTGAGGAAGTAGCGCATGACGCTAGGTAGGTGCACATCCCGCATGGCACATAGCATCGCATACCGAACCTAAACAAGCTCAGGACAATATTTTCCCTCTAAGACTAAGTGACTTACGTGATTTAAAGGAGCCGACGTATAACATGCGTCGGCTCCTTTTTTCTATTACATCCTGACTCCTTAGCATATGCATTAGTAGGGGAGTTATAGGGGGTACTCTAATGAGGCAATGTTTAATTGTAGGTCAAACTAATGTTGGGAAGACCGCATTTGCCTTGAGCTTTGCTGAAAGCCTAGGATTAGATAAAGTTGAGATTGTCTTCACATATCCGGACGGCTTTGCGACCAGGCAAAACTATGCACTATCGATAGCTCGCCAGGAGCTGATTGGTCCGACTACACATAAGACGCGTTGCCTGCAGAGCATGGTTCTGAGTTTGCCCGCAGGGAAGGGCGTAAAACTGGTGACGTTTACGGACACTACAGGGCTTAACGAAGGCATACATGAGGAGAAAGAGGTGCGCCGTGCTATCGCTCAGACGCTACAGCAAGTACGTGACGCCAATCTAATCCTACACATTATTGACGCTGCCCTGGTGGGGCGGCAAGGGGAAAATGAACAGATTCTGACCGAAGTTGATCGGCAGATTGCTGGTTTTGCGCAAAGTAGGGGAATCTATGTATTGTTAGCCAATAAGATGGACCAGAGTTCTGCACAACTTGGCCTGAGCAGGATACGCGCATTGTATCCTAATCAGCATATTGTCCCTGTCTCTGCGTTAAATCGCACAGGATTAAAAGAGGTACGGGCTGTTGTCGCTCGCCATCTTTGATGCCCTCAGGGTGGTATTAGCCGCTTTGTTGAGTGGGATTGCGGTTAAAATTATGGATGACTGCATAGATAGAGAGTACGATGCGGCCCTAGTCCTCCCTAACTTATCTAACCGCTACGGAACTGGTATCGTGGCTTATGGGATGTTAAGTTTGCTGTTAGCCTGTATTAGCCACATTACGCTAACTGTGGCCTTATTCACCTCGGCTTATGCGGTAGGAATGGGTTTCACCGATACCACCACTTATCCGACAAGGCTTAGAGGGAGAGGAGAAGTGCTACTAGCAATTGCAGTGAGTCTTTCTTTCACGGGGTTTCGCATTACAGTACTCGCATTGAGTGTCATGGTAGGGGCGCAACTCATAGACGACTGGATTGACGAACGCAAGTTCTTTCGTTACCCTGTCGCCGCCCTAGGGCTATTCTGCATGGCTGTTCTCTGTGCAACTGAATACGCTCTCTTGGTACTGTTTGCGTATGCGCTATTCTTTGCACTAGAGAGGTGGGTGTATCGTTGCTTACAATAGTTGTGGGCTTACTGTTGATTGCGGTTGGATTTCTACTTGGTCATTACGAGGGAGCTCGGGTCTCGTGTAGGGTGACAGAAGCCGTAGTACCGCTTTCTTTACGAGAGAAAGCCCTACTGAGCGGCAAGTGCCCTACGTGTGACTACGACTACGAGGGAAGGATTTAAGAGCTCCAGTGGCGAAGACCAGAGTATTACCTTAAAGGAGGAGTATGAATATGCCAACAGTGCAAATTGAGATGCTACAGGGAAGAACCATCGAACAAAAGCGGAAACTAGTTGAGAAGGTTACAGAGGCTATCGCTGGAAGTCTTACCTGTCCACGCGAGGCTGTGACGATTATTATCCGCGAGATGGCTCCGGAACACTTTGCTAAGGGCGGCATTTTACGTATCGACAATAAGTAGGCACTTGTTTTTGCCCATGGGGCACTGGAGGAGATGATCAGTTGCATATCGTTGAACGAGGACTTGAAGAAAAAGCAGTCCTATTTGTTGTATCACGGTCACATTCAGCTGAAATAGACGCTTTATTAGATGAACTACAGTCTCTAACTGAGACAGCGGGGGCCGAGGTTTTGGGCAGGATGGTTCAGCTCAAAGACAACCCTGACCCGGCAACATACTTTGGTCGAGGGAAAGTCCAAGAGTTGAAAGCACTGTGTGAGCAACTAAGTTGTAACATCGCTATTTGTGATGACGAGCTGTCTCCATCGCAACTACGTAATCTAGAAAAAGAGCTCGAGATTAAGGTAGCCGACCGTACGCAAGTGATCCTGGACATATTTTCCCAGCGCGCCACTTCCGCAGAAGGTAAGCTACAGGTAGAGTCTGCCCAACTGGCATACATGATGCCGCGTTTGCGCGGTAGGGGAGTGGAAATGTCTAACCCTGGCGCAGGTATCCGCACTCGCGGGCCTGGTGAAACCAAGCTCGAATATGACCGCAGGCGTATTAAGTCACGTATGGCAGACCTTAGGGAGCAGATTGATGAGTTGAGCCAGCACAGGAGCTTGCTGCGTCATGATCGTATGATCCGGGGAGTGCCTACTGTTGCACTAGTGGGATACACCAATGCAGGTAAGTCAAGTCTGCTGAATGCTTTGACCGAGGGGGGGGCAGTGGCGCACAATAAACTATTCGCGACTCTTGACCCTACTGCTCGTGAGCTTTTGCTGCCAGATAAGCGTAGGGTGATGATAGTAGATACAGTAGGTTTTGTACGGAAACTCCCGCACCACCTTGTAACCGCTTTTAGAGCAACCCTCGAAGAGGTTAAATTTGCCGACGTCTTAATTCATGTAGTGGATGTCTCGCATGAAGAGGCCGAAGAGCAAGCTCGTGCGGTCGAACAGGTTTTATCTGAGTTAGGTGCTTTGGAAAAGTCCATTGTACTGGCTCTAAATAAGGTAGATAAGGTCGAGGATTGTCCGATTATTGCTGCTCGGGGCGAAGCCATACCAGTGTCGGCCGAATTGGGCACAAACCTAGCTAGGTTAATAGAAGCAGTCGCTAATGCCTTAGCAGACAAGCCACAGCGCTATAGCTTACACGTGCCCTTTAGCCGTGGCGATTTATTAGTAATTTTACATGAAAAGGGAGACGTGCACTCTGTAGACTATACGGAATCTGGAACAGATATTGTGGTCGATATACTCCCCAAGTATGCAAACAAAGTTGAGGCTGAGTTACGAAAAGTATGAGGGACATACAAGTATTGTTAAGACAAGCGGAGGATTTATTGCCTAGCCGCTTTGCAGAGATTGAATCAGTTAGTATTGCGAACCAGAGGCGCGTACTTGAAGCATTTCGCTCAGAGCGCGTCTCTGATTTCCATCTGCACGGTTCGAGTGGGTATGGCTACGGAGATTCGGGTAGGGAGGTTATTGAGAACCTCTACTCCCGTATTTTCGGAGGGGAGTTGGCCCTAGTACGGGGGCAATTTGCCTCGGGTACGCATGCTCTTGCCTGTGCGTTATTTGGGATACTGCGCCCGGGAGACGAGCTTGTAATCGCTACAGGGGAGCCTTACGATACCCTGCACAAAGTCATTGGTATAGGTCAGTCCGGCAAGAGCTCTCTGGCAGCATGGGGTATCACGCACAGAATAGTGCCCTTGCGCGAGGAAGGCAACGTCGACCTCTATGCCTTGCGTGAGGCTCTTAGTCCAAAAACCCGTGTGGTCCATGTGCAACGCAGCAGGGGCTACCAGTGGCGCCGAGCACTACAGCTTAGAGACATCGCCAAAGTACTAGAAGTCGTTAAAGGGTATGATAAGAGCATATCTGTAATAGTGGATAATTGTTATGGCGAGTTTGTCGGAGTAGAAGAACCGTGCCATATTGGGGCAGACTTAGCCGTAGGTTCGTTGATTAAGAACCCTGGTGGAGGTATAGCTTTAAGCGGTGGTTATATTGTTGGCGCTAAAGACCTAGTGGAGTTAGCTGCGGAGCGTTTATATGCTCCCGGATTAGGGGACAAGGTAGGCGCTTCAACTACTTTTAACAGGGGCTTTCTGCAAGGACTGTTCTTGGCGCCAGCTGCAGTTAGCGCTGCGCTAAAGGGGGCTGTACTCTTAGCTCAGGTATGTGAGCTGTTGGGGCGAGAGACATCACCTCGAGCTCTTGAGCCAAGGGGCGATATAGTTCAGGCTATAAGAATGCCCTCTAAAGAAGCTACAATACGGTTTTGTCAGGGGATCCAGGCCTCCTCACCTATAGATTCGCACGTACTGCCAGAGCCTGGCGAATTACCTGGCTATGACTCACCCATAATAATGGCCGCCGGCACCTTTGTGTTGGGGGCATCTAGCGAATTGTCTGCTGACGCGCCCATACGCGAGCCTTATACTGTGTATGTGCAAGGAGGGCTCACTTACCAACACGTACGGGTAGCCTTAGAGCGAGCGTTGGAGGCGCTGATTTAGTAGTGAGTGTAGAGCGGAGAGCGCTTTCCGCTAGCCGCTTTTTGGGACGAATCACTACTCTCAAATCATAATCACGATACATGAAACATGAACTGGGTCAATCAAATATCAAAAAACAAAAATCAAAAGACACGAGCAATGAGAGTTGAGCAACGAGCATTTAGGGACTAGGAACTAGGAACGACCGACTGGGCACTTGGGACTGACAGCCACTATGTGCTATGTGCAAACCAATTACGTCGAGATCGGAGGTAATAACTTGTCCGAGAGGAAGCTCCTTTTTTTTGAGGATGGCAATAAGGAAATGCGCGGATTGCTTGGGGGCAAGGGAGCCGGGCTAGCGGAGATGACACGTATAGGTCTACCGGTCCCGCAAGGCTTCACCATTACTACGGCAGCATGTCGCGAGTATTATGAACGCGACGTGCTTTCTGGCGAGCTATTGGAAGAACTAGACGCTGCCATGGCTCGCTTGGAGCAGTTTACAGGCAAAAGGTTTGGCGACCCTGCTAACCCGCTTCTCGTATCTGTGCGTTCGGGCGCGCAATTTTCTATGCCGGGCATGATGGACACCATTCTCAATTTGGGGATGAACGATGGTGTTGCAGAGGGTATAGGTAAGCTGACCACGGAGCGCTTCGCGCTTGACTGTTATCGTAGGTTTATAGAGAAGTACGGAGAAATCGTGCTGAGAATTTCGCACCATGACTTTGCAGATATGCTAGAGCATATAAAGGACAAGGAAAGAGTTCGCCATGACCATGAGTTATCTGTAGAGGGTTTACGAAATCTTACGGATGATTACCTCAGAGCTGTTAGCAAGGCTACAGGGAAGCCCTTCCCTAGTAAGCCACGGGAGCAGCTTATGGGGGCAGTTAGTGCTGTTTTCGAGTCGTGGCAGAATGAGCGGGCTAAGATCTACCGCAAATTACATAACATACCAGACAATTTAGGTACTGCGGTCAACATTCAAAGCATGGTGTTTGGTAATCTCGGCCCTACTTCAGGCACTGGAGTATGTTTTACCCGCAATCCTTCTACAGGCGAAAAGAAACTGTTCGGGGAGTTCCTAGAAAATGCACAAGGAGAAGACGTAGTCTCTGGAACGCGCACCCCTGAACCAGTGGATACCCTAGCAGAGCTTGTGCCTGACGCTTACGCTAACCTCCAGCAGGTAGCTGATTTGCTGGAACA
This sequence comes from Bacillota bacterium, assembly GCA_009773495.1. Lineage (GTDB taxonomy): Bacteria > Bacillota > UBA994 > UBA994 > UBA994 > WSXW01. Next base: position 14,492 of record WSXW01000037.1, read on the forward strand.
TCATTACCGTGACATGCAGGACATCGAGTTTACCGTAGAACGAGGCAGTCTCTACTTGCTGCAGACACGTAGTGGCAAGCGTAGCGCAGCAGCAGCCATTCGTATCGCGATGGATATGCTCAGCGAGGGCACAATTACTCAAGCAGAATCTTTAATACGGGTTTCTCCAGAGCAAATCGAGAAGATGTTACACAGGGGCATAGATTATAGTCAGCCCTTAAAGGAGTTGACAACAGGCCTACCGGCTTCACCTGGGGCCGCCAGCGGCGCCATCGTCTTTGATAATGAAGCAGCCCTAAAGCTAACAAAGACAGGGAGCAAGGTGATCTTAGTAAGGCCGGAGACTTCTCCTGAGGATATTCAGGGAATTATCGTCAGTGAGGGCATACTAACCAGTCGGGGTGGTATGACCAGTCACGCGGCAGTAGTTGCTAGAGGCATGGGTAAGCCTTGTGTATGTGGGGCAGACTCTCTCCACATTAACCTCAGCAAAAGGACAGTGACCGTCGGGGGTCTTACTTTAGCAGAGGGTGACGCACTGTCTATAGATGGTGGGAGCGGTAAGGTGTTTGCTGGTGTAGTTCCGCTTATTGAGCCAGCCCTCAATGAGGAATTTTGGCGCTTGTTGACGCTAGCAGATGGGGCAGCACGACTTTACGTGCGCGCCAACGCAGATAACCCAGCTGATGCTAGCTTGGCTAGGCGTTTTGGGGCCAAGGGAATCGGACTGTGCCGGACAGAGCATATGTTCATGGAACCGGGCCGCCTACCAACTGTGCAGGCATTGATCATGGCAGACCACGACGAGGACCGCGAGAGAGCCTTAGAAAAGCTTCTTCCAGTACAAAGAGAGGACTTCTACGGTATCCTCAAGGCTATGGATGGCTACCCAGTGACGATACGCCTGTTAGATCCACCGCTGCATGAGTTTTTGCCCAGCCGTGAGGAACTACAGGAGCAGAGTGCTGCTGCCACTACTCAAGGTGAAAGGGTGAGGGCAGAACGTGCTCTCCGCAAGGTTGATAGCTTACACGAAACAAATCCTATGCTCGGTCATCGTGGTTGCCGCTTAGGCATTACCTCCCCTAGGATCTATGAAATGCAGGTAGAAGCTATGGCTGAAGCAACCTTTGATTTACTGCAACAAGGTCTAGACCCGCGCCCGGAGATTATGATACCCCTGATCGGGCACCACCGTGAATTGATAGTAATGCGGAGGCTAGTAGAGAGCACGTGGCGCAAAGTGGAGCTAAGACGCGAGGTCAAGTACGGCGTTCCTATCGGGACAATGATAGAATTACCCCGCGCCTGCTTAACCGCAGCGGATATTGCGAAGCATGCCGACTTCTTTTCCTTTGGCACTAACGACCTCACGCAGACTACCTTTGGTTATAGTCGGGATGACGCCGAAGCGAAATTTTTGCCTGCTTATATTGCGCACGACATTTTGGAGCACAATCCATTCGCTGTGCTCGATACCGAAGGCGTAGGACGTCTCATGCGCCTGGCTCTCGCTGACGGTCGAGAGGCGAAACCTAGCCTTAAGGTAGGTATTTGCGGCGAACATGGCGGTGAGCCGAGTAGCATCGCGTTTTGTAGCGAGCTAGCGCTAAATTATGTGAGCTGTTCGCCCTTTAGGGTACCAGTAGCACGCTTTGCAGCCGGTCGCGCCAAGTACTTGCAGGGAGAACAGACTGACAAGTAGACCCAGGATAGTGAAAAAGTTTTGTAACGGCACTCTGGGGGAATTGACGCCGACTAAGGCTGCACCGCATCTAACGCACCTTTATCATCCATACCGAGGTTTGGCAGTTCGCACCAAAGGAATACGGTTATGCTTACTGGAGAAGACCGTAAGGTTTACCACATCCGAATATCTGGCACCCCCGAGAGATTGTGACTCAGATTTAGCAGCAGCGTGGATTAACGACATCCTAAAAAAAGCGGCGGCCTACTTCGCGAAGAATCTCAGATAAAGAGATTTATATTCATCAAGGCGCACCATCATAAGCATCGGGTAGCGAAGCTATGCGAGGTACTGGCCGTTTCTAAGAGCAGTTACTACGCATGGGAGAATCGCCCGAAGAAGTAAACGTGAGCAAGAGAATGATGCGCTGATTGTGGAGATTGAAGCTCTTCACCAAGATAGTAAGCAGACATATGGTAGTCGCAAGATCACGGCGTCCTTACGGCGCCAAGGCAATCTGCTACATAGGTTCACAGATTACCTTTTCATTTGCGTTGACGCTTTCAGTAAGGCATACGCTCCTAGGAGGTCGTCGTGTACCTCGAGTTTGGGGCTGGTCTGCTCGATCGAGCACCTCGATAGCACGACAATTGAGCATTTGTGTTTGTAAAGCTGGGCATAAGCAAGCACTGCTGGATTGCTTATGCAGTCGAACAACCTATGATGAATCTCTTGTATGGAATAGCGTCAGGAACGCCTACGATAAAAACTGGTGGTCATCTCCCACCCCACTACCAAGTCAATACATAGGTGGCAGTTCTTTGTACCTCCACATACAGATCGCCAACACTACAAGCACCGATTCTGTCACGATAAACCTGAGGGACGGGAACACCTGGTGAAGCTAGCATCCATACGCGCCGCAGGAGGGAGAATCAGTTTACTACTGGCACTTATAGCCGTAGTTATGGAAAGAACGCTTTCGTGCTCTTTTTAGAAGAAAAGCAAAGATGCAAGACATTTGGGTGGCTTGGGGAGCGGAAGATAAGGACTTGCGCCTAGAAACCCTAGCGCGCAAATTAACGAGCGGAGCCTACTAGAAAAACTGGCGAGCTATATAGCTGGACATTCACGTGATTATCTCCCACAAACCTAATGTGCTCCGCGTAGCCACATGGGCGATTGTACTTAGAGGGGGGAAAGTGATAGCTGAAGGTAAGCTAAATAACCTCATGCGCAACAGCCCTGTTTGTCGAGATATTGTCCGCACTTATATCGATAATGCGTTGGAATTCAGTAGGGAACTCGACGAGAACGTTGTGGGAGTGCCAAGGATGAGGTGAGGTTGAGTAATCTACTGACTGTTGTGGAAAACTCACGGTACAATCTCAGTCAGAGAGGAGGGTAGATGGAGAAGGAATCCCGTGTACGCATGCTAAAAAATCCGATATAACCCCACTACCTTGCCTAAGATACTTACGTTAGAGCTGTAGATGGGCTGCATAGTACGATTTTCGGGTTGCAGACGAATGCGGTTAGGCTCACGGTAGAAGGTCTTTACGGTAGCTTCATCCTCAAGGAGCGCTACTACTATGTCACCGTTCTGAGCAGTGTTCTGTTTGCGCACAATGACCATATCCCCATTGAGAATACCAGCCTCAATCATAGACTCTCCTTGGATTGTAAGCATAAACACTTCACCAGAAGGAACAAAGTGGGCAGGCAACGTGAAGTAGTCTTCAATGTTCTCTACTGCCAAAATAGGTAGACCTGCTGTAACTTTACCTAGCAGGGGGATAGCTATGGTATTAGATGAAGGAGAAACGAAGGGTGCCCCGTCAAGAACCTCAATTGCACGAGGTTTAGTGGGGTCGCGGCGTATGTAGCCCTTTGATTCTAGGCGAGCGAGGTGGCTATGCACAGTGGCGCTAGAGTTCAGCCCCACAGCTACGCCTATTTCGCGGACAGAAGGTGGATACCCCTTGGTCCGGACCTCTTGTTTTATGTACTCAAGGATCTCCAATTGTCTGCTGGTTAAGCCGTTTTTCATTCCGACACCGTCCCTCGCATGAAAATCTAGCAAAAGTATATCACACGTTTGTCAATACGGTCAAACACTAGTTTGCTAGATTGCTTGACAAAGCGAACGCGTGCTTGTATATTTAGCTTGGAAAAGAAACAAGTGTTCGGAGGGGAACAAATGTGCGTAATTTATTAATTATGGCATTGTGTCTGGTTATAGTTGCTATTGGAGTCGCTGTTTACGTCGGTCAGACTGCAGCCCATTCGGTAGAGAACCGCGAAACTTACGTGGTTGAGAAGGGTGACACGCTGTGGGCTATCGCCATTAATTACGCACCACGCCGCATGGATGTGCGTGATTACGTCTACCGCCTGCGGGTAGTAAACAACTTAACCGCTTCGGCGACTATACACCCAGGTCAAGAATTAGTTCTGCCTAGACGGTAGATGCATAATCGGTCTCTTTCTAGGGTAGTCTAGAACTACTGTAAGGTGGAGGAGGCGAAAAAGTTGCACAAAAGGCCGCGAATTCCTTTTGGCTCAGAAGAGTTCAACCCAGAGCTGATGCAGGGTTTTGTGCCAGATGGGCAGCATCACGGGGTAAATGAATTTGCTTATCCTGATTACCCGGACTTACCATATCCCGATACTGTTGAGCGTTGGGATTTTAACAATGATCCTCTTAGTCATAATAATGAGTTAGTGCCGTGCCAAGAAGTATGGGATCCAGAGGACCCTCATTCGCCTTGGAGAGAACCCTATTAAATAAAACCCAGAGCGATTGCGCTCTGGGTTTTATGCCGTTCAGCCTATTCCTTTGGAACTCTTCGGATTTCAAAGACCACTGGATTGAGCGCGTCCTGGCAGCACAGATCGGTTGCATCTTCGTCCTTTTCCCAGGGGTGGACGCCACCCATCATATATGTACGTACTGCAGGGAGAATAGCGGCGAATCCTGCGAGGCACATCCCTGAGGGTGTGGTCCCGGTTATTTTCCAACTGTCGCCCTCTTTGTGACCCCAACCGCAGTGTCCTTTTTGGCTCTTTACGGTAACAACTACATCGTAGCTTTGCGCCATGTGTCGTCCTCCTAATTTCTTTGATAGTTTTAATATTCAAGGCGAAAACAGAGAATCCTTTGACCGACTATAGGACATCGGCTAGATTTTTATCAGCCTGCCATGTGGCAGTGGAAAACGTAGGCAAACCGCTCCCGACGCTGATGCCGTCACCAGTGAATACGAGGAGTTGTTTGGTAGGCATGAGGGAACCCTCCTTTGTGTCAATAGTCATAAGTCATAAGGGTAAGAGGCATAAGGCTTTAGGCTTTTAGGCGTTAGAAGAACGGTAAAGGGTGTAAGGGGAACGGGCAGTGAGCATTAAGCTATGAGCCGCGAGCCAAGGCTAAGGCTCGCGAACGTCACGTTCCACAGTGTTCTGTGTACCGTGCTCCACTAACGAGGAACGAGGAACTAGGAACGCCCTGGTTACCGAGCACGATATGCTTTGTGCCATATGCGATGTGCCATCAGCTATGTGCGTCCTCGCAGTCGTCATAATTATATCAGGAGGTTGTATGATGAGAGCAGTATTCTTAGATAGAGATGGTGTAATCAACGACAATGAGCAGCACGTCAATAAACCTGCAGATCTCATTCTCTACCCAGGCGTAGGTGAATCGATTCGTAAGCTCAATGAAGCAGGCTACCACGTGTTTGTCGTGACTAACCAAGGGGGAGTGGGCTCTGGTTTCATGACTGAGCTGATGCTCAAAGCTATTCACAGTAAAATGGAAGAGAACTTAGGGCGGTGCGGCGCGATAATAACTGAAATAGTTGCCTGCACGCATCATCCCAAGGCAGGGTGTGAGTGTCGAAAACCGCGCCCAGGTATGGTCACTGCTCTAGTAGCAAAGCACAATATAGATGCAAGCTCAAGTTGGCTTGTTGGTGACATGGGCACAGATTGCCAAGCAGGAAAGGCAGCCGGGGTCGGGAAATGTGTAATGTTGCGTGGCCAATCTGAGTTTGCTGACTTCACAGCCGCAGACTTAGTAGAAGCTGTGAGTATTATACTGGGCGGTCTTAATCATGAACTATAGGATAATCACTAATTACACTACTCACTAGGGGCGGAAATACAAACAAAAAGCAAAAATCCAAAATCCAATTTTGTAGGGGGTGTAGCGCCAGCACACGGGCTGGCGACCCCATTAGCTCCCGGGGTCGCGCCTGAGTCGGCGTCCTGGTCCCACATCCTGAGGGATGTTCGTGTTGTGACTTTGCTACAACGGATAAACAGCCACTATGGCTATGTGCCATGAAGCAATGTGCAGGGCAACGTCAAAGTTGTTTTTCAATAAGGTGTGACAAGGATATTAAAACGCAGCTGATCTTTTTATCATCGGACTGCTAGAATGTAGTTAAGTATATTGTTCCCTTAGGTGTGGCTGCTTGTGCGGTACTATCCGGGGCTCGCAGTTTTGTAGCAATTGGTGAATGGGCTGCGGATTTACCGCAAGACTTGCTTCGTCGGTTGGGGTGTCGCTTTCACCAAGAAAAACGAAAATACATCTCACCTAGTGAGCCTACTCTGAGGAGACATTTGCAAAACGTAGATGCCGACGAGCTGGATTATATCATCCATACATGGTTGGCAGAGCACACAGACCCAGGAGCAATTGCTGTGGATGGAAAGACGCTCCGAGGAGCCAAAGGCCACGATGGCAAGCAAGTTCAT
>WSXW01000038.1 GCA_009773495.1 Bacillota bacterium
TTGCACCAAAAAACAAACGGCACAGGTTTATTCCCCATGCCGTTTCGGATTCCAGGTTTGTTCCCTGACTTATCCTTGAGCTTATCTAAATGACATTGGTGCTGCGGGGTCTCTTTTTCGTTCACCCCGTAGTACAGAGTGCAAGATGTGAGCTACAGCACGTTCATATACCGTGTTCCCCCGGCATACCACACGCAGGCTTTCTACAATACTCGCAAAGGATTGGCTTTTGAGGATATAGCCTTCGGCACCGTTGTTTATAGCCTCTCGCACATAGTCTTCATCTTTAAAGGTTGTGAGTATGACTACTTTAGTTTGACCAAAATCCTGCTTAATCAGCTTAGTACTAAGTACGCCGTCCATAACAGGCATACGAATATCCATGAGCACCACGTCGGGACGCAGAACTTGACATTGATGGTAAGCTTCTTGACCATTTTCGGCTGTGCCACAAACTTCAAAGTCCTCCTCTAGAGCTAGCAGCGTACTCAGGCCATCTCTCATAAGGGCATCATCATCGACAATAAGCACTCTCATGTTCTCACTCCTATCTGTACAAGACACAAACAATCAGAAAGCCTTCATCACCACTGACTGTGATAGTGCCTCCTAGATTCGTTACTCTTTCGCGCATACCGCTGAGCCCTAGTCCAGCGCGGACATGGCTGCAGCCTACGCCGTTATCCAGGATGTACAACCGTAAAAACTTATCATTGACATCGAGCTCGATCCTTACGTTTGTGGCCTTGGAATACCTAGATGTGTTGGTGAGTGCCTCCTTAACTATGGAGGCAACTGCCTGGAGAAGACGAGGTGGTATGTTGGAGAGGTCGCCGCTAGGCAAGAATTCCACAGGGCAGTACTCGTAGTCATCAATGATGGCCCTTATATAATCGATGCCCGCCTTCTCTATAGGGCGTAGGTTATGAACCGTGTCCCGCAGAATCTCTAGTGTCTCGGTTAGCTTGCTTATACTCTTGGTCAGCGCGACCCTCGTCTTGTCTTTGTCTTGGTCAAGGCATTTGTGGGCTACCTGCATCTGCATGAGGATACCAGCAATATTGTGCCCTACACTATCATGGATTTCATGGGCGATTCTATTGCGTTCCTGAACCTCTGTGATATGCTCGACTTCCTCTTGCGACTTGAGGAGCTTCTGCTTAGTCTCTTCAAGGGAGTAGCGCAATCTCCGCTCCTTGTCTAAAGTGTGCTGGTGTTTGAGGTTCTGCGTCTCTATCTCATTCAGGGCCAATGCCAAGAGCACGGCGAGTGCGGTTAGTAGCAATAGCAGAGGGTTTTTTGGATAAAGAGAATACACATAAATAGCGCCTAGTATGGGAATTAGCCCGACGAAAAGCTTCTTAAATGCTAAGTCAAAAGCTAGTACCGCGTACCACAGGCTGAGTGGAGCACCATAAGCGATAGCTACCGTGATTACCACAAACTCAACAGCCAGTAAATATGTATGGTCGTACAAGCGTTGACGGCAGGTATGTAATCCCAGCATCAGGAGCAACGCTGCCAAGGCCATAGGGGTTAATAGCGATGCCTGAGTAACACCCATCGCGAGCAGATACACCAACACAAGCACCTTTAAAGCAATGTTCATTTACACCTCTATAGCACTATCTTACTACAATTATATAGCCCTTTAGGCCAAAGCAGAAAGTAGGTATTTGCGGCACCAGGGGCTGACGGCTGTCAGCCCCTGGTGGTTTATTTAGCTATATCAACCTTGCGCATAACTCCACCGGCAAAAAAGACCGCTGCAAACGCCACCAGTATCGCTAGCTCACCTCCGATAGACATCAGGGCGCCGCCCTCCACTAGCTTATCCGCTGCAATCATGACCCATGTGGTAGGAAGCAGGTCAGAAATGCGTATGAGTGTATTCGGCATAATGCTCCTCGGCCAGTATGCTCCACCGAGCATGACCAGCGGGGTGGTAAGAAGAATTACGGCCACAAAGGCCTGGCGGGGCGTGGTACAGATTGAGATTATGAGTAATCCCATGCAAATGCACACTATGGCAAAGACAATGAACAGGAGCAGTAGACTAAAGAAGAAACCTCCAAAGTATACTCCCATAGCATACTTGAGAAACAGAAAAACAGAGAATACTTGAATCAGTGCCACAACGAAAGCACTCAGCAAATGCCCTGTCATGTACTGGCGCATGTTTACTGGTGCAGACAAAATACGGTACTGCGTTTTGTTGCTGCGTTCCTCAAGAATCAAGCCAGTGGTCATTACCGACATGTAGACCATAAACTGCACCAAGAAACCGAGCACACCCACTGTACGGTCCCGACTGTTGTGGGATGTACGTACGTAATCCACATCTACAACCCCAGCGGTGAAGGACTCCACACCTTGATGAAAACTACCCATGTTACCTCTAGCCGCCCCTGCTATTGGTGCCGCAGAGCTTAAGTAACTGTTGACAAGGTTCTTCACAGCAGCTGCAACATTCGGCCCGCTGATACCGTAGCCTTCTACCGCTACATGTCCAGAGTTTAAAAACTCGTCTGTAAATCCTTGTCTGACAATAAGTGCATAGTCGAGGATGCCGTTGACCAGAGCCGACGAGAGATCCTCTTCCTTAACGTCTACAAGGCGAAAACTCCTGGCAAGCTTGTTTCGCAGTCCATTGCCTAGTACGGAACCATCTTGATCTATAAGGGCCACCCTAAACGGCACTTCATAACTCTTTGGAATGAACAGATGCATAAAGAGCAGGGGCATGATTACTAGTATGATGATTCTTACTGTGCTTCTGAAGGTGCGACGCAAGTTATTGAGTAGTATGCTCGTCATGCTGTTATCCTCCTGCCTAGGGCTAATGCTGCGGTAAAGACAGTTAGTGTTACCAGGGACAGTACCAGTATCGACGAGTGTATTGCGTCAGGTGAACCACCGTAAATGGTGCCGAACAGAGCGGTTTTGGCATAGTAATTAGGCGAAAGCCGCGCCAATTTTCCCATGTCCGTATTGCCTAAAGCCCCTGCAATGATGGAGAAGAAGAGCATTAAACACCACAATGCACCAAAAGCCTTGTTGCTTTCCTTAAACAATCCACCCATAAGAAAGCCTATTGAGATCGTGAGGATAGAGAATACCAGCAGGGTAGAAACGATCAGTAGTGCATTTCCACTCCAGTTGGCTCCGTAAACATATTTTGAAAAAATCACTACAACGGAGGACTGCAAGCACAGGACGACTACGTTGGCCAATACCTTTCCCAGAAGATGCGTCCAAGGGCTGATTGGCGCTGTGTGCAGTCGCACGTGGGTGTTCATGTCACCATCGTCCTTGACGGAGCTAATACCATACCAGCCACCCATAAGCATTACCTGAAGCAGGGTTTGTATAGAGTAGTAATCGATGGCTCGTGGGGCCTTGCCTTCGAGAGAGATCGCGGCTTCGTCGAAATAGTCGTGGTAGGTGAAACCTAGCGGTGCTCCCATTGTTGTCACAACCAGTGCGGAGTTTTGAGCATCAACGTAGTTGCTAAGAAAACCTTTTATGAGTGGCGTTTGCAGAGATGTATGCAGGTGAATGCGTGCGCCTTCTGTGCGCATGAGGTTCTGCGAGAAATCAGGTGGTACATAGATGAATGCTTCTGCGGAGCCGCTGTCTAAGGCCGCTTGACCAGCTTCAAAACAAGTAACAGGAGTGACATTGATGAACGTTCTGACCTGTTCGCTGGCTAGGTATGAGGTTAGCTGGTTACTACTTGGCCCGATATCAGCATTAAGGTAGGCGACGCTAGATTTTTCAATTTGACGAGGTGCAAACATACTATCTAGTGCCATCCCCAAGATTGCGATTAGGATGATCGGCATGATGAGCATAATGAGTAGCATCCGTCTGTCTTTTAGATTCCTTAGGGCTGAGTAGTAGATGATTGTTAATAGTTTCATGCCTTTCCTTCCTCCTAATCTCTCAGGCTGCGTCCAGTTAGAGTCAAGAAGACATCGCCCAGAGTCAGTCGTTCCATGTTGATACCCTCAATAATCGCTCCTGCATCAAGAACGCAGTCGATAATCTTGTTAATATTGTTGATGCGGATTCTTGAGACCACGGTTAACCTATTGCTTTCAAGCTTGGCAGCCTTCACTCCCTGCACACCTTTAACGCAATCCAGCAGTGTATAGCTGGTTCCTGATAGGCGCATGACCAGCTTCTCTTCGACCGCTACCATGTCTGCCAACTGCTCTTTCGTTCCACGGGCGATAACGCGCCCATGGTCGAGAATCGCGATATCAGCACAAAGCTGTTCTACTTCATCCATATAATGTGAGGTATACACGATAGTTGTGCCGTTTTCATTGAGACGCCTGATTGAAGCCAGGATGTGGTTGCGTGATTGTGGATCAATGCCTACCGTGGGTTCATCCATAATCACAAGTTCCGGCCTGTGCACCAGTGCACAAGCAATATTGAGCCGGCGTTTCATGCCGCCTGAAAACCTCTTGGGTGAATCGTTGCGCCTTTCCCATAGGTCAACGAACTCAAGGGCCTCTTTTATATTCTCCTTGAGTTTGATGCCACGCAATCCATATAGTCTGCCGAAGAAATCGAGGTTCTGGTAAACGCTGAGGTCATCGTAGAGAGCAATCTCCTGAGGAACGACACCAAGTTTGGCTTTGAATTCTCTATCGGCAGTGTCAAGACTCTGACCAAAGACCATAATCTCTCCGGAGTCAATTTTAGTCATGCTTATAATGGCATTTATTAAGGTCGTCTTTCCTGCGCCGTTGGGACCTATCAGGCCGAAAATGCAGCCTTCAGGTATTCGTAAACTCACATTGTCAAGTGCCAACAACCCGTTGTATCTCTTTACGACATCTTTTGTCTCTAGGATTATCTGCATTTAGGAGCACCCCTTTATGTGTTTATGACCTCATTGTATAGACCGCCATGAGGTGATGGTAGTGACATAAGACAGAAAAACACATATGACATTTGTCACATGTGTTTTGCCTTCGACAAGGTATACTTCTTGGTACCTGCTGTAGGCTAGGCGTCCATTGCTTTAGAGGTAAACACATAAGAAATCTGTCTTGTGAACCTACATGTTCCGGCAAATCAGGCGCACTTTGGTCTCTGCCATTATGCCCCGACGAAAGACGGACACGTGACGCCCTTCACTGTCTCAGAGCTAGAAACAGACGCGGTCAGAAGATTCGTCCGCGAGACCTGGGGCTTGAGCAATTTCTGCTAGCCGCCGTGTTGAGAGCCGCTGATCTAAGGCCTGTAGGGCCTTCTGGAAGCGTACTATTCTTATAAAACTCTTAGGGCCTATCCCAACGTGCACGTGAAAAAGTCTATTCAGGCTGCGCAGACTAATAAACTCAGACTTGGCTAAGACATCAACGCACGCGCCACAATTAAACAGGCAGAAGCTATGCAGTAGATAGATAAAAATCCCAACTCCACAACTTAAGTTCCTCCCATGTAGCGAAGCAAATAAGAGTTTTTGCGGTGAATAGCAGCTCCATATGTGCGAGGTGAGCTGCTTCAGTTTGTGCGTAGCAGGATGTTAAACCAAGGTTTTGCTTAATTGCACGGTAAAAACTTCGATTCTGCATCGTTTGGTGTAGGCTTTCGCCGCTTCAACGAACCAACACGGCCAATCAGGCAATAAATACCATCCACTGTAATTATGGGAGCTTGTTATAAATGTCAAGGCTTTTATGGAATAACAGACTGTTTCGTGAGAATTATTTTTGGGATTGACGTTCTATATTTACATCAACTGCATAAGTCCTGCTCGTATACCATGTTAATTCCTCTCAGCCCAATAGTCCATTGCTGCTCCCGGACAGCCGGTAGTCCCCCGTCGTAGGGCTGGCTACCCCTGGGCCAGGGCATAGTGTCTCTTGGCCTTACACTATCCGCTCAAGAACGACTCGGCGTGCTGCTTGATCTTCTCTATGGGCAACGTGCCAACTTCCCTAACCCCCAGCCCGAGCCCCTCAAGATACAGATTAAACTCCCTACCCAAATAGTACCCCCCATCGCTATAACCTTCCACATGGTTCCAATTACCGTAGAAGTCCGAGACAGGCTCGCCCTCGTAATCTGTCACCCATCCTGCGCCGTTACAAGACCGAGACAAATCACAATGTTGATATCGCCTATAGGGCCAAATATACCCTTGCATTTCCCCAGCACGGGAGGTAGAACAGCTAGGAGGTTGTGGTGGACTACCCCGATTTTCTCCCTTTCCACGCAAAGCTTGGGGAAAACATGTCTACTTGCCCCAGGCGGGGATTTGTGCACCCTCAAACTCCTCAGTGATGATTTTCTTCACCTGCTCTATGAACAAAGGGTATGAACAAAGGGGACGTCAGACTGTGTTAAAACCCACCAGCCCGGTCATCTTCCGACAGAAGCACCCGTCCCCTTTGTTCTATATTGACTAACCTGACCAAGTTGACTATGCTTAGGGGGAGAACATATGGTCATAAGAAACGGAGGTGTCAACTTGCAGCTCGGCTTCGGCAACGTCGAAGCCATGAGGGACTACATGGATGAGCGCCTGTAGGGCCATGGTGTGCTGAACAATTGAGCTTCGCCTGGCCAAATGGTACAATGTAGCAAACATACCAGGAAAGTACGCCTGAAATCGCTGCGAGGGGGGAGTTTCGTGATCGGCGAAGTGCTACTAAAAACGATACAAGACTATTTCCGCGATAGGGATGACATTTATGCTGTTTACCTCTTTGGATCACGCGCAAAGGGCACAGCCCGCCCAGCAAGTGACTTGGACCTCGCTGTCTTGTTCAAAGAGGGGCTCGACCCTCACCGACGCTTCCAAATTAAGCTGGAGATTACCAACGACCTCGAAGATCTTCTCGGGAGCAAAGTTGACCTGGTTGATTTGAGGAGTGCCGACCTTTTCTTTATCCACCAGGTAATGCGAAACAAGGTGGTGCTGCATGAGCGGGACAAGAGTAGCAGAATCGCCTTTGAAGTAGATTACCGAAAGCGCTATTTTGACCATATGCCCATCCTTGAGCAGTACCATAGGCAGGCTCGCAAGAGATTGACGGGGAGGGAGGCGAAGTTTCATGGTTGAGAAAGCTGTGGTTACAAGGCTGTTGGTGCAGCTAGAAGAGTATCTCCGGGATCTCGACGAGGTGAAACTAAGGTACTCCCTTCAGGACTATAAGGAGAACAAGATCATCCGCCGTTATACAGAGAGAACACTTCAGGTCGCCATCGAAGCGTGTCTTGATCTTGCCAGCCACATCATCTCATACAGCGGCTTCCGGGAGCCACTAGACAACAAAGACTGCTTTCAGGTGCTCTTGGAAAACAAGCTGATCCCTGTGGAACTAGCGGAGAGCCTAAAACGAATGGCGCAGTTTCGCAACGTGGTTGTCCACGATTACATTCGCATCAATCCGGAGATTGTGTACAGTATAGTGCAGGAGAACATCCCTGACATAGTTTCTTTCGCACAAATGGTTGAGTCAATGTCCGGATAACATATGCCTAGCTCATCTGGCTCGTCTTATCTGGCCCTCTGTCTTCAGAGGACGCTGTTTTTTACACCTGGGCTCATCCCTTGCGGTTGACCGCGGCGTAAAACTGGGTAAGGCGACCCTTTACTTCACTACGACCGGGCCCGATGGCTATCCACAGTCGGGTACGCGCTCTATGTTGTGGCTCTGGGCATAGTGGTCTGGAAGGTTACGCGCAACGGTCTCTCACTTGTCCAGGCTCTAAGCCGTTCTTCTTTGGTTTTGGTATATGGGGCTGTCGTTGGGTTTTTTGTGCTTTTGATTTGGCTTAAACCGGAGGAGGAGAAGGCACGAGCAATGGAGACTGGAGACTACACGAGAGTTGGCGATGAGCGGCACCTTCAGGTGACGATGCGCTCAGCGTACTCAACTCTGGGATATGCTTTTGGAGCAATCCTTGTAGTGGGAACTTTGGTTGATATTTTGGTCTACCGCACCCTTCCTGTCCGCTCTTTAGTCGAAGCAGGAGTGCTACTGGTGATTTGGCAGTTTTCCTATATGTCGTGGAATAAGCGGATGTAGATTGAGGCAATAGGAGCCGGCCAAGCCGGCTCCTATTGCCTCATTACTTAGGTAGTATCTGGTACAATAGAGGGGAGTACGTATAACTTGGGAGGAGGGCTTACTATGCAGTTGCCCACATGGGGAGTTAAATTTAATATGGCGCGGGAGCGTGCCTACTATGATCCTGCTGTTAGTTCTCTCCATAATTACATAAGTGCTCGGTCCATGGATTTCTGCGAATGTTGTGGCCTACCCGGTGCGCCAACGATTGCTAACATTGCTGAAGGTAAGGGCCCACGTTCTTATATAGCTCTTTGCAGTAAATGTTGTAGTGGGAGTCCTTATTTGTCTGAGAAGGTTGATTGGTTAGAAAGTAATCTAGATACAGCTCGCCTTTTGTATGTCACAGCAGCCCTGATTTCTAACCCTGACGGCACAGTTATGGTCTGCCAGAAGTCTAATTCTCTGTGGGAGTTTCCTGGTGGCAAGATGAACGAAGGCGAGGATTTGGGTAACTGCCTACGCCGCGAGATTAGAGAGGAGCTAGCAGTAAGCATCGGCAAGTTGCGACCATTTCTTCTAGTAGACCATGATTATGGTCACATCAAGCTCCGTCTCTTCAGCTTTACTGCTGAGCTTAGTGACCTCTCCGAAAAAATTCATTTACATGGTCACATCAATTACCGTTTTGAGCGCGTAGAGAATCTATCCACAGTCTCCTTTTCACAGGCTGACGTGGCTATAGCACAGAGATTAGCCTCTCAATGTGATGTAGATTACATCCAGCCTGTCGATGTAAGAGGTACAACTAGACTAGTGTAATTATTCTTGTTTAATATACCCCGCAGGGTATATTAAACATAGGTTGTTGATAGTTAAGGAGGCCGTATAGCTACAGTGATGGAGCGCTTCTTAAATGAAGACGACAAGGCAGAGATCTTACACGGCGCAAACGAGATAGATGTGCCTCAGGGTGCTAAGAAAGTAGTAGTGCAGTAGAACTATAGTCAAAGGGGTCTCCTCCGTGTACCGTGTACCGTGTACGACCTACGAGGAGCTATGTGTTCTAAGCTATGCGCCGTACCAACTGCTACGAGCCCTGCGCCAACAGTTTGCGTGTGCGCTCCTTAGCTTCTGCAAGGTCGTGGGTAACCTCTATTTGCTTGGGGATGGCCTCTATTACACGGTCAAAGGTCTCGGTATTTGGGCCGCTGTCTAGGACGCTAATCAAGCCTCGGTCCACAGAAGTACGAATGAGGCGGCCGAACCCTTGTCGCAGTTTAATAAGCATGGAAGGAACATCGACTGTCTCGGTGGGGTCCAATCCTTTTTCCCGAGCTTCCCTGCGACGAGCTTCTACCAACGGATCATGTCGGGGGAAGGGAAGCGTCAGTACTATAATTTGAGACAGTGATTCACCAGGTACGTCGACCCCCTCCCAAAAACTGTTCCCTACAAGCACAGATGTAGTGTCTGACCGAAATTCATCTAGTAGCTTGGTACGAGAAGCCTGCCCCTCCCATAATAATCTGTAGGGCAAGTCTTGCTGAGACAGGTGAGCAACTATGTTGCTCCTGTCCACTGGTGAACTGCATAGTATCAATGTGCGCCCTTCAGTAATTGCGAGAAGTTCTTTGATGCGTATGGCTGCACTACGCAGGTAATCGTCGTTATGGGGCAAATCTAGAGCTACATAGCAGGCGACCTGTTCATGCAGATTAAAAGGTACCCCTACTTGTGAGTGTATGGCATCCATAGCTCCAGTGATATGGTGCATATAATCAAAGCTCTTGCCGGCCGCTAATGTGGATGACGTAAAAAGCACCGGAATATGTTTAGACAATAATTCAGTGTGCAGCTGTTGCGAGTACTCCCGCGGGATAACGTAGGCAGACGAATCCTCTGGTTCCCACCATGCTACACTGTGTTCTTCCCCAGATTGCAGCAGTCTTAGCCCTTGGCGAAGTTGGTCTAGTCGGTCTTGATGCGAGGCTAAAGCTAGGGCATAAGGTGTCTGCTCATTCATGCTTTCTTCGATCATCAGCTCATCTTGAAATGCTTCAACCACATTCGACAGAAGTTGAGCTGCGTCCATAAGCTCTATAACGCGGTTGATATGCATCCGCTCAGCACGCTGATCTACAACAACAGCATGTGTAAGCGTGGTAAAGAACCTGCGAGCCCTAGCTTCGGTTTCTTCCATTTTCTCTAAGAGAGTCATTCTAAGCCCGTCTAAACCTGATAGGTCAGTGATGATGTTCTTGATGGTAGCTTGGTTAAGCTCTCGTCCTAATGTCTTAGCAATGGGTAGCTCGACGAGGTGCCCTTCGTCAAGGACAACAGCGGCGTAGTCGGGTAGGTAGGGGACCATTCGTCGAAGCTTCAGTTCTTCCCTATCCCATAAGTCATTAAAGAATACCTGGTGTTCACAAACAATAAAATCCTTGGCCCCTTGAAATTGCCGCCGCGCCTTAGCGAACCGGCAATAGCCTTTGCGTTTGCAGCGGTCGCATCGCAAGCCAGAATCCCATGCTACTTGTGACCAAGTAGCATCACTTATGTGGGGTAGTTCTGACCTGTCCCCGTAGGTGGAGTTCTCAGCCCATGCAAGTACCTTTTGGCGTTCCCTGTGCTTAGGAACCCATTTGAGCCTCTCCACTTTTACTTCGCAGAGGTAATGCTCAGGGCTCTTCGCCAAGCGAGCATCAATGTTGAGCCCAAGCGTGCGCGACAAGGTAGCTATATCGCCATGAGGGTGGGTGAGCTGCTCCTGTAGTACAGGCGATGCTGAAGAAAGAACTACAGGCATACCTTTTAGTCGAGCATAGCACAGGCAAGTAAGAATGTAGGCAAAAGTTTTGCCAGTGCCCGAGCCAGCCTCTCCAAAGAGTACGGCACGTTCGCGTAAAGCCTTTACTATATGATAAGTAGTGTAGATTTGCTCCTCGCGTGTCTCATAGCCGAGTAGCGGTAACTGTTCGTAGAAGACATCTCCAATCCACTTATCTAGCTGGATAAAGAAGTCAGATTCACCTCTATACTTGAAGGGCATGTTGGCCCATGACATACTACTCATTTTAAAGAACCCCCTTTGACTTAGCAGCAGCATACTCGTAAAGTCCGTGCCTATCAGCTACATATGGCCATTGGTAAACTCAAATTATATCATTGCTATCACAGCCTAAATAGAGAGAGCATGTTTTATTGTACCTCTGCTCAATATAAAGGTGGAGGTGTTTTGTTTGCAGATAACATATACGCTAAAGAATAATAGGGAAGTGGAACAAGGCGAGTATGATGAGGGCCGCAGGGTACTACGGTTAGCTAGCGGCAGAGAGTTGAATCTAGCGATTGAGACTGATTCGAAGTTAGCAAAGAAGCTAATTTACAACAAGGTAGTGACTATACCTGAGATGAAACTGGTCACTCTCACACAATTAGCCGAGCACTAAGCAAAAGGCCGCGGGTTAAACCGCGGCCGGAACCTTTTTTTCGAATTGCGCAGGATCGGGTAAGTACTGCACCTGAATAAGCGATATTATACAGATGACTGCACCTGTTAAGAATACACTGCGAGGTGAGAAGACTGCCCACATGAGGCCTCCTACTACAGGGATTAAAATGCCCGTAATATGGTTAATGGTGCTACCCATGGCAAGGCTAGGGCTGACATCCTCCCGGAGCGCAATCTTATCGAGATGTGTAGTGATACCGATATCAAAACCTAGCAGGATGTGGTCTAGTACAAACAGAACATATAGAACAGCGGTGTACGGTATTAGGGCGTATCCCAAAAAGACTCCAATCAAGATAGAGTAATTGAGCGAGAGGGTTCGTGTCTCTCCTAGGCGGTCAATAATTCGACCAAAAATAGGTCGAGTGGCGATGGAGAGTAAACTAGCCAGTAGCATCAGGGTTGCCATGGTTGTAAGTGGCACGCCGTAGAGTAGGACCAAAGCCATTTTGGCAAATGTGTAGTTGATTTGACGGCGTGATCCTGCGAGAAGAGTCAACCAATAATAGCTCTTGTATTGCCATTTAAATACCATGCCTCTCCGGATGTCGGTGCGTTCACCGCTTTGCCGGCTTAAGAACTGAACGGCAGCTCCGGCTACAGCAAGTACAGCGGCTAGCGTAAGCACGGATCGTACGCCAATAAATGGAACTAGGAAGCGCACAAGAAGCGTAGCTAATACCGTTGCTAATGCGCCGATAGCGCTAATGGCCCCTAGGCGGCGACCGCGCTCATTGAGTTCAGCAGTCCGAAGTAAGATGCTGTTTTGCACAGGACCATAGAGATGAAACCCTATACTAGATACTAGCGTTCCTATAATTAGGGGGGTAAAGCTCGCCGCTTGGCCATATAGGTACAGACCGACCCCTAACAGTACAAGACACAGTGTTGCAAGAATAGACTCAGTAAACAACAAGGCTGCGAGTGCCAAAAGCGCCGTTAAAAGCCCTGGAATTTCTCTGATTCCATCAAGCAGGCCGATATCTTCAGCCGCGAGCCCTACTTCTGTCGAGACGAAGTTCATATGCGCGGTGGTCTGAATACCAAGGGCAAGATTAAAGAACAAACCTGCTATGGCCACGATGATGAAGGTCCGGTCTAATTTCACGTCAACTCCCCCAAGCGAAATTTCGTGTAGCTATATATATAATAATTCGTAGGGGGAAGCAGAAGTCCTGCACAGAGATCGCTGTTTTTGTTATGGTATTTTCATTTTTCGCTGCTATGGAAACTCCGTGTGCTAAGCACATCGTGTCAAGTGAGAGGAGCTGTATTTAATGGAGCTATTAGATATCGCCATAGTTGGATGTGGACCTGCAGGTCTTTCTGCCGCAGTGAATGCCAAGATACGCAACAAGGTCATCAAGGTCTTCGGTGCTGAAGTTTGTAGCCCCAAACTAGCGAGCGCACCCTGGATAGACAATTACCTCGGTTTTCATCAGATTACGGGTACAGAATTGCGGGATCTCTACCTAGCTCATATTGAGGAGATGGGTATTGAGATATACCGAACACGGGTCGACAATATTGTCCCTATGGATAGTACCTTCATGTTGGCTGCCAAGACCGACATGTTTGAAGCCAAAGCGATTATTATTGCAACAGGTGTGTCACAGACATCCTATTTACCAGGGGAACGAGATTTTGTCGGCAGGGGCGTTAGTTATTGCGGTACTTGCGATGGGCCGCTTTACCGTAGCAAAACGGTTGCTGTGGTTGCATACACACACGAAGGCGTTGAAGAAGCAAACTATCTTGTCACCGTGGCGGAGAAAGTGTTTTTTGTGCCACAAATGAAAGACTATCACGGCTTGAGTTCTCAAGTGGAAATCGTGAACGGTCGACCACTAGGGGTGCTCGGCGAAGGCCATGTTACCCATCTGGCCCTTAAAGACCAGCAATTAGAGGTCGCGGGGGTCTTTATATTCCGTGACGTAACACCAGCGGAGCAGTTACTGAGCGGTCTCAATCAGTTTCAGGGAGCTATTGTTGTAGATAGGTCAATGGCTACTAACATACCCGGTGTCTTTGCAGCGGGTGACAGCACGGGCAGGCCATTTCAGTTGGCTAAGGCGGTAGGAGAGGGTTTGGTGGCGGGGCTGAGTGCCGCCTCATACATTGATAAATCAGCCTCGATTAAATAGTAATGGCAGTTATCATAATCGAAGGTGTGGTTGCCACTGGCAAGACCACTTTAGTTAATGCGCTCACGCAACACCCCGCTTGGAGCAGTAAGCCTACTCGCTCGGTAATCTCTGAGCATTACACTGAGAGGGTGCTTGAGCTTACCAGCCCCACGGTGACCGACCGAGTTCAGCTACTAGAACAACATATGATACATATTAGGACTACCAACGAGCTATACAAGAAGTATCGCTTTTATGGAGAGCACGCTTTAGTCCCGGTTACGTTGCTAGAGAGGTTTCATCTGACCCATGCGGCGCAAGTGGGCGATTTTACACCGTTCGTGGCTATCGACAACGAGCTGAGTCATCTAGGTGCAGCCCTTGTCTTTATCTATCACCCACGGCCGTTATTGCTGCGGCATATCTTAGACACAAGCAAGCGAAACCCGCTGTGGCAACGTTGGCTCCGTTCTCTAGGGACTGAGAGTCAAATTGAAGACTACTTCTGGCGGTTACAGGAGAATACCAAGATTTTTGTTAGCTATAGCAGGGCCAGGATTAAAATGATTGAAGCCTATAGCCAAACACCTCAGGAGCTCGCTGAGGAAGTTTTGGCTTTTTCCAGAATAACATAGGCATATGTTCTCTTGTTCAGGGCAAACTTTTCGTGACCAAGAACAAGGAGGTTTGTCTAAATGCAATTGACTCAAAAGGAACAGATGTATTTAAAGGATGCTAAACATCACGAGGAGCTTTGTATAGCTAAGTACAATCATTATACTCAAACAGTTTCTTGCCAGCAGCTAAAACAGATTCTGAGCTGGGCCGGGCAGCAAGAGGCCAACCATTTGAACATAGTTAGCCAGTTACTCCAAGGTCAAGTGCCAGAGATGGGCGGTCAGCAGGGCGGCATGTCAGGTGGTCAGAGTGGTCAACAAGGATCCATGGGCCAGGGAGGCTCCATTAGCCAGGTGCTCAATCAAATGGGCAGCCAAGGCTCTAAACAACAAAGCGGCAGCACCAGCGGTAGTACACAGCAGCAAGGCGGCGGAGGAAAGGGGCAGAGTTACAGTGGTAGTATGATGCCAAGCACCACCGCTAGCCAGACCCAGTTTACCGGGCAGGGCATGCTTTCGGATCAGCAGATATGCAACGATCTGTTGACAACAGAGAAAGCTGTTTCAGACATGTACGATCATGCGGTGTTCGAATCGACCGACCAACAGTTGCGCCAGGCTCTTAGTCACATTCAAAAGGAAGAACAGGGTCATGCTTTTGCGCTCTTCCAGTACATGCAGCAAAAAGGCTGGTATCAGGCTCAATAATATGCGAAGGGGCTGTTGCAGTAACAGCCCTTTTTTGCGTGGTCGTGCTTGTTATACATCCTAGAATATTTGGTTTTTGTTTTTGAGGCTAGCTAAAGACCCACGGATGTTAGCTAGTACTTAGAACCTAGAGCTAATTTGGTGATGGGTGTACTTGTTAACGCCTAGGATGATGGATGGTATAGCGACTACCTGCAGGGCAAGACCTGGCAGAGCTGTCACGAGGCTTGCCCCAAACACAACACTAAGTGGGATAGAGTTTAAACCAAAGAGAGGGAATAGTGCTAAGGTAATAATGCTATAAGCGAGTCTACCACCAGCGATGGTAAGCACTAGACTCACAAATATGTTCATCTTGAGTGCATGATATAGCAAACCTGCTAGCAGACCAAAAGCGGCAAGCTCAACGCTCATCTGTACAGCTATGGGTATTGGCGCCATGGGTGGCATGCCGGTAAAGACTGAACTGAGCAGAGGGGTGACTGCGCCGGCTAGCACGCCTGAAACAGGGCCAAAAAGAAAGCCTGTAAGGAGTACGGGTAGGTGCATGGGTAGGAACACCCGTCCTGCATTTGGTACACTATGAAAGGCTAATGGTAAAGCAATACCTAGAGCAATCATCATTGAGGTTCTAAGCAATACGTTCAGGGTCATTTTCATTTAGTCTGTTAGTTACACTCCTTTTATAGCCTATGGCAAACTAGCCATATTATAACATAGTTAATAAATAACACAACGGAGGTCGTTCAGAGTGGTTTATTTGGTAAAAATATATAGTCTTCACGCTATTCACTAGCAAATGTGTCGCATATGAGCTAAAAATTCTAGAGTCAAGCTGGCTCAGATGAAAGAACTAGAGAAAAACAGTAGGCTAGCAGGGAAACTGCTGTAAATGGCGAACACAGAGTATTGGGATAAGGGGGGTGAATGAAATGGAGAAAGCAAAACAAGATACAAAACGTTTTCTTGCCGCAAATTGGCGCGTGGGGTTGGTCTCCACGCTAGTGATTGTTGGCGTCTTGGTAGCAGGTCTGCTCTGGAGTAGCAACGAAGAACGGAAGGCAATTTTGGCCATGCCTATCGAGAATGTCAACATATCCAGCATCCATGATGGCGATTACGACGGTGAGTACACGTTTGGTGGTTTTAAATATCAAGTCTGCGTATTAGTGAAAGGCAGGAAAATTACATCCATCGAAGTAACAAGTGCCCCGCGCAAAGTCGCTGACTTGACAAACAGAGTGGCAGCTGAGGTGCTAGCTGCTGACGGAAATCTCCACATTGAGGTGGGGAACTCAGCAGAAAGTAAGGCTGTGCTTCTGGCGATACACAATGCATTAGTTGTGGGCGTCTCAGACTGCTCAACCTGATAATACATAGAAATAAAGCTGCGGAGCAGCTTTGAGTCATAACAGCTCCTGCGACTTAGTCGCAGGAGCTGTTTAATTGTGGAAGATGCTGTGCGTGCGTGTTGCGTTTCCTCCTTACTCATGATATCATTATAGATAAATTTCTACCGACATCTTCTATGAAGAGGACATGTCGTTATTACGGAGTCTCAGAGAGCTGGGGGCGGTGCGACCCAGTGGCGAAGTAAGAACAGATATCACCTCGGAGATGGGGACCTCAAGAGAGAATCGAACCACAGACAGTAATCTGTGCTGGTTCCATCGTAGGGTTTTCCGTATGCCGCGTTAAGGCGTAGAGTTGGGCTATGTTTAGCCAACAAGGATGGTACCGCGGGCAACCTCTCGTTCCTTATGGAAGGGGGGTTTTTGTATTTAACAGGTCGAAGCGCTTTCCGCCTACCGCTATCAGCTTCTTAGGGACGAATCACTACTTACAAAACACTAATCGCAAACATGAAACATGCACGTGAGCCATGTCTGAGTGTGATGAGGTTGCACCGAGCACGGCTTTAATGAGGAACTATGAACTATGAACTAGGAACGCAACTGACAGGAGGTAATACATTTGTTTAAAAAAGTACAAAGCAAGGTCGACTTTCCAGCCCTAGAGGAGAACATCCTCGAGTTCTGGCGCCATGAAGATGTCTTTGTCAAAACCCAAGAGACGCGCGAGAATAATGAACGCTACGTATTCTATGAAGGGCCACCTACAGCTAACGGCCTGCCGCATATCGGGCACGCTATGGCTCGCTCCATGAAGGATCTTATCCCGCGTTACAAGACCATGGACGGTTACTATGTTAGGCGTAAGGCTGGTTGGGACACCCATGGTCTGCCTGTCGAACTAGAGGTAGAGAAGGAACTTGGCATCAAGGGAAAGCCAGATATCGAAGCCTACGGTATTAAGGCATTTGTTGAGGCGTGCCGGGCTAGCGTATTTAAGTACGAAAAAGAGTGGGAAAAGCTCACTGAGCGACTCGGCTATTGGCTTGATATGGACAACGCCTATGTCACCTATAAGAATGAATACATTGAATCGGTATGGTGGTCCTTGCGCCAAGCATGGGATAAGAACTTGCTTTACAAGGGTTTTAAGGTGTTGCCGTATTGCCCCCGTTGCGGGACATCGCTTTCTAGCCACGAAGTGGCGCAAGGCTACGAAGAAGTAGAGGACCCATCCGTATTTGTACGCCTCCCCGTACTAGATGAGCCTGGCACTTCCTTCTTGGTGTGGACTACTACACCTTGGACGCTGCCATCAAACGTAGCGCTAGTAGTTGGCGAGAACATCGAGTATGCAGTGGTAGAGCATCATGGCGAAAAGCTTATTCTAGCCAAGGCCTGTCTACAGGTTCTCCATGGTGACTATACTCTCGTCGAAACCCGCAAGGGGAATGATCTATTAGGCAAGAAATACAAAGCACCCTACAAGCTGCCGAGCCTAGAGGGCTACAATGTGCACTATGTGGTCAGCGGTGATTTTGTTACAACTACGGACGGTACCGGCATTGTGCATGCTGCGCCAGCTTTTGGTGAGGACGATAGCCGCATCGGTCGCTTGTACAACTTCCCTACACCCAATCCTGTAGACCCAACAGGCTGCTTTAGCGCGGATGTCAAGGAGTGGGAAGGCAAGTTTGTTAAGGACGCAGATGAGCCTATCATCGAATACCTCAAAGAAAATGGCTGCCTGTACAAGAAAGAGAAGTACTTGCACAACTATCCATTCTGCTGGCGTTGCGACACACCACTCTTGTACTACGCACGGAGCTCGTGGTTTATCCGCATGACGGCCATTAAAGATCAGGTGCAAGCCAACAATCAAACGATTAACTGGTATCCCGAGCACCTGCGTGACGGCCGGTTTGGAAACTTCCTCGATAACCTTATCGACTGGGCCGTCAGTCGTGAGCGCTATTGGGGTACACCGCTACCAATCTGGACCTGCGAATGCGGTCACCAACACTGCATCGGCAGTATCGCTGAGCTGAAAGCCATGGCGGTTAGCATGCCAGAGACATTGGACCTTCACCGTCCCTATGTTGATGACGTTGAGCTCAAGTGCGAAAGGTGTAACGGTACCATGAAGCGCGTTTCGGAGGTTATTGACTGTTGGTACGATGCAGGCAGTATGCCTTTTGCTCAATGGCACTACCCCTTTGAAAACCAAGATTTGTTCAAGGAGAGCTTCCCTGCAGATTACATCTGTGAAGGCATTGACCAGACGCGCGGGTGGTTCTACACCTTGTTAGCGATCTCAACCATGACCTTTGGTCAATCTTCGTACAAGAACGTGGTCTCTACAGAAATGGGCCTAGACGAGCACGGCAAGAAGATGAGTAAGTCCCGTGGCAATAGGTTTGACCCTTGGGATGCGTTCAAGGTTGTGGGAGCCGATGGCCTGAGGTGGTTTATCTACACCGTAAACCCACCGTGGTATACTAAAAGCTTCTCGCTTGTGGCGATGCAGGAGTACCAACGCCGGGTGATGGGTACGCTCTGGAACGTTTACTCCTTCTTTGTGCTCTATGCGAATATTGACAGTTTCAACCCAGTGGAGCACAGTGTGCCCTTAGAGGAAAAACCTCTGATCGACAGGTGGCTCATCTCACGTCTGAACATGAAGATCAAGGAAGTGCGTGCTGGCTTAGATGTCTTTAACAGCATGACAGCTACTCGTGCTATCGACGAATTTATTGATGAGCTGAGCAACTGGTACGTCAGACGTAATCGGCGCCGTTTCTGGAAGGGTGAGATGGACCAGGATAAGACATCGGCCTACCTCACGCTGTATGAGGCGCTGACCACTATCACCAAGCTGATGGCACCCTTTACGCCTTTCTTAAGTGAAGAGCTATATCAGAACTTGGTACGCTCCATTGACGCTACCCCTAAGCTTAGTGTGCATATGGAAAGCTATCCTGTGGCAGATGAGTCTCTAATCGATGTAAGTCTTAACACAGAAATGAACCTCGCTCGGGATATCGTCTATCTTGGTAGAGCCGTACGCAGCAAGGCTAACGTAAAAGTTCGTCAGCCCGTAGCGAAGCTATATTTTGTTAAGCCGGGCTTCAAGGGCTTGAGAGAAGAGCTCAAGGAACTTATAGTGGAGGAGCTCAACGTTAAGCTGGTGACACCGGCCGAAGACACAACTCAATTCGTAACTTATTCTGCCAAGCCTAACTTTAAGCTATTAGGCCCACGCTTTGGTAAAGAAGTGCAGACCTTAGCTAAGGTGTTAGCTGGAGTCGACGTGCATGTGCTGGCGGATGCTATTACCCAAGAGAAGAAGCTAGTGGTAGAGCTCAACGGCGAGAACGTGGGGCTGGCTATTAGCGAGCTAGATATCCGTGTTCATGAGCGCGAAGGCTTCTCGGCCGAGTCAGGTGGCGGGCTCACCGTAGTCATGGATCTTCACCTTACTCCAGAACTGGAGGAAGAAGGTTTAGTCCGTGAGTTGGTGAGTAAGCTTCAGACCATGCGTAAGGACGCCGGGTTTGAGGTAGAGGACAAAATTACTGTCTTCTACGCGGGTGACACAACAGTGGAAGCAGCGGTAACTAACTACGTTCAGTACATCAAGGATGAAGTATTGGCTTTAGAATTATGCAAAGGTGCTGACGAGGGAGCTTTCACTAAAGAGTGGGACGTAAACGGTTTCAAAGTTGCCCTTGGGGTAAAGAAAAACTAAGCCAACTGCGGGCCAACGCCTCGTGGTAATAATTGGGATCCGGGACCGAGGGGCTGTCTCAATAGGTGGCCCCGCGCATCGAAAGATGGCTGCTTAAGCCATGTTTACATGCCCAAACGCTCCTACAGAGCGGAAATAAAAATGAAT
>WSXW01000039.1 GCA_009773495.1 Bacillota bacterium
GAAGCCCTGCAAAGACCTGAAGTTGACTATCCTGAAGGGGGGATTAGATTGTTCTTGTGTCCTTTTTCCTGTCTACGCTAAAACTTTAGGGAGTTTAGGGTGTAAAGCGATTCCGTCGTAACTGTAAACTATTAGCGACGCAAGTGTAAAAACTCAGCGACGCTACTGTAAATTCTTACGCGACGTATTCACTCACGCCCTGTTGAGCAAGAAGGGCTTTCGGTTCTTACCGAGTCACAGGTCGAGGCCATGCTTGCAGCCGCTGAGCCTTCACCCCATAACCCAGCTCTTTATGTTGCAGTCTGGACGGGGATGAGACGGGGCGAAATATACGGCCTGAGATGGCAGGACGTTGATCTCGACACCAGGCGAATCTACGTAAGGCAGTCGATTCAATATGATGCTACTGTGGGGATATATTTTAAGGAGCCAAAAACAAAATCGGGCCGACGGTCCGTGGCCATTACGCAGGCTGACGCAGAAGTGCTACGCAAGCACAGCCTGCGGCAGGCACAGCATAGAATGAAGCTAGGAGGCTTTGAAAAAGACGGGGGGCTATATAAATAAGGACTCGGGGTTGGTGTTCTGCGGCGAGGATGGCGCTACTACGCATCCTGACACTATTTCTAAATGGTTCCCAAGGTTCATGGAGGCGAACTATCTACCAAAGATTCGATTCCATGATTTACGTCACACTCATGTAACATTACTACTCAAAGCTAGGGTAGACATTAAGACCGCATCGGAGCGGGTTGGGCACGCTAGTGCAGTGATGACGCTCGACAAGTATGGTCATGTGCTCCCCGACCAACAAGAAGCAGCTGCAGCAAAGCTGGACAAGCTCATCAGAAAAAGCTAGGGCGACGTTTGGGCGACAAAACAAAAAGCTCTCTGGGTCAAAAACCCGGAGAGCTTTGTATTTAATGGAGCCGATAGCGAGACTTGAACTCGCGACCTGCTGATTACGAATCAGCTGCTCTACCACTGAGCTACATCGGCGTACAAATATTATACTTTAGCGCGAAAGAGAGTGTCAATGTTAGGGGGCGGTGACCTCTTCTCCAGGCGGATTGCCGGTTCGTTCGGGGATAGATTCCTTTTCGAGGAGGATGGCTCTCATACCTCTAGCGCGCGGGGTTAGCCCTGCACTCTCTAGGGTTTTGCGAGACAGAGTGTTGTAATACCAGCAACCAGCTATGGGTATAAGACCTTGCTCGTAGCACCATTCCTTGAGGTGCCACAGAATAAGCTTGCCCACACCTTGTTTGCGGAACCTAGTACATGTGACCATGCCTATACTAGTGTAGTCCGTAAAGTATCTTCCACGAACAGAAATTCCACAGCCCAAAAGATCATCTCCGGCATGTAACATAAAGATTTCCCCATTACTCAAGTCCAAAGCATCAAAGAAGTTGTTTGTCTCCTGTTGTATGAAGGAGAAGTCTGAGGCCTCGGCCTGTGTGAAGCTAGTGTTCGCAAAGCTTAAGGATGGGCGCTTCATGTGAAATGTGTCTTCAAAGAAATAAGCGCCCTTCTTCTTTTCGAATTCCCAATCCATAACTAGGCTTACTAATAGGTTATCGTACGTTTGGAAAAAAACTTCTTTCACATTAAGCTTATGTGTAGCTTCTTCGAAGATGGCTTGAGCATGCCTGGTGTGGGACTTAACAACGTAGAAAAACCAAAGGGTTGCCCCCTGAACTCCCAAAAAACCTATGTGAGTATCGCTAGCCATGATCGAGAAGATTTGCGACTTATCTAGGTTATCTTCCAAATAGGAGTCCATCGGGGAGGGGAGACTTTGAAGGTATGCTGCTAGTAATTCACCATTCTCCTGTAGGTTCGATGCTCTAAATTCATGAGAAAAATTCATGTGCTTGTGTTCACCCCTCGCAATGACTCTAGGCCAATATCAGTATGGCAGCATCGGCTAGAAGTAGCAAGGCAATATATAAGTAGAATCAATTGATGCCTTACAAACAAAAAAACCCCAAAGGGGCTTTTTAGATTATAAAATGGCGGAGCTGACGGGAATCGAACCCGCGGTCTCCGGCGTGACAGGCCGGCATGTTAACCGCTACACCACAGCTCCATTTGGTGACCCCAACGGGATTCGAACCCGTGTCGCAAGCGTGAAAGGCTTGTGTGTTAACCGCTTCACTATGGGGCCAGACACTCAATCATTCTACATGACCCAGCAAAAGATGTCAACTGTCATACTGTGGGTGTGTCGTACTGTGGGTGCACCTACCCTGCGTCTTCTGATCCCAATGCTGCGTTTTCAAAACGCCCGTAATCCTTACGAAATACTAGGTTCACTTGGCCAACTGGTCCGTTGCGGTGCTTGCCTAGAATTACCTCTATGGGACCAGCACCATCGCTCGGCCCAGTCTGTTGACTCTGATAGTCTTCCCGATAAAGGAACATTACAAGATCAGCTGCCTGCTCAATTTCGCCGGACTCACGCAGGTCGCTAAGGTTAGGCCGACGATCACTGCGCTGCTCGGAGGCGCGGCTAAGCTGAGCTAAGGCTAGTACTGGCACCTCCAGCTCGCGCGCTAAGGCCTTGAGCGTGCGCGTGATTTCTGCAACCTCTTGTTGCCGGTTTTCGGACCTGTGCGGATAGCGTAGTAACTGCATATAGTCTACTACGATAAGACCGATATTTTCTTCCATTTTAAGGCGTCTAGCCTTGCTGCGCATTTCCATAACGGATAAGGCAGGTGTATCGTCAATAAAAATCTTAGCGCTAGATAATTCCTGTATGCCACGTGCTAGTCGCTCCCACTCCTTGTCGGTGAGGTTCCCGTTACGGACTGCTTCCGAACGCACCACGCTCTCGGCACAGAGCATACGCATAGCCAGCTGCTCTTTAGGCATCTCTAGGCTAAAAAAAGCCACCGGTATCTGGTGCCTTACAGCGGCATTAAGTGAAAGGTTGAGGCTAAAGGCCGTCTTACCTACAGAGGGCCGGGCTGCTAATATGATAAGGTCCCCTTTTTGGAAACCGTGGGTCAGTCTATCGAGCATTTGGTAACCGGCTGGTACACCGTTGACGTTACCGTTAGGTAGTTTACTGGCGTTAAGCAAATCATAAACGCCGTGCAAGACATTGACTAAGGGCACAAAGTCTCGCGACTCTCGAAGTTGCGACAATTTGAAAATCCGCTGCTCTGCACTATCCAGTAAATTTGCTGGCTCGCCAGACGCATTTAGTGCCGCGGCTGCAATCTCGTTGCCTGCTGAAATAAGCTGGCGCAACAGGTACTTATCATAGACTATTTTGGCATAAGCCGGTGCATTACTAATAACTGGGGTAACATCAAAAAGAGAGGTTAGGTAGGTGATGCTACCGATATCGTCGAGTCTACCCTGCTGTGTGAGTCTCTCCGCAACGGTAACAAGATCAACAGGCTGATTTGCCATATAGAGATCTATCATGCATTGGTAAATGGATCGATGCGCATCGCGGTAAAAGTGAATGGACTGTAACGTAACAGACAAGTTAATGAGAATATCTTTGTCTAATAGCACCGCGCCGAGCACAGACTGTTCAGCCTCTATGCTATGCGGTGGAACTCTGTCTTCTGGCATGTTATTCTCCCGTCACAACGAGGGTAAGGGTGGCGATGGTCTCCTGATAAACCCGCACATCTACCTTATACGTTCCAGTCAATTTTATCGATTCTCGCAGTTCAATCTTCCGCTTGTCAACTTGGACACCTTGTGCCAGAAGCGTATTCGCGATGTCTGCAGTAGTTACGGAACCAAACAGTTTACCACCCTCACCGGAACGAACGGTAATCCTAATGATTGTGCTATTGAGCTTAGCTGCTAATTTTTGGGCCCCTTCTACCTCACGCTCTTTCTTGCGTTGTACGGCCTGTTTCTCCTGCTCTATAGAGCGTACCGCGCCTTCAGTGGCGATAACAGCTAGACTGCGGGGCAAGAGAAAATTGCGTGCGTAGCCTTCGCTAACTTCTACCGCTTGCCCCTTCTTACCGACATCTTTAACATCCTTGCTAAGTATGACTTTCATGTATCTCCACCCCCTTATTAATTGCGTCTTGCTTCAAAATGTTCTACTAGCGTAGATAGGTCTTGATACCATTCTTCAATCCCATGACCTTCTTCTGCATTGAGTTTAGCTTTACGCTCCACTGCCGCCTCAAGTTTGGAGTAGCTAATGCCAAGCCGCCGGCCTAGCAGGTAGCAGTGCATGACAACATTAGCCAGTGTGGAGGCTAGTAGATCGTCGCGTCCTTTTGGCAACTGCTTGTATACTTGAGCCACTCCACTAATCAACTCTGTCTTGAGCCACTCAATCGTACGTATGTTGCGGCCAATTTCCATTTCTCTACCTGAATCAGGCATTAGTACCCCCCCTTTATCATTATAATTCTCTGGGGCGGCTCTTTTCCCTGCTAAACAAAAGGGGAGCCTCAGCTCCCCTGCGAAAAACTAGTCTATAGTGTATGGCAACAGGGCGATATTGCGAGCACGCTTGATTGCATCTGTGAGCAAGCGTTGGTGCTTCGCGCAGTTGCCCGATATACGGCGAGGCAGTATCTTTCCACGTTCAGTTACAAAACGGCGTAGCTTGTCAATCTCTTTATAATCAATAGCAACCGCTTTATCAACGCAGAAGTTACATACGCGTTTTCTCGGTTTACGAGTGCGTTTGCGCAAAGGTATTCACTCCTTTTTTGAAGGTTAGAACGGGACTTCTTCGTCCTCAAGGTTTATCTCTTTAGGGAACTCGTCAAAGTCACTGCGAGGTCCCGGGTCGCTGCTGCTTTTTGGGCTTAAGAATCGCACAGACTCTGCGACGACTTCTGCCACACGACGTTTGGTGCCATCCTTGGCTTCGTAGGAACGAATTTGCAGGCGACCTACCACAGCGGCACTCTTGCCTTTTGACAAGTATTGCGCGCAAAGCTCCGCTTGCTTATTCCAAACGACGATATCGATAAAATCGGTCTCGTCTTTACCATTCATCCTATCTACGGCTAGGGCAAACGATGCCACTGCCGTACCATTGGTCGGTGTGTAACGAAGCTCTGGGTCGCGAGTGAGTCGGCCAATTAGAATAACTTTGTTTAACACTGTATCGCCTCCTAATTAATCATCAAGGCGAACGATTAGGTAACGAACCACATCTTCAGAGATCCTGAAGATACGTTCCAACTCTTTAACCACTGTGGGCTCAGCTGAGAAGTTTACTAAGAAGTAATAACCTTCTCGCTGCTTGTTTACCTCGTAGGCTAAGCGACGCTTGCCCCACTCAGAAAACTTATCCACTTGTCCACCATTACTGGTGATCACATTGGTAAAGCGTTCAACCTTTTCGGGCAGCTGCTCTTTCGAGAGCCCGATGTTAAGGATGAACATGGTTTCGTACTTGCGCATTTGCTGCACCTCCTCCCCTTGGTCACAAGGCCCCACGTCAATGCATGGAGCGGGGTTGTAGAACAATTTATTATAACACCAGGACAAGGGGCACGCAACTAAAAGACGTTTAATCACTACTAAACACTAATCGCAGGGGGAGCAGTACCTTGATGTTGCCTGAGCAGCGTTCCCCTAGTGATTAATAATTTGTGTTTTGTGATTCCAGGTTCTGAGCGCTAGGCCCGACTCCTATCGACTTAACGACCTTTTTGATATCCTTCTCTAACTTAACGCGCGGTAGCATTACGCTATGACCACACTTTAAGCACTTGATTCTAAAATCCATGCCCGTACGCAATACCTCCCATTCGGCATTGCCACAAGGATGCTCTTTTTTGAGCAGCAATACATCTCCGACAAAAAGTTTCATTGGCATGGCTAGTCCTCCTGTTTAATTTCATTTTTGGAAATGATAACACGGCGAGGGTAGGGGATCTCTATTCCTTCCCTATCAAATGCCAGCTTGATCCGCCTACGCAATTCGCGCTCCACGCCCCACTGTTCCATCGGCAAGGTGCGCGCCCACACTCTAAAGACAATAGCCGACTCCGTTAAGTCCGCTATACCTAGGACTCGCGGCCCCTCGACAATTGTCAAAGTATCTGCTGCCATCTCGCTTGCAACAATGTCTAACACAGAACGCACTACATCGGGATCTTCTTCGTAAGCGACACTAACGTCAACCATCGCACGCATATTCCCACGGTTATGGTTAGTAACCTTATCAATAGCGCCGTTAGGAATTATGTGTAAAACGCCACTGAAGTCGCGAAGCTTGGTAACCCTCAGGCCCACTTCTTCCACCACGCCTGAAAGTCCCGCTGTCTCCACGTAGTCGCCTACACTAAACTGGTCCTCAAACAGAATAAAAAATCCCGTAAGTACGTCCTTTACTAATCCTTGTGCACCAAAACCCACGGCTAAACCAACAATGCCTGCACTGGCAATTATGGAACTGGTCGGTACGCCTAGAGCATCAATTATGGCCATGCCTACTAGAAAATAGATAGCATAACGAAGCACGCTTTTAAGTAAAGCGTCTAGTGTTTTTGCTTTGCGACTTTCCATTTTAAACCTAGTCTGCTCCACACTAAATAGGTTACCTATTAATGCGTTACCAAGCCGCATCAGCAGCTTAGCCACAATAACAAGAATAATAACACGCAGTATGAAGATGATAATCCCACTATAGTTCTCTAACACTGGGAAACTATCAATCCAAACTTGTACCGGCTCAAGTAGGGTCATTTCGTACCCCTCCTTATATTCTAATCTTATTCTAGCCGCACATATGCTCCAGCTCGCTCTAGGTGCGAACGATATACGTCAGGTTTGATTTTCAGATCTCTCAAGATAACTTGTACCTCACTGAGATGTTGCTCTGGCACCTTTAAACTTAAACCGCAGCTTGCACTGATGTTACGAGGAGTAGGTATTGTCTCATGCGGTATTCCGACCGCAATAATTGATTTTTCTACTGCTAAGGCCTGATGAGTGGATTCAAATGTAACAATTATAAACATGTTTCTACCCCGCTTATACTCCGTAAAATATGCTGCCTACCCACTTTAGTAGCAGCAGAGAGATATCCACTAGCTTGGAGGTCCTGTAGTATTCGATTAAAGACTCGGGCACCATGGTAGTTGCCACAAATGGCGCAAGTATAGCCACTATGACTGCCGAGATAATTATGCTCTCAATTATACCTAAAGATATTCCTAGTGACCTAGCTGATTGACTGACCTCTAACGGCAAGGCTCGAACCAAGGCCCGGCTAAGAATGTTAATAATCCAGCGCATGACAACAAAGAGAGCTAAGAAACACATCAAGTTTAGGACGGCCTTTGCCAAGATATGGCTAGCGGCCTGGCTGAAGATGGCTACATCGGCACTGCTTTCCCGTAGCCAGGCGCTCTGAATAGCAGCAGCAAGGGTTTGTGGTAATTCTCCGTCCTTAAGCCACTGTAATGCTTGATCTAGCGAAAAGCCTGGCCCCGTAGGCACGGATATACCTACTTCAAACATTTGTTTTAAGGCGGTACTGAGAGGAGTTACAGCAAGCCGTGGCAGCACTTGGCTCTGGCAGGTGGCTGCTAAGGCGATAGCTAGGACATTTTGTAATAGTGAAACAAAAGAGCGGTAGCCGCCCCTTAGTGCCCCTCTATATACAAATGCTACGACCACTAACACCAGTCCTAAGTCAAGATAGTTCACTGTGCGGTCGTTCCCCTTTCCTACCCCAATCTGTGATCAAGTAAGCAATCACCGCAACTGGAACTAGGCTCGGCATCGTTTGTAGACCCAAAGTGGCCCTCCAAAATTCAGCACACACTAAAGCAAATATACCTAAGACTACAAAACGGGCTGATTCGATTATCCACTCTTCCCAAAAAGCATGTAGCTTACCGCTCCTTACTACAGTAAACAAGGAATCTCCTAGAAGCTTAGCTACGGGGAACAGTGCCATATTACCCACGCGACTGTCGTAAGGGAACACTTCATGCAACACTGCCATAACTGCATGCAACACAAAATATAGTACTAATATTCCTACTATACGAGAGACTGACCGCTGCCACATTTCATTCACCCCGTACCTGCACAATTTTGCCTCCAGCACTAAGGACAACAAATTGCTTCCCATCGAGGGTGCCCATGAGATAGTCCCCACCCCAGGCGTGGCTTAGGCTCCACCGCGCCCGACCATCCGGCCCATACAAATGTATTCGCTTACCTGTACCTATAATTATGTTTGTATTAAGGCTTGTATGACCCAAAAGTGTTACGACCTCCCGACTACGATATTGCCATATTAGCTTTCCTGTATCTGCGAGGGCGCCAATTACGGACTGCTGCCTAAAATCTAGCATTGACTTGCGGGTAGCCAAAAAGGCCAAATGAGTGTCTCTGCCAGCATAGGCCAGATCAATCATTGTGCCACCGACATCGTATTTCCACAGCACTTTACCGTCCTGATCTACCACCTCTATGCCGGAAGAGGAGGCAACTGCTATGCGTTCACCATCTGCTCTCACGGTTAAGCCAACTGGGCGCTCAGCGATTTGCGTGGAGCAGAGGAGCTCTCCTAGACGACCAAACACCACCAGTTCTCCCTGCACCTTTGAATCTAGACCTAAGCCTAAGACCACATTTGTTGTTCCGTCAGCGCTCTGTTTACAAGCGATCGGCAAAAAACTATCTATCGGTTTTTTCCATAACTCTTGACCAGAACTTGAGTAGAGGGCCGCGTATGTTCGTAAAATCAAGGGATCCTTTTCTGGGGCCGTGAGGACGACTAATATCTCGCCCATTTCACTGACAGAGATAGCTGTTATCTCTCCTGGCATGCTCGTTACATGAACCGACTGGTGGCGGCCATGATAAAGGGCTATCTGTGATTTGCCTAGGCTCGCGATTGCGAGGTAATTGCCGCTAGATGCTACTAATGCCTCAGATACCAATATAGACTCTGCCCATTGTTCGTCTCCCAGGGCATTAAAGAAGCTAATATGTGCCCTGTCTATGTCTTTATATACCCCCCAGATGCCTGTCGCCCCTTCGCCTACATAGATAGGGCTTCCTGCGCTGGGTATGGTTCCGATGTTGGTAACTACCGGAGCAATTTTGGTGCTCGGCATTGTTCCTGTGGGAATCGTGCCTACACTTGGCCTAAGGAAAAAGATACTACTGAGAAGTAAGAGCAATAATAAAAATACGATCCAGAGATAAGGCCTGTCCACCCGTTTTTCCTCAATGTCATCCCACACATGCCATCCCTCCTGTATTCTATACTTCGCTGCAGCTTACAGAATCACCTGCTTGGCTTTAGCATCGCCACTGCTAGAACTAATGCTACGTAACCTAAACCTGTATAAGCAATGGCAACCAGTTTTGTAAAAGGAAGAAGGGCTACTGGCAAACTAGAGGCTACTACTAGAACACTTGCCGAGAACCTATTTAACTGTAGACGTGTTTCTACAAAGGTCTGCATCCCCAACCCATTGGCCAAGGCTGTAGTCGTCAAAGCGGTCCACAAGATTACCCCGTAGATTTCAGGCATACGCGGAGCAATATCAGCTATAATGCTCAAAATTGGCACTGGACTTTCAGCTGAAAGCACCGGAAATTGTAGCAGCAGAACTGTTGTTCCTAACAGCATGACTGCGAATAAGGCACAGCCTAGCAGTACACCAGTCGGCTTGTCTTCTATCGCAAGAGGAGGAATAACGACAAAGACTAATAGGCTGTTTAAACCAGCATAGAGGATAGCAGACCAGACTGATCCGGCCCAAGACAAGACGCTTGTATCCACGATTAGAAATGAGTAGCTACCGTGCTCCATACCGCACCAGAACAAGTAGCTAGAAACAGCAATTAGAATGGGGATAAGTAAGGCATTGGCTTTCTTTATGCCCGCTATGCCTGAGTAAAGACATGCTGCAATTAAAATGCTAGTTACAACTAGAGTAACTATTTTATTTATGCCGAGGCTCTCACCCGCAGCCGCCGCTCCGGATAACATGATGCCTAGCCCTAGCCACAAAACTCCCAATAGTACTCGAGACAGTAAGTTATTAACCCTCACCCCTAGGTGCATCTGCATGAGCTCGGCAAGGGTCTTGGCTCGGTATTGTTCAGCCAGAGCTAGGACCCGCATACACAATAAGCATAGGACTGCCATTGCCACTACCACGCCCAGTAGACCATTAGCACCGTAACGAGAAAAAAAATGATACACCTCTCTTCCAGAGGCAAAACCTGCTCCCACTACGGCTCCGACTACTGTCAGTGCTGATTCTATTTGCTGACGCAATTAGAACACCCCCTAAAGCATGAATACGTAGGGCTAGCTTGCCATATAATACCCTAAGTGAAAAATGGGAGGGGGGGTTGGTTTGTCTTGGGGTGCAGTTTGGTCTAATTTACGCTCCGGCGAAGCAAAGGTCCATGTGGACTCTACATTGGCCGCAGAAGACATTGGCAAAGCCCTAGCAACGGCACTAAAGTCTCGTATACACCACCGCTCTGACCTAGTAGTTGTGTGTATAGGCACCGACCGCTCCACGGGCGATTCCCTAGGGCCTATTACGGGTACGTTACTCAAGGAAAAAAGTATCGCAGGTATCACTGTGTACGGGTCGCTAGAACACCCCGTGCATGCCACTAACCTCAGCGATACTGTCTACTTGCTCTCTGAGCGCCATAGAGGCGCACATGTCATCGCGGTGGATGCTTGCTTAGGCAAGGCTGACAGCGTGGGAGTGGTAACTGTTGGGCTAGGTAGCTTGCGTCCGGGTGCTGGGGTAAACAAAGAGCTGCCTGCTATTGGTGAGGTTTATATTACTGGGGTGGTTAATGTTGGGGGGTTTATGGAGTATTTTGTACTGCAGAACACGCGCCTGTTCTTGGTATATAAACTTGCGGAGACGATTGCTAACGGGATCCAGCAAGGGTTACACAACCTAGAATTAAGTAAACTGAAGGCCTAGTGCGCATATTAAATGGGTGTCTCACTTGAGACACCCATTGGCAATTCATGGAAAACGCAAAGCCTAATCTTTCGATTTATCTAGGAAGGAGAACTTTAATCCGCTGCTCCGCGATTATAAACTCGCGGGGCAAGGTACCTAATATCTCGCCGTCAGCCTGCGTTACCATAGGACTGTTTGAAGACAACTTTACATAAGAAGCGCGGTAGCACTTCACTGCTTGATGGTGCACATGATCACCCTTAAATACTTTAGGCAGCACTTTTAATAGCTCTAGTTTAGAGGTGGCCCCTATCACACAGACATCAAAGAGCCTGTCGTCAACCTCTGCTGCCGGGGCTATCATCATCCCACCACCAAAAAACCGGCCATTACCCACCGCCACTAGCCACGCCTTGGTATCGACCATCCTGCCATCAAGCTCAATATGCATCTCCCTGGGATAAAAGCGAACTAGCTGACGCAAGATAGACGCGATATAGGCCAAATAGCCGGGGAAATATTTTTTGCCCCAGACATTAGCCATATGCCCGACCTCTGCATCAAACCCTGCACCTGCCACGTTAAGAAAGTACTTTCCCTCCGTATAACCTAAGTCTATCTCTCGCACATCTTCTTGAATAATAACGGCACAAGCCTGCTCGACATCACCCGATCGCAGTCCAAAGGTCCTACCAAAATCATTCCCTGAGCCTGCCGGTATAAAGCCCAAAACACAAGTTGTTCCTGCCAGTCCGTTGACAACTTCGCTTAAAGTACCATCACCCCCCATGGAGATAACAGTTGTAAATCCGTCCTGTGCTGCCTGCTTTGCTAATAAAACTGCATGCCCCGCGCTCTGCGTCATCAGGGTAGTATACTCAACTCTTGCACCGGTGAGTATTTTCTCTACCTTTGGTAACTTACGTAGGCACTTTCCGTCTCCTGCTATTGGATTAACTATAAGTGCTATTCTTCGCATATACATCCTCATATTCTAAAGTTATAATGCCTCAACAGTCGCGCAAACATGAGGCCCAAGGCACTAGGTGCTTTGGGCTGTTACATTGCCTTTTAGTCTCTCTTTTCGGAGCTAGCTGTTGTTTCCGCCTTCATGGTGGACTTGCCTTGGAATATTGCTCCGTCGCTAATAGCTAATTTGCCTACTTCGATGTCACCAAAGAGTTTTCCCGTGTCGGTAATTTCTAGTGTTCCTGATGCCGTGGCGTTTCCCTTGAGTATGCCTGCCACCTTGAGATTGCGGGCTTGGACGACTGTCTCTGCAACGCCGCCTTCTCCTATTACAACATCGCCACTGCATTCAACCTTACCTTCGGCACGCCCATCAATGCGAAGTGTGCCCTTGACGTGAATTTCGCCTACAAAAACTGTTCCTGCACCGATGACAGTGTCTACCCGGTCATTAATACGATCCTGAGCGGCTTCGATACGGGGTTTGTTACCAAACATTTTATCACCTACCTGCTGACAAATATTTTGTTGGGTTTACGGCTACACCGCTGACCCTTACCTCATAGTGGAGATGTGGCCCCGTGGAAGCCCCTGTATTACCCACCAAGCCGATCAGCTGACCTTTAATAACCTGCTGCCCTACCTTAACGTTTAGTTTTGATAAGTGGGCATAGACAGTACTAAAACCATAGCCGTGATCTACAAAAATGACATTGCCGTAACCGCCATTATAATTGGCCATACGAACTACGCCATTAGCTGTTGCGTACACTCGGGTTCCCTTAGCTGCTCCTATGTCCAGACCTGAATGGAACTCCCTCGATGAGCCAAAGGGGGACCGCCTATAGCCAAACCCAGAAGTTACTGTGCCACTAGTAGGCCACAACGAAGGAGTGGCTACATCCTTAGCTCGCTGGATCTGAACCTTTTTTTCTAAATCTTTGAGGCTATCTTCCGTTTCGGGGATAGACTCTTTGATATGCTCAATGCTCTGTTGAGTGCGCAGAATGGTTGCAGTTAAGCTAAGGCTTCTGCTTGCCACTTGAACTCTATTATCTAACCCTGCTACTTGCAGTGAAGGCGATAGGTCTTCATTAGACGAGACCTGCGGCGAAGCGAACTTCATGAGCTCGCGAATGGAGCTGTCTAAAGCTTGTATTCCGTTTACTTGCTCCTGTAAGGCAGTTGTCTGTTTTGCCAAAAACAGAATGTGCTCTTGTTGTTGCCTATTCTCAGCCAAAAGTCCTTGATAGTTGGATAGCTGATGTTTTGTTTGGCGCAAAGAATATACCATACTCACTGAGCTTACAAGTAGCAAAATGAGAGCTACCCCTGCCCATTGCACACTCCACTGTGGAAGCTTAAAGCTGTATGCTTGCTCATCCCCGTGGGGAATGATCATAACAGTAAAGGTCTGGACCTGCTCCTTATGCATAAGCTGCTACCATCTCCTCTCGCTCGCAAAGATACATCTTCGACGACTATACGCCTAAACCCTGCTGAATTAAGACAATCTGTTTACATTTTATTGTTGTGCATGGCTCGCACTATGGCATCCTCTTCCTCTGAACTCAAATGCATGGACGCCCTACCCCTGATGACCGACTTGCCATAGACACGCGCTTCGGCGCGCCCGTATATGGAACTAACGACTATTCCGTTCCCTTCGGCATCTAACAAGGCAACTGCAAAACTTAATTCGCCACCGGCATCCGAAAAGGCATTGAAACGGACCATGCCTATGCGCTGCACTGCGTAGGATAACTTACGCTCTAACTCTCTTAGGTGCTTGCCCTGAATCGAGCGATCTTCTTCAAGGCCTGTGACACGTTGAGACATCTCCAGCAAGCATTCCTCTAGATTCTTGCTATCTGAGCCTGTCATAAACACCCTAAACATGCGCCTAACCCTCTTTAATTCCCTAATAGCGTAAATTCCTACTCCTAAAGATATTGCCGCTAAAACTATAAGCGCAATGAGCACGCTCCCTGTGTTGTGGATAATGAACTCCATAATAATCCTCCCCCTAATAGATTATGGACAACCGGCCAAAAATAGACTAGTCCACTCTCCCTCTAGCGGAAATGGCCCAACTAACTTCACCCGGGATACTTACAATTCTATCTGCGAGATTTACCGCAACACAGGCGTGATTGGGGATGATGGTCAGCTTTTGACCTAACGTAGGACCATGACCTGTGTATGTTATGATTCCGTGTTCTTCAGATAATCTCTCTATAATTAGCTCAGGCCAACCCAGGACCCGCCCGAACCCAGTCACTACAGACATTCCATGAGCTCCTTTATCTAGGCCAAAAACTTTGCTGCCGGCATCGATGACTACCCTGGTAGCCGAGGGGGCACTAATTACTGTGGCTTCAACGAACAAAGCACACCTAGACTCGTCAACTACCCCGAGGCCGACCTGTATGGCATCGTTAAAAACATAATTACCAGGTCTAATCTCTGTAATCCCATTCACCTTAAGGTTGTGTAGAGCCGTTGGGGTAGACCCCGTGCTCACTACATCAACAGCTATGCCCTGACTTCTTAGCTGGTCTGCACATGCTACCATTAGGAGTGCCTCCTCCGTTCCGATACGAGCAACATCCTGAGCGCTCACACCGTAGACGTGACCAGCATGAGTAAATATCCCTCGGAAACTTAACTTGGAGAGGGTCAGGATTTCTCGGGCTAACCCTAAAACATCTTGCGGTAATACCCCACACCGCGATAGACCACTGTCTACTTCTATCAGGACATCTAATGGTTTATCGTGCGGGGTTGCGGCGTCAAGGGCTCGGCAGTGTTCAGTATTATCCACGGCTACTGCTATTCTCGCGGACTGCCGCAACTTGGCTAGGCGACAGTACTTGTCCTCACCGATGAGCTGATAGGCTATGAATATATCCGTAGCGCCAGCCTCGGCCATGACCTCAGCTTCGCCTAGCTTTGATACGGTGATTCCTGAGGCTCCGGCAATCAGCTGGAACCTCATTATTTCCGCATTCTTGTGTGCTTTTATGTGCGGTCGTAGCGCCACCCCCGCGGTGTTGGCTGCCTCTTGCATAATCTCAATATTGTTTCTTAATACACCTGTGTCAACAATTAAACGAGGTGAAACCATAATTAACCAATCCTTTCCATACGACGTGTTCGGATATTGTCCGGAGCTCAGTAGCAAACTAATAAACGGATAACGCCGGACAGAGGTGACGCTTTTTGACTAGACCACAGGTAATATATTTGATCGCTGTAGCTGCATACATAATGCTATTCCTTATGTTCAGTCGATTTTTTCTTTGGAAAAGGTACAGTGAGGGACGTTATTGGCGCAAACGGCCACATCTCACCCAAGAAATTCTCACCGAGATTGCAGAGGGAAAAAGCAGGAAACTCCCATATTTCTCAGTGCTTGTACCAGCACGCAACGAAGCACAGGTCATAGAAAAAACAATTCGGCATATGGTTACACTCAATTATCCCAAAGACTTATACGAAGTGATAGTGGTTACGGACGAAAAGGAGTCGGCAGAAAGCCAGCGCCAAAAATCAGGCATTGTTGCCTCGGCCATGGAGTTTCTGCAGTCAGGATTATCCGGCCTCAGGCAATATCCTAGCGTGGAACAGAAGACGATGGCAATGGGCGTTCTTAGTGAACTGGCCATACAAGAATACCGAACCGCGGATGTAAATGAACATGCATGGCTTATGCCGGTTGCTCTCACGCGAGATGATTCATGGCGTTGTCGGGACATTATACTTACCTTAACGCAAGATCTCCTAGAGAGCAGGGGACGACTACACATCGGTCGCCTATATTGCCTCTTACGCCGGGCATTTCCATCTAGCTCCGATATAGAAATTGCCCGGCTTTATCCCAATTACCTCTGCTTAGCTCTACCTGTAATAGCGGCTTATTCCGAGCTAACAGGACAGCACAATGACAGGTATTTGTATTCCATCATTAAGTGTACTACACAAGCCAATCATAAGGTAACCCAAGATTTGCTAATCAGCTTCACTAACTTGGTAACACGGAGAGTTTTAGCTGTATTACGTGAAAAGAGTGCTGCGTCTGAGCTCTCTAGTATGTGTGAAGACCTCTACACATACTGCTTCCCTACAACACAGACTGTGTTGGAAAGAGTGCAGAGCCAGCTTGGCGAGACACACCCCGTAGTCAAGCATGTTGAGGTGCCACATGATTACGACGGCTTGTTCCCTGGTATGTGCACTGGAGAGATGGTGCCCTCCACCAAGGGAAGAGCCCTAAACTATGCCCTTTCTAGAGTCATATCAGACCAGACGGATATCTGTGGTTTCTATGATGCCGAAAGCAGGCCACAGCCTGGTGTGCTATTATATGTTGCGCATAAGCACATCACTAACACGGTTCCTGTAAGAATTTGGCAGGGGCCTGTGTTTCAGGTGCGCAACTTTTATGAGATGGGTCCCTTCAGCAAGATAGCTTCTCTGTACCAAGCTGTCGCTCACGACTGGTATTTACCCGTAGTTTTTAGGCGGTTGCCTTTCGTGGGCGGTACAAATCTTTATGTAGAGTACCAGCTCCTCAAAGACTTAGGTGGTTATGATCACCAATCACTCACCGAGGATTTAGAGCTAGGTGCACGCGCCTACCTGAGCACAGGGGCGTGGCCAGAATATCTCCCTTACGCCAGTAGCGAGCAGACTCCGACATCCTTTAAATCGTTTTACAAGCAACGGTTGCGGTGGGGAACTGGTCACCTTCAGGTAATGGACAAGATTCGTTCTTCGGAAGGCTTTCCGGGGGAGCGCAAGAGACGCCTACTGAGAGAGCTCGCTATTAAGGGACCGATTGAGTGGGCCTTTTACCAAGCGGTGACTCTTTTGCCGCCTACAATGCTCTTGCTTTATTGGACCGGCAACGTCGATCCTTCTGTAGTGCCGCCATTTATAAGGGTAATGCTCAACTTTCTAAGCCTTGTGTACATTAGCTTTACCTTCTATGCATTCTATCGGTACTACAGTCATCTTGACCATACTAGCCGACCTCTTACATGGTATGGCAATGTAGGCGTAGGCGCTCAACTGTGTTTTCTGCCCTTAGCGGCCTTTTTCTTTCCGGTGCCATATACAAGCGCCTTAGTACTAAAGGCTCTAGGCAAGCATCCTACGACGTGGACTAAGACACCCCGTACCAGCGAGTAAAGAGCCCCTAGGGGCTCTTTAC
Organism: Bacillota bacterium; assembly: GCA_009773495.1. Classification (GTDB taxonomy): domain Bacteria; phylum Bacillota; class UBA994; order UBA994; family UBA994; genus WSXW01. The sequence continues at coordinate 17,107 of WSXW01000039.1, forward strand.
TCGCTTTGCAAGATATGATACTCGCTGTGACAGCGGAAGCCCATCTCTCTTAGATAGCTGCTCAATTGTTCACCCTGCATCCATCGGAGAAAGATAGCTGACGCAGAAGGCGTTACCAAGTGCATGTATCGAAATAATGCCCTTGCTGCAAGCTTATCAGCAGCGGCAAGCCTATATACAACAATCCTCTCCAGACCAGAATGGAATAGTGCCACTCCCCTTATTACACCTAGGTTCATGTAAACTGCTCCGCGCAAAAAGGGCAGCTTCTGCAACAAGGAACGACTTTGAGCCGCCCACGCCAAAGAAGGCGTTTCTGTCCTGTTTAGGGCTATATCCGGAGCTAGAGCGCGTACGCTCCCCTTATAAATACACCCCCATCGTAGCGGCAAAGGGCGGTGCCAAAAGAAGGAACTTCTCTGTAGTTTAAAACCGTAGTACTGGTACATTGCTAGTGCCCGTACATTGCGCGAAAGCACATCTAAGGAAAGCAAATGCGGCTGCGCACTAGTCAAAACGGCCTCTAATAGTAAACTCCCTAATCCCCGTGAGCGTAACTCCTTGCGCACAGCCAACATACAGAGATGTAAGTGCGGTTGGCGTTGTGCTACTAAGGCCACCCCCGCATACTCACCAAGATATTTCACTACATAGGAAAGAGCTAGGCAGACGTCCTGTTGGCGCAAGAGCTCCTCAAAGCGAGTTTGTCCGAGCAAATCGGGAGCACAGACTCGCACTAAATGGCAAAGTTCAGGGCTTGAGACCTCGTTTGCGCTTATTAACACTCTACTTTGTCTGCCTTTCTTCGGGGAAATACCCAGTTTCATAGCAGTGCCGAACTGCTTATAGTCCCACGTCTGCACTACGGGATATAAATATGTGGAACTTAACACAAGGGTGAGTGCGGCGTCCCCCTAATAAGCCCTGCGTGAATGCTAAGTACATCATCTTTTAACATAGCTTTTTTAAACATACAATGAAATATATTCCGTAAAATGTATTTACTATTACAAAGTTTGGTGGTATTGCATTGACGACAATGGAGTTCAGAAATTTACACACACTCCTTTTTATTATGCGAGCTTCATATTACTCGTTTTTGGAATTGCATTAGTGCTCAAGAAAGTAACCGTCAAATGACCTAACTTGGTAACAACAAGGGAGTAAACATCATATAGTTTTACAGAAGTTGGAGGCGACACAAAAGGAATACCCCGCCTCATAAACTACGCCTGCATACATGCACTGTTTGCTGCCAAGAAGTCTGGCTCGGAGATAATTGAAGCTGAGCTCATCACTCGCGTCATCCAAGACACCGCTCGTCAGAAAGGATACGTAACATAAACAACAACCCCCGACCTCGGAGGTTGTTGTTTTTCACATTATCCACAATCCACACGGATTGGCATGTACCCTAACTTCCACAAGTTTACGCTTGCTGTCCCTAACCGGTGTAAGTGGGTTCAGCAAATAATTGACGAGAATAGGGATACCATCCAGAACCCGGAAGGCTACCGGAAGCTAGACGGTGAGATACTCTACGTCCACACAAAGCTACATCCCTGGGGAAAAGAGCGGAGACGCTGTTATGTGCATTTGTACTACAATGCACACGCTGCAGCCGCTGCCGTTGACGGCTTTACTGAAGAATTACTGACCTACAAGGAAGAGCTGGAAAGGGGTCAGATTATCAGCGGTCACGAAGATGCCTACAAGACCTTCTTTACCATTAAAGAGACACCGGTACGGGGGAGAAAAGTGCTTAATAACGAAGTCATTGAGAAATACCGCAATCGGTATGCAGGATTTTTTGTGATTCTGACCAACGACATCAAGGACCCTGTGGAAACACTCAGGGTATACCGAAATAAAGATGAGAAATGCTTTGATAATTTAAAAAATCAGTTGGACATGAAACGTCTTCGCATTCACAGTTCTGCCTCTATGGATGGCAGGCTCTTTGTCCAGTTCATTGCGTTGATCTTCATGAGTGCTTTGCGTAAAAGATGCGCGAAACCGGACTCATCGACAAATACACGGTTCGTGAACTCTTATTAGAGATGGAAACACTGACTCTAGTCCATTATTCAGGCAAATATGGGCATATCCTCACGGAAATCACTAAACCACAACGTCAAATCATGGAGAGCTTGAAGATTAAGCCGCACGCATAGTTATAATTCTTCCGGGAAATCAGGATATACATGTCCTTTTGAGTGGCGGTAAGGCTACCACATGCTTGACTGGTTGTCCCATAGCTATTTACGCCATTAGCGGTGATTAATACCACGTCAAATTATGTGAGCGGCAACAGTATCGTAAATCCTATATGACCTAGTATAATCTGTTTGTACTAAGAGATTTTTTTAAGGAAAGAGGGCCTGATATGGAGATAGTTCGGGTAGTTGAGTTGCCCCGATGCAGTATGGTCTCGTCCGGGTGCAGTACAGAACAAGACCCTTTCACCGAAGACGGATTGCTTATGAGATTTGACCGTTGGTGGTCAGCCGTCGATGCTGAGCGCCAAGACAAGTTTTTCCCCCGTGACTTCATGTGGTTTGACCGTGAGAGAAATGGCCTCGTATGGTATTATGCAGCGTCCCCGATGCCAGCAACTACAGAGGGTTTCGAGATTATTGACTTCCCAGGCGGTATGTATGCAGCGGCTGTTGCCAGAGATGGTGATGATGAAGATGGAAACAGAGTCCGCAAAACCATAGCAGACTGGATTGTCGACAGTGGATCCCTGGAATTCGACCCAAGTCGTGGGCATAGTGAGCTATTCCATGTTATAACCTCTACAGCTGCAGCAGAAGCCTTGGGGTATAGCCAACTTGAGATTTTAGTGCCCGTGAGACCTCGTTTATAGAGTCCCGGACAGGACTATACATAGAGGAGCACCCAGCGCAGAGTCGAGTCTTCTCCCAACTGTGCATTGTCCTTTCCTAGTGTAGCGCCAGCACACTGGGCTGGCGACCAAGAACGGCTGGAGTCGGCGCACCAGTGTCGCGCCGCTACACGAGGAGCAAGAAACCAAGAGCGAGCATGGCAAAGAGACCCCAGAGCTTTCGCTTTGAGGTCTCTTTAAATTAATTCCGGCAACGTCCTACTCTCCCAGGGACTTGCGTCC
>WSXW01000040.1 GCA_009773495.1 Bacillota bacterium
GGTATTGTTCAGGACGCTAGTAGGTGGCTCCTTCTTTTGGTGCTACCATTCTGCATTTTTAACTGCCACACTCTGTACTTTCATTTTGCCAGACACACTACTGCCAGGCTAGCAATAAACAGCCCCACGCACATAACTGAAGAGACAATGATATATTTTCTGTTATCCATGCTGAGCAGACTAAACCCGAGCACAAGCACTGCGAAGCCTAGCATCTCCACATAGGATGTATGTAGTGAGACATCAAACAGAACCAACGAAGAACCCAGGATAACCAACAAGATTGCCGCCAGCTTTGTCTTCCTCATGCACGCAAATTATCCTGCGCTTCTACGCAAAATATTCCCGATAATGCTCTCTGCAACACCTTGCTTTTTCTTGAGTCGTCAATACCCGGAGGGCTGATTAGCTTCCCCACCAGTAATACTCCTTGTAGGCATCCACAGTACCACCAGAGGTATCATCTCTTCTATCAGAGAATTGGCAAAGTAGGATACTCCTGGCAACTGCGCCGATAGATAGGGCCCTCTAGCATAGGAGCGTCCCCTCCGCTCCTTCCCCAATGGAAATAGGGCCACCTGGTAGGCTAGGGTAGCCTCAATAAATAGTGGGGATACATTACTCCCGTTGTTGGACCTGATTACCTATATTGGCCCACCTGCTTAGTCAAAGTAGCTGGTGTAAGTCTAGGAAACATCGTTGGTATATCCTCAAAAGAGGACACTGCAATCAACTCTCCATCGATGAGTTTAAACTGCCAGGGTTCAGCAACCCCAGTGTACATGCCTTCGACGCCACAAAATGCTGTGTCTTCCCCATACTGCCACAAAAAGAGGACGTATATCTCCCCAACCTCCAGTGGTCTGTGATAACTTGGGAGCCTTTTGTCGTCTCGTACGTAGTAGTCGCTGTATACAATATTAATATAAGGGTCCCCTTTCCCTATTACCCATTCTTCCACTTCAAATACGTACTCTTGACTCATAGCCAAGCCACCCTCTGGATCACGAGTCAAATTACGCGATTCTGCCCTCTTCTCAATGACTCTCCCCTGAACTACAGTATGTGACGCCTTACTCAACTTTTCAAATGAATCAAGTATGCCGATATCCAAAAATAGCGAGAAGTCCCCTTCAGATATCTGATAAGTACGTATCAGTGGAGCTTCATTAACACCCACTGCTTCTTCCGGCTGCCACAGCTTGATGCTTATCAATGCAGCAAGCGCAACTAGTATCAGTAAGGCCGAACATTTTCTGCAAATACCCATTTCCCTATCCCCTTTCGAATTACCAATTACCTATGGGAAGTCGACCCAGGTAGTTTATCCACTCCGCCAGACCCATAGAGCGCATATATGCCCAAGAGATCGTCAGACTGTGGAGTGTATATCACTTCACGATTACGATTCTGATTCATAACGGCCGGAGAAATACTGTTTTCGTCACCTAGACCAAAGCCGTGGCCTTGTTCGTGGCAGGCAACACTTTGCCGGAAATTTGCGCTCTTGCCACCCAAGCTATATGTATTTAGCTTCATCACGCACTGAGTAATATACCTAGTAGTAAGATTATACGTTATCTCTGCCTCCCCATACAGTGCTGGGTCTATATGGAAGAACGTTGTCATCATGTTGCGGCTACTAGATACGTTGTACCACGCAATGTAGCTTTGGGCACTGGACCAGCTTGCAGCAGCACTGAGATAGGCGTTTTGCCATATTGATCCTGATTGTCCCGCCTCTCCACCCCAGCAAAACGACACCTGTCTCGGTAAATCGAATTGTTGCTTACAGGGGGATAATACATAAGCGCTAGATTGGCTAATCGGCAAGAGAATCATAAGTAAAGCCAATAGGGCACTGATTCTTGCTTTTTGTTTCATCTTAATACCCTCCTTGTATTTGGGTTTAGTATTCTAGCATGGCACAACATCCATGTAGGACGCCGTACCCGCGTCCGTAGCGCTATTGGATCTAGAATGGTCAGCCCCGTAGTACCAACATAATCCGATTTACTCTGGCTCCGGTGGATCCCACTTGACTAATATACTGGTTGTCCCTGATGTAGGCATGACCGTACTTGCTTCAATACTATTAGCTTGGCAGAATAGCAGGATAGTTAGCATTAACGCTGCGGCAAATCTCCTCCACATAGTCTTTACACCTCCCTTCTTCCTCCACTCGTTAGTCACTCACATTGTAGTAGATGGATGTTATTGTCACAAGGTCATTGTACTGACCTATGTCAAAGGCGCCGTTGCTACCTCTTTTGGTATCTCTCAATATATAGAGACGAGTAAGGAGCGAATATGCAACACGTATTTTTGGATGTACATCTCATAGGAGGACTTCCCTAAGTCAGTGCCCCGTGCCCGCAAGCAATTGTATGCAATTGCGATAGGGAGTAGTGCCATTACTCTCCCCTACGCCACCTTACGTAAACGAGGCCACCCGTCTGGGTAGCCTCGTATTGCATTAGTTTATAATGGGGTCGTGTGACTCTTCAATAGGGCAATCTGATACGAGCACTACAGTCACATCTCCCGTAAACTCCGGAGATTGTACAAAGGTATAGGGGATATGGTGGGCTGTTGCCTGCAGGACGTAGCTCATAGCTAACGTTATTACGTCCGAGCGTACTAACAGTCTCTCACACCTGCCTGAGTCTAGCGCCTGCACGAAGGCCGGGTGTACGGCTTTACTATCGAGAGCTTGCTTAGTGACCCCCCACAAAACCCGCTCCCGCAATTGCCCCAGCAACTGCGCCCGTTCGCGGCGCTTAAGCTGAGGCACTAGCCCTCCGCTTTCAACCTGCAGGGTTTTAGCCAGTTCACTCTGATTCCCAAATCTTCTTGCAGCTTCGAGCTCGCCCTTGTCAGTCATTACTCTTTTTTCGCCCCGGCAGCCTCCAAGCGAATCATAGCCTTACGCAGGGCTATTTCGGAGCGAATAGCGTCGACATCCGGGTTGCCTAGCTTGCCCAAGCGGTCTTCAGCACGCTGCTTAGCTTTGCGTGCCCGCTCAACGTCAATTTCGTTGGATAGCTCGGCAGTCTCGGCCAAAATGGTCACGCGACTGTCGGGACGAACCTCCAAGAATCCCCCGCTTACTGCCAAGGTAGTCACGTCACTTTCGCCCTTGATCTTTACGACCCCAGGAGCGAGGACTGTAACCAAAGGAATATGGCGCGGCAGAATACCGATATCACCATCCACTGCTCTGGCGCTAACCATCTTGCATTCACGGCTGACCACCTTACGCTCAGGCGTGACAACCTCTACCTGCATCGAGCTCATTTAGCTTCGCCGCTTTCAGCCAAGATTCTGCGCCCTTTCTCTACAGCCATCTCAATAGACCCAACCATGAAGAAGGCATCTTCGGGCAGAGCATCATGCTTACCGTCAAGGATTTCTTTAAATCCACACACTGTTTCCGCAACCGGCACGTATTGACCGGTAAGACCGGTAAATACCTCGGCCACAAACATAGGTTGGCTCAAGAACCGTTGCATTTTACGCGCACGAGACACCGCTAACTTGTCTTCTTCGCTAAGCTCGTCCATGCCTAGTATGGCGATAACATCCTGAAGTTCTTTGTATCTCTGCAATACTACCTGCACTCCACGGGCTACATCATAGTGATCTTGACCTAAAATGCGAGGGTCAAGAATACGCGAGGTAGACTCGAGGGGGTCTACAGCCGGGAAGATACCAAGCTCCGAGATGCCACGCGACAAAACTGTGGTAGCGTCTAAGTGTGCAAAGGTAGTTGCCGGAGCTGGGTCAGTAAGGTCATCCGCTGGTACGTAGATGGCTTGCACAGAGGTAACTGAACCATTTTTAGTAGATGTAATGCGCTCTTGCAGCTGACCTACGTCAGTTGCAAGAGTGGGCTGATAACCTACCGCTGAAGGCATACGACCGAGTAGTGTAGATACCTCGGAACCAGCCTGTACAAAACGGAAGATGTTATCAATGAAGAGCAATACGTCGCGTCCCTCTACATCGCGGAAGTACTCAGCGAGTGTTAAGCCGCTAAGACCTACGCGCATACGGGCACCGGGTGGCTCGTTCATCTGACCAAAGACCATGGCGGTCTTACTAATAACGCCAGACTCTGTCATTTCGAGATAGAGGTCATTGCCCTCACGGGTACGCTCACCAACCCCGGCAAATACGGAGTAGCCACCGTGCTCAGTAGCGATGTTATGAATTAGCTCTTGAATAGTAACTGTCTTACCAACACCTGCACCGCCGAATAGACCTATTTTGCCGCCTTTAGCATAGGGACAGAGGAGGTCAATAACCTTTATACCTGTCTCTAGCATTTCGGTGGCTGCACTCAAATCTTCGAACTTAGGTGCAGCACGATGGATGGGGCTTGTCTGCGCAGCATTAAGCGGACCTTTACCGTCTATCGGTTCACCTAATACGTTAAGTAGCCTGCCCAATGTCTCTGGGCCGACAGGCACCTCAATAGGCTTTCCGGTGTCAACTGCTTCCAAGCCGCGCGTTAAACCGTCAGTAGAGCCCATGGCCACACAACGAACAATATTGTCTCCCACGTGGTGCATTACTTCGACTGTAAGTTTAATTTCGCGTCCGTCGGGAGCAGTGCCATCAACGGTCAACGCATTCAAAATATCTGGCAGGCTCCCAGGAGCAAACTTTACGTCTATAACTGGGCCCATAACCTGTATAACCTTTCCCTTGTTCACACCAAGACCTCCTTACTTAAGCGCCTCAGCGCCCGCAACCAGCTCCGAGATTTCACGGGTGATGCTGGCCTGTCGTGCGCGATTGTAGATGAGAGTTAGCCGTTTGATCATGTCTTCGGCGTTAGAGCTGGCAGCATCCATAGCTGCCATGCGCGCGCCGTGCTCGCCTGCTTTGGCTTCAAGCAATGCTCTAAATACGACAGTGTTTAGGTAGCGCGGCAGCAAATGATCAAGCACTTCCTCGGGGGTAGGTTCAAAAACGTACTCTGCCTCAAGCTTCCCTGTGCTTTCAGGTGTCTGCAGCGGCAGGAGACGCACGGCTTCGTGCCTTTGCGTTACGGGGTTGACAAAGTGAGGATATACTAGCCATACCTCATCAACAAGGTTATGGGTGTAAAGCTCCCTCACCGCATCAGCTACGGTCTTGGCATGGCTAAATGAAATATTTTCCCCAAGTCCCGTGAAATCGCCCACTAGATTGAACAGACGGCGCTTAAAATAATCTCGGCCTTTTCTGCCTACTGCAATTATCATGGGGTCTTCTGTTCCGTGTTCACGGATGGTTAGAACAGCTTTACGAATCAAATTGGCATTGAAACCGCCGCATAAACCGCGATCCGCTGTAACAATGAGATAGGCCCGTCTGTTGCCTTCTCTCGCAACCAAAAGAGGATGCAGGCTGGCGTCAGTTTTTGCCGCTACGCGCATCAAAACATCCCGCATGCGTTCAGCGTAAGGGCGGGCTGACAAGAGCGCACCTTGGGCCTTACGCAGTTTAGACGCCGAAACCATCTTCATGGCTTTGGTTATTTGCTGTGTATTCTTAACGCTCTTGATCCGGCGGCGGATATCACGCATTGTAGCCACTTAGATCACACTCCTACGTTAAGAAAATATCCGCTTAAACTCGGCAATAGCTCCATCCAAAGCTTTAGCGGTTTCGGGCTTAATCTCCCGTTGTGTACGAATTGTCTCAAGGATAGTTTGGTGCTTGTCCCGCATAGTACGCAGGAACTCCTCAGCAAAACGCCCTACGCGCTTAACTTCTATGCTATCGAGATGGCCATTAACGCCTAGATAAATACTAACTACCTGTTCCTCAACGGGCATGGGTACGTTTTCGCCCTGCTTGAGTAGTTCTACCAGCCTTTCGCCTCGAGAGAGGCGAGCCTGTGTAGCGCGGTCAAGCTCAGAGCCGAACTGTGCAAATGCTGCTAACTCACGATACTGTGCAAGGTCGATGCGTAAGCGGCCAGCAACCTGACGCATGGCCTTAATCTGGGCCTTGGACCCTACACGGGATACGGATAGACCGACGTTTACCGCCGGACGGTTACCAGAATAGAACAGGTCGCTCTCTAGGAAAATCTGTCCGTCTGTAATGGAGATTACGTTTGTAGGAATATAAGCTGAAACGTCGCCGGCTTGTGTCTCGATAATGGGTAAAGCAGTCAGACTGCCGCCCCCAAACTCGTCAGACATGCGTGCAGCACGCTCTAAAAGGCGGGAGTGCAAGTAGAACACGTCTCCGGGGAAAGCTTCGCGCCCGGGTGGACGACGAATGAGCAAGGACATGGCACGATAGGCAACGGCGTGCTTTGAGAGATCGTCATAGACAACCAACACGTCCTTGCCTTGGTGCATGAAGTACTCACCCATAGCACAACCAGCGTAAGGAGCAATAAACTGCAAAGGCGCACTGTCGGCCGCTGTAGACGTAACAATAATTGTGTAATCCATTGCCCCGGCAGACTCTAACGTACGCACGATACGTGCAACAGTAGAAGCTTTTTGACCTATAGCTACGTATATGCAAATAACACCTTGGCCTACCTGGTTAATAATGGCATCAATAGCAATCGCGGTCTTACCTGTGCCACGGTCACCAATTATTAGCTCGCGCTGACCGCGACCAATAGGAATCATGGAGTCTATGGCCTTAAGACCTATCTGCAACGGTGTATCAACTGGCTTACGCTCAATTACGCCGGGTGCGATAATCTCTACCGGCCTAAACTTGTCTGTAACAATTGGTCCCTTACCATCTTGGGGTTTACCGAGTGGGTCAACCACGCGGCCCACTAATGCCTCACCCACAGGTACTGAGGCAATACGACCAGTCCGCTTGACCATGTCTCCTTCTTTAATGCCTACGTCAGAGCCCAAAATAGCTACAGCTACGTTGGCCTCTTCTAGGTTAAGCACTAGGCCAAATACATCGCCAGCAAACTCCACGAGCTCACTGGACATGACGTTATCCAATCCATACACGCGAGCAATCCCATCGCTCACGGTAAGAACGGTGCCTACTTCAGCTACTTCAACTTGAGTACGATAACTCTCAATTTCTTGTTTGAGAATCGTACTAATTTCTTCTGGTTTAAGGCGCAATATCTTTCACCTCTGTAATCCTGACTTGAGCTTGTGTTAGGTGGTGTTTTAGTCGGCTTAGGCGTCCTGCCACACTGCCGTCGTATATTTTGTTGCCCACACGTACTATCATGCCGCCGAGCAAACTTGTTTCAACTCGTTCATCAATGAGCACTTTTTTGTTCCCGCCACCTAAGCGAGCCGAGAGCTCTGTTGCTTCTTTAGAAGCAAGCTTGCGTGCAGACACCACTGAGGCATACACCTCACCGCGTTCTGCACTAGCTAAACCTTTATATAAGCGAATAATCCCTTTAGCCGCTGCTTCCCGGCGTTTATCTATGAGCAGCTTGAAGAAATCTAGGGTAAGTGCGGAAAAGCCCACACCCACTTTATCTACAAGGGCTTTTTTTACATCCCTTTGTACATTGGGATGTAAAAAAAGCTTCGGCAACTCCGTCGTCTCTAACAGGTTCGCAAATTCGTCTAAGTCTGCCTGAACCTTATCGACTAGGCGTTGGTCTCGGGATAGGGCGAACAGAGCCTGAGCATACCGGGCCGACAGCAACTCTCTGGCGGCCATTAGTGTTTGCTCACCCCTTGAATTACGTCAGCTATCAGCTGAGCATGCGTGTCTGCATCTATTTCCTTGCTGATAACAGCTGCCGCCGCGCTAATAGCTAGCTCTGCTACATGGTCTCTGAGAACCGCCATCGCTTTATCGAGTTCTAGCTGTACCTCGGCTTTAGCTCGCTCAATGAGGCGCACAGCTTCGTCGCGGGCATCGCTAGCAATCTGCTCCCGCGCTTTTTGGCCCTGCTTTATCGCATCTTCAATAATGCGCTGACTTTCAGACTTAGCTTGAGCTAACTCACCTAGGTAGTCGTTACGCAGTTTTTCTGCGTCTTCTTTGGCCTTTTGAGCATCCTTAATGGCCTTTTCAATGCTTGCCGTCCTGTCCACCATAAACTTGCGCACCGGTTTGTATAAGAAATAGGTGAGCAAGCCCATGAGAACAAAGAAGCTGAGAAGCACTTGAAGCATATATAACGGGTTTATCATCCCGACCACTCCTTTTATAATGAATGGGGACACACCTCTGACTAGCAGAGAAGTTATTCAGCAAGTTACCAGAGGAATGTCCCCAACAATGTTCAAGCCACAAAAGAAAGAGGATGAGCGGCAGAGCTCATCACTCTTTCCTACAGCAGTGCATGTGGCTATCTAGCGAGAATTAGGTTAAACAATGGGCGAGCGAAGGTAAGAATTAGGAACAACGAAATAGCTAGAGAATAAATACCTGTGGACTCAGCGATAGCATCGCCAAGGATGAGGTAGGTACGGATCTTGTTCTCAGCTTCCGGCTGACGAGCAACAGCCTCAATAGCTTTACCAGCGGCATAGCCCTCACCAATGCCAGGTCCAATACCTGCGATCATCGCCAGACCGGAACCAATAGCAACAGCAGAAATAATTATTACATAACCCCAGAAAGTCACATCTGTCATCTAAATTCCCTCCTTTCTCTAAAAGAACTCAACTATTCGGCTAAGACTTGTATATAGGCCACCGCCAGCATTGTAAAGACTAGCGACTGAATCACACCAACAAATACACCAAACCATACGTTCAGCACTCCGGGAACTACCCACGGCACCAACTGATAAAAAACGAAAGTCATGACTAAGCCACCAAACATGTTGCCATACAAACGGAATGAGTGCGACAGGAGTTTACCTAACTCACCAATAATATTAAGCGGCAACATAAAGACGTAAGGGTCGATATATCCTTTGAGATAAGTTCCTAAGCCCTTCCTTTTTATAGCATACCCATGGGATACTACAAACACCATAATGCCTAAGGCAAAGGTTGTCTCTAAACGGGCAGTAGGGGCATCCACAAAGGGAATTATACCAGCTAAATTAAGCAACAAGGTAAAAATACCTATGGTGGCGATGAGCGGAAAAAACATTAGGCCTGGTTCACCCATCATGTCTTTAACCAGGTCCTCAAAGAACCCCATCATCAGTTCTGCCACATTTTGTGCACCTCTCGGCACAGCTTGGAGTCTACGGGTGGCGAAGAACACGAATACAAGGACAGCTGCCATGACACCCCAAATGACTACTACGAAGTCGGGAACAGGGATGCCAAATAAATGAAAAAGAATTACTGGTTCGATATTAATCATTTAAATCACCCCGCTTACCTCTGTTTGTTGTTGGTAATGAAAGTCAGAAACTCTCCTAAATAGATAGCCACTTTTAGAGATATTAAGCCTACGGCGGTGGACGCAACATCAAACCACGGATTAAAATATGGGATTACCAGTACTAGCGCAACCAGCATCATTCGCTTAACGTACCCCCGGCGCGCCTGCCTAGTAGCTATGACGGGACTCTGTAAGCCAGTAATCTTGAATACGTCGAGCACCATCAGGCGTATGTGCATCAATGACCCTACTCCGCCTAAGGCTAATCCTAAACCGATACGCCACTGCCCAAACATCAATGCTAATAATGAGAAAGGAGCAACAAAAAGAATAACACGGGTCATGAGCTGCCGTTGTAGGGCTAAAGGCTCGCTCACTTTCGTGTCCCCCCCTTCTCTTTGAAAAAGACCTCTAGTGTAGTGTAAACGCTGTAGTAAGCTGCAGCAATGCCGAATAAAACTCCCAACCCTGTAAGCACTGCGCCTGTTCCCAATTTATCATCAAGCCAAGAGCCAGCGTAACCCGCTAGGCCCACGGTGGTAACAACGATAAGTCCGAGCTGGGTGATAAAACCTAACAACTCATAACCGGACTTCGACGCCATAACCTCACACTCCAGTGTAAAGTATACAGTATTCAGACTTAGATAGGTATTCCCCCCGCAGATTTTTTTCCTGCCCTGTGCTAACTTAACTACGTTCCTAGGCAACGCTAGTATTTCCACTCTTCAGGTCGGATAGTTGTCATCCCAAAGTTGTGTAACAGCCCCTCTGCCACGCGCACCGAGGCCTTACCATCACCATAAGGATTTACGGCCTTGGCCATGGCTTGATAGGAAGTCTTATTCGCAAGCAACTCTATAGCTACCGCTACTATTCCCTCACGTTCTGTACCCACTAACTTAACGGTGCCAGTCTCCACCGCTTCAGGACGTTCCGTATTATTCCGCATAACTAATACTGGGACACCGAGAGAAGGTGCCTCTTCCTGAAGTCCGCCGGAGTCTGTAAGCACTAAATGAGACCTAGCCATAAGGTTATGGAAATCATCCGTATCTAAAGGATCAAGTAAAGTGATCCGATCCTGCCCAGACAAGAGAGGGTACACAACATCCCTCACCACAGGGTTAAGATGAACGGGGAAAATCACCCTACAATCCGGGAACTTTCCTAGGATGTCAGTTATGGCTAATGACATTTGCCGCATTGGTTCCCCCCAGTTCTCGCGCCGATGGACTTCGACTACCAAGACACGCCCGGTAAACGACATTTCACGCAAGATGGGGTTATGGAACTCGTAGGCTTCACTTACCGTGGTTCGCAAGGCATCTATAACTGTATTGCCTGTCACATAGATGCTTTCCTCCTGCACGCCTTCGCGCAGTAAATTAGCCCTGCAAGCATTAGTAGGAGCAAAATGGACATCTGCAAGGGAACCGGTAAGCTTACGGTTCATTTCCTCGGGAAAGGGCAAGTACTTATTATGTGTTCTCAAGCCTGCTTCCACATGCCCCACGGGCACCTGGTTGAGGAAGGCGGCGAAACTACCGGCGAAAGTTGTCAGAGTATCACCATGGACCAGTACGATATCCGGCCTGTCAGCCCTGAAGATATCGTCTAGACCAGTTAACGCCCGCGAAAAGGTTGCGGGTAGGTCCTGGCGGTCGCGCATGATATTAAGATCATAGCGGGGCTGTATGTGAAACAACTTAAGCACTTGGTCTAGCATCTGTCTGTGTTGACCTGTGACACATGTAACAACAGCAAACTCTGGTCTGCGCGATAATTCCGCAATAACAGGGGCCATTTTCACAGCTTCTGGCCGCACTCCAAACACAGTAAACACCTTAATCGTCATACAACCACCGCCTCGGCTAAATTGCAGGGTCTTACACCCTGTCTACACTCACGCCAGCCTCACAAAACAACCCCTGCGAAAGGGGGTCGGGATACTCACTGGAGTACACTACGCGTACAATCCCTGAATTAATTATCATCTTGGCACACATGCCACAGGGAAAATGTGTAGTGTAAAGAGTCCCGCCTCGAATTGATACGCCAGATAATGCCGCCTGGATTATTGCATTTTGCTCGGCATGGAGTCCTCTACATAACTCATGTCGTTGCCCTGAAGCTATCCCCTGTTGCTCGCGGATACAGCCCACTTGTTCACAATGACTCAGTCTCGAGGGGGCTCCATTGTAGCCCGTTGTTAAAATGCGTCGATCATGAATGATAAGCGCGCCAATTTGCCTGCGCAAGCACGTACTTCTGTCCGCTACTACTCGAGTGATGGACATAAAGTACACATCCCACGATGGGCGGGTCATTTTGTACCAAAAAGACGATCCCCTGCATCGCCTAAGCCGGGAATAATGTAAGCGTGTTCATTGAGATGAGAGTCTATAGCTGCAATAAAAATATCCACCTCGGGGTGTACTTTATGAACGGCCCTTAGCCCTTCGGGCGCTGCAATTAGACACACCAATTTAATTGTCTGTGCGCCTTTAGCCTTAAGGTAATTTATGGCAGCGACAGCGGAACCGCCTGTGGCCAGCATGGGATCTACTACGATCAACTCGCGCTCAGCAACATCGGTGGGTAACTTAACATAATATTCAACAGGCAGTAGGGTAGTAGGATCACGGTAAAGACCAATGTGCCCTACCTTTGCCGCGGGTACAAGGCGCAACATACCATTGACCATACCCAGCCCTGCACGCAAAATGGGGATGATGCCGAGTTTTTTGCCGGAAATTACCTTAGTATTGGCCGTGGCAACCGGGGTCTCTACTACGTAATCCTCAAGCGGCAGATTGCGGGTGACCTCGTAGGCCATAAACATGGCTACTTCTTCAACAAGCTCGCGAAACTCTTTAGAGCCAGTGTTTTTGTCCCTGATAAAGGTGAGCTTGTGCTGGATCATGGGATGATCCAAGAGATGCACGTTTTTCACGGCAGATGCCTCCCCTACCTAGCGTGGCTGCTATACAAGGGATAATCAGCGCAGAGCTCGCTTACACCCTTGCGCACCTTGGCCAAAACAATCTCGTTTTCTGGGTTCTCCAGCGCATCTGAGATTAGAGCCGCGATTGTCCGCATGGCATCTTCTGTCATGGCACGCGAGGTCATGGCGGGTGTACCAATTCTAATGCCGCTTGTTGTAAATGGCCCCTCAGGATCAAAAGGAATGGTGTTCTTATTAACTGTTATGCCCACGCTGTCTAGTACCTTCTCAGCTTTTTTACCTGTGAGACCTTTGCTACGTACGTCAACTAGCAGGAGGTGGTTATCCGTCCCGCCGGATACTAAATTAAAGCCGTGAGCCACCAGCGCTTCTGCTAGGGTTTTTGCGTTAACAATCACTTGCTCCTGATACTGAGTAAATTCGGGCAGCATGGCTTCGCGGAAGGAAACAGCCTTGGCCGCGATTACATGCATCAGGGGGCCGCCCTGCATGCCAGGGAAGACAGCCTTGTCAATAGCTTTAGCCCATTCTGCGGTACAGAGAATCATACCGCCGCGCGGCCCTCGCAGGGTTTTGTGGGTGGTGGTAGTAACAAAATGAGCAAAGGGAACTGGGCTCGGATGATGCCCCGTAGCCACTAGGCCCGCGATATGTGCCATATCGACCATGAACAGAGCACCACAGGCATCGGCGATTTCTCTTAAGCGCTTAAAGTCAATTCGCCTAGGGTACGCGCTTGCTCCAGCAACCAAAAGCTTTGGCTTATGCTCAAGTGCCAGTACCTTTACTTCGTCATAGTTGATATAACCATCTTCGCCTACCCCATAGGGAATAAACTTGTAAAGCATACCAGAGAAATTGACGGGGCTGCCGTGGGTGAGATGCCCACCGTGGGAGAGGTTCATGCCCATAACGGTGTCTCCCGGCTCTAGACAGGCGAAATAGACAGCCATGTTAGCCTGTGCCCCAGAATGAGGCTGTACGTTAGCGTGAGCAGCGCCGAACAGTTTGCAGGCGCGGTCACGAGCTAAGCTTTCTGCCTGGTCTACCACGGAACACCCTCCATAGTATCGCTTGCCAGGATATCCTTCTGCGTATTTGTTAGTAAGCACTGACCCCATGGCCTCAAGAACGGCTTTGCTAACAAAATTTTCAGAGGCGATAAGTTCTAGGTGATTTTGCTGGCGCACCAATTCTTTGTCAATTACTGCCGCGATTTCGGGATCAATCAACTTTAGGCTCACATTCATCTCTCCTCTACTTATTAGTGTCTAGGTATATTGCCCGCGTCCCGCCGATAAGCTTGGGTCGGGTTTTTGCTGCAACAACTGTAGCCTGTCCTATAGTTTTCACAGTCAGTCTCACCGGCACTGCAACAGGCTTCAAGTGCATGCCAATCAGCGTAAGGCCAATATCTAGCCCCGCATGGGCAGCGATATTTTCTACAATACAAACCTCTGGGCTCATTCTGCGATAAGCATGACTCGCTAGCGCTCCCCCCGCATGTTCATGCGGCACTACCAGTACCTCAGTTAAACCATAAGTCTCGGCACACTCTCGGCTCACAACTAGAGCTCGATTCAGGTGTTCACAGCATTGCAGGGCCAGGAATAAGCCCTGGTTTTCTGCCTCTGTTTCCAAAACCTGATATAGTTCCTCGGCAACCGCGCGGCTTCCGCCTTTGCCAATACTGATTCCAGCAACTTCGCTAGTGCTGCAGCCAATAACTAATATCTGCCCCGGTTTTAAGACGGCGCTAGGTAATAGTTCATCTAGAGCCTGTTTTAGCTGCTGTGAATATGAAATCATGCGTACACCTTCTAACAGTTGCTTTTTATAGTTGACTCAATCCTAGTTAATTTGTCAATACGCGCCTGATGTCGCCCCCCGGCAAACACGCCAGCGAGCCACATATCAACAACGTCAAGGGCCAAACCTGTGCCGATGACCCTTTGCCCTAGGCATAGTACATTAGAATCATTATGTTCTCGGGTTGTACGGGCCGAAAAAGTATCGTGACAAAGGGCTGCTCTAATTCCTGCATGCTTGTTGGCTGCGATGGTCATGCCAATACCTGTGCCACATACTAATATGCCGCGCTCTGCGCGTCCGCTTACGACATCCGAACATACTACTCCGGCATAATCTGGGTAATCTACAGACTCCTCCGTATAGCAACCGCGATCCGCTAATTCGTAGCCTCGCGCCTGCAAAGAACGCAGAATCTCACGTTTGAGCAATAACCCTCCATGGTCGCTTGCTAAGGAAATCTTCAAGCTCAAGCACCCCACCCCCCCATTAGTCCAGTAATCATTGTATCACAGTCCTTGTAGTCTGTTTACTGTGCGTTTAATGAGATCATCAATCTCTTTATAGGATGCTTCGTAAACATATTCGTCCTGTCCAAAGGGGTCCGCTACGTCTTGTGACTGTAGATAAGACTCTAACTGCGCAATTTGCTGCCTATCCTCGTGGAGCACATCCCTTAATTCAGCCTGGAGCTCTGCTAAGCTGTTTTCTACCCATTCCAGCTCTTCCACAAGGTGCGCACGCTTTACCTGCAACTCGGCAATGCTGGGCGAATTCTTTGCATTAAACTCCTGGCGGTTTTTATCCACCCGCTGGTACAAAAGATGCAACCGCTCAGTGAGTTCTAGCTTATCATCTTCGCGCAGAGCAAACTCTTTGAGAGTGTAGACCTTATCTAGGCCCTTAGGGAACTGCTCTTGTACGGCGGCCTTGTGGCGGCGTGTCATAGTTAAAATAAGATCGGCCCATTCTATTATAGTCTGATTTATCATGCTCGCCCGATGCTGTGACATGTCTAGCCCTTGTGCTGCCACAACACGCACTGCATGAGGTGAGGCCTTGCTGCCCTGATCGGCGGCAAGGCCCGCAGAACGCACTTCAAATCCGCCTTGGGCCTTAAGTATAGCCTCGGCCATGCTACTGCGGCAGGTGTTCCCCGTGCACACAAATAATATCTTCATGTTCAACCTCCAATAACATGCGTTGCAGCTTTGGTTAGGCGGTTCATCAGGGCTTCGCCTAAACCCTCCGGCTTAATTCCCTCGACTAGTATATGATCTACACTCAGCTGATCAGCTTCACGCAAGTAGGCATACAATCGTTTAGCGGCAATATCTACCCGGCCCCGTCCGCCTAGGGTCATTTTTACGGTTACATTGTTTATTTCCGTTAATGTATCTTCAAAGGCGACCACTGCTACTGCTGCACCTTGTTGCTGCAGCCCGTGAGCTAAATCAGGCAGATTCTTAATAGCTTGTCCTACAAAAACACTTACTTCAGCCCGCGGCGCATAATGGATATATTTCATGCCCGGCGCTGTTGGGGTATCTTTAGGGTCAAAAAACGGAGAAACCACCTGAACCTGACCTATCTCTTCTAGCATATCCCGAGTTACGGCCCCAGGCCGTAGAATAGTAATGATCTTCCCTGCTACGCTCACAACTGTTGATTCCAACCCGACCTCTGTGTCTCCACCATCAAGAATTGCATCAATCCGGCCAGCCAAGTCCTCCCTGACGTGCAGCGCGCTAGTGGGGCTAGGTCGCCCCGAAAGATTTGCACTTGGTGCAACTATCGGTACGCCTACAGCGCTAATAAGGGCTAGCGCCATGGCATGAGCGGGCATACGCACACCCACGGTTTCGAGTCCACCCGTTGCCATCTTAGGTACGACAGGAGTCTTGGGTAGCACAATAGTCAGTGGCCCTGGCCAAAAGGAAAGTATAAGTCGCTCCGCGATAGTAGAGACTTCTGTAGCGATAACGAATAGCTCGTCGGGATGTGCGATATGTACGATTAAGGGATTGTCGTTGGGTCTACCCTTGGCTACAAATATTTTCTCTATAGCCTTCTCGCTGTCAAACCTCGCCCCTAGGCCATATACAGTCTCCGTAGGGAAAGCCACTATTCCCTCATTTCTTATAATACGAGCTGCCTCCGCAATAGACTCGTCGGTAGAAGCTAGTATTGCCGGGCTTAAGAAAAGCACTAAAACCACCTGCCTGCAAAATCCTCTGGCTTATTGTACCACGCAGGCGGATTCCCACACTAAGCTAAAAGAATAATCCCGAAGACTATCATGATTACACCTGACAGTTTGGCAAATGTCAGGCTTTCACCCAAGAGGAGAGCTGCCAAAAGCGCCGAGACTAGAGGATAAGCGCCTACAATGGGAATGATCTGACTCATATTGCCGCCTTGGAGCGCCTTAAAGTAAAATGACTGCGCTAGGAGTACAGATATGACCCCCCCTAAAAGTACAGTTACCCAAGTGTGGCTAGACCAGGTCTTAAGATCTACTGGAGCTTTTTGCACTGCCACAAAGCTGAGCAAGAATAGGCTAGTTAAAGTACTGCGGACGATTATCGCCCACACTGGGTTTGCTTGTCGTAGTCCCATTTTTTCAAACACAGGGGCCACTCCAAAACATAGACATGCTAGTAAAGCGTAGCCGATACTTTTGGACATGATTACACCTCCTGGCACATTCTATTGCCAGGGATAGCTAAGTAGACTTTGACCTTAAGGTTACGACGAGGATTTCTGAGTTACCCCTCATTCCATCCTCGTATCTGTGCTCCGCTGCCCGATAGCCCTGCAAAATGGTGGTGGGGAGTGAAAAAGGGCTGGCTCACGTATTGTGAACCAGCCCTTTAAGCTAAAACTGAAGGATAATCGGAATGAGTCCGAGGAGGGTTACAGTTGCAATTGGCGCCAAGAGGTTGTGCGTTCGTTCATAGACAAACCCGAGTATATAAGCGACTAGCGGAACAATAAAAAAGCTCTGTATATATACTGCCATGCTATACTGCCCCGAAATTAATGCTGGAGCAAGGGATGTAAGTGCTGCCAATACAGTAGTGAGTGCAATACTAGCAATGCCCCCCCATCTCTGTCGCAATGAGCCTTGAACCAACCCTCTCCAAAGCAGCTCTTGGAAAAGAGCCCGTAGTAAAAAGATTGATATAAGATTACCCACCACATCAGGGAGTGAAATTCTGTTAAGACTATCAGGAAGGGTAATAGATCCGCACAGATAAAGCAAAAACCCGCAAAAAATTCCAACACCAAATGCAGACCAAGCACCTTTACGCCGCAAACCCAAGAATGAAAAAGCCTCGTCGTAAGTGTCTGCAATCCACAGGGCAGCGGCAACGACCATTATTCTCCACCCTAGAACTACAAAGGGACTAAGATCGAGGTGGGTAAGATAGGCTTCTGTTAGCGAGTGGATGATGACTAGAGCCACAGGCCAAGCGAGATGTGCCCCTTTCTTCCGTAGTGGAGCAATGTGCAGGTAACGAGGGGTGACAAAGACAACCCCCACAGCTACGGCAGCCACCATAACGGAGAGAATACTAAGACTAAACAAAAACTGATCATGCGGCGGATAGCGGAGAGCATCCGGGTTATAGATAACGAGAGCAGGTTCACCTCGCACACTCCATACCGAACGTGCGGCTTGCGTGTAGTGAATGTGCTGATTATCTGGAGCAAAAAGTTCTACCCTGAGGACCCCGCGACGTGGGACAAACACCTTCTTTGTACCCAACACTTCGAGAACAGGTTCGCCCGAAGCGGTACTTTTTAGCAGAGCATCGGCTTGCTGCATGGATTCCGGCAATACTTTGGGCTCAATGTAAGTTTGCCCCCGCAGAACAGAAATTTCCGAAGGGTGTGCCTGCAATACAACTTGCGCTACGGGGAATTCGCTGTCCTCATTGTCTGTGTGAAAGATTGCCGTCCCCTCGCCCAGCAACACCAGCGCGGTTAGCTCACCACGTCGGTATGCGCCTACTAACACGCCGCCTTGTGGGTAGGAAATATGCAAACGACCCAAAGAAATCTCCCATGGGTCAAAGGTGTAGCTGTCTCCCGCTTCTAATGGCTCGTAAGGCGACCCTAGGTCGACTGGTATTGTCATAACGAGAATCATGGCTAAGAGAATAATAGCAAAAGCTGCGGCTAAGATTCGTACGCTAACTACAACAGTGTTCTGCTTGAAAGATCTCTTTGGTTCGGACACACTTGTCGCTCCCTTCGCACATTACCCTATTAAGCTTCGCGATGCTGCGTTGACATACCTCTACTACCAAGCTTAAAATTGTAGCTAGAAGTGGGGGAGTGTGAGATGATAATAGCTGTTAACATTGGTAATACCCGCACTAACGCTGGAGTATTAAATGATGAGGGAGCTTTCATCAGTAATCTCTCCTGCAACACAACTCGCACTCCTGACGGGTATAGAGCATTTGCCTCTAGCCTTCCAGTAGATGCAAGGGTCTTGTGTTCTTCTGTCGTACCTGAGGCGACTCTAGCCTTTGCCCGCGCAATTCGTCTCTACGGTTTTTGTTTAGAAGTCGTTACCGCGCGTGATGACTTAGGACTCAAATTTAATGGCCTCAACTACGCGGAGCTCGGAGCAGACCTCTTCACCAATGCGCTCGCTTCACATTTTTTTTGGAGCCGTTCAGTCCTCAACGTGGACTTAGGTACAGGGTCCACCTTCTGTGTTATTCGGGAGGGTGTTTATTTAGGGACTTCTATCGTGCCTGGCATGGAGTTGTCGCTTCGGGCCCTTACGTCAAGTGCTGCTCTTATTCGGCCTATTGAACTAGCTAAACCAAGCCGAGTGATCAACACCACCACCGTGGAATGCGTCCAGTCGGGGATATATTATGGCTACCTGGAGCTGGTGCGAGGCATGATTTACCGTGTGCAAAAGGAGCAAGGCAGGCTATTTGTTGTCCTAACAGGTGGTATCGGTTCTTTTTTGCGCGAAGAATTGCACGATGTGATAGATATATATGAACCTAACCTGACGCTGTATGGTCTGTGGGTAGCATCACAGAAAATACCGCAATTCCCCTTGGTGTAGGCAGCAATTTGCGGGTACCCTGCGGGACTCGACAGCTGTTACGCATAGATAAAAATTACGTCTGGTATCCGAGAGGAACTAGAACGGAGGAGAAGAGAAATGAAGTTTTCCACAAGACAGATTGTTGTTACCGGCCTCTTGAGTGCGCTAACGGTAGTTTTAGGAGCCACAGGAATGGGACTAGTGCCTGTGCCAACCCCCGCGATTTTTGCAACCATCCTACACGTCCCCGTTATTATTGCGGGTATGTTAGAGGGCCCGATCGTGGGTGCATTTGTCGGCCTGCTGTTTGGCTTGTTTACTCTAACTGCTGTACCAGACCCGCGCATTGTTATCCCGGCCCGATTAGTAATTGGCTTGGTGGCATGGCTCGCTTTTAGGGCTGTTAGAATGGCCTTTCGCGCTAAGAACCCCAATAGATCCCAACTTCGTTTTCAGTTGGGCCTGGCAGGTGCAGTCGCTGGCCTGATGGGGACCATAACTAACACTGCTGGCACACTGTCCCTAGCTGTAGTATTTAATTACATTAACATCCCTACCGCTTGGGGAATTGCAGTCGCTAACGGCATACCCGAAGCGTTAATTGCAGCTTTCTTGGCAGGCGGCCTAGCCACAGTACTGGGCCCATGGATAGATAAGCGTTAGTTAAAAACCAACACCCCCGTGTGAGTTCCGCAGGACTCACGCGGGGGTGTTTTAGATGTTAGGAACAGAACTACTTTTTTGATTCACTGTTCCCGCGCA
>WSXW01000041.1 GCA_009773495.1 Bacillota bacterium
GGGTAGAGAAAATTGGCAAAAGCAAAATACGATATCATAGTTAGAAATGCCCGAATTCATGATGGTACAGGTAACCCGTGGCTACATGGGAGCCTCGCAATTAGAAACGGTCGCATTGCGGCGATCGGCAGTTTAGTCACGTCTAAGGGTGCACAGGAATTTGACGCCCACGGGATGGTCCTCTGCCCAGGGTTTATCGATATGCACACACATGCCGATGCTAGTATCTCTAAGAACTGTTCAATGGAGCAATACCTTAGGCAGGGCGTCACAACAATAATTGGCGGTAACTGCGGCCGCTCGCGTTACCCTACGAAAGCGCATCTCCACTATGTAAGCGGCCTCAAAAAGAGGATTAACTACGGTCTTCTAGTGGGGCATGCAACTATTAGAGAACAAGTATTTGCACCATGCGTAAGTTATGCGCTAAGTCATTAGCTGACGGGGCCTATGGTCTCTCCTTTGGGCTGTACTATACTCCAGGCCGCTACGCTGCGGAGCGAGAAATAATTGCCCTTGCCGAAGAAGTACGCAAACAGCATGGGGTCATCGCTTTTCATATTAGAGACGAGAGCAATTACAGCATTGGCCTAGTAGAGTCTCTTAAAGAGGCACTTGCTGTAGCAGAGAAGACTGGAGCGAGGGTACACATCTCCCACCTTAAATGCCTTGGGAAAACAGTGTGGGGTCAAGTCGACACAACCCTCTCTTTAATTGAGGCGGCCAGATTAAGAGGTTTAGATATAAGTTTCGACCAGTATCCATATACCGCCTCAAGTACTAGCCTTAGGAGTGCTCTACTGCCCGGTTGGGCACTAGAAGGCGGTGATGAGCAATTTGCCACCAGGCTTAAAGATCAAGACTTGCTCACACAGATACAGAACGAAATCTCTCAAAACATTGACCGCCGTGGCGGTTCAACGAACTTACTAGTAGCTACACACACGCCTGATAAAAGTCTGGCTGGTAAGAGCCTAGCGGAAATAGCGGTATTGCGCCAGCAAAGCCCTGTAGATGTAGCCATTTATTTACAGCTCGCGGGTGGTGCGAGGCTAGTATCCTTTAATATGCTAGAGGCAGATGTCAAAAAAATATTGAGCCATCCTTTAGGTATAGTTGCTTCCGATGGGAACCTTGTGCAATCCGGCCCAACAACCCCTCACCCTCGCTCCTATGGAACTTTTCCCCGAGTCTTAGGCAAGTATGTGCGTCAAGAACAAACTTTACCTTTGGCAGAAGCCATTCGCAAAATGACATCGGCTCCCGCCCGCAGGCTTGGGCTTATACGACGGGGAACAATTTCCGAAGGCTCCTATGCTGACCTCGTGATGTTTAACCCCGACAAAATATCTGACATAGCAACCTTTGCTGACCCACACCATTTTGCGGTCGGCGTCGAGCTAGTTACGGTAAACGGTAAAATTGTCCTTAAGAGTGGTAAGATCACCGCTAACCACCCAGGTTGGACTCTAAAAAAATAGGGTAAATTTAAAAGACCCCATTGCGGGGTCTTTTAAACTATTCCTTTAAGTCAACGACCTATTCCGCCACACTTTTAAAACTACTCCTAACACCAGCACTACAATTGATAAAAGGCTGGTGTAGACGACGCCAGGGTATTGCCCTGCAAAGAAGGTCAAGTGACGGTAGAGCACACCAAAGAGAGCCCAAGCTATGACAAGGGCATACCACACATCACTATATCGGGCCAAAAAGAGCAGCGCCAGAAGGTCGGCCACAAGAATTACGACAACAGTCCATATCTGTGGAGAGATCCCAAATCCATTCCAGTTCACACTCACCAATGCCACTGTAATATTGGCAATAGTAGCCACGGATATCCATCCAAAGTAGAGGCTAAAGGGAACCCTCACAAACCATTTCTCAGCCCCGCTCACCGTATCCCTGTTTTGTAAGCGCTGATAGATTCCGATAAGAGAGATTAGTAAGAGCAGCATAAACACCACGGACACTATGATCATGTCGTAGTGCCAAGCGAAGAGCCATGAGACATTGGCTAGAGAAGATAAAATAAATAACCAGCCAATGTCCCTGACCACAGCCCGCCCATTGTTGACCCCCGGTAACAGTCCCGCTTGGCATAGCGCAAAAAGCGCCAAACCCAGGTAGATAACCCCCCATATTGCAAAAGCAAACCCAGCTGGAGTAAACAAATTCGGATACATGTCGGCTATTTCTCCGGTAGTTCTTCCACCAATCGGGATCCTATTAGCCAATACGTTAACTACGATCACAAGTACAAAGGCCAAGAAGTTTAGAATCTGCAGTAGGCGACTGACAGCAGTCCTCCTCTTCAAGTCCTTGCCCCCTTTTCATATAATACCTTGTCTTAAATATATCCGCGCAGCCTGTAACTAAGTACTTATTCTATGACTATTTACAGGGGGTAAAGCTTGATTCTTTAACTTCCTCCCAAAAAAACCACTCCGACACTACGAAAGAGGCGCCCCATTTAGGGGCAGCCTCTTGCATGGCCTATCTTATTCCACCGTAACGCTTTTTGCTAGATTCCGGGGCTTATCTATATCACAGCCCCGTTCTGCCGCGATTAAATAAGACAGCATTTGTAGCGGTACAATGGCTACGATCCCCGCAAAGAGGGGGTCCGTTGCTGGAATGCACAGAACGTCATCCACAATCTGCTCCATAACTGTATCGCCCGTCGTTACTACAGCCAATACCCTCGCCTCACGTGCCTTGACCTCCTTAATAGAACCAATTGTCTTCTCATAGAGATCGGGTTGCGTTAGTCTACGGAGGTGGCCTCTATGTCGGGGGCATAAATGGGGTGAAACTCATTACACAGAACCTACAGTTGCTCAAAGGTAAGAGAATTGCAGTATTTGGTACAGGCGCCGCCCCCGGCAGACCTGATGTGCTAACCGAAGTGAGTGACAAGAATTTTAGCTCCGATGACCTCAAACAGCTCCGTTACTTCTATTTGCGTGGGGGGTTCAACTACGCTAAGCTCCCTCTAATACAAAAAGTACTTATGACCTTGCTTAAATGGAAGATTGAGAGGAAGAAAAGGCGTAATGTACCGCTGCACGGCGACGAAATAGGCATGCTCAACGCCTACAGCAAGCCCGCAGACTTTACGCATAGAAGAAACATAAACGAGTTAATTACATACATGAAAAGATCTGACGAGCAGCAGTAATTCAGCTGTTCGTTTTTATACTCCCATGGCTAGCAAGTATTGTATACTACTTATGATAGCAATATAGCTAGCAAGGAGGCGAATTATGCTACCACAGATCATAGATATTATTATTGCCAGTGCGGAAGGTGCATTTATAGAGGTTGGAGTGTTTGTAGGAGCAGTACTGCTTCTATTCGGATATATCAACTACAAACAATCTGGAGCATTTGTTACCTCGATCGAGAACTCTAAGCAATGGCAACCATTACTTGGCGCTCTACTCGGGCTTACTCCAGGTTGTGGGGGAGCAATCTTTGTAATGCCGCTGTTCTTTAAGGGCACCGTGACCTTTGGTACGGTCGTAGCAACTCTAGTTGCAACAATGGGTGACTCAGCCTTTGTGCTGATAGCCACCCATCCAAAGCAATACTTCGTTATTAGTGTTCTGTCTTTCATTACGGCCATCATTACAGGTTATGCCGTTGATCAGACATCCCTCGGCGCTGAGATCTTCACCAAGTATAAAAAAGGTAAGCGTAGTGCGTCGGAATTAGTAGCAGAGCATCGAGGAGTCTCTCATGCTGAGTCTGTAACTCACATCGGTCATAGTGACGGGGATGAAATAGACCTTATTCTTCATCACAAACTCAAGGGGCACCAAGACCGTAAGTCCTTAGGATTTACCATTACTCATAACGCGTTTCAATTTTACTGGGTATTAATAGGGGTAGGGCTGGTGTTAGGAGTGCTTAGCCTATTCCAAATAAATGTCAACGACCTGAGTATTCCTAACCTAGCCCTAGTACTTGGTGTTACTGGCACTGCGTTATCCGTGCTAATGATGGTCATGGGAAAGAAGTTCTTAGAAAACGACACCCATGAGGAAACCGAGCTTAAAGCCATGTCTCTTAAGGAAACACTAATCCACAACGCCCAAGAAACAGCTTTTGTAATCACATGGGTGTTCGTGGGGTTTCTTACCTACGAGCTATTGGTTCTTGCTGTAGGTGGGGGGAACTACTTTGCAGGAGAGGCGCTCATCGAATCACTCCTGTTAACAGCCGGAATTGCCTCTGTGTTTTTGGGTGCTCTTACAGGGCTTATACCCGGCTGTGGTCCGCAGATTATCTTTGTAGCCTTGTTTGCACGTGGGCTAATCCCTTTTGCCGCCCTCTTTGCGAACGCTGTCTCACAGGATGGCGATGCCCTACTTCCGCTCATCGCCCTCGACCGCCGCTCAGCACTATGGGCCACGCTCATTACCACTGTCCCGGCCATCATCTTTGGGCTGGCCATCTACTGGTTTGAGGTCAACACTGGCTTAGGCGCGTTGCTGGGTATCAAGTAACACTTAGATTGATTGGTGGAGATTTAATGCTTAAATTTATGACCTCACCCAAGATAATGCATGTCCGAAGATCATTGTTTATTGGTTTTATCTTGGCGGCCCTAGCTTACGCTTATGTACCAGGCCCAGTTAACTACCTCGTAAGAGAATATTACGTGATTACTGCTGGTGACTCCGCGACAGAACTGTTTTTGGCCGTGCTGCAACCCAATACCGGCCCCTACCAGTCCATCTCTAATGGTACTGCTACTCTTTCTACGGCATGGCAGGGACAAGACATTGAGGGTAGTGAATTCGTTAATGTAATAGCCCATAGCACCACACTGCAACCTAGGCAAACCACGGAAGTATCTTTTTCTTACCGCGCATCCATTAAACGCGGCACCCGCTCGGTGGCAGCAAGAATATACACAGCAACAACTCCTACCAGAAAAGAACATTGAATCAGACGACCCTTTGGTACAAGGTGAAGCAGGCAAACTTATTTCATATTCTTCAGACGGATTGGCGCGGAACATATACAACTACGTTGCAGGCTACCTAACCTGGCCTACAGGAAGCCGCATTAACGTGCCTCCCTCTGCTGTGACTGCGCTACAAAGTGGAATAGGCGGCTGCGCTGAGTTTGCCAACCTTACTACCGCGCTCAGCCGCGCAGCAGGTATACCTGCAGTGACCATCAGTGGCTTAGCTATGCCCGAACTACTTCCCTTTACCAAAAAAAGTGCTACATGGAGCCATCCTGTGGGCGCACATGCGTGGGTAGAGCTCTATACAGATACAGGTTGGATAATGGCGGACCCCAGCTGGGCAGGGCGATATAGGCAACCGGCTTACTATGGCCGCAATGATGGCAAACACCTAAGCTTTGGGCCAGATATTCAAGAACAGGAAGTGTACTCGCGAATCTTAGACTTGGCTAAACAACACGGCACTCTCGTTGCAGCCATGTCAGCACCCAACAAATTCATAGCAACAGCAAGCCCGCAGGATGCGCAAGTCACTCCTAAGGTCACGATTACAAAAGGCCTCGATTCCCGTCATATAGCGTCTGCGGCGTCTCTAATACTTGGCAGTTTTCTGGCTTGGATAGTGTTAACTAGTATCGCTAAGCAATAAGAGCAGAGCCGTGTTAAGTCTCTGCATTCTAAGAGGCCCTTGGACAAAAGTCCAAGGGCCTTAAAAAGCATAGGGGACGAAGCTTTTTGCTTTCGCCAAAAGCACTCAGCTGCAAGGTATTCAATTAAGTTAAATAGTCAAGTCTACCCCAATTCAAACAGTTGCCGGTCAAACTTGGTGAGCGATTCTGCTCCACTCTCAGTGATCAGAACCATATCCTCGACCCTCAGGTAGTATTCACCTGGTAGCCACACCTTTGGTTCAATGCACATCACCATGCCGGCCTTTAGCACGCCTTCAGATGTCGGCCTGATCCAGGGGTTTTCGTGTAGGTCTACCCCAATTTGGTGGCCTAGGGTGCCGTCTGGCAACCTCGCCCGTAAACGGTCTCCGTAGCCTAGCTCATCGAGCTTTGTAATTAGTATGCGATACATCTCAGCTATCCTTAGCCCTGGCTTCATGTTGCTAATGAGGTGGCAGTGGGCCTCTTGCAAAGCGTGGTAGGCTCCAGATATATGCTCCGGCGGAGTGCCGCAGTAGAAAGACCGGCCAAAGTCAGAGCAGTAGCCATTAAGTACAAAGCCAAAATCAAAGGCGATAGAGGTGCCTGCCACCAAGCCCTCTTCCTGAGGATAAACAAATGGGTTCTCTAGAGGTTCACAGCCAGATTTGACATAGAGCGCTGCAGGCGGGAAAGACACGGCCTGTACACCCAGTCGCGAACCTGCTTCGGCTAGCTTCTGCTGCAGTTCCAGCTGCGTAACTCCAGGCTTAATGTAGCCCACTATCTCGCCCATAACCTTATCCGTAAGCACTGCTACCTCTCTCAACCGGGTTATTTCTTCAGCACTCTTCACCAGCCTTATTTCCTCACCCAGCCACTCCGCATTCACACACTGTGCCTCGGGTATTGCTGAGGTAATGATGCTTGTCAAAAAGCTCTCTGCCGTTCTACTGGTGCCAAAATGTTTGCCCGTTCCCAACCATTTTGCCAAGAGAGTGAGCAACTCGCCAAGGGACCTGACCACGAGAAATTCAAGATCCGAGTCGTTCGGCCTTACCGGGGAATCCCACGCTACAACGACCCGTGGCTTCTCGCCGCGGGCTAGCACCAGCAAGCACTGTGGTTCTTCGGGCTCGTGTTCGCGGCTCCATTCAAAACTTAGTCCTGAAAAATACTGTAGGTTGGCTCCCAAGCCGTACACCAAGCCGTCAAGGTTATTCTGTAGCATAGCTTGTTGTAACTGCTCCCGCCTAACGGCAAAATCCATAGTCCCCCGCCCCCTTCTCTACCTAAAAGCGATCAATAAAAGCACACTGCTTAGTAGTCAATACTTGCTTAAGCATTGCTAGCTGGTCTCTATCTCCGGTAATGCGCCCACTCTCGTAGAGGAATTCTGGCTTCTGACACCCTAAAAACAGCGCAGTGAAGGTGTTGATGTCCATCTCGAGACCCTCAGCCTTTCCACTGGCTTCAAACTCCACTCCTGTTGCCGACACTTGATACACCCCTGTGTTCCATTGAGCACGGGCATCGTGGACTGTTAATACCAAGTTAAACCCTGCGCCAACGTCTCCTGTTATGTATCTATCCAAAAATTCCTTAACTAAGACCACTCTCCCCATAAAGTCGGGGATTATCTCAATCTTAGCATCTGGGTTATTAAAGAGAAACGACATCGACTCATGGTCCGCACTCATAATCTCTACCTTTTCTATCATCGAATCGTGGTTAGATATGAAGTTCCATAATCCGCGCCTGCTCGCTTCGTCGAGATAGGCGTATTCTCCTACTTTCATAACCTCTTCTTTAAAGTAGTAGAACACGTATCCCCTTGCCAGCCCAGCCTCATTATAGTACACTGCCACGGAATGTTCGCCGTTGACAGAATCACTCCACCACTTCTCTGTCCTAACAAGCATACCGTTGTACTGGCGACACCACTGCGCATACACTTGATTTACGACGTCAAGGGTCTCTAAAGCATGCTTTCTTACAACAGTCCCACAGACGTCTTTATAATAGAAGAGATCTGTGGCGAGCACTGTGGTTTTCTTGAGATTTGAGATAAGCTCGTAACCATAGCGTCTATAGAAACCAATATCAAAGGGCCCGAGATAACTCATAATATACCCTTCTACACGCATGGTAAGTAAGGCCATGTCCAATAGCCTATTGACAATACCTTTTCGTCGGTGCTCAGGGTAGGTCGAAACGCTAGCTATGCCGCCTATGGCATACTCTTGGTCATTTATGATAACGCCTAGCGGTATTACGTGGGTCTTAGCGATCATTTGCGCACCATCAAACGCCCCGAAGACAATGTGGTCGGACATAAAGTTAACGCGTTGCTGACGCTTTTCACCTACAAGTTTGTACTTAAAGGAATACTCCGAGAGCTTAATAGCGTCATCTACCTCGTGAGGTGTTATTTTACGTATATCGTGCATGTCATCAACTCGCCTTTCCGTAGAAACGTCCTACCAAGATCGACGCCAGCCCAGTGCTGGCGCTACAACAGGTAGTGCCGCGTCGCCATGTCCTTACATATTCGCGCTCATATAGCCATATCCTTCAAATAAAAGAACACAGCCTAGTGGCTGTGTTCCTGCTTTAATTCCATACCTTTCTTAAGCCACCCTGCGACTTCTACCACACGCTTCACTTGGTGCATGGCCGCTTCTTTAACATCTTCTTTCATCTTGCCGTCCTGGTCCACGCTCACACTTGTTCCGTAAGGGTTTCCACCCGCTTTGTAGAGCGATTGGTCGGTGTACCCAGGTGCAACGACAATGGCTCCCCAGTGATACATGGTTGTATATAGGGATAGTATAGTCATCTCCTGCCCACCGTGGGGGTTTTGCGCTGATGTCATGGCGCTAACCACTTTGTTAACCGTCTTACCTTGGAACCATATGCCGCCCGTAGTATCCAGGAACTGTTTCATCTGAGCGGCTACATTGCCAAACCTTGTGGGAGTGCAAAAGACAATGGCGTCAGCCTGCACTATGTCTGCAGGAGTAACTATGGGGACACTCTTGGTGTCATCGAGGTGGGCTTTCCAAGCAGGATTATTATCAATTACTGCTTGGGGGGCCAGCTCTTGTACTTTATAAATCTTTACCTCTGCACCGGCAGCCGTTCCCCCTTCCGCTGCCCACTGTGCAAGCTGATAGTTGGTCCCCGTTGAACTATAATATACAATGGCGAGATTCACCTTCAAAGTAGTACCTCCATTCATGTTTTTGGTCAGTTATATTATCACCCCCGAGCAGCACAGCTATACTAAGCGTCGGGGACGGTTTTTTTCTTCACCCAGGGTGAGTTGCAAGGGCTGATGGCAAATAAGTCAAAAAGGAAGGCCTGACCCCATTCCTCCCCGCAGGAGATAAGTACTGGGTAGAGAACTAACTATGCATAAACGACTGCCTAAGGAGTTGGTACCATGAACGATAAAATAAAGGTCCTTATAGTCGATGACCATCCCTTTTTCCGTGAGGGGGTTAAACTTTACTTGAACACTGATAGCGAGCTAGACCTGGTAGCAGGAGTTTCTAGCGGCAAACAGGCTCTAGAGATTATAACTACCACCAAGGTAGATGTCATCGTCATGGACCTGCAAATGCCGGGAATGGACGGCATCTCCTCGACAGAGGCTCTCCTAGAACGCGACCCAAGCTTACGGATTCTCATGCTCACTAGCTTTGGGGGTGGCGAGAAAATACAGCAAGCCCTCGCGGCTGGTGCCGCAGGCTATTGCCTTAAAGATGCGCCTCCTGCCGAACTGGCAATTGCCATTAAAGCCGTCGCCGAAGGAGGCACTTATCTTGGGAGAGGCATTACGTCACAGACCCTAACCTTGCCTACAACGAAGGCTGCGCCATCTGATCATTTTTGCATGGAATCCGCTGGTTTCGATACTCTGACAGAGCGGGAACTCGACGTATTAAGACTACTTGCCCAAGGCTTAGGCAACAAAGAAATAGCCGAAAAGCTATATGTTGGGGACAAAACGGTAAAAACCCACGTCGCTAACATCTTACAGAAGCTAGATGTCAAAACCAGAACACAAGCCGCGCTTCTAGCCAGTAGACACGGCATATTTTAGGAGGCCTGTTGATGAAACAGCTATTACGTAATACCGGGCCAATTGGGTTTGTCTTTGGCATCTTCTTTGCCACGATTGCTTTGCTAAACGGTATACCCCTAACTACCTGGTGGTTATGGCTAATCCCTTTTCTTACGTCTATACTATGCATTATCGGTGGCGGGGTGGCTGCGGTTGTCGTTAGCGTTCTGTCATCACGTTACTCCATCCCTGGCACCACTGCCATAACCATAGCCTTTATTGTCGCCGCTATAGTTAACACAGTACTTGTTTTGGTAGTGGCCTCGTTTTATGGAGCACTTATTATACATCCTCGCATCTTCTTAGGTACTATTCCGGGTTTAGGCCTAGGGGCGGCTTACGCAGTTTATCGATATAATGTTGATACCCTTAACGAGCGCATGCAGTTCTTTCAAACCCTAACCGGCAAAAATAAGCAACTGCAGGACGCGTCTCGCCGACTGGCCATCATCGAGGAAAGAAACCGTATGGGGCGCGAGTTGCATGATTCAGTTTCGCAAGGTCTGCACGGCCTAGTTTTCTCTATTCACTCGCTGCGCAACACCCTAGAGACCCCTTCACAGAACATCTTGCATATTCTGTCACACATGGAATCTACGGCCATTTCTACCCTCGACGAGCTTAAGACCATGATCGAAGAGCTTAAGCCTTCCCTACTCGCCGAGGAAGGCCTCGAAGCATCCCTTAGGACAATAGGTGAACTGTTTTCGCAACAGTATAAAATTCCCCTTCACCTCTCATATGAGGCCGTTCATCCAATGTCACCAGAACTAGAAATGGCCATTTATCGAGTTACACAGGAGGCACTCGCCAATATTGGTCGCCACGCCTCGGCTCGGCACGCCCACTTAAAGGTTACCGCTATTAGAGGCAGGGTTCTACTCTCTATCAGCGACGATGGCATTGGCCTTGACTCGCATTCCCCCCATTACGGCAATGGTCTAGCGAATATGCGCCAGCGCGTCGAGGAACTAGGGGGCACCTTTAAAGCGTCTAGCAAGCCAGGACTGGGCTCCACAATCTCAGCAGATTTTCCATCAAAAGGCTGAACCACAAGTTCAGTCTTTTTACTTACCGCAAATCATCCTTGTGGCCGATTTAAGTCAAAGCTACAGGCGGTAAGATAAAGCCACAGCAACTTTATGGAGGTGTTCCTAGTGGCAATGCTTGAGATAAACAATTTAGACAAAAGCTTCGGCAAACGCAAAGCCGTCGATGATTTGAGCTTTAGTGTCCGCGAGGGAGAGGTGTTTGGGCTCCTTGGACCTAACGGTGCAGGTAAGTCAACCACACTATCACTCATTAGCGGCCTGCAGAGGCCTAACAAGGGTAGAGTCACTGTCGGGGGTATCAACGTGGGAGAGGATTCTTTACGAGCCAAGGCTCTCATCGGTGTAGTGCCCCAGGAGCCAGCTATCTACCCGCAGCTATCGGCCCGCGCCAACCTCAGATTCTGGGGCGAGCTTAATGGATTAAGCAAAAAGGAGTTAGCTAGCGCCGTAGAACGTGCCCTAACAATAGTTGGGCTTACGGATAGAGCTGACGAACGTTGTTCTAAGCTATCCGGCGGCATGAAACGTCGCCTTAACATTGCAGCAGGCCTCATTCATAGCCCTAAACTCCTAATCATGGATGAACCAACCGTCGGTGTAGACCCCCAATCCAGACATCATATCCTTGAAACAGTTAAAGAGCTTAAAGCTCAGGGCACGACCATCATCTACACCAGTCACTACGTAGAAGAAGTCGAACAGCTCTGCGACAGAGTGGCAATTATGGATCATGGCAAGCTGCTCTCGATAGGTACATTGCCAGAGTTGCTGGGCCAAGCGGGTGAATACCAGGAGTTAATAATCACCTTACGCACTACCCCCGAGTCAATTCTACCTGTAATCCAGGCCCTACCTTGGGTACAAAACGCGGTAGTAACAAACGACGTACTTGCTATACTCACTGCCAACGCAGAACTTGCCCTCCCCCAAGTTTTCCAAACCATCGTAGAGAATGAGCTCGAACTAGCTGAGATAAAAATAAACAAGCCCAGCCTAGAGAGCTTATTCCTTAAGCTTACAGGCCGAACCTTAAGAGATTGAGGAGAGTGTACAAATGAAAAAGTCTTTGTCTATTGCTCGGGTAGGTTTTCGTCAGATGTTTACCGACCCCATGTACATGGTTTTCACTTTGGGCATGCCCTTAGTTATGACTTGGGCCATGAGTTTTCTACCCAAAGTAGAGGGAGTATACGAGATGGCCTCCCTTGGAGTACTTGTCATGTTTGTGGCCCTTAATCTCATTACCTCTGCCAGCGCAGTCATTGAAGAAAAACAAAATGGCACTTGGCAACGGATTCTATGTAGCCCCACAAGCTACTCTGCTGTAATGGGAGGATACTTCATCAAACTCTTTGTAGTAGCTTGGGTGCAAGCTCTTATCCTCTTACTGTCGGGCAAGTTCCTCTTCGGTGCACCCTGGAACAGTGGATACGCTGAACTAGCTGTAGTACTCACTGTTTACATCTTCTCCATGACCGGGCTTGGTCTGTTTTTAGCAAGCATTCTCAAAACCCAAAGCCAAGTGCAGGCTGTCGCTACAGGTGTAGTAATGGTAGGCACCATGCTCGGCGATGTCTTCTTCCCCATGGAAAACCCCTCTGGCATAATTAAGCTCATTGCCACGATTTCGCCGCAGGCTTGGGCAGCCCACGCCCTTAGAGACATTATGACAACAGGCGCCGGTCTTGTTCCGCTCATCGTCCCCATGCTGTGGATGATCGGAACCGGAGCAGTGCTGCTAACCGCTGGAGTATGGCGCATTAAGCTCGATCGATAGAAGAAGCAGCATAGCCTCTCGTTCAGAGAGGCTATGCTGCTTACCTACATACGCAGAGACACCAATTCGTCCCCCTAGGGCTGTTACTGCAACAGCCCACCCAGCATAATGTTACTACTATTTCTTAAACTCACTAAACAGTTTCTCAAACTCATCCATGGGGTCGAGCACACGGTACACATGCTCTTCGCCGGGGAAGGCACCACTTTTTACATCTGCAATGTACTCCGTAAAGGCGTTAATCACCACTTCGGACACGTTGGCGTACTTCTTAACGAACTTAGGAGTAAACAGCTCAAACTGGCCAAGTAGGTCGGAGCTAATGAGCAATTGCCCATTGCAGTGCCCCGCACCAATGGAATAGACGGGAATGTCGAGCCGCTTAGTGATAAAGCGTGTAATCTCAGGGGGAACGGCCTCCACGAGTAACAGTGCGGCCCCAGCTTCTTGCACCGCTAGAGCGTCCTTAATTACGGCGCGGGCCCCGGCAATGTCACGCCCCTGCGCCTTATGTCCACCAAGCTGGCCTGAGCTCTGCGGCGTAAGACCTATGTGACCCATGACTACAATTCCGGCATCAGTGATAGCCCGAATTCTACTAGACACCCGTACGCCACCTTCGAGCTTGACGCAGTCCATGTCAGCTTCTTTGAGGAAGCGTCCTGCATTGCGTACTGCTTCCTCGTCCGATATCTGGTAAGACATAAAAGGCATGTCGCCAATCACGAAGGTATTGGGCGCACCCCGGCGTACGGCCTGGCAGTGGCGGATGCAATCTTCCATTGTAACAGGTATGGTGCTTTGGTAGCCGAGCACTACCATGCCAAGAGAGTCACCTACTAATATCATGTCCATGCCTGCTTGCTCGGCAAAAGATGCAGTCGGAAAATCGTAGGCTGTGACCCAAGCAAGGTGTTCGTGAGCAGCTTTCAGCTTACGCAAATCGAGAATGGATTTTTTCTTTGGCAAATTAATCTCCCCTTATGTCTATATTAGCTTATAGGCTCTAGAGTTTATGCAGTTTGCGGGCTCCAATAAAGGACAGCCCCCGCTCCGTTAACGCCCGCGCCGTGTTATTTACGGCCGCATGCTTATCAAGATAGTTAAGCTCAAGTTGTGCCATATCGGAGGCTGTGAGGTCTGCTTTATTGCGGAAGTAGTCCAAAATGTCCGACGGATGTTCACGAGTGATCTCCACATCTGGGTCGCCGCCTTCGTGCTTAGCAGCGACATTAGGAACGTTTTGCGCTAATTCTAGCAGTTCATCGCGCCGATTGTATGGCTGGCGCACAATGCTCTTGTAAGCTTCGGTAATATGATGCTCTAAACGAACTTGCTGTTCGAGTCCTAGCTCCTTGCGGATGTAGGAACTGAGCTCTATTGTTTCGTTGTTTACAGAATTGCCTAAGTTAAACCCAGCCAGCGGAGTCGAGCCATCGGGGCGGGCCATAAGCCTAGCCATGAGCAATGTCCACATTACGGAGTAGGGGTTATCGTTACCCATGAAAACCGAAATCTTAAACGTTATGTCAATACCGAGCTTGTAAAGCACATACCCCAAGAAAACTGTGCCCGGGTTGATATTAAGCACCTGACTGATGCCGTAGTTTGTGTAATAGTACAGGCACTCGTCTACCCACTTGAGGGCGTAGTCGTTTGGCTGCCCTATGCCGCCAAAATAGCCGGTAATAGTCGCAGGGCCCCCCAGATGCACGTTCGAGCCATCGGTGCCTTTGGTATCTAACGTTTCAACATAGCTTGCGCCCACAATCTGCATGGCGGCGGCAATAGCCAAAGTATCACCAAGGTCAGCCTCTTGCTCTTTCATCTTGCGCACGCGGATAAAACGCCCTGGCATAATTTCCTGCTCGGCTATGGCACGTTTTGCTTCAGTAATGAGCCACGGAAAGTACTGCAGCGCACTGATCTCGAGTGTTACAGCCTTACCCTCGGCAAAAAACATGCGATCGGCTTTGTCTCCCAGAATGCCCCGGCGATATTGAGACACGGACACAAAAGAACCTTTGTCGCGCTCGGTAATTAACCACTCTAAGTCTTGTAGATAGGGGGAGTTCATGTTGCGTAGGCGAGACATTAAGTTTGATAACTGCCGTGCCTCTACTGCCTTGGCATTAATCTCTTGCGGAGTGCCGTACTTTTGCACAACGCGCAGCACCTGCTCAACTACCAGATTATCCGGACTCAGCAAAAAGTCGTTCACGACTGCGAAGGCTTTTGGGTCTACCCGCAACATTTCATTTATCAAAATAATCCCCCCGTCAAATATAATTAGGCTTTCCCTCAGAATAACGCTTTCCATAAATTCTTTCCATAAATGCTGTCCCTTTTCCTGCCTAGTGCAAGAAAATACTTGAAAAAAACTCCTGCGAAACACAGCCCAGTGGCTGTGTTTCGGCTACATTCCCATGCCCTTCTTGAGCCACCCTGCTACGTCGACAACACGCTTAGCTTGGTAGATGGCTACCCCTTTTACGTCTTCTTTCATTTTGCCGTCCTGGTCCACGCTCACACTTGTTCCATAGGGATTTCCACCCGCAGCATAAAAAGATTGATCTGTGTACCCAGGTGCAACGACGATCGCTCCCCAATGATACATAGTCGTATATAGAGACAGTATGGTCATCTCTTGCCCCCCGTGGGAGTTCTGTGCAGAAGTCATGGCACTGACCACCTTGTTAGCCGTCTTACCTTGAAACCAGATACCTCCAGTAGTATCAAGGAACTGTTTCATCTGAGCGGCTACATTACCAAATCTAGTAGGGGTGCAAAAGATAATCGCATCTGCCTGCACGATATCTGCAGGAGTTACAAGCGGAACGTTCTTAGTGGCCTCAATGTGAGACTTCCAGGCAGGGTTAGTTTCAATTACCGCTTGTGGGCCAGTTCTAACACCTTGAAGACCTTCACGTCAGCACCTGCAGCTATTCCACCTTCTGCTGCCCATTGCGCCAGCTGATAATTAGTCCCCGTTGAACTGTAGTAAACAATAGCGAGATTCACTTTTGACAAAGCAGTACCTCCATTCATTTTAAGGTCAACTATAGTATCACCTAACCTGTGTAGAAACACAAATGCATCGAGTCGGCACCGCATCCCAAAGGATGCTCGGGGTACATAAAAAAGCACCTCCATGGAGGTGTTTCAATTCTATAGTTTAATGGCTGTGTTCCGGTCACTGACAACTTAAAGACCAGCTGGGGATAACTTCTTAAACTGAATCTGGCACTTCGAGCGAGGGTGGGCGTAATCCCATTTGCTTTTTGAAACGCGCGGGCAAAGGAATCCTGAGAATCATAACCATACTTTGCTGCGATATCCGTTATCCTGTCCCTGCCCTCCTGAAGCTCCTGCCCAGCTAATGTTAAACGCCGGAACCTAATGTATCCTTTAACGTTACACCAGCAATGAAGGAAAATACTCGCTCAAAATGATTAGCCGAACAATGGACAAGCTTGGCAATTGCACTCATGTCTATATCTTGTGATATATTCTCGTCGATGTCCATTGCTTGATTAACGTGACTGAGCCAGTTCAACTCATTTTTCACCATCTCTCTTAGGTGTGCTGTAGAGTCTTGCGACCTCAGCAAAAGCACCATGAATACTCTCTGTTCTATAGATATTGATTAAGTCAGCTAGATACTCCGCCTGCACTCTTTCACTCCGTGTATAGTGCTGAAATCCTACCAGCGCGTCTGCATGTGCCCTTATCACGGGGACTGCAAGTAAGATCGGGTTTCTCAGATGCAGGATATACCCGGTCGGTGCAGAATTGGTAATGCAGAAAGAACGGGGTGTGCCGTATGGACAATTCCAAGATAATGGAATCAACCTCTACCACATTCGCAGTTTGGACTATTACGCCGGAAGGCTGTTTATCCCTCTCTGGGATGGTGAGCTAGTGGTTCTTCGGCGAGCTATGGGGCAACAGCTGTTACTACCAACCTAAAACGTAGGCAAAGATTAGCGGTGCTACAATTGAGGCATCCGACTCAATTATAAACTTGGGGGTCCTTACGCCAAGCTTACCCCACGTAATCTTTTCGTTGGGCACAGCGCCGGAATACGAGCCATACGAAGTAGTAGAATCGCTAATCTGGCAAAAGTAACCCCACAGGGGTACATCTTCATACTCCAGGTCTTGCTCAAGCATAGGCACTACGCATATCGGGAAATCCCCGGCAATGCCTCCGCCAATCTGGAAGAAACCTATAGAATCTCTTGAGGTGACCTTGTACCAATCTGCAAATTGCACCATGTACTCAATGCCTGATTTCACCGTATGCACATTCTTAATGTCGCCCTTGATTACGTGTGAGGCATAGATGTTACCCAGCGTGGAATCCTCCCAGCCAGGCACTATCATCGGTAGGTTGCGCTCCGCCGCAGCTAACAACCACGAATTTCTCGGGTCAATTTGGTAGTGAGGCACAAGGCCCCCCGAGAGCAAAATCTTGTACATAAATTCGTGCGGGAAGAGAGATTCTCCTGCCGCATCGGCCTTTTGCCACTCCTCAAGCACTACCTTCTCAATACGCCGAATAGCCTCTTCTTCGGGGATGCATGTATCGGTCACGCGGTTGAGATGCTTACTTAATAACTGCTCCTCATCTTGGGGAGTTAAATCACGGTAGTTTGGTATGCGCTCGTAGTGGTCGTGGGCAACCAAATTGAACACGTCCTCTTCTAGGTTAGCCCCTGTACAGCTAATAGCGTGCACCTTGCCCTGTCTGATCATCTCAGCTAAAGACAGCCCTATCTCAGCAGTGCTCATGGCTCCCGCCATGGTCAAGAGCATTTTCCCACCCTGCTCAAGATGTGCGTTGTACCCAATGGCCGCATCCTTTAGAGCTGCGGCGTTAAAGTGCCTATAATGATGGTTGATAAAGTCTGTTATACGCATTAAGTATCCCCTCTCTGGCGTGTTCATCTTAGTGTAACAGTCACACGCTCGCTTGTCATTCACTCGCATCACTCAGCCCGCCCGCCTTGGTGGTCTAAACCAAGCTCCATGCACTTTTGCAGGGGTGAAGCCTAACCCTTTTTGCATGCGATACGTGTGCGCCACCATCTCCATAGATGGAGCCGGCTACGATACGATTGTTTACCAGGAGACGGGCATACTCAATTTCGAGGTTACTTACACCGGCCCCAACGTAGTGACTAAAGCCTCTCTACGAGCCTTTCAAGTACAGTTGCAGCATGTTCGTCAATATCTCGCGCCTTAAGGATTAGCTCTGCAGACTTCTGCCTTACCTCTGACGCGGCAAACCGCAAGTGTGCTTCCGGTTGCCAGTTGCTCCCGACTAAGCCCCAGATTTTCCACATCAATTCATGCTCTTCTTGGTAACACTGCGCAGCCTCAAAGAGCTCTTCGCAAAGTTCTGGGTTACTCTCCGCTATACTTCTGAGAAAAGAAGCTGCCCAGTGGCGACACTCCGCAACGATACCTACAGCACTATTGTGCACTCCGTACCATTGCTGAAGAACATGCGGATCGTCAGTATTAAACTCGACATCGTTAAGTATTTGTTTAGCCCAGGCGGCATAAGCAGCCAAGCCGCTGTGTCGCCCCAGCACCATCGGGGTGCGGGCAATACTCACAGCCCATTCCAACAAATCTTTAACCTCCTGGCCTTGCTTGTGCTCGTGTTTCTCGCCAATAACAATCAGACTCCATGTATCTCTAAACCAGTTGCGTTTTCGGAAATACCCCGAGGGCTCAAAGTCTACCCCTGCGCTAAACTCTGCATTGTGCTGAAAGAAATTCCAGCCTATCAGCACATCGCCGACCTCGTCGTAGCCCGTAATCAGGCAACATTCCGGCGGGCCGATTACGCCATAGCCTAGCACTGGCACCCCCCTACGTATAGACTCCAATATCTTAGTGCGATAATTAACTTCATCATCCTTGTTGCCTGTCTTCTGGATAATCTCATAGTCATAGCCCACAGCCTTGAAGGCTCGGTGGATTACCTCCCGCGGGTCTGCCACAAACATCATGTCAGCATTGTCCGGGTGCCACCCCTCACGCCATAACAGGCCAAAGGCCATACCAGACTTGCCTAGTATGTCTA
Source organism: Bacillota bacterium (assembly GCA_009773495.1). Taxonomy (GTDB): domain Bacteria; phylum Bacillota; class UBA994; order UBA994; family UBA994; genus WSXW01. The sequence continues at coordinate 18,687 of WSXW01000041.1, forward strand.
CATTAGCCATATTGAGGCGCCACATCTTCTTATGGGACTCAAGAGGAGCCCAGGGGTACTCTTCTCCTAGGTACCGCAAGACAGACGCCATGCAACTAGGAAAGGGAATATCCTCGGGGCACTGGTCACCCCCGTCGTAGAAGCCTACCCGCATTACACCGTCAAGCACCAGACGAGTGCTTGAATCTGCATCCCCTGAGAAAACTGGTGTACGATCTTTTTCCATTCTTTGCACCTCCCGTTTAATTACGTCGCGCGAGCCAAGCGGCCCCATTCTGCTCATGGTTTGCGAGAACAGCTCATGTTTACGAAACCGGCTTGGAGTAACATCGTAGTGCCTTTTAAATGCCCGGGTAAAGGTCTCTTGCGACTCAAACCGGTACTCCACCGCAATATCGATGATTCTCTTCCGAGAAAGAGCCAGGTCAAGGGCAGCCAGATTAAGCCTGCGACATCGCACATAAGCCGCCAAAGTGCTCCCCACCACCCGGTGGAAGATAGAGTGGAAATGCGAAACCGAAAAATGCACTGCCCTAGCTACATCCTCTACTTTAATATCCTCCCGCAAATTAAGCGTGATAAAATCTAGTGCTGCTCTAACTTTCTCAACGTAACTCATAGTATCAAACCGCCTCCGGAAGCAAGTTCTTACACTCATAATGCCATACCTGTGTAGTTCACCTTTTGACTTTTTCTCTGAAGTTCCTATTTATTCCTCTATAGATCCTAATAAAAAGTCTCTTAAGCACCCACTCAAATGGTTATCCTCAGAGGATTATCTCTTGACTGAAATGGAAATTGAGGAAAAAGTTAAAAAGATAAAATAAAAATCAGTAGATCACCGCCCCTTCCGCAGAAGGATGGACCGACAAATAGACTAGAAGGGCCCCCCAATATGAAGAGCCCTTCTAGTCTATTTTGTGTGTAATATTATCTCTATTTTGCTCTTAACTACCTCCATCCCCAGTGCTCTCGTCAGGCTCGTCATCTTCAGTGTCCCCATCTTCTTCTTGGCCCTCTACTTCAGTATCTGTATCTACTTCAATGTCCTCGGAATCTTCATCTTCTAACAAATCATCCAGGTTTTCGAGAGAAGGGTCGGCTGCTATTGCAGCTTGCACCTTCGCCATTGCTTCCGCTTCCGTCAGGCCGTCCTCTACAAGA
>WSXW01000042.1 GCA_009773495.1 Bacillota bacterium
ACCTCAATTTCCACGAAAATGAACATCCTTTATACCGACTTACTGCAACTCGGTTGCACTCACTCTGACAAAGTTGCATTTACTCTGACTAGTCACCAAGCCGTTGATATCCATCCCTGTGGCAAAGTAATCGCATTTGTACCTGTGCGGCAAAAGCGACCAAGGCTGTTCTTATTCTAAGCGTCCCGCAAGGCTAAGGCTAGCTAGAATTTGCTCCGCACTGGCAGGGTTTGTGGCCAAAGCAACTTCATGCACATCACATATCCGCATGAGAGCAGTAATATCTGGTTCGTGCGGTTGAGCAGTGTGAGGATCTCGTAAAAAGACAACCAAGTCAATACCACCTACCGCAACTAACGCGCTTATCTGTGCGTCACCGCCCAAGGGACCTGACAGTAACGTAGTGATCGTAAGCCCTATTTCTGTAGCGATAAGCTTTCCTGTTGTCGCCGTGGCCCATAATTGTTGGGAGCAAAGAAACTCTCTATATTTGGCCGCGAGCTCAACTATACGGCCTTTCATACGATCATGTGCGATTAATGCAATCCGCATAAGGCACCTCCCCAAAATAGTAGCCGCCGGGCTTCCCCGACGGCTACTATTCTATCATTTATTCTCGATGGCTGATATTGATACGCCCGTTTGAAGTCCGAGCTTGGATACGAGTGTGCTTACCGCATTTATCGTAATTCTCGCTTCTTGCAGTAATATTATTCTTTCCCTTGGTGAGAATGCTCAGCCCGTGTACATCTGCGCTGATTCGCCCATTACTAGTCGAAGCATTTATGGAGTACCCTGTATCGGGTTCGTCATTAACTACCAGAGTAATGCTACCGTTGGAGGTGGATAGCTCTAGTTCGCTGTCCCCTGCCCCGGCAGCATCAACTCTAATGCTCCCGTTACTGGTCTCAACCTTGGCCTCGCCACAGCTCCCTGCCAAGGTTACCGAGCCATTGCTAGTATCAACATTCGTTCGAGTAAAACAGCATCCGTTCAGGACAACTGCACCATTAGAGGTCTTTATCTCCAGCTCCTCACCGGTAATGTCCTCTACCTGCACAGAACCATTGCTGGTTTCAAGAGTCATACTATACTCCTTAGTCACAGGCAACAGCAATTCGGCGCTGACCCCACCATTACGGAGGGTAGGCCTAACTTTCATCTGCAGCTCTCCTGGAGTAGCGGCCAGTACATAAGCTTCCCTTGACATATTTTTAGCCTCTATCTCACTAGAACCCCTCACTGTTACCCTAGTGGTGAGCTTATAGCCCTCTCCATCCCAGTTCCTCACTTGCAACTTGCCATTTCTCCCGCGCAGGACCACTCGAATAGCATTGGCCTCGAACAAGCCCTCATGGACATACTCGTATGTGTGTCCACCGCCGAGTGTAAATAAACCAGAGAACAATCCGGCGATAGCTCCACGCAAATCCTGATTCTCCCGTAGTTCTTTGCCTACATCGGTAAAGACATCGTTTACAACCTCGCCTGCACCTTTAAGTGAATCTGATACTTCATGCAAGACATCTGATACAGCCGTTCTTATCTCAGCCACATGGCCTGCACGATCCTTGGCGCGTTCTTCACGATCAGCCTCTTCTAAGAGCTTTATAGCGTCGTCCACAGATATCTCCCTGCGTTCCACCTGGCGCAAAATCTCTGTACGTTGTTTTTCAGTCACTTCTTTTCCTCCCTACAGTTGACTTAAATTTATAGGACCATGTACCGATCGTGCTGTTATGCTGAGCCATTGTTTTTGCTCCCCACGCGTTTGGACTGAAAGCTTACGACCGACAGCCCTGCGCTCATCAGTTAGTACCTGCTGGTCTTTCAATTCCGAACTGACTCCACCTGATACTGTACTACCTATAAAACGAACCCCTAGTGCAGGCGCCTGCGTAATACGCACCATAATTCCACCATTCACTGTGGTAAGGTCCATTACTCCAGGTTGGGGAGCTGAACAGTCAACTGCAATTCTACCGTTTACAGTACGGCAGTGCAGTTTAGCAGCGTAGCCACGCAATTCTACTCGACCGTTTATTGAGGTAAGCTCCATTTCTCTAGCGTCTGATTCTACCACCACTTTGCCGTTTGTGGTTGCAGCCCTTAGTGCTGACACATTAATACTCCCAACCTGCACGCTGCCATTCGTGGACCGAAGCTCTAAATCATACTTTAAGCCTGCTGGTAGGCGCAAATGAAAATGCACCGTACGCGATTGCCCAAAAACCTTCTTGGCGTGCACAACGAGGGAACGCGTATTCTCTTCTAGAGAGTACATATCCTCCGCTAACCGCTTAGCCTCCGCTTCAGAACCTGCAGTTAGTGATTTAGTAGCGGCTAGCTCCCATTCCTCTGAGTCGGTCGGTTCTACAGTAATTCTCCCGTTGACGCCATGAATTGCTATCTTATAAACGTCTGCTCCTTTAAACTGTCCCTTTTTGGTATCTTCCCAACTATATGTGTGCCCAAGCCCCCACAAGCCCCCTAACACCGAGCCTAGCTTTCCCAAGGCGTAGCTGCTCTTACGGATCACAGTATGTTGGAAGGCTTGCTCATCTTCGTCGTCGTTATCGTCCTTTTCTAGCACAGCAAGACTGTTCTCTAGCTCGCCTTCTAGTTGCTCGACGCGAGTCTCCAGCTCTTCTTGATGGCTCTCTCGAATGCCCCGCAACCTTTCTCGCAGAGCCTCCTTTTCTTCCTTTAAACGCTCTTTTGCCTCACGCATAGCCTCCCGCGTTGCCTGCTTAACCTCATGCATTTCCTCCCGAGCAGCACGAGACGCATCCTTGGCCTGTTGGCGAGCCCTGCGAGTCTTTTCCCGCAGGTCGTCAAGGTTATTGGGCATTATCATCTGCGCCTCGATTTTAGGTGATGCAGCTGATAAGGCTTGAAGCAAGTTAGCTGCTTGATCAGCGGAGATTTTGCCATCACTTAGCATTTGCAATACCATCTTGGTTTCCTCAGACATACAAGACACCTCCTAAATATATATTAGGATTAAGTTTAACATTTGTCAAGGATAGCTTTAAGATATGTTATAAAGCATTGATGAACGTGGAAACATGAATTATGAAACACGAACTATGACCTAACGGGGATAAGTAATCACTAGAGGGTGCCGGAGAGTAAACAAAAATCAAAGAGCAAAATCCAATTGGAGAGCGTCAACCGCCATGTGCTATGTGTTACCCTATCGCACGCAATGTAATGCGATAGGGTGCAGTACCCCAACGACATAACAAAAGAGCTGACTCACGCAATTCGTGAGTCAGCTCTTTTGTTATTTAGGCAGGTACTGGGGCGTCAACAGGACAAACTGCTGCACAGGCGCCACAATCAATGCACTTTTCTGGCTCAATTACATAGATTTCGCCTTCAGTGATGGCTTCTGTTGGGCACTCTGGTTGGCATGCGCCACAAGCGATACACTCATTTAAGATTTTATAGGTCACTAGGGTCACCTCCCTCCACGGTTCAATGCGACTAATTGCCACTCTCTACATGCATTTTAACACGTTCATTACATTCGTCAACAGCTACGCTCCACTTAAGCCTTCGAGGAGCGTGCGCACCCTCTGACTTACTTCCTTGCCATCTGCACGACCTTTAACACGAGGAGACACAATACCCATGACCTTACCTTGGTCCTTTAGCCCTGTGGCCGAAACCTCTTTTATGGCTGCAGCAATAATGGCCTCTAGTTCTTCGGTGGATAACGGCACAGGTAGGTAGGCACTGATATAAGCTATTTCCTGCTCCGACTTCTCCACTAAGTCGGGCCGTTTGCCGCGCGCAAAGTCTGGAATAGTCTCTTTGCGTTGTTTAATTTCACGGCTCAAAATAATAATTACTTCGTCATCTATCAACTCCGCTAACTTGGCAACCTCTGCATTTTTGATAGCCGCCTTAACTAACCGTAATGTAGAGAGGCGCGCTGCATCCTTGGCACGCATGGCTGTCTTTATGTCTTCCTCCAAGCGCTTCTTAATTTCCATAACCAAACCCCCTTATACAATAGCCTTACCCAGTGATGCTGCAATCTTCTCTTCGGCGCCTGCACCTAGCAGAACTAGGAATAGTTGTGCCGTAGCCGTCGCATCACCTAGAGCCCTGTGACCGCCCGACTTTAGCCCAAGATGCTGGCAAAGTGTCTCTAGTCGGTAGTTTACCATGCCGTGAAGGGTTCTGCGAGCCAAAGCAACAGTATCTACAATTGCTATTTCAGGCAACGCACATTTACAGCGACCAAACTCTGCCGTAAGGAATCCCTGGTCAAACCTAGCGTTGTGAGCAACTAGCACCGTCCCCTGTAACAGACGATCGATATCGGCTCTGATCTGACTAAACTTGGGAGCCCCTTGCACCATGGACTGAGTTATACCTGTCATCTGCTGCACGAAGGGTGGAATGTCACACTCTGGATTAATGAGGGTGGTATATGTGTGTACGATCTGCCCATTACGAACTTGCACCACAGCAACCTCCGTAACTCTATCTCTGTTGGCTGAAAGCCCTGTGGTTTCTACGTCTACAACTGAGAATACAACATTATGTAATAATGACTGACTCACGCTACCCTCCTAATAACCGAAGCAAAGCACGCTACTAACCTTGCCATACAAAGCCTCTACATTTTTTAAGCTGTCCATCATGTTAGAAAAAATAAATTCCGACCCATTCAAACCCGTTCGCTGATATGGCACTAGTAGCACACCGTGCTCTACAAGGGGTGATTCACAGAATTTGACGAGATTGCGCCACAAATTAAAGTGCTTGCCCTTTTCAACTTCTATAGCTACCTTTAACTCAGGATGGAAAAAGTCAATCTCGAAATCACTCCATGTTGCAAATAGCCCGGCGACATGACGAACTGTCGCCGAGCGTATAAACCCTAGGTCATTGAGCCCGGGCTGAAGACACTTCTCTATATCCTGGCTACGTGTATACCTGCCCTCGCGAATAATTGCTAATTCCTTAGCTTTACCCTGTAATGCTCCGATTATTTCCTGTTCCAATGGATTGGGTTTGCTCCCGTAGGCATACGCAATAGCCAGCAACTTTTGTGTCATTATTCAAACATATCCACATTGTTGCGGACGTCAAACCCGGCGCGCAAATTGTGCTCAGCAACACCGATACTCAAGGTTAAAAGGTTGCGCAGGAACACGTTATGCTGAGGAGGCTCTCCCTCACGTAAAGCGCGGGCAACAGTTGCCAATATATCCGCATCGGGGGTCTTCCCTCGTCTCCGTAGGAACTCCGAGGTAAAATCTAATCTACGGATCAATTCCCCTAAGCGAGGCTGAAATAATTCTGTAGCAACGCGGTTAACTACATCATCTGCCGCCTTCTGTTTTACCCGCGGGCTCCGGAATTTCTTCCCGATGCGTAACATCTCTTCGGCCGCATCATAAACAAGACTATCCTCTTCATACCATTCGGAAAGCTCCTCTAATCCCAAGAGGTCTTTATAGGATTGACCATCAAACGCCTCTTGTTCTACCCCTTCCATGAAGACAAACGGTTTTGGGCTTATATTCATGGATGAAAACACCTGTTGCCAGTAAGTCCATTGCGGTGGTAAAGGAAGGTTACCGTGACGAGTAGTATACAAGGCATCGCGCACTAGCTCAGATGCGTATGTGATATCGCCGTCGACAGTTGCATATTTAGATTTTAGGTTTTTGAGGAGCTCTTGACTCTCTTTGCGACTAAGTTGAGTAGAGCCATAGCAATCCTTCAAGCCCTCTTGTGTACTTAGGAGGAAGCTTACCGCCATGAGCCGACCCCTAGAGCCCTTAAGGAAGCGAGCCAACCATACGATACGACAGCCCTTTCCGTCAATGCCCGAAACCACAACATGATACGGGTCCCCTAACGAAGCAACTGGGACTGTGATGGGCTTAATTCCTTTAAACCGAAGACGCCTAGCTTCTCGATCGGCCAGCTTTAGCAAAAATGGATCCACAATTCTCAACACTAAACCCTCCAAAGCCCCCAAAGAGCTAGGGTCCGGAACTGAACCCAGCCCACGAATGGCCTCAGATGCTATAACCTCATCATTATGTCGCGCTAGGTTTTCTAGCAAAGGTACTACTCGGAAATCCTTGGTTCTAATCAGGTCTTGGACATAGCCAAACTGCATCTCGGGAGGAAACTCAGCAAACTCCTCAAGTATATAACCTAATATACTAGGGCTTTCATGAAGATCTTGTAGTAGCTGTACCATCGAGTCGCTGGCAAGCTTCGTAACGTCTTTAAAAATAGACGGGCTCATAATATCGCTAACTTCAAAACCCTGCTGATTAAGCAACCGTAGTAGTTGCCCTTTAGAGACATCAGAGACTTTAGAGTTGTGGAGTAGAGCTAATACCGGCTCTATAATGAGGTCAGAGTCAACACGCAGCAGAAAATTAGCTGCAACTGCTGCTACTCTCTCCTCCACGGCTTCCTCTAGAACTTTGAGAGCACCTAACTCAATGTGTGAGCCCATTGCTACCATATTTTCGAAACTTTTGTCTACCTCCAAGGGAGAATATTTGCCAGTTGCCAACTCTACTAGCCTATTTTTGATTGCATTTTGCACAAGCAACCGATAATCAACGCGGTCTACATGCATTTCTCTAACCCCCCTTTCTCTTCTTCTATTCTTTTTTTCTTTTATTAATCCTGCTTCGCATAATTAGTTGATTATACCACTAGGGTTCATTTCTCTAAATAATAATCTGGATATTATCTTCATAGCAATCTGGGATGGTGCTAAAATAAGAGAAACCGAGGAGGGATATACCTTGAAAAAGTCTGATATCATGCTTCGACTAGGCTTGTTATATGGGGAGCTAATGCTTAAGAGCGGCGCAGAAATCTATAGGGTAGAGGATTCTTCACGACGTCTGCTCGTTAAAGTTGGCGCGGAGGAAGTCGAATCCATTGTTACGCCCACCGGAATCTATTTGTCACTTCGTGTGGACGGTCACCTTTACACCGCTGTACGAAGGGTAATTCGTGGGTCTTATGATCTCAACCTAGTCTGTGAGTTAAATACTCTCTCCAGGACACTAGTTACCCAAACTGACGCTGACTCCACTTTCGCCACTGTCATAAGTTTAGCCAACAATCCCCCGCCATACTCAAGACGACTGCAAGGTCTTGCTGCCACCGTTGCGGGAGGGGGTTTTACCTACCTATTCGGCGGTACTATACTAGATGTCCTCGCTGGTGCCATGGGCGCCATGTTAGTATGGTTAACTTGTTTATACCTGGCCCAATTATACACCAACCGCTTTGTAATTGACTTCTGCGGTGGAGCTATTGCTGCCCTGAGTGCCGGACTACTCTCCCTCGTGTTACCAGTCAACATGGACCCTGCCGTAATTGGAGCCATTATGACCTTGGTGCCTGGAGTCCTCTTAACTAACGCTGTGCGCGACGCACTTACTGGTGATTTGCTCTCAGGTGCAGCGCGAATGGTAGAGGCTTTGTTCGTCTCAGTGGCTATTGCCGGTGGAGTCGGGGCCGCTTTATCGATTTGGCTAAGCATTCGAGGCTTAGTATGAAGATAGTACTATCTCTAGCCGCCTGCTACCTTGCTACTACATGTTTTGCAGTAGTCTTTAGCTCACCCAAAAAGGCTCTGCCGTACTCAGGACTGTGCGGAACGCTAGGCTATGCAGTTTACTTGTTTGCTCTGGAGTTAAACTTTGGTCTAGCTGCTGCCGTATTTGTTGCAGCGAGCGTTATTGGAATTGCCGCTGAGTTTCTAGCGCGAGCATTGAGGATGCCAGCAACCGTTTTTATAACCGCAGGGATTGTCCCGCTTGTTCCAGGAGCTAGCGCCTATCTCGCCATGCTGCGTTTTTCACAAGGGGACTATCAGGCGGCCTTGCTGTCCGCTTCCACCGTCGTTTACGTTGCTTGTGCTATATCTGCTGGTTTGGCCATAGGTACAATATTGAGGAGGCGGTGATGTGCTTTACACACTCACGTCTGTAATGGTACCTATAGGTCTATTTATCCTCTCAGGTGCAGTTGCTAAGGTCTTGCTTAACCCCGACCTACGTTTACTAGCTCGCATTAACCTCTACGTTCTTAGCCCAGCGCTTGTATTCCATTGCCTAGCAAACTCCCGGGCCAGTAGTAGTAGCTTATTAACATTAGGCCTAGGAACTCTGATTCTATCATTTGTTCTTACTGGCCTAACTACTATGTGGGCTAAAATACGTCGCTATGGGCGGGCTGAGACAAGTGGCTTCTACCTTGCCACTGTGTTTGCCAATGCCGGCAACTTCGGACTTCCCGTGACCATGGCTACCTTGGGGACTAGGGGCAGCGAAATAGCTATCGCGATCATTGTCGTGCAGCAAATCCTAATGTTTACCCTCGGGGTCTACCTCGCTTCACGAAGCAACTTATCTGTAAGTGCTTCCCTAGGGTCCATTGCTAGGATGCCCTCGATTTATGCCGCATTCCTTGCGATTCTGCATCGCCAAAAGTTCATAATTTTTGGTCAGCCTAGTTTGCAATTAGCCTCTCTATTGACACAAGCGGCTATTCCGTTATTTTTAATTCTCTTAGGCGCTCAAGTCAGTTCTCACAAGTTTGAATGGCGCAATAGTGCTATATATGTTGCTAGCGTGTTTAGGCTTGCTATTGCTCCTATTATAGCTCTCGCCATCGCTAGGCTACTAGGCATAGATTCATTCGGAACGAACGTATTTGTACTCGAATCGGCGATGCCGACTGCAGTGATCACGACTATGCTTGCAGTAGAATATAACGCAACACCTGCCATGGTATCTTGTGTAACATTACTTACTACCGTCGCGAGCATTGTGACGATTCCAATATTGTTGACGCTATTCTAGTAATAGCGCTTACCGCCTTCCGCTTGCCGCTTTTTGAAGAGCGGATAGCGGAGAGCACCCCGTGCGTGGTCATGCGCCTGCGCTATGTGCCATGCGCCCCCCCGTACTAATTACCCCCCTCCCTGCATAGACTTACGTGACACAGTCTTGCATGATGGGAGGTTTACTCATGATTATTGTTCTACGTAAGGACGCCCTCATACGTATTTTGGCAGCTGTGGCTGGCTGTGTATTAATACTTGGTAGCCTAACTTATTTTTACCCGGGCTGGGCTATCAGAAGTATAGCGACCATTGCTAACATAAACAGACTCGTCCCCATCTACAATGTAGAAAGGACCGAGAAGGTAGTCGCACTATCATTTGACGCAGCCTGGGGCGCAGATTTTACGGAGGACCTATTAGAAACGTTGGCTCGACACGAAATAAGAGCTACGTTTTTTCTCGTTGGTTTTTGGGTAGAGAGATACCCCGACATGGCAAAGAGGATCTCTAGCGCGGGGCATGAAATTGGAAATCATTCCTCAACACACCCCCATATGCCTACACTCAATGTAGAGCAGATCACCTTTGAAATCTCCCGCACCCATGATTTAATCAAGGAAGTGACCGGACAAGAAGCACGATTGTTTAGGCCTCCCTTCGGGGAGTATAGTAATCGCGTGATTGAAACTCTCGATTCTCTCAATTACCTTACCATTCAATGGAGTATTGACTCCTTAGACTGGCAGCAGAACATGACCAAAGACGATATACTCCGCCGGGTAACTACCCGCATACATCCCGGCGCTATTGTGCTGTTTCACAATAACGCCACCTATACACCCGAAGCGCTAGGACCCATCATAGTCAGACTAAAGCAGGAGGGCTATTCCTTTGTCCCCATCGGAGAACTATTGCTTACGGATAACTGGTATATCGACAAAAGTAACGGTATGCAACGTCCAAAACAGTAGAGATATTGAGACTGTGCGCACGCGAGGTAGCTACTGTTAGCCCACCCACGCGCCAGAGCATTCCTGGGCGAGGGTTTTTCGTTTTTTTTGGGGTGTTTGCTCATGGATTGACGCCTGACGAATTTTTCGTTATGTTAGTTATGCTCAGGTTAAAAAGAGAGGGGAGTAGATATGGTCGGCGAACTCAAGATTTTTGCTGGTAGGGCTAGTGAAAACCTCGCAGAAAAAATCTGCATTCACCTAGCTATGCCCCTTGGAACTCGTACAGTCAAGCAATTTAGTAATGACAATACCTTTGTTATGATTACCGACAACGTGCGGGAATGTGATGTATTCGTAATCCAGACGTCTTGCCCGCCGGTGGACCACAATCTTATGGAACTACTCATTACCATCGATGCCTTACGCCGAGCTTCGGCTAAGCGCATTACTGCAGTACTCCCGCTATACCCCTACGCCCGCTCAGATAAGAAGGATCAGCCTAGGATTCCGATTACGGCACGCTTAGTAGCCGACTTGCTGACCACAGCAGGTGCTGACCGTATCATCACCATTGACCTTCATTCACCTCAAATACAGGGATTCTTTACGATTCCTCTCGACCATCTCACCGCCGCCGACCTGCTCTATTCTTATATTGCCGAGAAAAACATCTCCGACTTAGTGGTCGTGGCTACCGACGCAGGTTTTGCCAAAGAGGCTTCCGTTTACGCTCGCTGGTTGAATGTTCCGCTAGCCATTATGGACAAGCGTCGAAATGGCAACGATGACCAGGCTACGGTGCACCACTTCATTGGTAATGTAACAGGAAAAAACGTTGTGATTTTTGACGACGAAATTGATACCGGCGGAACTATTAAAGAGACTGTCAAGGCCCTCAGAAAAGCAGGGGCCAAAGACGTCTATATTGGTTGTACTCACGCAGTATTTTCTGGGCCTGCTGTAGATCGCCTCCGGGAGTGCCACGCTACTGAGCTTATTGTTACAGATACCGTCCCCTTGCCCCAAAACCACAGCCTTGAGTGCCTGACCGTCCTCTCCGTAGCCCCGATGCTTGCAGAAGCTATTAAACGCATACACGATGGTGAATCAGTTAGCACTCTTTTTAAGAAGAAGTAACAGAGCAGGCCGGCTCACTTAGGTGAGTCGGCCTGTTGAGTTAAGAACGGCACATGGCATATGGTACATAACGCATAGCACACAGTCACGAGGCGCTCTCCGCTATCAGCTCTTAGAAAGCGGGAAGCGCTTCGTGGTTTGTGATTAGTGAGTAGTGATTCACCCTGGTCATGTTTCACGTTTGCCCGCTATACCACCGATGGTTCGTTAAACAATTCTCCTCTTTCGAAACGACCTAGGTCCATCTTTTCTATGGGCAAGGATGTTGGCAAACCCAAAATGCTTTGACTGAGCAGCAAGCCTGTCATAGGTGCGAGCATAAAACCATGTCCACTAAAACCTACAGCCATCTGATAGCCCAAGAGTTCTGGAACAGAGCCCAAAATAGGCGTACGATCTGGTGTCATGTTATACAGGCCTGCCCACTGTCGCACCACCCTAATCCCCTTTAGCGGCGGCAGCAGCCATGTAATCTTCTGAGACATCTCCTCAAGGAACTGCCATGTAGCCCGCGTGTTAAAACCAGGTTGCTCTGTGGGGTCACCTAAGCCCATGATAAAACTGCCGTGGGGGGTCTGCTGGCAGTAAATGTGGTGATGAAATGACATAACCATGGGATTTTGAAGCGGAGCAACAGGTTCTGTAACCAATATTTGATGCCGCTCGGGATAAGTAGGAATCGTTATGCCTGCCATTTCCGCGATGACACTAGAGTAGCCCCCTGCAGCATTGACTACTTTCTCTGTAGCTATAAAGCCCTTATTAGTCTCCACTCCTACCACCCTATTTTTATCGCGCCGGATGCCAGTTACTTCTGTATAGGTGCAGATTTCTACACCTAGCCGTTTAGCCGCCTTAGCATAGGCATCGGTCACATGAAAAGGGTTACAATGGCCATCAGTCTGGTTAAAGGTAGCACCTATCAATCCTTCGGTGTTAAGGTGAGGGACTATCTGCCGCGCCTCCGCTGGAGTACAAAGCCTTACATCAAGTCCAAAGCTCTTCTGCAGAGCTACATTTTCATTGAATTGCCGCCAGCCAGCCTCAGTATAGGCCAAGAGCAAGTAGCCACCCTGCTTAAACTCGATATCACCATCGTAGTCGAGGTCCTCGTTCATGGTTTCAAACATCTTCACACTGGCAATGGACATCCGCAGATTCATTTCTGTGCCCCATTGCTGCCTGACCCCGGCGCCGCAGCGGCCGGTAGAGCCACTAGCGAGGTATTCTTTTTCTAGTACCACTATATCTGTGCAGCCTTGCCTTGCCAAGTTATAGGCGATGGCTGTGCCAATAACACCTCCGCCGATAATTACGACTTCCGCGCTTTTACGCATGATCAGACCTCCTCCCAGCGCCTTCTGCAATGCTCCCTAATGTAACGGGTTTGGTCGGAGGACGGAATACCCCAGGGACTTGATCCTTTATATTTATGCCGCTAGCTTGTAGCTCCCTCTGCACTAAAGCCCGGCAAGTCCTCCCTTGGCAAGGCCCCATACCACAGCGACTGATGCGGCGTATTTCATCTAAAGTCCGGTAGCCTTTTTGAATTAGGGCTCTAATGTCTGCTAATGTTAAATCCTCGCATCTACATACTATAATGTCTTGGTCTCTATCATGCACGGCTAGGCCCCCCCGCTTTGATAAATCTGATTTCGTGACCTAGGGCTTTAGGCACAGCCACATGAACCACAGCGGTACGATCAAATACGGGTGGATTTTGTACGCGTACGACTCGAGCGTGTCCTATCTCATCCCCTGCACGACTCACTGCTACGACAACGTCACCAGAGGCGGGTAAGGGTGTGAATTCATACGGAAGTTTAACAAGCGTTTCGTCGGGACTATAGGTTTCATCGATTACAAATATAGCTAGACCGGGACAATTAGCCACGCAAATAGCGCACCCGTTACATAAGTCCCCATCAAAGGACGGGATATCATTGATGTCTACAAACTCTTGAATCGCATGGCGTGGACAAGAAGTAGCGCAGGGATTACAAGGAATGTTCTGGAAACACTCCAATACGGCTACGGCGCCACGGTTCAGCCTCCCCTCGCTAGGCAGTACGTTTGCCAGCTCTTCCGGTGTAGCAACTCCTGTTTTCTTTAACATATAGCCTGCCTCCTATCTATGTGCCTGGAGAAGACCGGCACGAATCTTATCACCTACGGGGCCACTACGCAGTTCTTCAAGCTGGGAACGGGCAGAAGTAATTTGCAGGGTCAAATGGGCACCACTAACTCCTAAGGATTTAGCCGCACACAGACCTGCCAGCTCACCTTCTACCATAGCGCTGCTAGCCTCTTCTACGCCTGCTACGTCGCCCGCCACATAGATGTGTGGCTTACTTGTGCACATAGTCGAATCGCGATAGGCTACATTACCCCCTAGTTCGGGAACAAAAACCATCTCGCATTCTGCCTGCCATAATATATCCGTTAGGGGGGACAATCCAACAGCCAGACAAATTACGTCCGCATCGATTCTTTGTTCGGTTCCTGACTTAGGCTGCCACTGAGAGTCTAGTTCGCAAACGATCGCTCCCTCAACGCAATTTACGCCTACCGCCTCTTTGATGGTATGCGACGTAAGAATAGGAACGCCTGCTCTACGTACCTTAGAAGCGTGTACTAGATAACCACCTATAGAGGGGCCTCCCTCTACAATAGCAATCACCTCTACACCCGCCTGTAATAACTGATAAGACACTATTAGACCAATATTTCCTGCACCCACCATTAGCACACGGTTGCCTGGCTTTACTCCATATACATTCATGAGGGTTTGGACGGCACCCGCGCCATAGACTCCTGGCAAGTCATTGCCTGGAAATGTCAGCATGCGCTCACTAGCACCTGTTGCCACAATAAACTTCTTGGCAGACAGTTTTCTGTAGCTCCCTTCGGTCTCATACGTTAAAACCAGATCGTCATATAGGCCTAATGCTGTGGTGCACAGCACGACCTCCACGTTTACAAGCGACGTTACCTGCTCTACTAGCTCTTTCGCAATATTAACCCCTCGTGCACCAGCTCGCTGTTGTTCGGACCCAAAGAACATATGCGTTTGTTTTACTAATTGGCCACCTAAGTGGTCTGCGTCATCCATCAGCACTACACTTAAACCCTGGGAACCGGCCGCAATTGCCGCTTTTAAGCCTGCTGGGCCACCGCCTATTATACAGACATCAAACATCCTCACGAAGATCCCCCTTCCCCTGCTGTGTTTCGATGACCATTCCGGCTTTCAGCTTCTCGACGCACACTCTTACATTAGGTTCGCCATTTACCTTCATAAGGCAAGAACTGCATGTGCCTATGGCACAAAAAAAGCCCCTTGGGCGGTGTAGGACAGTACTCTTGCGAAGGACCTTAACCCCCGCTGCATGTAGGGCAGCTGCTATGGTCTCACCTTCATAACCAACAAGTTCTTGTCCGTCGTAGCGAAAAGCTACTTGTTGACCGTGCTTAAACGTAAGAATCGGATGCTCACTTATCCGCAACACTAATGCCTCCTTGCTAAATGGGTTGATTACAGGGTTTACGAGGGCGTTATTTGTTCCTTATTCCTAGTGGGGGTCGTACACGGTACACGGTACACGGGGCTCAGTTCCCAGTGCCTAACGCCTAATGCCTGGCACCTAGCGACTAGCGGCCGCATTCCCTAATCTATGTTCGACATCCCTGAGAAACTCCCTGCCAAAGTATTAGAATTTCAGCTCCCCATATTAATGCTTAGGGGTGCAACTGGCGCAATTACTACTAGGACAGCTACCACAGCCGTCTTGACCGCCTGTCCCTGGGCTAGCAAAGCTAGACAGAACTCGTGATAGACCCACCGTACCGCACCCGGGGCAGCACATCTCTGCCCCGTCACTACTCATTTTACATAGCAGGCTTACGCGTTCGTTACATACCCCGCACTTAAATTCATATATAGGCAATGATATCACCTCCAGCATGATTGTACACTTAGCGCGCTTTTCTGCCAACAGGACCAAACATCTTTGCCCTGGTAGCCTTATCAAAAACACCTGTCTTTGCTAGACCTGTTTGTAACTGGAATTTATACAGAGCCGCAACAGTGCCCGGCCCAAAAATACCTTCCGCACTTGTAGACAGTAGACCTAGCTTCTGGAGCTGCTCTTGGACCAGAAATACATCTGAACCCATGTCGCCAAGCCTGAGGGTACGATCAAATACATTAGTTCCATAGGGGTTACCCGTAAAAAGCACGCGAGCTCCTACGAACACGTGTTCAAAGACCTCGCTCACATCCTGGTTAAACATTCGCACACAGCCGTTACTTACTTGCTTACCGATAATGCGTGGATTGTTGGTACCATGCACGCCATACGACCCCCAAGGAGCATCAATACCTAGCCACCGGGCTCCAAAGTCACCTCCAGGATTTAGGGCTTTGTTTACTACTCTCCACAGACCAAAAGGTGAAGGTGTAGACGCCTTTCCTATAGCAACAAGAAAGGCTCCTGTATATTTACCATCGACGAATAGAGTCAACCTTGCTTTGTCTAGTTCTACCCAAATCGCAGACTGTGTAGGTAATAGTTCCTTCGGCAAACTCACCTGCGCTAGGGGCTTATGGCGGAGTTCGTGCAGCGTACCGCTATCCACCAAGCCTGTTGGGCGGCGCCCCGAGTCCTTTTGGTAACTAATTAGAGCACTCCGAGTCAGTCCCCCAAAAATTCCATCCAGCGGGCCCACTATGTAGTTTTGATTTCGCAACATTTTTTGTAGTTCTTGCGTCATGCTAGTCTGTGTACGCATTATAATCACCCCATAACCACATATATGCTGGGCAAGAAAAAAAAGCTCCCTAAATCAGGAGAGCTAGAAGAATAGCGAATACGAGTGAGGGAAGAAGGTTGCCGACACGTAGCTGTCTAATATTCAAGATGTTGAGTCCTATAGCGACTATAAGTAAGCCTCCGGTTGCGGACATCTCTATGAGAGCGGACGGAGTTTGGCTTAGCCACTGAGATATCCACGCTGCAAGCAGAGTAATCGTGCCTTGGTAGAGAAGTACGGGAATGCTAGACAACACCACCCCTATTCCCAGCGTCGAGGCAAACACCACGGCCGAGACACCATCTAACATGGCTTTCGCAAAAAGGATCCCGTGTGCGCCGGATATCCCACTCTCTAGGCTACCAGTCACCGCCATAGCACCTACGCAGTAGACAAGGCTCGTAGTCACAAACGCCTGCGCCAAGCGACTTTCACCCTTAACGAAACGGCTCTCTATTTTCTTTGCCATACGGAGGAGCTTAGCTTCAATGTCTATCCATTCTCCCACCAAGCCACCCAACACTAAGCTCCCGATCACAATCAAGGGGTTACCTGTCTGTAGGGCCATAGTCAAACCAATCAGCACCACAGCTAATCCCAGACCAGCCATTACAGTTTCCTTGGCCTTTTCCTTAATTATTCCTTGGAAAAGGGCCCCTAAAACACCACCCACCACGATGGCTGCAGAATTTACTATCGTCCCTAACACTATGTCATCTCCTGTTTTATAGCTTCTACTGCTTCTAAGAACGTATCAATTTCCTTAATGGTCGTAAACACACCTGGGCTTACACGCACGACGCCTTGGGCATAGGTGCCTAGGGTTTGATGGGCCCAGGGAGCACAATGAAGCCCCGCCCGTGTAGCAATATTGAAACTGGCATCCAGTATATAGGCTACTTCGGTAGATCCGATTTCACCGACATTGAAGGCCACAATAGGCGCCCCGTCTCCTGTCCCATAAACCTTGATGCCACCAATTGCCTGAAGCCCTCTCCAAGCAAGCTTCGCTAGTGCCGTCTCATGTGTACGGATATGAGTCAGACCAGCAATCTCGATGTAATCTAAGGCGCTAGACAAGCCAGCTATGCCTACCGTATTTAATGTTCCGCTTTCAAATCTGTCCGGTAATACATCGGGCATCTCAAGCAATTCCGAAAAGCTGCCTGTGCCCCCGTAGATACTGGGGCGCAATTCAGTCCGGGGTCCTATATAGAGTGCTCCTGTACCTGTAGGGCCCAGCAACGACTTGTGCCCTGGCACAGCTAAAAGATCTACCCCCAACAGCTCTGCATCCAGAGGATATACTCCGGCCGTTTGTGCGGCATCCAGCAAAGTTAGGGCCCCATGCTGTCGGGCGAGAGAACATGCTTCTTGCACAGGCAATAGCGTGCCACAAACATTCGAGGCATGGGTCAGGGCTACTAGGCGAGTATTAGCCTGAAACGCAGCCTGCAATCGGCCTAAAGAGAGCTCTCCCTGGCTATTACAGGGTATTACTGTCACTTCTACGCCCTTTCCCTGCAAGTAATGCAGCGGGCGAGATACCGCATTATGCTCCATGGAGGTAGTAATGCAATGATCGCCTGGAGAGAGGGTGCCAAACACCGCCATATTCAGAGCTTGGGTTGCATTACTGGTAAAGATAACCCTGCTCTCGTCTTGAACATTGAACAGTCTACCTAACTTTTTGCGGCAGTCAAACACCATTCTTCCTGTGGCGAGAGATAGCCCATGCCCTCCTCGCCCAGGATTTGCGGCACCCTGGGTGATAAAATCATTTATTGCCGTGGCTACTGCGGGAGGCTTGGGCCAGGTGGTAGCCGCGTTGTCGAGATAAATTCTCAAATTAGTGTCTTTCATATCCCCTACCGCGTGCCTCTTGCTAAAACCTCTAGCAACCTCTCTAGTTCTTCCGAATTGAAGTAGGCTATTTCTATAATACCGCGCTGGCCCTGACCTCTAATTTGCACCTTCGCTTGCAACGCCTCTTGCAACCTTCGTTCTACCTCCCTAATCTCTAATGACTGTTGCGGCAGAGATTTCTTAGGCCTGGTTTCACGTGAAACACTTGCCCCATAAGCTTGTGCTAGTTCTTCAGCCTGACGCACCGAGAGAGACTGGTCTACAATACGCTGAGCAAGGGCCTCTCGCATGTTCTCCGAAACTGCCAAAATTGCCCGCCCATGGCCCGCAGTGAGTGTTCCACGTGAAACATATTCGAGAGCTGCCTTCGGTAGGCCCAACAGACGAATGGAGTTCGCTATATACGGACGACTCTTGCCAAGGCGTTGAGCCAACCTTTCTTGGGTGTAGCCCAAGCTCTCCTGCAACTGCTTAATGGCAGTTGCCTCTTCTATGGCGTTGAGATCTTCTCTCTGCAGGTTCTCAATGATGGCGACTTCCATCAACTCCACGTCTGACATGTCCCTTACAAAAACCGGTATTACCTTCAGGCCAGCGAGGCGCGCCGCCCGTAGCCGCCTCTCTCCCACCACCAGCTCGAAACGATCCCCTCTTTGCCTAACAATTACTGGCTGAATGACGCCGTGCTGCCTGATCGACTCCGCTAACTCCGTTAAGCTCTCTTCAGTGAAGTTACGGCGAGGCTGATATGGATTAGGTACTAAAGCGTCCACTCCAATATTCTGCACTTCATCTCCTGTGGATGGGGACATATCTGTAATTAACGCCTGCAGACCTCTCCCTAAACGCTGTTTAGTCACGCGCTATCACCTCTCGTGCTAATTCCATATAGACCTCAGAGCCTTTCGACTTGGGGTCATAGGTAATGATTGGCTGCCCATGGCTAGGGGCCTCACTTAATCTAACGTTACGAGGAATAATCGTTGCAAATACCCTATCCTTAAAATAGGCCTTTACCTCCTCTACAACCTGAGAAGCAAGGTTAGTCCGCGAGTCAAACATAGTTAACACCGCACCTGCAATTTGCAGCTTAGGGTTTAGGTGTCTTTGCACCAACGTAATTGTGTTCATAAGCTGACTGAGGCCTTCTAAAGCGTAGTATTCACACTGTATTGGGATCAAAACCCCGGTCGATGCAGTAAGCGCGTTTAAGGTCAGCAGACCTAGCGAAGGCGGACAGTCTATGAGTATATAATCATAACTAAGTAATATAGGCGCAAAGGCCTCCTTTAGCTTGATTTCGCGTTGCATGGCTAAAACTAGCTCTATTTCCGCCCCTGCTAACTGAATGGTTGCTGGAACTAGCTCTAGGCGTGAAATGCTAGTCGGCAATATCACTGCTTCGATGGGTACACCGTCAATTAGCACGTTATATATACACTTCTTTAGTCTATATCGGTTAATACCCAAACCCGAGGTGGTGTTACCCTGTGGGTCGATATCTACCACGAGCACATTCTTTCCCAAATCTGCAAGACACGCGCCAAGATTTACCGCTGTAGTAGTCTTGCCTACTCCACCTTTTTGATTTGCTATGGCCAACACTTTTGCGGACATGTCATTCACCTCATCCCTTAAGTTTCGCCCTTACTCAACAGCTTCCTGCCTAGCGCGGAAAGAAACCAAAGCTTCTCGCGATAACTAATTATCCTAGGTGATCACAAAAAAGAGGGGGCTACTGTGCAATGTCATTAAGTTAACACACTTAGTCAAAATCAAGTGTGAGAGCAGGTTATCGAAAAGATAGCCTGCTCTTTTTTTCGCGCAAAATTTTTCTGGCGAAATACAAAAAATACTTGACAAATGAATGCAAATATGCGGCGAAGCCCCTTGAAAAAAGGAGGTTTCGCTAATGAATGTGTACGC
>WSXW01000076.1 GCA_009773495.1 Bacillota bacterium
CGCAGATGAAGCTGTTACGAGAGATGTGCAGGAATATATTCTGTACCTAAAGCGGGAGAAAGGTCTATCCGCGGGAACCATTAATACCTACATTTCCTCGATTAGGTTTTTCTTCATCCACGCCCTAGGCAAGGAGTGGGATAAGAATAAGATTCCACGAATGAGAAGGGTAAAGAAACTCTATGTTGTGCCTCCTAGGGAAGATGTCCTGGCCATTTTGGACCTAACCACTAACCTTAAGCACAAGGCAATGTTGTCTCTAATTTATGGTAGTGGGTTAAGAGTTTCGGAAGTGGCACGGCTTAAGATCGGAGATATCTGCAGTAAGACCATGCAGGTGCGCGTTGAGAACGCTAAACACAATACGAATAGATATACCATCCTTTCACAAGACACCCTGCTGACACTGCGGGCCTACTTTAAGGCCTATCGCTCTGGTAGCAAGTATGCACTACAGGATTGGTTGTTTACCGGCTTAAAGCCAGCGGAGCATGTCCACGTCAAGACCATCAAGAACACCATAATTAAGCTTCGTGACCGACTACAGCTTGACTCTAGAATTTCCGCTCATACGCTGCGACACTGTTTTGCTACACATTCACTAGAGAATGGCGTGGAACCGGTTCATGTTCAGCATATGCTCGGTCATAGAGGATTTGCCACCACCGCAGGTTATCTTCATCTGACCTCAAAAAGCATCATGGGGATTAAGAGCCCTCTAGATTCCAAATGACCACGGTCCAGGCAGCTTTCCAAAGTTTTTACCCTAGTTACCAGGCGCATTACAAGGCGTCATTTCAGCAGGCTAAAGCGACCAAGAACATCCTTAAATGCAAAACCAGCGCACTAGGTGGGCATGTATCTGCCTGCGACTGCGGGCATGTTGAGGTCTATTACAATTCCTGTCGCGACAGACATTGTCCTATGTGCCAAGGCGTAACCAAAGCTATGTGGGTAGACCAAAGGTGTAAGGATGCAATAGAAGCCCCGTACTTCCATGTCGTATTCACCATGCCCCAAGAGCTCCAAAGCTTGATCTACCAGAACCAGCGTTTGCTCTACAACCTCATGTACAAAGCAATCTCTGAGACGCTTCTAGAGTTAAGCCTAGATCCCAAACATCTCGGAGCACAACCAGGCTTCTTTAGCATACTCCACACCTGGGGGCAAGACTTACACTACCACCCTCACATCCATACGGTGGTTATGGCCGGCGGACTTACGAAGCTTAACAAGTGGAAAAGCAGCAGTAAGAAGTTCTTCATCCCTGTAAAAGTCCTATCTAAAATGTTTAGGGGTAAGTACCTGCATTACCTCAAACAGTACTACCATGAGCAACTTCTTACCTTTCACGGGGACTCGGAGCAACTCCAAAAACCACAAAAGTTTCAAGAGCTCTTGGACGATTGCTACAGGAAGAACTGGTATTCCTACAGCAAGGAAGCGCTCGCTGGTCCGTTAGCAGTCATTGAATACCTCGGAAGATACACCCACCGCATCGCCATATCTAACTCCAGGATCGCTAGTGTCAACGAAGAAACGGTTACCATTAGGGTGCGGGATAACAAGGATAACCAGAAGCGAAAGACACTCACCATGCAAGGGACAGAATTTGTCCGCAGATTCCTGATGCACATTCTGCCACATCGATTTGTTAAGGTCAGGTACTATGGCATATTAGCAACCCGCAACAAGAAGACCAAACTCGCCCTGTGCAGAAAACTCACCAGTAGTGTTCTATACAAACCCAAATTCGAGGGTTTGAGCGCACTCGAAGTACTGACTCTAGTATTAGGTAGAGACATTACCAAGTGCCCTGTCTGCCAGAAAGAGAAGCGTAGGCTTCTTGTGCCCCGAGCTTCGCCTGCTTGCTGCTAATAGCACTTCTCTCGCACTCGTGCTACAGTAAGAACGCTGGGAGAACGGAAAAAACGGGTAGCCGTGGAGATTGAATCCCCATAGCTACACGTCGCGACTTCATTCTTCTGGGCAATCGAAAATTTCGCGGATCCTTCTTAAGGCTTAATCTCTACTATTAATGGAGGTTGAGCCTTTTTCACGCAAAACTTCCGATTGAACCCTTTTAGAACTGTCTCCCAAAGACCCACGCATAGCACGGCTTCGAGCAACCAAAGCGCAGGAGGTTGCCGAGGAGGGAGAGCAGTTTCGGGTACAAGCTGTCATGAACATGTATGACTCTAAGCTAGAGGAAGCCGCTCTGGCCCTAGAAAAGGCGGAGCTATTACTCGTCCCGGAGGAGCTAAGCTTTTTTAGGGAGCGCCTTGCGGCATGGCAGGCGGTTGCCGACATCGTTGGCCCCTTTCCCGATTATGTGCTATACCCATTTATGCACGAAATCTTAGAGAGTTATGTGGAGCGCACCCTAGGTGCGAGGGATGTCAAACCTATCGATTGGCGGTGGTCGCCTCGTCCGCATGAGTACCAAAACGAATGGTATTGGGTGTTGCGGGTTGAGTACGAAACCACCGGGCGACATGGGGAAGCGGTGCGGAAAAACGAAGTTGCCTATATCAGGCATGGAGAAATCGTGCTTATGCGCGATTGGGAAACAGGAGAGATAGTATATCGCCGGAGCGCTGCAGGCCCGGCCCCACCGGTGCGCCCGCTAACCCACGCCCTTGTGTATCTGATCGCCCGTTCTACTGCCATAAATAGCTGGCACTGGACGGGAACATTGATGGAGAGCGGTGAGACAGCAGAGTACAAAGGGTATATGTACCACCGAGTAGCGGATGTGAGGTTCCCCACTTACGCCGATTTCGAGGAATACATCCGTGGCACCTTCGTCGCTGAACGAGCCGAAGAATACTTAAAGCTTGACCGATACGTGAACATAAATGGAAAGCTATTCGTTTCCCCGGGAGATATGGGATCGGCGTACCGCATGGACCTTTATAGGCTGGTTGTTTTGGAATCACGCGAGGGCTTTGTGAGAGTCGAATTGCGCATACCGTCTGTATGGGATACCCCCGACCGGGTATCTATAATCGAGCTCATTAAGCAAGGGGACAGTTGGCTAATTTACGCTACCGTTGTTCCATGAGTACTGCACAAAGGGGCGGTGTTGTTTGGTGTTAAAAATGCACACCCCTAGTCCTCGCATCGTTGAACCTTAGCCAAGGGGCGGTGCATTTTATCAATAGATAGTACCTTTGCCAAATTAACTACCATCTATTGATACAAAGCGTTGTATTAATTGATGGTTTTTGTTTTGGGACGGGGACGGGGATGGATGAAAGGGGACGGGTACTTTTGTCGGACGACGTTGTTTCTGGCAAGATCCCGACGAGGTGGCGACAGATTGCCATGCAGGTAGACACGCTGGGAAGGCAAGCCAGGAAGATGCCATGTGATGATGCGGGGTATCAATTGTGAATTTATCTTTCGAAATGAACCAGACAGTGCTTATTTTATGCAGCTGGTGATAAATTGTTTGTGGCGAGCGCATCATGAGCGAGAACATTGAGGATGACGCCGATTTGCTCGGGGGGCTACGATATAGGCATCGCGATCAGGTCAACGCGAAGGAGATTCGCGACAAAAGTACCCGTCCCTTCTGTCTTCCGAAGGCGTTGGCGGCGTGTCTGGAGCGAAAGCTCTCTGGACAGGAAACACTGTTGCCCGATGACCCGGCTATTGAAGCAGTGGCCTTAAGGGCGATTGACCAGTACAAGGTAGTTGAGCAAAAGCGGGAGGACAAGGAGGTTCGCCAAGAGCAGCAGCAATTAATGACTGTGGACGTGAGCACTCTCGCTACCTCTCATCATCGTTCTCTGGGCCCTGAGCTAGTGGCGCAGAAGGCTT
>WSXW01000043.1 GCA_009773495.1 Bacillota bacterium
GCAAAAAGGCTCTTGAGGTACTTCCTCAAGAGCCTTGCCATTGCTATATGTAATGGCGGAGAGAGAGGGATTCGAACCCTCGTCAGGGATTAGCCTGAACACGATTTCCAGTCGTGCGCCTTAGACCAACTCAGCCACCTCTCCGCGACTAAGCGTATTCAATTGGAACAGGTATAAAAGTGGCGGAGAGAGTGAGATTTGAACTCACGGAACGGGATTACCGTTCACCCGCTTTCGAGGCGGGCGCCTTAAGCCACTCAGCCATCTCTCCGCGTTACTTACGTTGACGCAAGTCCTTAAAGAACTCCTTTAGCAGCATACCACTCTCATGGGCTAGTACGCCACCGACAACTTCTACCTTATGGTTGAAATTGTTCGTCGTAAGCACATCGATGACCGAGCCGGCAGCTCCTGCTCTAGGGTCAAAGGCCCCAAACACAAGCTTAGGCAATCTTGCTAGCACCATGGTTCCGGCGCACATTATGCACGGCTCTAATGTCACGTACAGCGTACAATCGGTAAGTCTCCAGCCACCTAGGACCCTACTTGCTTCGCGTATAACTATCATTTCGGAATGGGCTGTAGGATCGTTACAAAGCTCGCGCAGGTTATGTCCTCGAGCGATAATCTTACCTTCTCGCACCATAACTGCACCCACAGGAGTCTCATCAATCTCTGCCGCTGCCCGCGCTTCTGCAAGGGCCTCTAGCATGAAATGCTCATGCTCCATTTGACACGCTCCAATATCGTTCTTCGCTCTTAGTTCTTAGTTCTTCGTCCTTCGTCCTTCGTTTCGAGGAACAAGGAATAAGCAACGAGGAACGAATTCGCTAGTGGTGCACCCGGAGGGACTTGAACCCCCGACACGCGGTTTAGGAAACCGCTGCTCTATCCCCTGAGCTACGGATGCGAAGATAAATAAATGGTGCGCCCGGCAGAATTCGAATCTGCGACCCCCGGATTCGTAGTCCGTTACTCTATCCAGCTGAGCTACGGGCGCATGAAAAATGGCGGAGAGGGCGGGATTCGAACCCGCGATACAGGTTTAAGCCCGTATAATCGCTTAGCAGGCGATCGCCTTCGACCTACTCGGCCACCTCTCCGTGCCAATATAATATAGCATAATAAACTTTAGGGAGCAAGGGAAGATGATGGGTAGTGGCGGAGAGAGAGGGATTCGAACCCCCGGTCCCTTGCGGGATCACTAGTTTTCAAGACTAGCGCCATAAACCGCTCGGCCATCTCTCCGCAGCACAAAATAGTATACCAAGCAACGCGCAAAACGTCAATTGGTCGTTTTTGTTATTGCTTTTCGATCACTTGAGCGCGCATGTATGGCTGTAATAGTTCGGGTATAACTACTGAACCATCTTCTTGTTGATAATTCTCTAAAATTGCCGCAACTAATCGATCTACAGCTAAGCCCGAGCCATTTAAGGTATGCAAGTATTCTGCTTTAGCTCCAGGTGCTGGACGATATTTAATATTAGCACGACGTGCCTGGAAATCGCGGAAATTTGAACACGATGAAATCTCCATATATCTGTTGTAGCTTGGCAACCACAACTCTATGTCATATTTTTTGGCTGCGGTAAAACCAAGGTCCCCCGTACACATTTGCAGGATACGATAAGGAATACGTAGTAAATCTAGAACTTTACAGGCGTTCGCAAGTAGCGTATGCAACTCAACATCGGACGTATCTGGATGAACAAATTTAACTAACTCTACCTTATTAAATTGATGCATGCGGATAAGCCCACGCGTGTCTCGCCCTGCAGCTCCAGCTTCTGCCCGAAACGAGGGGCAATAAGCTGTATAGTACAACGGTAATTTGGCGCCATCAATTATTTCATCGCGGTGCATATTAGTGACAGGTACTTCTGCCGTTGGATTTAAGTAGAGGTCTTTGTCTGCTAGTTTAAAAGCATCTTCGGTGAATTTCGGAAACTGTCCTGTGCCGACCATGCAATCGTTAGTCACTAAGAGCGGAGGAAAGATTTCTGTGTAACCATGCTCGTGGGTGTGGAGGTCAAGCATAAAGCTGATCAGAGCCCGTTCTAGGCGTGCGCCCAAGCCGCGATACAAGGCAAAGCGTGCTCCAGCGATCTTGCCGGCACGTTCGAAATCAAGTATCTCTAGGTCTGTGCCAATATCCCAGTGAGCCTTAGGAGTAAAGGCAAACTGGCGCGGTTCACCTACCCGCTTAACCTCGACATTATGATTTTCGTTAGGAGCTACGGGCACGTCGGCATCCGGCATGTTGGGAATACGTAGAAGAATATGCTGTAGCTGTTCGTCGATGACTTTAATTGTAGCATCGAGATCTTTAACTTCTTGGCCAACTGCTTTCATCTCCTCCATCTTGCCGCCGGCATCTCCGGCCTCTTTCTTGAGCTTGGCGATTTCCATAGTTACGGTGTTGCGGTGGGCCTTAAGCTGTTCTACCCGAGTGACTTGTTTCCGCCGGGTCTCGTCTAATTGCAGAAACTCGTCAATGGCTGCGGCCTCTCCTTTGGCAGCAACGCCAGCGCGAACCAACTCGGCATTGTTGCGAATGAATTTGGTGTCGAGCATTTTAGAACCTCCTCCATTTAGTCGTTCCTCGTTCTTAGTGCCTGGTTTCTCGTATAGAACACCGGAAGTCGTTATCCTCGTTCTTTGTTCCTCGTGCCACGAAGAACAAGGAACGAGGAACGAGGTGCGAAGAACGCGTAAATAAAAAACTCACCCCTATGGTTTAGGGGCGAGTTTAACTCGCGGTACCACCCTAGTTACCCAAAAGATTTGGGCATCTTGGAAACTAATAACGGAGTCACCGTCACCGCTCATCGCGGGCCGCTTCGAAGTGGACTTCGCCTGTACTCTGTACTGGTTCACACCAACCACCAGTTCTCTTAAACAATTTACAGGGTACTCGCTTCAGCATTGCGTTTTACTGATTTTAGCATACGCCGCTAGCTAACGCAACATCCAAGGAGACAATAAATTTGCTTCAAATTGCAGGGTTAAGCGAGCCCTGCATGGAATACATAATACAAAACACAAGGGAGGTTTTTGTATGCCAAAGCTCGCTGAGCGCGCGCTAAATATCACCCCTTCAGTTACTCTGAGTATCGATTCTAAGGCTAAACAAATGGTTGCACAGGGCATTAAGGTCGTTAACTTTGGTGTTGGCGAACCTGATTTTAACACTCCAGAAAACATTTGCTATGCCGCTATTAAGGCAATTCATGCCGGCCATACTCGATACACACCAGCTAGCGGTACGCAAGATTTACGCCAAGCTATTTGCGACAAACTTAAAACTGATAATGGCTTAGAATACACCCCAGCTCAAATCGTAGTATCGAACGGCGCCAAGCACTCCATCTATAACACCTTGCTTGCTCTCTGTGACAAGGGAGATGAAGTGATTATCCCGGCACCATACTGGGTTAGCTATCCCGAAATGGTTAAGATGACTGGTGCTACACCCGTATTTGTAGAGACCCGCGAAGAGGAAGATTTTAAGGTGCGCATTGATGAATTGCGTGCGGCCGTAACCCCTAAGACTAAGGCCCTCTTCCTTAATAGCCCCAGCAATCCTACTGGTATGGTCTACAGCCGCGCAGAGTTACAAGCTATCGCTGACCTTTGCGTAGAGTTTCAGATTAACGTCATCTCTGATGAAATCTACGAGAAGCTACTCTACGATGGGGCGGAACACATCAGCATTGCTTCACTTGGTGCTGAGATTAAGGACTTAACTATTGTTATTAACGGTATGTCGAAGGCTTATGCTATGACTGGCTGGCGCATCGGCTACACTGCTAGCAATAAGGAAGTTGCGACTGCCATGGCTAGCCTGCAAAGCCACGCTACCTCTAACCCCAACTCGATCGCCCAGTTTGCTAGCGTCGAAGCTCTGCGCGGTCCACAAGAAACAATTACCATGATGGTAGCTGAGTTCGCTCGCAGGAGGCTGCGCATGGTAGAGCTCATTAACAACATCCCTGGTCTCTCTTGCCGTATGCCCAAGGGCGCTTTCTATGTTATGGCTAACGTCAGCCAGCTCTTTGGCAAGTCTATTGGTGGTGAAGTAATTACCGATGACCTGAAGCTCTCTAGTTTTTTGTTAGAAAAGGCTCAAGTGGCCACAGTGCCAGGCTCTGGCTTTGGCGCCGGCAACTTTATCCGCCTCTCCTACGCTACCTCGATGGAGAACATCGAAGAAGGTCTAAAGAGAATCGCCGACTTCCTTAATAGCTAACGGAATAACTAAACAAACAACCGGGGGAGTCGCAAGACACCCCCGGTTGTTTAAGGAGGAAGAGGCTAGGGATGCCTTCCGTGGGATCAGTGAGCATTGATCTACCCGGTGTTGGTCAGTCTGATCTTCCCCTCCTACCTATTGACTTATGCCTTGCGGACTTGTAGCTTGCTAAATATGATTACAGAGCTAAATCGTGCTGGCCTAACAAAATCGCCAACTCGGTTCGCAATTGTTTGCGGGCACGATATAATTTGCAGCGAACTGACTCGACAGAGCAGGCCATAGCCTCGGCCATCTCCTCATAGGACATCTCTTGAACGTCCTTAAGGATAATGAGCTTACTGTATACCGAGGGGAGTTTGCTAAATGCACCCTCTATGCACTTACGCAAATCCTCAATCTCCCACTTGTTCTCAAGCACCGAGATATCGAACCAGCTTGGCGCGTGTGCCCGGACCATCTCGCTAAACTGCATGGTCTGCAGAGAAACTAAAGTTACTTTGCGGTTTTTGCGCTGTGTGTCGATATGGTAGTTCTCCATAATACGCAGAAGCCAAGTGCTAAAAGACGCGTCGCCTCTAAACTCGCTAACCTTAGACCAAGCTCTAGTGAAGGCCTCCTGAACTAAGTCTTCTGCATCCTGCCAAGAACGAGTCAGGGCAGCTGCCCGTCGGCACGCCAAGGCTCGATACGACTCCACCATTTCTTCAAAGGCCGCTTTATCGCCATTTCTTAAGCGCTCCATTAGTTCAGACACAAAATTCGCCTCCTTGGGGCATGCTAAAAACGGTGATGATCATGCGCTTTTTCGTAGTTAAGAGCCTATTCTACCTCGGCTCAATATTTATGCTTGCTATTGTAAGTATTCTCTTTACGGGGTTAATTACCTTCTCCATTTTGCCTCCTTTTGTACAACCTGAGGCAAGTTTAATTTACGGAAACGATGGAACCATTATCGCCAAGATATTTGCTGAAAACCGCGAGAGCATAAGCTACAACCAGGTAGCCCCTGACCTCGTAGCCGCAATTATCGCGACAGAAGATGCGCGGTTCTACAGTCATCGCGGGATCGACTTTATCGGCCTACT
Source organism: Bacillota bacterium (assembly GCA_009773495.1). GTDB lineage: Bacteria > Bacillota > UBA994 > UBA994 > UBA994 > WSXW01. The sequence goes on from WSXW01000043.1 coordinate 5,344, forward strand.
GCGCGCCATTATTGAAAATATCCGTACGCGTCGCTTTGCGCAGGGTGCTAGCTCTATCACTCAACAACTAGCCCGGAATCTCTACAACCTACCTATGGAAAAAACCATCCGGCGTAAACTGCAGGAGGCATGGCTAGCGATTCTCCTAGAACGCCACTTTAGCAAAGAAGAAATCCTCGAGCGCTACCTTAATGAAATCTATCTAGGGCATGGTACCTATGGAGTCGAGGCTGCCAGCCAGCTCTATTTTACTAAGCCTGCTAGTGACCTAAATTTGGCTGAGGCAAGCATGCTGGCAGGGATTATTCGCGGCCCGGAAATATATTCACCCCGTGTCAATTTCGAGCGAGCCAAAACGCGTCAATCCTGGGTCCTAGAACGCATGGTGACGGTAGGCGCCATTAATCGGGAACAAGCAGACCAAGCCAAGGATGCACAACTCACTATTGCTGCCACACCAACTAAGCAGACTGGTGGCGGGTACTTGCGCGATATTGTGCAGAAAACGCTCGGCGAACGTTTAGAAGACGGGGCTACTATGCTTGCTACCGCAGGGTTAAAAATCCACACTAGCATTGACCCACAGGCGCAAGCCGCTGCTGAGGCGGCGGCGGCCAGAATTCCCGTAACGCGTACCGATGCTAGGGGCACTCCTCAGCCTCAGATTGCTCTAGTTGCTATAGATCCGCAAACTGGCGAGGTGCGGGCCTGGGTTGGCGGGCGGGGTACCGCCACACCGCAATTCAACCGCGTTGTTGATGCCGTACGCTCCCCTGGGTCTGCCTTTAAGCCTTTCCTGTACATTACTGCCCTAGAGCAAGGGCTGACAGCTGCAATGCAGATAGAATGCGAACCAACTACTTTTGCACTTTCCACGGGTACAGAGTGGACCCCTTCCGACTTTGGAACCAAGTATCACGAACGCCCCTTGTCTCTGCGCGAAGCTGTAGTATTATCCTGCAATGTTGTTGCCGCACGACTTATTGACCAGCTATCACCGCAAGCGGTTGTGAATACCGCCCGGCGTCTTGGTATCCAAACTCCCTTAAACCCAGTCTTATCTTTAGCTTTGGGCACTTCAGAGACCACTGCGCTTAATATGGCGATAGCTTTCACTCCGCTAGCTAATGGTGGACGCACGATTACGCAAAACGTCGGCAATCCTATTCTGCGGGTAGAAGATAAACAGGGTCGGGTGTTGTTTGAAACCAAACCTCTTCTAATACCCGGAGCTCTCGACCCGCGCGTAGCATATATCATGACCGATATTTTACGCGATGTTCTTACCCCTCCTGGCACGGGGCAGCGTGCGTCCACCATTTTCCCCCGTCCTGCCGCTGGGAAAACTGGTACATCAGAGGATTACCGTGATGCTTGGTTTGTTGGTTATAGCCCAACTCTCGTATGTGCAGTCTATGTAGGCGATGATGAAAACCTCCCCTTAGGTGGGACAGGCGGTGGATTAGCAACTCCGGTATGGGCAGAATTCATGCGTGACGCTCACGCAGGATTGCCCCTGCAAAATTTTGTGCGGCCAGTTGGCTTGGATGATGCTACCATCTGCCAAAGCAGTTTGTTGCTTGCTCGCGCTGAATGTCCTGCCGAATTAAGACGCACAGAGATATTCATGCCCGGCACAACACCTACGGAAGATTGCTCTGTGCACGCACCCATACCCCTGTTCCCCTGGCCATGGAATTGGTTTAGAAACGACCAAGAGACTCCCTAGCAAAAGCTTTGGGGAGTCTCTTTTCTAACGAAAACAAATCACCTATAGGCCACGGTCATCACGACAGTGCAATAGCAACGGTGACTATTGCGATGCGTCTTTTCACGACGCTGTTATTTGCTTGCTCTGATAGATCGGAACGACGTTAAATACATCTAGTTGCGCACAGTAGGCAATATCGTCTTCGTATCCCAGACTAGCAACATTCCTCCCCGAAAAGGACTGCCCGAGCAGAGCCGGGAGCGAATCGTGCCAAGCCCCATAGATGGCTAGTGCGGCCAAGGCCCCGTCTGTTAGTTGGTAGGCTTGATGCTCTATGAAGGTTACAATTATAGCTCCAGCGCAGGCTAAGTCTTCTGCTGCCAGCTTGCCATGATGTCCGGCACAGGCGATTAGGATATCGCGCCCTGTAGCTTGCACGGCCTTAGCCACTGCACTGCGGTTAAGAAACGAAGCCACCACAACGAGGCCAGCTGACTCACACGCTACAAGCGTGCGAGTGCCGTTACTAGTCGTGAAGATGACCTCCCGACCGGCAATAGCCTCAGGCGCATACTCGAACGGTGAATTCCCCAAATCGTAGCCGCTCAGCTTTGCTCCTTGGCGTTCCCCCGCTAGCAGAGCATGGGGCATTTGTTCCTTTAGGGCTGCGGCCTCCGCAACAGTTGAAACTGGGAAGATCCGGCCACAGCCGTTATGTAGAGCCGTTGTTATAGTTGAGGTAGCCCGCAGAGCATCAATTACCACGGCTGTATATTGTGCCATGTCCGTAACTAGAGGGAGTTCATGAGGGGTAGAGGCAACGTAGATTTTTAACATACTATACCTCCTGACTGAGCCATTGAGGCTTCGACTATGGACCCAAAGAATGGGCTCTTGTTTAACTTATTCCTTTCATGGAGAGACCGATGCGTTTGCGCTTGAGGTCGATGCTGATGATGCGGACCTTGACCACATCTCCTACTCCTAGAGCCTCAGACGGATGCTTGATGTACTTGTCGCTGATTTCTGAAATATGCACCAAGCCATCCTGCTTAACGCCGATATCCACAAAGGCCCCAAAGTCGATAACATTGCGCACTACGCCAGAGAGCACCATGCCCTCCTGCACGTCTTCCATCTGCAGTACATCGCTGCGGAATACCGGCCCGGCAACGTCCTCGCGCGGATCCCTTCCTGGACGCCGTAAAGCAGTGTAGATGTCGCGCAAGGTCGGCAGTCCCGCACTTAAGTCCTTGGCGAGCTTGGCTAGCCGCTCCTCGCTCACCTGCACCCGGCCTGTGGCTAGGTCATCGACACTAGCCCCCAGTGCCTGTAGGAAGCCTTGGGCTAAGCCATATGACTCGGGATGTACCGGCGTGTTATCCAAGATGTTTGCCGCTGTGGGGACGCGTAGGAATCCAGCGCACTGCGTGAAGGCACTGGGGCCTAGACGCGGCACCTTTTTGAGCTGATCGCGGCTCTTAAATGACCCGTTTTCGTCACGCCAGGCCACGATATTCTTAGCTACTGTGCCGCTAATACCCGAGACATAGCGAAGTAGCGAGGGCGAAGCCGTATTAAGATCGACACCCACGCTGTTTACACAGTCTTCAACCACGCCGGTTAATCTCTCTGCTAGCTTCTTCTGATCCACGTCGTGTTGGTATTGCCCCACACCGATGGCCTTAGGGTCTATCTTACAAAGCTCTGCCAACGGGTCGAGCACGCGTCGCCCGATGGAGACGGCACCACGAATGGTTACATCGTACTCCGGCAATTCTTGACCAGCTAGTTCGGAAGCTGAGTACACAGAAGCGCCCGCCTCACTGACGATGGTGTACGAAACCTTGAGGTTATGCTCGCGGATAAGGGTAGACACAAAATCCTCGCTTTCGCGCGACCCAGTGCCATTACCAATAGCGACAGCCTCAACCCCATGCTCCTTAATCATGCGCAGCAAAGTCTTAGCCCCGCCCTGCTTATCATTCTGTGGAGGCGTGAAATACGATACGCCCGTATCAAGTACTCTTCCGGTCGGCCCCACTACCGCCAACTTACAACCTGTACGGTAAGCTGGGTCAATGGCCAAGAACGTCTTGCCCCGCACCGGAGCAATCAATAGTAACGGCTTCATATTCTGCCCGAAAATTCGGATCGCATGTTCCTCTGCTTCTTCAGTCAATGCTCCCCGCAGTTCGCGTTCAATGGAAGGCAACAGTAGCCGCTTGCAGCCATCTACGACGGCAGACCCTACTATGGTTTGTGCAGACACAGCCTTGCCAAGGAACCTAACCATTGCCACGAGAAAGACCTTCTCCTCTGGGTACTCTAGGATTATTTTCAGAATCCCTTCGCGTTCCCCGCGGTTCATGGCTAGGATACGGTGTGGTGGTACTCGCCGCAGGGGCTCCTGATAGTCGTAATACATCTCGTAAACTGATACTGTTTTAGGTTCGACGGCCTTAGACTGTAGGTTGGTCTCTTGTCGTAGCAAGTGTCGCACGCTCTCGCGCACGGCAAAAAACTCACTTGCTCGCTCGGCAATAATATCTTTGGCCCCGTCGATGGCCGCATTTGCGTCCTCTACACCCTTTTCTGTATCCACGAAAGCGAGAGCCTCAACTAAGACCTGAGCATCACCCTCCTCATAGTGGGCTAGGATATACTCGGCTAAGGGCTCCAAACCCTTTTCTTTAGCAATAATCGCTCTGGTGCGCCGTTTGGGCCTAAAGGGTAAGTAGATGTCATCTACCTGTTGTAGACTCTCAGCCTGAGCTAGGTTAGCTTCAATTTCGGGCGTTATTTTGCCCTGCTCCATGATATGACGGAGCACCTCAGCTTTACGTGCTGCCAAGCTTTTTAAATATGTTAGTCGTTCATCAATTTCCCGGAGCTTAACTTCATCTAACTCTCCGGTAGCCTCTTTGCGATACCTCGCAATAAACGGGATAGTATTTCCTTCAGCGAGCAAGGTCTCCACACTCTTGACCTGTTCGGGCCTGAGACTTAACTCTTTACTTAGCCGTAAATGTAACTCCATAACTTACCTCCATATAAAAGCCTGCGGGACGAGCAGGCAGCATTAGGCTTATTATACTATTGACTACCGCAAACTAATACCCCCGCTAGTCGGCGGTGATAGTCCCGGTACGTAAACCGTGATCGTAGCGCTCCTCCACGCTCGCAAAACTCTTAAAGTAAAACAGGACGGCTATAGTGTAGATAACGGCCGTACCAAAATAGGGCGAACCATTACCTATATGATCCATCATTAAACCACCCACAGTGGCGCTCACCGCTCGCGTTAAGTTGTTAGTCATGCTCATTAAGCTAGCTGTAGTCGCCCGCTGCTCGCTCGGCACTATCTCCATCGCAAACGACCCCGTAACAGGCGAAGACATATTCATTAAAGCGTTCCTAAACCAGTAAGCTAGCGTAACCACCCAAATGCTCCTGGACAAGGCCATAACAATGAGGAGTGGGATAGACAACCCTTGCGTAAACACCACTGAGTGTACCTTGCCTAACTTTCTCACTAAAAAGGGCGTGATGAGGACTGCCGCAATGAGCACTAGGTTCGTTCCGCCCGTGATAAAGCCAATCTGAGCGGTCGATGCATGCAATTGTTCAATAAGGAAAACGTTAAAAAACGGAACCACGAGACCGGCCCCAGAGCCAATAAACATATTGTGAATGGCTAGGTTGCGAGCGACGGGGTTTTTTAATACCACCGCAAAGTCTGTCTTAGAACGACCCTTGATCTCCACCTTAGCCGCTTCTTTCATCAGTAGCACCGGAATAGCTGATACCAGCCAAAATAACGCACTGATAATCAGCGAAATGCGCAATGGTGCAACCTCAATGTTTTGGGTGATGTTCAATGCCTCTAGAATGAACATCGGCAGCAGACCTCCGATGTTATTGCCTGCAAACCCAGCCAAATGCATTATCGCGGAAGTAACACTAAACAAGTGCATGCGCTCGCTAGGTGCGCTGTTTTCTACTAGCAACGGGGATTGTACGATACTTTTAAAGGTGTTTGATGCTCCTCGTAAAGCACTAAACACCAATAGGACCGCGCCGGAGGTGGTGAAAAACACTTGTCCTAGACCAGCGATAGTCGCCAAAACGATAGCGATTAAAAGTGAGCGCCTACGTCCAAAGCGGTCGGCAAAAAACCCTGCCGGAAGTGATACCAACCCCGAACACAGTAGGTTAACCGTTGTAAAAACACCTAGAAACGACTTAGAATAGCCTAGGTTTCTTAAATAGATGTTCAGTATTATGGTAAATGCAGCCATGGATAGCTGGCTTATGGACATGCTCACGAGGAACAGCCTCGCATTAGGCCTAAACCGCTTGATGCTTTGGAAATATCCTAACTCTTGACTCTCATGCTCCGACATGTCTACAACACTCCTGTCTATTTCCCACAGCTAGAGGAGGTTCTCTGCCACCTGCGTATATTCCTGCTCCTCTCTTACTTTACTACTCTCGAACAGACTTTGCCATGCAATATTTCTGGGAGTGCAGGATATTTCGCCTCACATAACGAAAATGCTATTACGGTAGTGAGGCGCGACAAAAGGGGCCTACTCACGGTGAGTCTGCCCCTGGCCTAGATTGCTTAATCTGCCCTGCGGCCCAATTTCCGCTGAGATGTCAGGAAGACATAGACGAAGGCGGCAGCACCAACACTGCGTGCTACAGATGTTGCAATTAAAGCTCCGCGAAGGCCGAACTGGCTAACACAGTAGATCCCAACATAGGGGGCCAACACGGCCGTAACGCTAGTAGCGTATTGTGATATGCAATATATTGCGTGCGTCCCTCTATGGGACATACCTCAAGCAGTGTATTAAATAACAGGAGAATAATACCTGCTAAAGAAACGCCCATGACCATGCTCCATACCGCCAACATCCATAACGCAGTCGAGGTGGCATAGAACAGTGGTGTCAAGGCCAACGCGCCTGCTGCAATGGTAAGCATGTATCTATTGCCCTTTTGTGTGCTGAATTTTGACCACACGGGGTAGGCTAGCGTCGATCCTAAGGTAGAACATACCCCAAACAGGCTAACCCACTGCGGCGTGGCTAGAAGTTCCTGTACTTGAAACTTAGTGAACAACGGCCAGCCCATCTGCCAACCAAAGTGAAATACTAGGGAGGCCGCAGCAAATCTATAGTATTGGGGGCGAGTCTTAGCTTCTTTAAGAAAAGCCGCAAATCCCAATGGCTTTTTCTGGTGAGTTACCGTTGCAGGCTCCGCTTCGCCTTCATTTATTTGAAGTAGGCTAGCAATCTCGAGTAGTGCTAGCAAAAAACCCACGAGGAACATTACCTGGTAACCTACCGGAAACCGCAGCACGCCCATAATTCTTCCCGCTATAAGAGAAGCTACGGCACCACAAGCGCCCATTAACTGATTGCGCTTAGCAAAGGCTTCGGCTCTTCTTTCGGGAGGGATAATACCACCAATAAAGGACTGCCAAGAGACATTCGCGATGGCCCCAGGTAGGTTCATCAGCGCTACCGCGGCAACTAGTACCGCCGGGCGCTTATCTGCACTGACAATAATCGTCGGGAGGAAGGCTAGCCCCACGAAGAAGACCCTGTTAAGAGCCTGAAAAATTGCTACAAGCTTTTTCTTGCGGGGGGAACTATCTACAAACCGCGCTCCCGGTATCATAGCAAAGAGGCTAACCAACGCTGGCCAGGATGATAGGGCGGCAATTTGGCTATCGGACGCACCGAGACTGATGGCGAAAATCCCTAAAAAAGGCCCTACCATGTTGTTGGCAAGGGTGGAGAGTATGCCGTTAATGTTGTTCCAGCGCATATTACGATTAAGTTGTCCGGTAGTCATTGTTACCTCCCTACTGCCTACTCCATACTAACCTATCCATTATACGCATATACTCAGGTCATGAGAAGGAGGTTGTAAATAATGATACTTCTTATTCGGGGCGAATGCAGCTCCAGCGAGGGCGAAAGGATTCGTGGAGTTTGGCCAGATGCCGAGATCATTAGCTGTAATCGTGAGGAACTAGAACAAAACTTGCCTGAAGCAGATGTGGTGTGGGGGGGGTTAAGACCTGACCAAATCGCTTTAGGAGAACGTCTTCGCTTAATTCAGGTGCAGAGTGCGGGCGTGGATTTTATGCTGTGCCCGGAGCTTCAAGCTAGCCCAGCAAAGCTATGTACAACCAGCGGCATACACGCAGAAACCATCGCCGAGCATGTCCTAGGAATGATGCTTAGCCTAATACGCAAGTTCCCACAGACGATTCTTAACCAGTCCCGTAGCCATTGGGAGGTATTAGAACCGCAATTACTCCACGGTAAGCGGCTAGGGATCGTAGGTTTTGGCTCCATCGGGCAAGCCATCGGTCTACGTGCCAGAGCATTTGGAATGCATGTCGTGGGGCTTCGTAGGCACCCTGCCCCGAGCAGTTGCGCTGACGAAATATGGGCTGACGACCGATTAAATGAACTACTTCCACTTGTAGATCATTTGGTTATAGCTGTTCCCTTAACGCCGCAAACCAAAGGCCTAATCAACCGTACCAGACTCCAGCTCCTCAAGCCGACCGCCTATATTTACAACATTTCCCGAGGCACGGTCATTGACGAACCTGCCTTAACAGAAGCTTTAACGCAAGGTCGCCTAGCCGGGGCCGGTCTCGACGTATTTTGGGAGGAACCACTCCCAGCAGGCAGCCCGCTCTGGTCACACCCCAATGTACTTGTCACGCCCCATAGTGCCGGGCAATTACCTGACTACCGTGAGCGGGCGTTTCTAGTCTTATTGGAAAACCTACAGAGACTAAAAGATAATACACCCTTGCTTAACTCTGTGGATAAGCAAGCTGGCTATTAGCCTGCGGGCCGTCTGTCAGCACCGCAACAAGCAGGGTCCAAGCTAGTACGTTTTCGGCAATAACCCGTACAGCTGGAACTGCGGTTGCATCACTACGCTCCCCTACACCCCGCACAGGCGCGAGTGTTGCTATATCGACACTATCCCCAGGCATTGCTGTAGGAATTGGTTTGACCGCACACCTTACTATGAGGGGCTGCCCGGTGGAAACTCCACCGGCTAGGCCCCCGTTTTTATTTCCGACGTATAGTATTTGATGATGCCCATTTAATTGAAGTGAATCTCCCGGTACTCCAGGGTCGCTAGAAGCTAAATCAAAGGCGCCCCCAAACTCCACCCCCTTGACACCAGGAATAGACATAAGTGCCTGAGCGATTTGGCCATCAAGTCGGCGCTCATAATGTGCATAAGACCCTAGCCCCACCGGCAAGTTGAATGCGACCACTTCCACAATTCCACCAACACTTGTTCCACTGTTACGGCATTCCTCAATGAGTTTCTGAGCTCGAGCTTCAGCCTCCCTATCTTTAATACCGTAAGCAAACTGTCTCCCGCGACGAAGTTCCTCTTCGCTTGGTTCACCTGTGCTGATCTTGACTGGCCCTAGGCACACCACTCGGCTGTAAATCTCTATGCCTTTGGTCTCAAGTATTTGCCGCGCTACAGCGCCTATGGCCGTACGCATAGCTGTTTCTCTGGCACTGGCTCTTTCAATTACATTGCGAATATCCTTAAAACCGTACTTAACCGCACCTGGATAGTCGGCGTGACCTGGTCGCGGTGCGGTAATCTTGCTCCCCTGCGGTTCAAGTATAGGATCCATTTTATCCTTCCAGTTAACGTAGTCAAAATTAGTGATCTGCAAGGCTAGTGGACTCCCAAGCGTATATCCTCCGCGCAGCCCTGCCAAAACCGTGACCCTGTCATCCTCAATTTTCATCCTATTCCCTCTACCAGGAGCATGCTGCCTGCGCTGCAGTTCATCATCGATGGCACTGATCTTTATCTTAATGCCCGCCGGCAATCCCTCGATAATCCCAACTAGACATGGTCCGTGGGATTCACCCGCTGTAAGAAATCTAATCACTCTGCTCACCCCTAATTGATTCTAAGTCGATCCAAAACTCAGGGTATGATATATCCACACACTCTGCATCGCGCACTATGGTAGTACCGGATGCCACAAGCCCCGCTATGGTAAGAGCCATCGCTAGGCGATGGTCCCCATGAGATTCAACCACTGCTCCCCTCAGACACCCTCCCTCGATTGTAAAACCATCTGCATGTTCTTCACACTGGGCTCCCATCTTCCGTAGTTCCGATAATAACTGCGAAATCCTATCGCTTTCCTTTGCCCTTAGCTCAGCTGCATCGTGTACTACTGAACGTCCCTGCGCCATACAAGCAGCTACTGCCAGAATAGGTATCTCATCGATCAGGCGCGGTACTAGGGCGCCGCTAATTTCAAAGCCTCGCAGCGCAGCGCCTTGCACCTTTATACTTCCCACTGGTTCCCAGGCTGAATCCTGTACTTCGACGGACACTTGTACCCCCATCTTTTCTAGCACCTCCAGTAAGCCTGTCCGACCTTCGTTAAGGCCGACGTTCTCAGCCTTAAATGTTGAATCCGGCATCATGGCTGCTAACACCAAAAAGTACGCAGCGCTGGAGAAATCCCCAGGAATAGATAGATTCGCCGGCTGCAGATTGCGTTGGCCAACAATTGCTACCAAGCCAGCTTGAAAGACTATGTTTGCCCCCAGCACTTTTAGCATTCGCTCAGTATGGTCTCGCGTTGGGTAGCTCTCCACCACTTCAGTCTGCCCCGTAGCGGAAAGCCCCGCTAACAGAATAGCGGACTTAACCTGGGCGCTAGCAACGCTGGGCCGCCAGTGAATGCCTTTAAGGCTTGACCCTGTGATAGAAAGCGGAGGCGTGTCTAGAGCAGCGGCAGTGATTAAAGCACCCATGGCGCAGAGCGGCTCCACAACCCGCAGCATCGGCCGCTTGTTTAACGACGCATCGCCCGATAAAACGCCGTGAACTCCGCTGCCGGCTAAGATGCCCGCCAATAAGCGCATGGTAGTGCCCGAGTTACCGCAATCTAATGTTTGACTAGGCGGTGTAAAAGAGCGTAGGCCGGGGCTAGAAATGACATACCCAGCGCCTTCCCGTTTAAAGCACACTCCTAACTGTTTCATACACTGCATAGACGACAAAACGTCAGCACCGAGTGAAAGGTTGACTACAGAGCTGACCCCTTGAACCAAAGATAACAATAATATCGCCCTATGACTAATTGATTTATCTCCTGGGGGCGCGACTTGAGCGTGAAATAAATTAATCGGCTTTACTACTTTATCCACTTAAACTTCACCCCCATGGTTGTTTATTTATAGACATATTTTTTAAATTCGCTTCGTGCGTACACGTCCTTGACTAGGGGAAACATAGCTTAAGGAGGTGTAATAATGGCGAGAAGAAACAGACGTACAATGGTTTCTGCTGCTCAACCACATTTGAATCAGCTAAAATATGAAATTGCCCAAGAACTCGGTTACAGCTCTTCGGCCTTAGGCAACGAGGCCGCCTTTGAGAATTACCTTAACGGCTACAAGTATAGCATAGCCTCTAAACTCGGACTCCACAACAAAGTACAGCAAGTTGGCTGGGAAAACATGACTAGCGGAGAGTGCGGCGCTATTGGTGGCCGCATGGGCGGTAAGCTCGGTGGCCAGATGGTGCGCCGTCTGATTGAAATTGCGGAAAGCGACATGGCCAGCCGCTAGCCTTTGTGATATACTGGTAAGGCTAAACTGAGTCAGGAGGTGCAAGCGTGAAGGTAACAAAAGACATGGGGATTCAAGATGTCGTTGACAAATACCCTCAACTAGTTCCAGTATTCTTTAAGTTCGGCCTTGGCTGCTTAGGGTGTGCTGCAGCTAGGTTCGAGAGCATTGAGCAGGGCGCCATGGCGCATGGTATCGATGTAGATGCCCTTATCAATGACCTTAACACGGCGTTGGAGAAGAAATAAAGTTGTACAAGAGGGAGCCGACTCCGAGTCGGCTCCCTCTTGTACTCCCCACATCTTACTTACCGAGAACATATACCTTTACTTGCCTTACCCCAAATTTGCGGGCTTCCTCAACATTTTCGAAGTAGATATCTATTTTGTTGCCTTTGATAGCACTGCCGATGTCGGTTGCGTAATAATTGCCGTCGTAGGTGGCTGAAAAAGTGTCAAGTCCCTCTATATAAACATTGCTCAATAGCGGTATAACTTTAGGATCCACAGCAATGTGTCCCACCTGCACGCGCAAACCTGAGTAAGTTATGCCATACAAAGGGTGACCCGGTGACTTGCCTGTGCTTTCGGGCCCTGCTGTGTAAGCTGTAGCGGTAGCATACAGAACCTTCGTAAATCGATACGTATTACCGCCGCGCGATAAAGTCCCAATGGTCCCATACTCCACAATCCTGTCTACCTTTGGTGTTACCACCTCAGATTTTACTATAGAGCGGACTACCTCTTGACCATCCTCTAGAATTATCTCGTAGTAGTCTGCTTTTCGACCCTCTTTGCCCTGCTGTATCGTGCGCACTACACCGTGTTCAAGGTTATTATTTGCGCGCCTTACTTCCTGAAAATATATGCGGTTGTAAACTACTTCTTCTTGCTTTGTAACCCGGACTACGCTGATGGTTGCCTTATCTGTTGCAGTAGCATCTAAATCCGGCACTACTCTGTCAAATTCACCCAGGCTAATGCCAACTTCACTGAGCACTTCAGCCACTGTATCAGCTGTGAGGAAAATTTCTCTCTCTTCCCCGTCGGCCATAATTAGAAACTGCTTTGGAACAATTGCAGTGGGTAGTACCACATCGTCAAGATCATCAGAAGCTTCCGCGATATATCCGACTTGAAAATATCTTTCAAGCGATGCTCCGGCAACTCCACATCCTGTAAGCAGAGAGGTGGCAAGGAGCAGGCCTAGCCCTAGGATCAGGACCCTAGCCTTGGTCTGACTGGATGCCATAATAAAAACCTCCTTAAATGTGATTGTATAAGCAGTAGGAAGCGTTTTAATTTACTTCCCTTTGCATAGTAAAATTCCTTCCCATTTTACTTGGCAATTATACCCTCACGCTATACATTATGCAATATTAGAATATTGGAACGCCCACAAAGCCGTTGATATTGCTATTTGACAAAGTAAACGCAACCGATGCAATGTGGCGTAGTTGCATTAAGTCTTGCGCTCAATCAGTTGCAGTTACTCTTGCTGGGGACCGTCT
>WSXW01000044.1 GCA_009773495.1 Bacillota bacterium
AAATAACACGTGCGTCAGTACGCACTAACTCTCCGCAGCAATTCGGTGTAACAGGACTTTTTCATTCTCTGATGGTGGGGGTCACCCCCATGAGTGTCTACAGTGGTGTCAGTGTCCTCCAGTGCCCGACAGCCATTTGCGTGCACAATGGCGATAGGGGGACAGTGTTCTCAGTGTTACCGTTACCCTCCCTCCCCCTTCGCCCCCAAAGTAAAAACCCGCGCTGCTAGCGCGGGTTTTATTAATGCTGTTAGATTTCGTCGTTTAAATTAATGTTAACTGGACGGGTGGGCTGTACCGTAGAAATAGCATGTTTGTAAACTAGCTGTTGTCGCCCTTCGGCATCAAACATCACAATAGTGAAGTTATCAAAACCCTTAACTACACCCTTGAGCTGATAGCCGTTTACGAGAAACACAGTGACGGGAAGGTTTTCCTTACGGACTTGATTAAGAAAAGCGTCCTGCAGGTTAAGTACCGACTTAGTCATAAATCTGGCCCCCTATCTCTCTCTACTTGCCTCTTAATTGTATTATATTTGCCACTGCTTTGCAAGAATTGGCAGTATCTCCTGTTGCGCCTGCTCCATGTTAGTGACATCGACCCACTTAACACGGGTATCGGCACGAAACCAAGTAAGCTGCCGTTTGGCATAGCGGCGAGTCTGAAGCTTAATTAACTCCTTGGCTTCTTCTAAGGTTAAACGCCCCTCTAGGTAAGGCAGCAGCTCTTTGTATCCTAAGGCTTGTTGAGCTACAAAGCTCAATCCCATATCAACGAGTGACTTTACCTCATCCACTAGCCCCTCTTTAATCATCTGCTCTATACGGAGGTTTACCCTGGCGTAGAGCTCTTCGCGTGGGCGGTTTAGACCGATAAAGATAGCGTCATACACCGACTTGTTTACATCTTTTTGCTGCTCCCAGAAACTCAGCGTCTGCCCGGTTGTTTCGTACACTTCTAGAGCTCGTACGATACGGCGTTCGTCATTTGAATGTAGGCGCTGTGCAACCCTTTGGTCGACTGACTGTAGACGCTTATACAAAGCATCGAGCCCAGCCTCTCGTACCTGCTGCTTGAGTGAATCACGCACGGTATAATTGTTTTCTACCTCGATAAAGTTATAGTCATCAATTGCAGCCCTGACGTAAAGACCAGTTCCCCCAGAGAAGATGGGTAGCTTACCTCGGGCAACAATGCCATCTACAGCCTGTCTCGACAACCTCTGGTAATCAGCGGCGCTAAAATTCTCTCCTGGATCCACTACGTCTATGAGGTGATGGGGTATGCGCTCACGCTCCACCAGTGAAGCCTTAGCCGTACCGATATCCATGCCACGATACACTTGCATGGAGTCAGCAGAAATAATCTCGCCATCCAGTTCTTCTGCTAAGCGCAGGGTAAGCTCCGTCTTACCAACGGCGGTCGGTCCGACTATTACTAAAACCTGTTGCTTCATAAATCACCTCGGGTGAAATAACTTAAATAACTCGTCCTCGTTATATTCCAGTTCAATGGGCCTCCCGTGCGGGCAGGTAACAGGCAGTGCGCAAGCGTAAAGCTGATCCAGTAGTTCCACCATCTCAGATGCCGACAGCCTAGTATTAGCTTTAATTGCAGATCTACAGGCCAGCGATATAGCTACTTTCTCCCAAACAGAACTGGTGCGCTCTGTGGAGAGTTCGGACATCAGATCTCGTAGGGTTTGTTCGTCAAAGTGGCCGCGGTAAGTAGCAGGAATGCTACGAAGTAAATAAGTATTGCCGCCAAAAGGCTCTAGCCTAAAACCTAGCTCGTTTAAAGGCTCTAGAAAACGCGGTACGAAATGCGCATAAGAGCCAAAGTCTACACTGATGGGAATAGCCAGCTCCTGCACATAACCTTCTATGCTCCTTATGAATTGCTCAAACAGGATGCGCTCATGAGCAGCATGTTGGTCAATTATAACTAGCTTGCCTTTTTTCTCGACAAGGATATAACTATGCAGAACTTGGCCAATAAGGCGATACGAAGCTATTGCTGGGAGGATTGATATCTGTTCGCGAATGGCCGGAGCTACGGGGCGTTCTCCTCCGTAGCTGTCTCGCTTAGGCATCGGGGCAGGATCCTCAAAACGCATGGCAGGAAGTAACGGCCCTATTGTACTGCCGCCAGACTTAAAGGAGTAATCCGCTGCGGTCTCGCAGCTTACTGCTATTTGCTCCTTGGCCTGGGTCATAAGCTCTACCTGGGCTCGAAGCATGGTAATAACCTCTCCTACTACTGCCCGCTCGTCCTGCAGCCGCACTTCAACTTTAGTGGGGTGAACATTTACATCTACTTCCTGGGGATTCATGGTGATATGAATGACACCTACGGGATAACGTTTGATCGGCAGTAGGGTCCGATAGGCCTCTTCTAAGGCGAAAGCCAACCCACGATGCTCGATATACCGTCCATTAAGAAATAGAGTTTGCCAAGTGCGATTATTGCGGTGGAGCGCTGGTGTACCTAATATTCCAGATAGCCCTACTGTCTTACCCTGAACGGGTCCAAAAGAGCGTAGCTGTTTAGCGGCCGATGCTCCAAACACAGCTAAGGCAGTATCTATTAGGTTATTATTACCAAGCGTTTGTAACACTATTCGTGAATCAATGGTAAGGGTAAAGCGCACACTCGGGTGAGAGAAGGCTAAGCGTTCAATCACCTGTACCACTCGTTGCGACTCAGCGGTCTCGCTCTTCATAAACTTAAGCCTAGCGGGAGTGTTAAAGAAGAGACCTCGTACCTCTACTATGGTTCCCTGTGGCATGCCTACTGGTTTAAGCTCTAGAATTTCGCCCCCGCTGCAGATTAGCTCATGGCCTGCATTGTCAGCCGGCTCCTTACTTTGTATACGTAACTTACTCACCGCAGCGATGCTAGGCAAGGCCTCACCCCTGAACCCCAGTGTCCCTATGGAGAATAGATCGTCAATTGCCTTGAGTTTACTGGTAGCATGGCGAAGTATGCTTAGCTCTAAATCCTTTTGTCCCATACCACAACCGTTATCCGTCACACGAATCAGAGTCATGCCCCCGCCTTCTAGATCGACGGAAATGCTTGTGGCGCCAGAGTCTAGGGAGTTCTCAACTAGCTCTTTAATAGCTGAAGCAGGACGCTCCACCACTTCACCAGCAGCTATTTGGTTGACTACTTCCGACGATAAGACGTTTATCTTCATAATGATCCTACTTTCCCTGAGCCTTGGCTTTAAGCTCATACAAGAGGTTGAGTGCTTGCAGAGGAGTGAGGGCATCGGGAGCGATACTATTCAGACTATCTAAAACTTCTAAAGCGAGCTCGGTGTGTTCGCCTAGTACTGTAGACGCAGCCGTTTCTGCTACAAAGTCAAAGAAGTTTATCTGCGCTGGTCCAGTTTTTTGGTGCTGTTCTAGTTGCCTTAGTACGGTGTAAGCCCGCTCAGTAACCATGCGAGGCAACCCCGCTAACTCCGCAACGTGAATGCCGTAGCTCTTGCTAGCCTTGCCCGGTTGAACCCTGCGCAAAAAGACTACTTCTCTACCCCTATCTAAGATAGCTACTGTATAATTACGGCAGCGCGCGAGGTTATCTGCCAAGCTTGTCAGCTCATGATAGTGGGTGGAGAAGAGTGTGCGCGCTTTGACCTTCTCGTGAACGTATTCCATAATGGCCTGCGCGAGAGCCATGCCGTCATAGGTGCTAGTGCCACGCCCGACCTCATCAAAGAGAATCAGACTGCGCTCGGTAGCTTCGCTCAAGGCCAAGCCTGTTTCGGTCATTTCTACCATAAAGGTACTCTGTCCAGAATAAAGGTCATCGGCGGCACCCACGCGGGTAAAGACGCGATCAACTAAGCCAATTTCGGCTTTCTCCACTGGCACAAAGCTCCCTATCTGCGCCATTAAGACGATTAAAGCTACTTGTCGCATGTAAGTAGATTTACCTGCCATGTTGGGGCCAGTGATTACTGCTATTTCTCCCCTGCTTAGTTCTGTATCGTTAGGAACAAAAGCGTGAGTACCGACAATGCGTTCAACAACTGGGTGGCGACCACCACAGATGTTGACGGCTCTACCGATCGTAACCTGCGGCCGGTTATAACGGTAACGACTAGCAGCCTCAGCTAGGGATTGAAGCACATCTAGCTCCGACAAGCGCCTAGCCACCTGGATGATAGAATGAGAGTAGCTCGCCACTTTTTCGCGCAGAACTACAAAGAGGTCATACTCCAACGATTTGAGCCGATCCTCAGCTGTAAGTACCGTGCTCTCGTACTCCTTGAGCTCCTCTGTGATATAGCGCTCTGCATTGACTAAGGTCTGCTTGCGATGATAATGGGGTGGGATTTGGTCCGTGTTAGCCTTGGTTGCTTCGAGGAAGTAACCGAAGACTTTGTTAAAGCCAATCTTAAGCGTCCTAATTCCTGTTGCCTCTCTCTCACGTGCCTCGAGCGCAGCTAGAAAGCTCTTACCGTCACGACTGATGCTCCGTAAACGGTCGATCTCTGGATCGAAGCCTACCCGAACAATCCCCCCGTCGCGACTACTAATGGGTGGACTGTCATCTAGAGCCTTGAGCAGAGTCTCATTAAGCTCACAGTGTGGGTCAAGGCCGCCTGTTATAGCTACTAACATCTCTGCTACTACAGAATCAAGGACTTGCTTTATCTCACCCACCTTAGCGAGGGACTTAGCTAGAGCCAAGAGGTCCCTAGGGCTAGCCATTGCCGACGTAACTCGAGCTAACAATCTCTCAAGGTCGTATACTCCTTCAAATGAGTCACGCAAATCCTGTCGCATGACACCACGATTGATTAACTCTTCTACCGTCGATAAACGCTGCTCTATGTGATGTATATTTAAGAGCGGTTGTTCAAGCCACAGCTTGATTAGCCGTGCTCCCATGGAGGTAACAGTATGGTCTAGGACCCATAACAAAGAACCCTCCCGTTCGCCATTGCGCAGGGTGCGTGTCAGCTCTAGATTGCGCCTTGTTGTTAAATCGAGGGTCATTACCTGACCGCGGTTATTGACGATGGGCGCGGTAAAGTGGCCAAAGCCTCCCACCATCACCTGCTGCAGGTAATGCACAATCTCCCCTAGCGGCACGACATATTCGTCCGGAAGGGGTGTGCTAGCATTAATAAGCGAGTACAATTCCCGGGCAACGGACGCATCAATGCCCACGACTTTTCTCTCTAGAGCATCAACGCGCTGTAGCGCCATGGTGATAAGCTCGGGCAGAGTTTCTGGTACGATCGCCTCACGTGGGGCCAGCCGCGCAATTTCGTCTGCCGCTAGCTGAGCAGCGCGCTCCCCGACAAAGGGAAAGATAACGACAGAACCGGTTGTATACTCCACCGCCACTAGAACACTCTGTAATTCGGCCTGATGCCAAGCGACTATGAAGTTAAGAGTGTCTGGCGGGGCGTCTTGATATGTACCAGGCGTAATAACGCGCACAACGTCGCGCTTAACTAGGCCTTTAGCTGTAGCCGGGTCCTCAACCTGCTCGCAAATTGCCACCTTCATCCCAGCAGCTATGAGTTTAGCAATATAGCTATCGGCGGAGTGAAACGGTATTCCGCACATAGGTACTTTGCCAGCTTGTCCACCGTCGCGAGCGGTGAGGGTAATTTCCAGAATGCGCGAACCAAGCTTCGCGTCATCCATAAACATTTCATAAAAGTCACCCATCCTAAAAAAGAGGATGGAATCTTTATGCCTATTTTTAATCTCCATGAATTGCTGCATCATAGGGGTATAACCTTGCACCTGAGGCTCACTCCTCTCAATGGTTTAATTATAGCAGGAATAGCTACAAAGATGGGTAGCTACTGAAAGGATGACTTTGGGTCAGCTACTGGGAGTATGATTCTGGACAGCTATTGTAAGTATGACGTTGGGTCAGGTAATGCGAGGAGAGAGCAACTCCAATAGCACTTCGTTCCTACAGTGTATATCAGCGTCTCTAATCAGTATAAATCGGTGATACAGTTTCCTCCTGTTAGTTCTCTGTTCGATTTGGCATAATCGCTGTCTTATGCGATAATCAACTGTAGATTCGTTAGGAGGCAGCAAAGATGCAAACTACGAAAATTTATATTTTACTAACTAATACAGGAACATTTTTTACACGGTTGCTAGGACTCTGTTCGCGGAGGCCTTACAACCATTCTTCTATAGGCTTTGATATTCGCCTTAATGAAGTTTATAGTTTTGGACGCCGTAAACCCCGCAACCCGTTTATTGGCGGTTTTGTACGCGAACACATTAGATCGGGCCTCTACGCGCTTTGCCCAGGCACAATTTGCACCTTGTACGAATTTGAGGTTACAGCAAAGCAATACGAGCTGATTAGACAAAACGTATGTGAGTTTGAAGTAGAGAAAGAAAAGTACTCCTATAGCCTGATTGGAGTCATGGGGGTAGCCCTAAAGACACCTGTTAACCGTAAGTACTCCTACTTCTGTTCACAATTCATTGCAACAGTACTTGAGCGTAGCGGAGTCTACCTATTTGATAAACCATCTGGGCTAGTCACACCCGAGGATTTTAGACAACACCCCAAGGCTAGACATATTTACGAGGGGATGCTGGCTGAGTATCCGGCAGAGGCGGAGGTCGGATAAGCCGCCGACCAACAGGAGCATAGTCAGGAGAATTTTATTTTTATGGTCAGGAGTAATTAAAGAGCCGCGAGTACGTTTGTGCGTAACTCGCGGCTTTCGTATTACTATTCTGTCCGCGCCAGTCCGTGTTCCGCGAATCCCTAGTGCGGCAGGCCAGCTTGCTCCCCGATGAGGCTCCAAGTTTGCACCTTAGTTATCTTCACATCGACTAACTTACCTACTAGCTCTTTTTCACCTACAAAATGCACTAGTTTATTGGTACGAGTGCGCCCCGTAAGCTTTGACGGGTCTTTTTTGCTGGGTCCTTCTACAAGCACTTCGAGCACCTGATGTTGTAGTGGCAAGTTACGTTCAAATGTGGTTGCGGTAACTGCTTCGATTAGCCTCCCCAGCCTCTCGCTTTTTTCGCCTTCGCTGAGTTGATCTTCTAGCCCAGCGGCGGGAGTACCTGTCCGTGCTGAGTAGGAAAAGGTGTAAGCAGAATCGTATCGCACTTCCTTCACTAAACTAAGTGTATCTTCAAAATCTTGTTCAGTTTCACCGGGGAAACCGACAATGAAGTCAGTAGAGATAGAGGCATTCGGTAATACCTCGCGGATTTTTCTAACGAGAGATAGATAATGCTCGCGGGTGTAACCCCGATTCATGGCCTTGAGCATATTATTGCTACCACTTTGCACCGGAAGATGGAACTGTTCGCACACGCTCTCTGAGCTAGCAATTGCATCTACAAGCCTTTCCGTAAAGTCTCTGGGGTGTGATGTCATATAACGTATGCGTTCTAAACCTTCTATTTGGTCGATCTGCTCAAGTAGACTAGCAAAATCTACGTCGATATCGAGATCCTTCCCATAGGAGTTAACGTTCTGACCCAGCAACGTTATCTCACGATAACCCCTCTTAACTAAATCGGTTATTTCGTTTACGATGGCATGGGGCTGTCGGCTACGCTCCCGACCGCGCACATAAGGCACTATGCAATAAGTGCAATAATTATTGCACCCATACATAATAGTCACCCACGACTTCAGTCCGTCATTGCGTAGGCGAGGTAAGTCTTCTACCACCCCTTCGGCCTCGGGTAAGACTTCAAAGACTAGTTCACCAGAGGCACGTGCTTGTTCGAGCAAGCGAGGGAATTCTGGTAAGTTATGCGTGCCAAAAATGAGGTCTAAGTATGGGTATCGGGTACGCATCTTTTCAGCTACGTCGTCTTGCTGCGTCATACAACCGCAGACACCTAGAATCAGTGTAGGCTTGAGCTGCTTAAGGTGATATAACTCGCCAATTTTACCGTAAACCCTGCTCTCGGCATGTTCACGCACACAACAGGTAATAAGCAAAATAACGTCAGCTTCTTCTTCCGACAAAGCCTTAGCGTAGCCCAGTTTTTCAAGATGACCAGCGAGAACTTCAGCATCCGCTTCGTTCATTTGACAGCCAAAAACATGCAATAAGTACTTCATATGTAGCCTCCACGGGTTAGTCTCAATATATTGTAGCACAGCATACTACCATAGGCACGTGACTTGGGGTGTACTTAAATTGTTATGCTTCGGTTCGGAATGGTTACGCTTGACACAGAAGAGACTGAAGGATTACGGAATTCATTATTCGTTCTTTTCAGTGCCTTCCCTTATGTCCGGGCCTTCTGTGTCAAAAGGGCTCTTCTAAAGTATCCTCACCATGTTTCAATCTATTTTAGAAAACCTTCCAGCAACTCTCCTGCATCGTGCGTGGAGTTAGGTTTAGCTAACTGTTTAGCGAGTTTGGACATACACTCTAATCTTAACGAATCGTTTAGCAAATCTGCTAGCTTGGGAGCAAGTGTAGCAACCTCAAACTGTACAGCCACTAACTGTTCCACTAGAAATGCGGAGTTCCGCCACTCCTGCCCGGGGATAGGCGAGATGATGGCCATCGGCAACCCCAGACTTAGGGCCTCCGAGGTTGTGACCCCCCCCGGCTTGGTTACCAGTAGATCGGCCGCAGCCATCTGAACCTCGACATTGTCCACATATCCAAATACATGCACGGTATTGTTGAACTTCGAAGATTTTAGCTCGTTGTACAAACTCTCGTTCTTACCAGCAACAATTAAAATTTGGCATTGCTTTAAGTAATGATCCACCACTCGAATCAGTTCGGGCGGTGTACCCATACCTAGCCCTCCACCCATTATCAGAATTGTAGGAAGATTAACTAATCCTAAGCTTTTTTGAGCTATAGACTTGCTAGGAGGCTTAGCGAACTTCTTACGAATGGGAATCCCTGTGGGCGCTACCTTGCCCTCAGAAATACTATTAAATTTATGATGGTAGTTGAGCTTAGGGCTAGCCGTGATGTAGAGATCGACTGCAGGATGAATCGACAAATAGTGGATGGCGTAATCTGTCATCACTGCTACTAGGGGTATTTTGACATCTAGCTTTGTTTTTAAAGCAGAGAGCAGACCGGTAGGAAAAGGATGTGTACAGATAATGGCATCGGGCTTAAACTGAACCACAAGCTTTTTAAAACCAGATGACAAAAGGTTGTTAATTACTGAGGTGAAGTCAAAAAGTGCTGGTTCCTCCACTAATTCGTACAACCTAGAATAAATACTTGGAGTGAAGCGGAGCATCCTCAGATAGCTCTCTAAAATCACCTTGGAAAAAAAGGGGCTAACAAACTCGAGGGCATCTATGACCTGCACTGTGTGACTGCGCTCTTTTAGTTCGGTTTCTAATGCCCTAGCAACCTGATTGTGGCCATGACCAATACTGACAGAAAAGACGAGTATGTTCATAAATTCACCGCCCTAGTCTTATAAATTGTATTATCCCCCTTCGCCTAGCACACTATATGGCAAAGGGGGTTTGCATATGAAACCAAAGGTTATATGTCACGTAAATACGTGCACACATTTCCTACCAGGCGATCTCTGTGGTGCGGCTAACATTGATATTCTGCACGAAGAAGAAAGTAAAATGAGCAATACGGCTGAGCAGACCGAATGTAAAACTTTCTACCATAGACAAGGAATTACCGACTATCTGGGCTCGATGGACAACGTAAACTGGGGTGGCATTGCTAACACTATTTTAACTGCTGGGAGCAAGGAAGTCTATCCGAGTGTTACGTGCATCGTCGATAGCTGTAACTTCTGGTCTCTCGGTAACTTGTGTCATGCTGACGCCATAGAAGTCACAGGCCAAAGCGCAAAGGAATGCCAGGATACTAATTGTCATACCTTCGTCCATAAATAGGGAGCTCGCAAGAGCTCTTCTTTTTATGGGCAATTACTCATATGCTTAGCTAGGAGGTGGCAGGATATGAAACGTGCCTTAGCGGCTTTGTTGCTATGCGCTCTAGTAGTAAGCGGTATTGCTATCGTTAGGATGACAGGGGTGGAGCGCGTTCACTTTGTGTTTAACCCACAGGGCTCTACAGTCTATTCGCCTTTTAATGCTGTGGTGGACAGAATTCGCATTGGAGTAGAACGGGTGGCAGTACACCGCTACTTTACTATTTATAGTTACGTTACCGGCGACGAAAGCCATATGGAATTACTGCTCATGTTAGAACATCTTGACAAATTAGCCCTACAGATAGGCCAGCCGGAAATCCGTGTTAAAGATAACTTGGGGAATTTACTGACCCCGTTTCCCTATTATGAGGTGCTGGGCTATCCGACAGACGACCCTCTCGGCTATAAGTTGACTCTCTGGGCGCGCTTCCCCCCTCCGGAAAAAGAAGTAAGCCATATTGATATCTATTGCAAATACCTAGGCAAGTCCTTTGAGATAAACTCTGTACCAATTCGCTAGCTCCGGTCGGTAAACCGGGGCTTTTATTTTCTTAATGTGCTATAATATATTGGGTTTATTACTCAAATGATATATCACATTAGCGAAAGGGGTTGTCCTACGTGACTCATATTCCCACGAAACTACTTGCCCCGATTTGTAAAACCGTTAGGCGCGACATCGTTGAGATGACTCATGCTGCTGGTTCTGGTCACCCTGGCGGGTCCCTCTCTGCGGTAGAGTTAATGGTGGCGCTGTATTTTGATACATTGCGTCATAATCCTGAGGATCCGAAGTGGGATGATCGCGACCGCTTTATCTTGTCAAAGGGTCATGCCTGCCCAGTTTTATACTCGGTATTGGCACGGACAGGCTATTTCTCTCCCGATGAGTTAGTGACTTTGAGAAAACTCGGTAGCCGTTTACAAGGGCATCCTGACATGCTTAGCCTCCCAGGGCTAGACTCTTCGAGTGGTTCTCTGGGCCAAGGGCTGTCTGTTGCCAATGGGCTAGCTATCGCCGGTCGGCTCAATAAGAAAGATTATCGTGTCTATTGCTTATTGGGTGATGGCGAGCTACAGGAGGGTCAAGTGTGGGAAGCGATTATGTCCGCTGCCCATTACAAGCTTGACAATGTCTGTGCCATGGTAGATTATAACAATCTCCAAATCGATGGCTGTTGCGAGGATGTCATGGGTATTGCGCCTCTGGCAGACAAGTGGCGTGCTTTTAACTGGCACGTAATAGAAATCGATGGTCACGATCTGTCCCAGGTGTCAGCAGCTTACGCGGAAGCAGCAACGACAACTGGAAAACCAAGTGTCATTATAGCGCGTACAGTAAAAGGTAAGGGCGTATCATTTATGGAGAATGTTGCCGGATGGCATGGTACGGCACCCAATAAAGTTCAGTTAGCCGCAGCGCTAGCTGAACTACAATAAGGTGGTGGGCAGAGTGTTAATGAAACCTACACGTGATGGATATGGTGAGGCTCTGTTGATTTTAGGCAAAGAGAACCCTGATGTTCTTGTACTTGATGCGGACTTAGCAAAGTCCACCCGAGCTGACTGGTTTTGGAAGGAATACCCTGAACGCTTCTTTGATATGGGCATTTCTGAGCAGGACATGCTAGCGACTGCAGCTGGCATGGCTTTGGGAGGTAAGATCCCCTTCGCCAGCACCTATGGAGTGTTTGTAGCTGGGCGTGCCTGGGATCAAATTCGCACTACAATTTGTTACGCTAACCTAAATGTAAAAATGGGCGGCGCACATGGTGGCATATCTGTTGGCCCTGACGGTGGCACACACCAGTCTCTTGAAGAAATTGCCCTGATGCGTGTTTTGCCAAACATGACTCTAATACTTCCCTGTGATGCAATCGAAACACGGAAGGCGACCTTAGCAGCAGCCGAAACCAACGGACCTGTTTACTTACGCTTTGCCCGTGAGGCAACACCTGTGGTTACCACGGAAGATGCTCCCTTTGAAGTTGGAAAGGCTATTACTATGCGCCAAGGCAGCGACTTAACTATCATTGCCGCAGGACCTGTTCTTTATGAGGCATTGCTGGCGACTGAGGCTTTGAGCCAAAAGGGCATTAGTGCTCGCGTGGTGAATATGCACACTATTAAACCTCTCGATGAGGCAACTATTATTGCTGCAGCTGAGCAAACTGGTGCATTTGTAACTGTAGAGGAGCATCAGGTCTATTGTGGCTTAGGTGGTGCTGTGGCAGAATGTTTGGGCAAGCACTTCCCTGCTCCTGTGGAAATGGTTGGAATTATGGACACCTTTGGTGAATCCGGTACTCCAGAAGAGCTCGCGGTAAAGTACGGCCTTACTTCAAAAGAGATCATAGCGGCGGCAGAAAAAGTGCTGCGGCGTAAAAGGAAATAAGGGGGAAGAGTTATGTTTGAGCATTTGTTGGCTAAGCGCATGTCTAGGCTTGGCACAGAGACTGCCTTTGAAGTATTTGCTAAGGCCAAGAGATTGGAGGCAGAAGGCAGAGATATTGTGCACTTGGAGATTGGCGAACCCGATTTTGATACCCCGACAAATATCCGCCAAGCAGCCGCTAGAGCAATTGAGAGTGGCTACACCCATTACACGCCTGCGGCAGGCCTAATCCAGGCACGTGAGGCTATCGCTTCCTATATCACCCGCCATAAGAACGTCCCAACTGCTGCTGACAACGTGGTTATTGTCCCAGGCGGTAAGCCCATTATGTTTTATGTTATTCTTGCTCTAATTGAGGAAGGCGACGAAGTTCTCTATCCCAACCCTAGCTTCCCAATTTACGAGTCTTGCATCAACTTTGCCGGTGGCACGCCAGTACCCATGCCATTATTAGAGAAGAACCATTTTAGGCTTGATATTGATGACATGGCTAGTAAGATTACGGAACGTACCAAACTTATTATTATAAATAGTCCTGCTAACCCCACCGGTGGAGTGTTAACTCCGGATGATATTCGCCGCATTGCTGACCTCGTACGCGGTAAGAACATTATCGTTATGTCAGACGAGATATATGATCGCATCATATATGAAGGGGAACCGCTCTCCATCGCTTCCCTGCCCGACATGAAAGACCAGACTGTCATCCTTGACGGATTCTCCAAGACTTATGCCATGACTGGTTGGCGCTTAGGCTATGGCGTCATGCATCCTTCCCTCGCCGAACGGATTACAAAGATGATGGTTAACTCTAACTCCTGTACTGCTGCTTTCACCCAGATGGCCGGCATTGAAGCTCTTAACGGCCCGCAGGATGAGGTAGACCGCATGGTCGCCGAGTTTAAAGCTAGACGCGACCTAATTGTGGCTGGCCTCAACTCCATCCCTGGTGTTAGTTGTTTACTTCCTAAGGGTGCCTTCTATGCCTTCCCCAATGTCTCCTCTTTTGGCAAACCTGCTAAAGAGATTGCTGAGTATCTACTTGTGAATGCTGGAGTGGCAGTCCTCGGCGGTACGGCTTTTGGATCTTACGGCGAAGGGTATCTGAGATTATCCTATGCTACCTCTCGCGATAATCTGCAAAAAGCTGTAGAGAAGATGGATAAGGCGCTGAGGGCGCTGCGGTAAGCAATTGAATATGTTTCATGACTCATGAAACATGAACTATAGCGCTTTCCGCTCTCCGCTTTTTAGGGGTACGAACTCAACGAGGAACTAGGAACGACCAACTATGCGCTATCTGCTATGTGCCATATGCCGTTCCAAACAGGTCATGATTCACAGTTCATGAGTCATGTTTATTCAAAGAAGAGCAGGTCCCCCCTGCTCTTCTTTCGTTATTAAAGGTACAATACTATTGAGGTGATTTATGTGGGTCGGCGTATTGGGGATTATATAGGTATTATTTTTGGTTCTGTTATTGTGGCTATTGGTTTAAACGCACTGCTCATCCCTAACAAAATCGCTGCCGGGGGCGCTAGTGGCATAGCTACTATTCTCTATCACATCTTTAAGATATCGCCAGGTATAGTATTACTGGCTATTAACGTGCCTCTACTTATAGCTAGCTCTCTAATATTCGGGATGCGCTTTGGTGTTTATACTATCATAGGTAGCCTCGCAACTTCATTGGCAGTAGAGCTTACCCAAGGTATACCTTTACTCACTAGTGACCCCTTACTAGCGGCACTTTATGGAGGAGTAGTTGCAGGGGTCGGCATGGGGATAGTCTTCCGTTTCCGAGGCTCAACGGGCGGCACGGATATCGCAGCCAAATTCCTTTCTCATTATACCGGCATAAGCATTGGACAATCCCTGTTAGCCATAGACGCCCTTGTCGTGATTGGGGCTGGCATTATCTTTGGTGCTGAATTTGCACTGTATGCTCTTATTGCTATTTTCGTAACAACCAAGCTTATCGACGTTGTTCAGGAGGGCTTTTACTCAGCCAAGGCTTTGTTTATAGTTTCGGGCAAGGCGGATGATATCGCCCACGAGCTCATGACTCGACTCGACCGCGGGGTAACTGTGTTTCCCAGTCGTGGCGGCTTCAGTAAGCAAGACAAGTCCACGCTGCTATGTGTAGTGGGGCGAACTGAACTAACTCGAGCTAAAAGATTGGTGTTAGAGGTAGATAGACAGGCATTTATCGTGGTGACAGACGCACACGAAGTATTAGGTGAAGGCTTTAGGGTAGAATGATTAATCCCCCCCTGCCATAGATTGTGTAGGGGGGGATTTTTATGCAGGCAGTTATAATGCAGTCGGTGCTCGCCGGTCTCGCTACTGTTATAGGTGCAGTTATAGCCTTGGGCGTGGGCAAACCAGGTCCTAGACTTACTGCACTACTACTGGGATTTGCCTCTGGAATAATGCTGTTCGTGGTAGCGATCGATCTCCTACCACACGCCCTAGCAGCAGGCCGGACTCGCACAGCCATCGGTGTTATACTGGGAATCTTAGGTTGCAAGTTGTGCGACATTATCATCGCTAACTACTTGAGAAACAGTCCCTCTCTTTATGGTAAAAGACGGCACTTTTTTAGAGTAGGCTTAATGGTAGCTCTAGGTATTGCCCTGCATGATTTGCCTGAAGGCTTGGCGATAGGGGCTGGATTTGCCTCCTCTGGGGCCATCGGTACTTCTCTGGCTATTGCTATAGGGCTTCATAATATACCTGAAGGACTAAGCGTTGCAGTCCCCCTAATACTAGGGGGGGCTAGCAAATGGAAAATGTTTGGACTTTGCCTGTCAATATCCTTAGTCACGCCCCTAGGAGCAATTATGGGCTCTCTTGCGTCGTCCCTCAGCTCTGCCTTCATTGGCATGATGCTGGCCTATGCCGCCGGAGCCATGACCTATGTTGTGGCTGATGAGCTAATCCCCACCGCACACGAGTTATCCCGTTCAACCGGGATTCTAGGGCTTGCTCTAGGGGCGGTGGTGGTGGTTTTGTGGCTTTAACTAGAGGTTAGAGGTTGGACATGGGAATTTGGTTCCAAGGGGGAACCCGGATATCGTCAAGAATGCCACCGGGTTTCTAATACACTCTGACCACAAGAAACAAGCGACTTATGACTCAACACTACTTACTGATCTCCACGGTATCGCCGTTCTTAAGACCACAGGCATTGGCTTCATCGGTATCAACATGAAACTCCAGTGCGAAATCTGGGCGCACGCGAACGATGACATTGTGAAGGGTCATGCTACGGTCGCCTGGAATGTGAACGTTGACCATTTCTCTGTCTTTTACGCCGAGCTGCTCAGCTTCGCTGGTGTGTATATGAATATGACGCCAAGCCAAAATTGTGGCCTCGGATACTTCTACTTCGCCTTGTGGTCCACGAATGCGTATACCCGGGGCAGCTTTGAGGTCACCAGACTCGCGGAGGGGCGCCTTGATGCCAAGTTTGAAAGAGTCGGTCATGCTAACTTCTACTTGGGTAGCTGAACGCACAGGACCTAAAACTCTTACTTTCTCAAGTTCACCCTTAGGACCCAATAGGGTTACTGTCTCTTGAGCGGCATATTGTCCAGGCTGACACAAATCTTTCATTACTGTGAGCTCATACCCAGTACCAAAGAGAATCTCCAAATCCTTCCTGGATAAATGCAAGTGACGATTGGATACACCTACAGGTACCTTCATTGTATAATTTCTCCTTACCAGTTTATGTTTTCGACAGGGTGTGCACCATCTGCTAGAATTAGCAGAGAGGTGACAGCTATGAATAAGAGGTTTACAGCAGCTTTGGGCCTAGGAGTTGCACTCACTACCATTATTATAACTGGTGTGGGCGAGGCCCCTCAAGTTGAAATTACCGTACTATCTACTATAACAGATGATTCTTCTCTGAAAGCAGCTCCGTTTAGTGAACATGCAGTTGTCGCTGGCGATACTCTATCTGGTATTGCCTCCAAACACGGCATTGACACCACTACGCTGGCTCATGCAAACGGCCTGAACATTAATTCCACCTTGCGCATCGGACGCCCGCTATTAGTCCCCGCAATGTCTGGAGCCATACACACTGTGAAACGTGGAGATACGTTATGGGACGTGGCGCGAGGCTATGGAGCCTCGGTTACAGCTATTGTTGAAGCTAATCCTCAGGTAAACCCTTCTGCACTACGTCTTAACGAGAAGGTGCTGATACCAGGTGTTAAATCGCGCAACACTGCAGTCAATCTATCCACGTCTACTAGTACAAATAGCGGGACAAGCACGGGTTTCAGTTGGCCAGCCTCGGGAAGAATTACTTCGGCTTTTGGTCCACGCTGGGGAGCTTTTCATGCAGGGATTGACCTAGGGATTCGCACAGGTACAAATATCAGGTCTTCAGTAGCTGGCACAGTAACATTTAGCGGCCGTGCAGGAGGGTATGGCCTACTAGTTAAAATCTCTCATTCCGGTGGATACGAAACTCGTTACGCCCATAATTCAAAATTGTTAGTAAAGCCGGGCGATAAGGTAACCGCAGGCCAGATAATTGCCCTAAGTGGTAACACTGGTAACTCCACTGGGCCACATCTCCATTTTGAAATCCGCAAAGCCGGTGTCGCGCTAAATCCGATGAAGCACCTACGGTAGGTGGGTAGTTCCTAGTTCCTTGTTCCTGGTTCCTTGTAGAGTCGTTGGTTCCCAGTTCCCAGTGCTTGGGCGTTCTTCGTAGCTTTTCTTCTAGAGCCTAAAACCTTACAGATTAGCTATGCAACACCAACAGGAGGGGCTTACGCCCCTCCTGTTGGGTTTTAGCCAAGAATTGAGAGCAATACACCTGCGGCAACAGCAGAGCCTATAACACCGGCCACGTTTGGTCCCATAGCGTGCATGAGT
>WSXW01000045.1 GCA_009773495.1 Bacillota bacterium
TATGATTGACCTCTATCTCCCACCTGTCAAAGTATGCCTGGATAAGGGTATTAATTGGTGAGGCTAGATCGGTAGTTAGTAGATATGCCGGGTCACGATTAGGTTTTCAGTCTTCTGCGCAATCTTGTAGGCTGCCAAAGCTTCTTCGGTAGCTTTCTTGCCTGGCTTTTCAGGTGGAGGCGCTGGGTGAAAGCGAATGGGGATGGCACGAGCTGCCCCCTTCAGGCCCTCTGGACGGAGAATGCCGGATGCTTGAATATATCTCTGGCCTAACCTCAAATTAACGTTAAATGGTGGGGACATAGGGTCTCTACCATATGCTACTCCAGGGATATGCTTACTGGTCTTTTTAAGGCTAGTGTCGTCTAAAGCAATGACAAAAGGTTGTTCCTTGGGTGTGTGAGTTAGGCAAGTCTTAAGAACGGGCTGGAACAGGTCATTAGGGTCCCATGGTGAGCGCGAGAACAACCGGTAGCTTGCACTCCAGTCGTCGAACTGCGCGTTGCAGGCGCAAATCGCCCTGCTAATCGTGCGTCGACCCCAGGCAGCAACAAATCCAAACGCAAGTTGACGGACATGTTCAAACGTCCGTCTTTGGGGAAATGCAGGCCTAGCTTCTGCAAGAAGGTGTTCGAACGCCTTGAGCAAGCTCATACCTGTTCATCCCTTCCTAGAAGGCCATATGTGTTCTTGTCTGTCTTAACAAACTCTTTATGCTGTGCAACCTTCTTAACAAGAGCAGACACTAAAGCATCTCGAGTAACTGAGACACCGTAAAGGTCGTTAATCCGGCTTACGATTTCATTGATATGCAGGGGCTGCCCGACATCAAAGAGTACTTCGTGCGCCATCTTTGTTTGAGACACATACTTACTCTTTTCACTAATAGCTACCGGCCTTGGGGCCGGGCTCTTAACCTTTGAACGCCGCAGATCCTCAATAGCACCTAATTGTGCCCTCAACAACGTTTCCATTATGTCTAGTACTCGGTCTGAGCTAGCATCCTTTGGCATGGCCACTCACTCCTTCCTGACTATATTATACAACCAACAAGGTAATTACTTCAAGAGTAATTATGTAAAATGGCCAAACTAACGCCAGTGGTTTGCATGCAAACCACTGGCGTTCCGCTCCTCTATCGCAGGTATGCCTGCGGCAACCTGCTGGCACCCTTGTCGCAACTTGCTGCGGCAAGTTGCTCAGTTGTCCCCCCGCTTGACTTATGTTAATATAAGTAACTAATACAAGCTATATTGGAGGTAATGTCGTGGACTCTAGTTCTAGGTTTGCCAAAGAGGGCTTAACGTTTGACGATGTCTTATTGGTCCCGCGCAAGTCAGAGATTTTGCCACGTGATGCAGAAACTACAACATGGCTAACGAAAGACATTAAGTTAAACATCCCCGTCGTTAGCGCAGGCATGGATACCGTAACCGAAGCACGCATGGCCATATCTATGGCACGTGAAGGCGGTATTGGCGTTATACACAAAAACATGACTGTAGAACAACAGGCCTCCGAAGTTGACAGGGTAAAACGATCGGAGCATGGAGTTATTACGGATCCTATCTATTTATCGCCAGACCATGCCATCCGTGATGCCTTACGATTGATGGAGCGTTATCATATCTCTGGAGTACCTGTGACAGTGAATGGTAAACTAATTGGTATTATTACAAATCGCGATATTCGCTTTGAGGTAGATCTAGATGCAAAGATAGAGACTGCCATGACGAAAGAAAACTTGGTCACGGCACCGGTAGGAACTACTTTGGAGCAGGCTAAGGCTCTTCTCCGGGAGTACAAAATAGAGAAACTCCCCCTCGTTGATAATAATTTTCAATTGCGGGGTCTTATCACTATCAAAGACATAGAGAAGGCTCGTCAGCATCCAAACTCGACCAAAGATGCCATGGGCCGTCTGCGAGTAGCCGCTGCAATTGGTGTAGGAATAGGAAACATGGAACGCGCCGAGGCCCTAGTGGCCTCGGGATTAGATGTATTAGTTATTGATACAGCTCACGGTCACTCAGCGGGTGTTTTGCGTATGGTCAGCGAACTAAAAGCTGCTTGGCCGAAGGTGCAAGTTATAGCTGGCAATGTGGCCACGGCTGAAGCTACCCTAGATCTTATTCAGGCGGGTGCCGACGCCATTAAGGTAGGTATTGGTCCCGGCTCGATATGTACAACCCGCGTTGTGTCAGGGGTGGGTATGCCCCAAATAACTGCCATATTTGATTGCGCCCGTGCGGCAGCCAGTCATGGTGTGCCGATTATAGCTGACGGCGGTGTTAAGTATTCTGGTGATATCGTTAAGGCCTTAGCTGCAGGCGCTGATACTGTAATGCTTGGCAACCTCTTGGCGGGGACCGAAGAGAGCCCTGGAGACACAGAGATTTACCAGGGTAGGACCTATAAAGTGTACCGGGGCATGGGGTCTCTTGCTGCCATGGAGAAGGGCAGTAAGGACCGCTATTTCCAAGAGCAAGGGCACAAGCTTATCCCCGAGGGAATCGAGGGCAGGGTGCCGTATCGTGGGCCATTAACGGACACTGTTTATCAGATAATGGGTGGGTTACGCGCTGGTATGGGCTATAGTGGTTGCAAGACTCTGCAGCAGCTGAAAACGGAGACGCAGTTCGTACGCATTACGGGGGCAGGACTGCGTGAAAATCACCCTCATGACGTTAACATTACTAAAGAAGCACCGAATTATAGCGGGAATTAACAAATCTGAAAGGATGGGTGCTTCAAAAGCCCATCTTCTTATTTTACTGAGGATAGAGGTAATGGTCATTTTGACATCTGTGTGATTACGTGGACAAAAGCATTATGTCTTTGGCAGGAAAATAGTTACGCTAGGTCGAATTCTCTAATTTGACAGTCCATTGGTGGCGATATGAAGGAGGAGAATTTGTTTGAAACATTACACCACAGAGCAGCTACGCAATATATGTTTGGTGGGTCATGGAGGGGCAGGAAAGAGTTCTTTCTTGGAAGCCGCTCTTTATGGTAGTGGTGCCATTGACCGCATGGGTAGGGTCGATGAGGGCAATACGGTATCTGACCACGACCCCGAAGAAGTAAAACGTGCAATTTCTATTTCTACTTCCTTAGGCCCGTGCGAGTGGCAGGGGCACAAAGTTAATTTTATTGACACCCCTGGGTACTTTGATTTTGTGGGAGAAGTCAAGGGCGCGCTACGCATTGCAGATGCGGCATTGGTATTTGCATGTGCGGTTTCGGGTGTGGAAGTTGGTACAGAAAAGGTATGGAGCTTTGCTGGAGATAATAAACTACCACGCGCCTTCTTTATCAATAAAATGGACCGCGAGAATGCAAACTTTGATCGTGTTGTGGAACAGCTAAAACAGACTTTTGGTACAAGCGTTGCGCCACTGCAAATACCTATTGGCGCAGAAGCAAAGTTTGCAGGAGTAGTGGACCTACTGACGCAAAAAGCATACTACTACAGCGAAAATGGTAAAAAGGTTGAAGAGAAGCCTATACCTGCGGATCTTGCAGACAAGGTAGAGACCTATCGCGCTGCGCTTTTAGAAGCCATTGCAGAAACTGACGATGATCTGCTCATGAAATTCCTCGAGGGTGAAGCCCTTACTGATGAAGAAGTAATGAAGGGTGCTAAGGTTGGTATCCTCACTGGGAAGCTAGCACCAATTTTCTGTGGGTCATCATTGAAAAATATAGGTATAAGGTCATTCTTAGACGCAGTAGTAAGCTGCTTCCCTTCTCCAGCAGAGCAGGGCGCTCAGACAGGTATGGGTCTTAAGAGTGGTGTCGAAGAACAACGTGCATCGTCAGTCAATGCGCCTTTCTCTGCCTTTGTGTTTAAGACTATGGCGGATCCTTACGTTGGCAAGCTCTCATTGTTTCGCGTTTACTCTGGAGTGTTTAAGTCCGATTCGGTTGCCTTTAACGCAAAAAAGGAATCGCAAGAGCGAATTGGTCAGCTATTTATTGTGCGAGGTAAGTTCCAAGAAGCAGCGTCTGAGTTAGTTGCGGGGGACATTGGCGCGGTGGCTAAGCTACAGGCAACCGGCACCGGTGATACCCTTTGTGATAAAGACAACCCCATTCGCTATCAGGGTATAACCTTCCCTAACCCCGTGATGTCATTGGCCGTTGAACCTAAGTCAAAGGGCGACGAAGAGAAGATTGGCAGCTCTTTTACTCGTCTGCAAGAGGAGGACCCTACGTTTAGCGTGCGTCGAGACACTGAAACTAGGCAAATGATCATCTCTGGTATGGGTGATCTTCACCTTGAAGTAATTGTTAGCCGTATTGCCAAGAAATTTGGTGTTGAAGTAGTCCTCTCTCTACCTCGCGTACCATATCGCGAGGCCATTCGTGGGAATACCCGCATTGAAGGAAAACACAAAAAACAATCTGGCGGTAAGGGGCAGTTTGGTCACGTTTGGATTGAGATGGGACCGACAGAACCGGGCGTTGGATTTGAGTTTGTAGATAAGGTTTTTGGTGGCTCAGTGCCTCGCAACTTTATTCCCGCAGTGGAAAAGGGCATTCGTGAGGTTCTCGAAGACGGGGTATTAGCTGGTTATCCGGTAGTAGATACCCGTGTTACTTTGGTAGACGGCTCTTCACATCCGGTTGACTCTTCTGAAATGGCCTTTAAAATTGCAGGTTCTTTAGCGTTTAAGAAAGGCTTCATGATGTGCCGCCCGATTTTACTAGAGCCTATCATGAATGTTGACGTATCAGTCCCTGACGATTACATGGGGGATATTATCGGTGATCTGAATAAGAAGCGCGGCCGTATTCTTGGTATGGAACCGACGGGTGACTTACAGATGGTTAAGGCACAAGCCCCGCTCGCTGAGTTATTTAAGTATGCTACTGATTTACGGTCTATGACTCAGGGTCGGGCTTCGTTTGCGATGACCCACTCTCACTATGAAGAAGTTCCTTCGATGGTGGCAGAGCCGATTATCGCTGCTGCTGCTAGGAAGGATGAGGAGTAAAAAAATGGAGCTGCCTCGCAAGAGTCAGCTCCATTTTCTGCGCGGCATGAAACCTGACTTAGTCAGCGTTTGGTAGCTTAGGCTCATCTGGTTTTTTTGGGGTGCCCCGGGTATTTTGCGGGGGATTTTGCCACGTTATATGGTGAGAACCTACCTCAGTGTGGTTGGTAGCAGGGCCGGACATAACCCAGTTGTTCGAGAACCATCCGCGCGGCGATTCCATAAGATCTATCCCATGACTCCATACTTCCATGTTTTCTAAGGCCTGCTCAACATCGGGTGAGTTGTCTTTATTTTTATTGGGCATCGAAACGACCTCCTTTGACAATAGCATGCCCATCGGTTAATCTAAAAACTGCCATGGTGGTGCTGAATTACAATGGCCCAGGTTGCGAAACACAGATTTCTATGACCACGGTAAGCAGTGTTGGGCTCCCTAGGGGGTGATTACCCATCGGCCAATAGAGAAAGGATTTGATTCCATGTACCCCACCGTATACTTACGAAGAGATCGTAGGCCGCGCATTGAGTCCGGTCACCCTTGGGTTTATAGCAGCGAGATTGGTCATGTAGCTGGCAACCCTGAGCCCGGCAACATCGTCAAAGTACTGAACCATGCGGGAGCTTTTATTGGAATTGGTTACATTAATCCGCAAAGCCAGATTACGGTCAGGTTGCTTACGCGCCAAGACGAGGAGATAAACGGGGCTTTTTTTAGACGCAGAATCAACGAAGCTTTGAGCTTGCGGCGCAAGGTCGTGAGCGAGAACAACACTGCGTATCGCTTAGTGTACGGAGAGGCAGATTATTTGCCTGGGCTTACCATCGATTTTTACGATAGATACGCTAGTATTCAGGTTTTGACCTTAGGTCTAGAGAAATGGACGGATACCATTGTTGGCGCGGCCAGAGAGCTACTTGATTTACAAGGTGTCGTAATGCGTAACGATGTCCCGGTGCGCGAACTAGAAGGCCTTGACCAGCATGTAGTATTTGCAGGAGAACCCTTTGATACGCTTGTCACCATAAAGGAAAATGGGTTTTCCATGCTGGTAGATATGTGGAACGGTCAGAAAACAGGTTATTTCCTAGACCAGAGAGAGAACCGAGCCTACATAGCCCCTTTTGTTAAAGGCGCTGAAGTGCTCGATTGCTTTAGTCACACGGGCTCTTTCGCGGTGCACGCGGCTGGCTTGGGAGCAGCAAAAGTCACAGCTGTGGACATATCTGCTTTGGCAATTGAGGGTGTAACACAAAACGCACGCATAAATAACCTAAAAAATATAGAGGGCCTAGAAGCTAATGCCTTTGATTTTCTGCGGAAAGATGTTGAACAGAGCAAGTCTTACGACGTGGTGATGCTAGACCCGCCCGCCTTTACGAAAAACAAAGCCTCTATTCATTCTGCGCGTAGAGGCTATAAGGAGATTAACCTGCGAGCTCTTAAGCTAGTGCGCCCCGGCGGCTATTTGATAACATCTAGCTGCTCATACCATATTTCGCGCGACGAATTTCTAGGGGTTCTAGCTGAGGCCGCACGTGATGCTCATAAACAGGTAAAGGTGGTGGCCATACGTGGCCAAGCGGCAGATCATCCAATCCTACTTGCGGCGCAAGAAACGAGCTATCTTAAGTTTGTGTTACTGCAGGTGTTTTAAGGCGAGCCATGAGTCATGAGGGGAACGGAAATCGAAAAACAAAAATCAAAAATCCAATGGGTGTAGGGGCACAGCATGCTGTGCCCTGTTTGCGTATGGCGATTAAAGACTAAATACTAGACTAAACGCTAAACACTAAACTCTAAAGTCTAGCGACTAGCGACAATTAAACCCAAGGTCAAAGAAGGTCAAAACGTAAGCAAATACGAGATAATGCGAGATTTTAGGCTTAGATTTAAAAATTCCGATAAGGAGAAGCTCTAGCGGTCATTGAGAATAATAGTGGAATATACTAACATTAAGGTCAGGGAAGGTCGATAATGGGCAGCACAGAGCACAGGGCTTTCAGTAGAACGAGTTTCAAGTGGTCAGTTCTCAGTGCACAGGGGCTTGCCGCCTGCTCCTCTCCTAGTGATTAGTGAGTTGTGGTTAGTGACTGTCCCCTCCGGTTAAGCTCATTGGATTTTTGTTTATGCAGGAGTTGATCCTTTGCCCAACATAACTGATACCATAGAAGAATTTCTGCTTAAGCTATTGGCTGATAGCGTATCAGGCGCGATCGAGATTCAGCGGGGGGATATCGCAGACATGTTTTCGTGCGCGCCTTCCCAGATCAACTATGTCCTGCAGACGCGATTTGTACCAGAAAGGGGCTTCTTGGTGGAGTCTCGTCGTGGCGGCGGGGGATACATTAGAGTAACCAGACTGAATACTGTGCCAGCGGATACTTGGCAACGTGCCTTAAAATACTGTTCTGGAGGTCTCAGCCAGGAAACCGCTGCGCACATCGTTGAGTCACTATATCGGGCTAAGCTCGTTTCCTTGCGAGAGACAAAGCTAATGTTATCAGTCGTAGATCGTAAAGTGTTGCGGCTAGACTTGCCCTGGCGTGATGAACTACGGGCACACCTAATGCGTGCCATGTTGGGAATAATGATGATAACTAAGGAGGAGGAGTAAGATGCTGTGTGAAGAGTGCAAAGCACAACAGGCCACTGTGCACTATACTCAAGTGGTCAATGGAGAGAAGACGGAGATGCATTTGTGTGAGGATTGCGCTAAGGCTAGGAGTGATATAGATATTCTCGGTTTTCCGGGGACAGGGTTTAACATAAACAGTTTGCTGGCCGGCCTTATGAATTTTGAGCACGGCCCCACGCCGGCAAAGCTAAGAGCAGAAGCATGCTCTACGTGCGGGGCAGATTATAACAGGTTTACTCAGAGTGGCCGCCTAGGGTGCGCTGACTGCTATAAAACATTTGCTAAGCAAATTTCTCCTTTGCTCAAACGTATACATGGCACAACAGCTCATCATGGCAAGGTGCCGAGCAAAGGGGCCAAGGAGATTAGCCGCAAACGACGGTTGACTAATCTTAAGCTTGAGCAGAGAGCCGCTGTGGAAAGTGAGCAGTACGAGAAGGCTGCCGAACTACGGGACCAAATTAGAAAGCTTGAGCTCGATGGGCAATAGGAGGTAGGAGAATGGACTATAAGGCAAAATGGATGGAAGGAAATGGTCCGGAAAGTGCCATTGTTGTCAGCACTCGCGTGCGAGTGGCACGCAATTTAGCAGGTGTTCCCTTTCCAGGCACCATGAATGAGATTCAAGCCCAGGGAGTGATCGCTACGGTTGAGGCGCAACAAGGTGTGTTAGAGGATATGCATGTGCAAAGAATGGCGGAGCTCTCCCAAGTAGATAGGCTGGCTTTGGTTGAGAAGCACTTAATTAGTTTAGACTTAGCCAACAAATCTGACGGCGCTGTAGCGATTAGTTCTGATCAAGCAGTCGCCATCATGGTAAATGAGGAGGATCACTTAAGGATCCAATGTCTGCTCCCTGGGTTACAGTTAGAGCAAGCTTGGGAGACTGCCAGTCGGTATGATGATTTGTTGGAGGCGGAAATCCCGTTTGCGTTTCATGAAGAATATGGATATCTGACAGCGTGCCCTACAAATGCAGGAACTGGTATGCGGGCGTCAGTCATGCTTCACCTGCCAGCTTTGGTGGGATCTGGACACGTAGGGAAGGTTTTAGCGGCGATAGGACAATTTGGTCTGATGGCCAGAGGAATCTATGGTGAAGGCACCCAAGCTGTTGGCCAGATGTTTCAGATATCTAACCAAGTCACGTCGGGTCTGCCTGAAGAAGAGATTATCCGAAACCTTCGAGGGGTGGTGGAGCAAATCGTGGCGCAGGAAAAGGCTCACCTCAAAAAAATGACTGCGACTAGTCGCCTTCAAGTAGAAGATCGCGTATTTCGCTCCATCGGCCTTCTTTCTAACGTGCGCCTATTGTCAACTAACGAGGCCATGAGTCTTATTTCAGATATTCGACTCGGGGTTGCGGCTGATATTATCGATTTATCTCCTGGGTTGTTGTGCCAACTCATGGTATTGGCACAACCTGGGGTACTGCAAAAAGAGTGTACTGAATCTCTTGATTCTCAGCAGCGTGATGTCAAGCGAGCAGAGATATTGAGTAAACGCCTAAAACAAGCTTTAAGGGGGGGGAATATATGATGTTTCCACTGACTCCGGGGGGACAGCGGGTAATTGCCGCCGCCGAGCAAGAAGCTCGCGAACTAAAACACTCCATATTAGGTACTGAGCACATCTTGCTAGGTTTAATTGCTTCAGCAGAAGGAGAGCAAGCCGAGGCCTTGGTCAACCTAGCGCTAACCAAGGAGCGGGTTCGGCAAGAGGTAGAGGGTATAGTAGGCAAGGGCGACGGGGCAGAGTTACAGGGCGTATCAGCACGAGTGAAGAAGGTTCTAGAGTTGTCTTTTGCAGAGGCACGCCGCCAAGGCCTAGGAGCCATAGATGTACCGCATATCCTGATTGGACTCATTCATGAGGGAGAGGGCGTTGCAGCGCTAGTTTTGCATAACATGGGGATCGACCTAGATAGCATTCGAGAGGTATTCACTGTTACCAGTGGGGCCGTGCCGCAGGGGAAGCCCAACCCGGCAGCGAAACCACGGTCTAAACCTCTTGTCAGCAAGACTCCAATTTTGGACTCGCACGGACGCGATTTCACGAAGCTAGCAGTCGAAGGGGCGTTGGACCCTGTAATTGGCCGCGACAAAGAAACTGAACGGGTAATACAAATCTTATCCCGCCGGACCAAAAACAACCCTGTGCTCATAGGTGAGCCGGGCGTGGGTAAGACGGCAATCGTAGAGGGCTTGGCTCAGAAAATTATCCAAGGCGAGGTTCCGGAAACTCTGCGCGACAAAAGGGTAGTATCGTTAGACATGGCAGCTATGGTTGCAGGGACTAAATACCGAGGTGAATTCGAGGAGCGCCTGAAGAAAGTAATTAATGAGATACAGCAAGCACAAAACATCGTGATTTTTATTGATGAAATGCATACTATCATCGGGGCAGGTGGTGCGGAAGGTGCGATTGATGCGAGCAATATTCTCAAGCCCGCCTTGGCCCGAGGCGAACTGCAGTGTGTAGGAGCGACCACTCTTGATGAGTATCGCAAACATGTAGAAAAGGATGCGGCATTAGAACGTAGATTTCAGCCAGTTACGGTTGACGCCCCAACGATTGATGAATCTCTGCAGATACTCAAAGGCCTACGGGATCGTTATGAGGCACATCATCGTGTAAAGCTTCCTGACGAAACACTGGAGGCGGCGGTAAAGCTATCTGATCGGTACATTAGTGACAGATTCCTGCCGGACAAGGCCATCGATCTCGTAGATGAGGCGTCAAGTCGAGTCCGTCTTAAGAATTTTACTGCTCCTCCTAATCTTAAAGAACTGGAAGAGGAGCTGGCTAAACTGCAGCACGAAAAGGCTGCGGCTCTTACTAATCAGGAATACGAAAAGGCTGCAGCGCTAAGGGACCGCGAGAAATACTTGCGTGATGATCTAGAAAATCGGCGACAGGAATGGGAACGACAGCGAGTCCGGAGTGAGGCTATCGTCACCCCGAATGACATAGCTCACATCGTAGCGTCATGGACGGGAATCCCTGTTAGCAAGCTGCAAGAAGAAGAATCAGCTAGGCTTTTGAAACTCGAAGGGATCCTTCATGAGCGAGTCATCGGGCAAGAGCCTGCTGTTGAATCAGTAGCTCGTGCCATTCGCAGGGCGCGTGCAGGCCTAAAAGACCCCAAGCGTCCCATTGGTTCTTTTTTCTTCCTTGGGCCTACTGGGGTGGGTAAGACCGAACTAGCTCGCGCTTTAGCTCAGGCCATGTTTGGTGACGAGGCTGCAGTTACGCGTATTGATATGTCGGAGTACAGCGAAAGGCACACAGTTTCTCGGTTGGTGGGTTCGCCACCTGGCTATGTGGGTTATGACGAAGGCGGCCAGCTATCGGAAGCGGTGCGGCGCAAACCTTACGCTGTAGTACTTTTTGATGAAATGGAGAAAGCCCATCCGGAGGTATTTAATATTCTGTTACAGGTGCTTGAAGATGGCAGGTTAACAGACGGCAAGGGACGCACGGTGAGCTTTAGGAATACCATTATTATCATGACTTCTAATGTTGGGGCTGAGACAATCCGCAAAGGAGGTTCCCTTGGATTTAGTCGCACACAATCTCAAGAAAAGCAGAGCGACTACGAGGCCATGCGCGACCGTGTATTAGAAGAACTGAAGAAATCCGTCCGTCCAGAGTTCCTCAACCGCATTGATGACGTAATTGTCTTCCACCAATTGGACAAAGACCATATTAAGCAGATTGTGGGCATTATGTTGAAGGAATTGATGGCGCGCGTTAATGAATTTGGGCTGACCTTTGAGGTCACTGCTGCAGCTGAAGCAATGTTGGCTGACGAAGGTTTTGACCCAATGTATGGAGCACGGCCCTTGCGGCGCACTATTCAACGTAAGATAGAGGATGAATTATCCGAAAAGGTCTTGCAGGGCGAGTACAAGGCGGGGGATCAGGTAAGAATAGATGCGGTAGAGGGCAAGCTGGAGTTCACAAAAATTTAACAGCATAGCAAAGAACAAGCTGGATGAAGCCAGCTTGTTCTTTTTATTGTTATCCTGACCATGAGAATGATTTTAGCATGCTATAATAAGGGAAGACCCCCGCAGGGGCGTTCCTCGTAAAGCCAAGAATCAAGAACCAAGCACCAAGAACGGTAGGTGGATCTAGTGCGCGACAAAACACGTTTTTTCTGCACTCAGTGCGGCCAAGAGAGTCTCAAGTGGGTAGGCAAATGCCCGGGGTGCAGCGAATGGAACACAATGGTGGAGGAACTGGTAAGCCGAAAGACGTCAGCGCCAAGAGCCGTACTGGCGCGTCACCCCATTTTGCTAAAGGATGTTAAAGCAGAGAGTCTTTCACGCATCCCCGTTGGTTCACCCGAGCTAGACCGTGTCTTAGGCGGTGGTCTGGTTCCGGGTTCGGTAGTATTAGTAGGCGGAGACCCGGGCATTGGCAAGTCCACGCTCCTGCTCCAAACCGCCGAGGCCATCGCTAGCATAGGGAAGCGGGTGCTTTATTTCTCAGGCGAGGAGTCCCTTGAACAGATGCGTCTGCGTGCGAGTCGGCTTGGCGTAGACTCTAACGAGCTATATGTGGCTGCAGAAACAGATGTAAATATTCTTATCGAACAAGCGCAGGGTCTTAACCCTGCGGTGGTGATAATTGACTCAATCCAAACCGTTTACAGTGGAGACCTGAGTTCAGCTCCAGGTAGTGTAGGGCAGGTGAGAGATTGCGCTGGGCGTCTAATCAGATTAGCAAAAGATACGGGGATAGCTGTATTTCTTATTGGTCACGTTACCAAAGAGGGTGCTATAGCTGGACCGCGTATTTTAGAACATATGGTTGACGCAGTATTATACTTTGAGGGTGAGCGGCATTTAAGTTTTCGCCTGTTGCGGGCCGTGAAAAATAGATTCGGCTCTACTAACGAGGTGGGGGTCTTTCAAATGGAGAGCGGTGGGCTCAAAGATGTAGACAACCCTTCAGAGCTGTTACTCACAGAGAGACCAACCGATGTAGCTGGATCGATTGTAGTGCCGCTAATGGAAGGTACTCGCCCCATGTTGATAGAGATTCAAGCTTTGTTAGCACCTGCTAGTTATGGAAACCCACGGCGTACAACTTCTGGCGTAGAAGGTAATAGGGTAGCCATGGTGCTAGCAGTGCTTGAGCGCAGGGTAGGTTTTGACATATCCTTTCAGGATAGCTATGTTAACGCGGTGGGTGGCATTCGAGTAAGTGATCCCGCTGCGGACCTTGCTATTGCCATCTGTCTAGCTTCTAGTCTGCGTAATGCCAAAATCCCACGGGATGTAGCTGTTGTAGGTGAGGTTGGTTTAACTGGCGAAGTCAGGGGTGTCAGCCGTATTGATGTGCGCGCAGCCGAGGTGAAAAAACTGGGTTTTAAGCGTTTAATTGTGCCTAAGAGTAACGGCATTGAGCTAACGAGATTAAGCAATAAGCCGGAGATTTTCCCGGTCCAATCGCTCCATGAAGCACTCCAAGCAACTTGGAATATGTAGGAGGGTAAGCATGACCGAAGGTGATAAATTATTAAACGCATTGCGCATTTTGGCCCCTGGAACTCTACTGCGTGAGGGGCTAGACAATGTGTTGCGGGCAAGAACAGGTGCATTAATTGTTATTGGTGACTCACCACAAGTGATGTCAATTGTTGATGGGGGATTTGCCCTAGACTGTGAATTCAGCCCCACGGCTTTGTATGAACTAGCCAAAATGGATGGCGCCCTGATCCTTAGTAAAGACGCCAAACGCATTCTTTATGCCAATGCCGAATTAGTGCCCGACATAGTTATCCCTTCTAGCGAGACGGGCATGCGCCATCGCACGGCGGAGCGTTCGGCCAAGCAGACCGGGGAGATAGTAGTTGCGATTTCGCAGCGCCGTTCAATCATCACACTCTATCGTGGCTCACTAAGGTACATATTGCGCGATTTTAGTGAACTGACGGCCAAGGCGAACCAAGCGATTAGCACATTGGAAAAGTACAAAT
Source organism: Bacillota bacterium (assembly GCA_009773495.1). Classification (GTDB taxonomy): domain Bacteria; phylum Bacillota; class UBA994; order UBA994; family UBA994; genus WSXW01. Next base: position 13,629 of record WSXW01000045.1, read on the forward strand.
CAGTTTTAGACCGTATTTTGGCTGAATTATCTGTACAAGAATTCCGCGATATTGTTACTGTGTTTGACGTCGTTACCGCGGTCCATCGTGCCGAAATGGTGAGGCGAGGCGCCAATGAGGTCCGTCGATATCTAGTTGAACTAGGAATTGAGGGTAGGCTAATTGCTATGCAACTAGAAGAACTCACTAGTAATGTTGAGGAGGAGTCTAATCTATTAATCCGCGATTATCGTCAGAGTGGTGATCATCGTACCGTGCAGGAAATCCGCGCTCAATTGGGCACGCTATCTGTTGATGAAATGCTAGACCCGATTAACATCTGTAGGATACTAGGGCATGGAGCTAGCCTTAATGCGCTTGATCAGAACATTGCTCCAGCAGGATATAGATTGCTTAGCAAGATTCAGCGCTTACCGGAGTCAGTAATATGCAATCTGGTTGCCTCTTTTACCGACTTCCAGGGTATTCTAACCGCAACAGTTGTGGATCTAGACGAAGTCGAGGGAATCGGCGAGGTCAGGGCTAGGGCCATAAAGAATGGTTTGGAGCGGCTGCGAGACCAGATAATGAGTTTGAGGCACTAGTAGTGAGCGATGAGCAATGAGCCGTGAGGGGCAGGGCGCTAATCACAAGAGGATGCCGCCAGGCTTAAAGTTTTAGGCTTTAGAAGATGGGACGGGCACTGAGCACGGAGCTCTAGGAACAAGGAACAAGGAATGCCTGCTATGCGCCATGTGTCATTCAATCATGAACAAAGGTGGTACTACTATGAAACTAATACTTCGAGAAGGTAGTCTTTATCTTTATATTTTAAGTATTTTCGCACTTATTCTATTCTTTATACATCCTCTGTTCGTGTCGTTGCCAGTAGCTGTGTTCTTCTTTCTACTATTCTTTTTCAGAGATCCTATCCGGGAACACCCGGCTGAGAAGGCTGGAGAGTTTTCCTTCTTGTCTCCGGCCGATGGGAAAGTTACAGCAGTGGACGAAGTAGAAGAGCCTTACTTCTTTAAAGGAAGAGCAAAGCTGGTAACCATCTTTTTGTCACCGTTCAATGTCCATGTTAACCGCGTGCCCATTAGTGGGAAAGTAGTACGGGTTGAACACAAGATAGGGAAGTTTAAGCCAGCGTATGTTGTAGATGCACCCTCAGTCAACGAAAGGAATTACGTGGCCTTAGAAAATGAACATACAAAATGTCTGCTTGTGCAGATTGTGGGTGTTTTGGCCCGTAGAGTTGTATGTTGGGTTAAGTCTGGTGATGATGTAGTTCGCGGAGAGAAGTTTGGTCTGATGAAGTTTGGTTCTTGTATGCAGGTCTTTATGCCGATAGAGGCGGAGACTAGAGTGAAGGTAGGCGAGCATGTTGTAGGCGGCGAGACTGTTATAGGGGTGATTAGAAATGAGGCAGTGGGTTAGGCGGTACATACCATCGGCTTTCACGTTGGGGAATCTATATTTAGGATTACTTGCCATTTATCTTGTGTTAGACGGCCGCTGGCGTACGGCCTCATTTGTGATAATCCTAGGGATGTTTCTTGACGGTCTTGACGGTCGGCTGGCTAGGCTCTTAGATGTGACTAGCAATTTCGGCAAAGAGTTGGATTCTCTAGCTGACGTAGTTACTTTTGGGGTGGCCCCAGCAGTCCTCTTGATATCCTTGCAGAGCAATAATGCCGTATTCCATGTCGCAGCAGGGGCTTTTGTCTTTTGTGGCGCGATCAGGCTGGCACGTTTTAATTCTCAACCTCCCGCTATGGTGGGGCATTTTTCTGGTTTGCCGATTACAGCAGCAGGAGGCATTGCTTCTACAGCGACGCTATACAAAGATACATTTCCTATGTGGGTGATGCCGGTTATTTTTTTTGGATTAGCTATACTGATGGTAAGCCGGGTACCATATCCAGACTTTAAAGACCTTACCTTGCCACGTAGTTCCGCCGTGCTTGTCGTATCGATTATAACAACGGTGTTTCTCTTGTGGTTTGCACGCAATTTGGTGTTCATTCCGCTTATGCTGTACGCCTTGTTTGGACTTGGATGGCGCGGCATAGTTTGGCGCCGCTTGCCAACCTCGTGGAAGATAAAGTACGAGACGCAGAAGGCTAGAACGCTTAGACGCCGCCTTGAGAAACGGACACGTAGAGCGGAACAGAGGGCCATGCGTGAAAAAAAACTTAGCATAAACAACGAACCACCTGTCGATTAACCGACAGGTGGTTCGTTCTACCTAAGTTTGAAGTATCCTAGTGCTGAGATATGGTTTTCTTCTTTGTTAAGGATTTCATGAAACTTAAGGTCTAGGAGTTGGCATAATGCTGCAACGTAAAAGAGGTTGTTACCTAACTCAGTTTCCACGATGTCACGGCATTGGTCGCAAAGCTGACCTGTGATGTGAGTAGACACTTTAGATTTAAAATCCTCTATCCTTAGGCTTTCAGGCAGATTCTGTTTAGTCACGTCAATCTCAATACAACCACACGTCGTTGCTGCCTTGGCTACTGCCCGATTAACCCGGGAGCACGATTCTTGGTACTTTGTTAGTGCGTCAAGTATGCTGCGATGACGTACAAGGTACTCGCCCACGGTTTGTTGAAACGCGTTGCAAAAATCCTCCAAGACAATCACCTCTGTTGTGTTTTACTGCTTAGATTATCCTACAGTAGGGGGTTGATGTCAAATGAACTTGGAGCGTAGACACGTCAGAGCGCAATCCGCTTTCCGCCTTCCGCTTTTCTAAGAGCGGTGAGCTGAGAGCGGACAGCGCCGGTGACTAGTCAGAGTAAATGCAACTTTGTCAGAGTGAGTGCAACCGAGTTGCAGTAAGTCGGTATAAAGGATGTTCATTTTCGTGGAAATTGAGGTG